>CAYQPW010000010.1:92733-98501 GCA_964419565.1 uncultured bacterium
ACTTATGACAACCACTGCGGGTTTTGCTTTTTTAACAATCTCTATCCAATCCTGGACTCCGAATGAGAGTGATATGAATATGGTAAAAAGTATTAAAATAATGCCTTGAATTTTGAAATTGAACTTATTCATCTACCCTCTTTTTGGTATATTATATGAAGAAATATATAAAGTGTCAAGCTTAGGGCAAAAAGCAAAGGGCATAGTGTTATCTGGTTTTCTTGGTTTTTCTCTCTACTCGTTACTCATTACTCTCTACGCCTTACTCCCTACTCTTCCATTATGACCTGACTCCCTCGTTTTTATTGCTCAACAAAACGTGGCAAACGTGCTTTCTTTATAGCTTCTAATCCTTTTTCTTTGTCGATCTTCCTTCCAAAAAATACACCAGGGAGCGCAAATAAACAACCTCCGGCCATACCTGATGCCATAGCTAAAATACGATCATTACTGGGTTCTTCCTGCTGGTCAATTATATAATATCCCAGAACCATGCCCCCGACAAAACCAATTGCGGCACCCGGCGCACCAAGAGCCCATGTAGTGGGATTCCCTAGACCATCTATCTCACGAATCGTGATCGGCTGACCCAGATCATCATAATCCACGATGCGCCATTTTTTTTCAAATGCTTCCTTGTTGTGCTGTATCTCGTCAAACCGGTCAATATAATCATACAAAATACTCGCACCATCAGCATCACGATTGATGGCTACAAATTTACCGCTATCTGTTTCAATATCTATTAAATAGCCGCCGTCTTCAAGCTTGTAATAGGTAGCCTGTTTGAAATTATCAATTCCTATGAGTAATGTGTAGCTTAGGCGTTCAGCGTTATCCAATGTCTCACCGATTATCGGATGGATCATGCCGGAATTTTGTCTTTCATATTTATAGTAGTGCTTGACTCGAGGTGCACAATTGACAATTATAGTCATCATGACAGCCATTATGATACACAAGTATGCCTTCTGCCTCATATTTCCTCCTCTCAAGAAAATCTACAAACCTCCATTAGAACTTTCACTTCTAACGGGGTAAAAAATAAAGGTACATCCACCTTACAGATAAAATCTGCAGGATAAACATACCTTCTTTATCCAACCGCTCACAGAGCGGCTGGACTTACATCAAACCTAGCAAATTATAGATATTATTTATTAGATGTCAAGACCATTTTTACCCAGCTGGGCAATTTGCCAGCTTCTACTAACTGATCTACAATATTACGCATGCTGTCAAACTGCCTCATACATAGATTATATTCCTCTTCTGTGACACCCCCATCTTTTGGACGGCAGAAAATTAGCAATCCTTCCTTGCTTGCCAGCAAGTGTTTTACTTTATCACAGGGAAATTCATCACACTGCGCGCAGAACTCGTATCCTTTTTCTTTGGCGCATGGACGCGCCCTGCATTGTTTGTCAGCTACCTTACCGTCACTCTTGCAACCCTCACACAAGACATTTTCTGCGGTATAATGCTGATGACCGAAAATCCGTCTCCATCCATCAACAAGTTTTTGCCGTACCTGTGGATCATCAGAACGAGCTGCACATAAATGACAATTGTAACCACAGTATCCAATCATTTTTTTAGTGTCATTACTATTCTTCATGGTAAATGATAATAATTATTTTGGAAAGGTCAATACAATCATGGAGGAACGGTGTTTAATATCATGTCATATTGTCAAGCACCGTCCCCATTCCCGTCCAACAAGATGACCCCTTGGCTAAACTTATGTTTCATAAGCAGACTGCTGACCAAATTGACTTTTTCGATCACCGTGTAATTTTCCGGCACAGCCAGGCAAAAATCAACACCCTCAACATCTGCCATAGCATCGACTGTATAAATCTTTAATAAATCATCTGGAAGCCTATCCGGTTTTTCTGCAATCGCATTTTCGAGTCTGGTGATCTTGACTTTTAGATTTGCAATGGTAGTATCTTTTGATGCGATCTGTTTATCATGCAGCTTTTGTTCACCTTTCATTTCCGAATAATGATATAAATACATAGCTCCAGCAACAATCAATGTCGGTACAATGATTATTACAATGATGTGAAAAAGTTTATTTATTTTCATTCTTCTCTACTTTCAATATACTATTGAATGTTGAATTCAACCCGATCATTTAAAGCACGTCCTTCAGCAGTAAAATTATCACCTACAGGATTATTCTCGCCATACCCAATTGGAATCATTCTAGTATAATCCACGCCACGATCAACCAACCAGTCCCATAGGATATCTGCACGAGCCTGAGACAATGCTAAATTACTGGTATCAGAGCCCACAGAATTTGTATAACCCTCCAGTGTTATTTCCACACCGCTATATTCTAATAGGATGCCAAGATTTTCATATAGCTTAACTGAATCCGTTACAACAATATCTATACTTCCATTGTAAAAATGAATAGTATTGAGATCAGAGATTCCTTTACTACAAGTGATAAAACAAATGAATAACAATAGAAGAATGCAATTTCTCATACAATTCTCAGTCAATTATCTTGAATTCGCGAAAAAAGTCAACGCCCTACTCCATACTCACTACACTTTACGCCCTACTCTCTCCGCTCTCTAATCTCCGTCTTCCTAGTTCCTAGTATCCAGTTTTTAGTATAAGTTTCTCCGTTACTCCCTTACTTTCTTATATTCTTTCCAATCCAAGATCCAAAATCTACAATCTGCAATCAAGGTGGGTCTGCCCCCATTGATTACACGTTTTCTTGCATCTACATGTATCTTATCTATATTCACCTACCTATGAACCCATGCTAAAATTCAAATCCAGTGAAGATCACCGGCGTTGCAACTACCTCTCCGTTTACCACTGGACCGTTCGGCACAATTGGAGGATTATAACTCGGCACTGGCCCCCGTCCCATTAGGTTGGTTATATGAGATTTGTTAATCGCGTTTGTAAAACACTCATCAAACCACTGGGCAAAATCGGCGACTGCCTTTTGAGCCTCTGGATCGTCCTTCCATTCTTCTAGATGGTCCATTATATATGATTTCAAATGCCCGGTAGTCAATTTCTCACGGTTAAATGATGCCAAGAGCACCGGCATTGGATTAGCCGGTGTGGGCGGGGCTGATGCACCGGGATAGCTAGCGAACGCCGGAAAGGCATTCGGGTAGTTAACACTGAATGTCAAGGACCAGTGGTTCCAGCCTGACCAGACAGCATTGGCAAATGCAAGCGGGATCTGTATTGGAATATCCAATACCATTATTTCATCGATAATATTTTCTGAAAAACATGGACCCTCTAATGAGCCGGGCGGGATCACCAGCTCCGGGCCGTTTATCGTGCCGTTTTTGAATGTTGCGCCGCACTTCCAGACTTGCACGCCCTGGCGCACGCCTTGTTTTGCCGCTTCCAAGATCTCTGGCCAGTACAACCCTGATAAAGGAATCGGGATCGAAATTTGAACCGCGCCATAGTTCTCAAACCTTGTTTCCGTAGCCCTGAAAACCGTTGCCTTACACCCTTGTATCGTAGTGAATTCAACGAACTTTTTATTGTCCTCATCCGTATGGAATCTCCGCATGCTGGTTTCACCAGCCACCCCCATATCCCGTATATATATCCTGATCTCCTCCCAGTAGTTCTGGTCTTCTGCTTCCCGGACATATTGCACAAAGGCATAGCTGTACGCATAACGCCCCATTGCTGGCGACTGGTAGGTCGTGGGGCCAGTGGCTTCATGCCCTTCATCATCGAACGTATATATAGACGCTCTTGTTCCCCTTATTGGTGGGGGCAGAAATTTCTTCAGGATATTCGGATCAATGCACCCGGAATCCGGGAGTTCAAGTTTTCCGAGTCCACTGAAATCCATAGCATCAATGAATTCCTTTGCCACTGCATAATCAGATGCCACACCTTCACTATAGTCATGCACGTCAAATTCGACAAATAAACGCGCTTCCTGCGCGTGTAACAAACACGCAAAGAGCATGGTGCAAAGTGCATAGAGTAAAACACTCTTTTTGGAAATTCTGTAAGACATGTTCCCCCCTTGTTTTATTATTTATTTTTTTCTGTTACCTATATATTATTGTACTGAATAATTATCATAAATTTCATGAAAAAGTCAAGCATCTGGTTGATTTGGTCTGTTCGGTTTTTGTGGTCTATTTAGTTATTTTTGTTTTTTGATCTTTTAATAACTTAATGACAAAGTTACTCAGTTACTATGCTGTTGAACGGTCTGCCCCCGTTCATTCCCGCTGATCAGCAACATCAATGCTGTAAGTGGAAATGACAAGAAGGATCGTAATTACTAAAGTTGCTTTTTGCATACTTAGAATATATACCACCGTGAATCGACTTCGATCATAAATCCATGTTCAGCTTCATAATCAAATGGATCTACAAAATACATTTCTAAATCGAAAATATACCCGACATCAATGCTAAATCGAATCTTATCTTCAATATAATATGTTAACCCAACCTCAGGATTGATAGTTAAAAACCCAGTCGCGGTCGTGCCACTGGGTAACCAGTGACTATAAAAATTATCGAGCGCTGCGGTAAATACAAAATGATCTATCACGCCGCGAGAATAAGTAATATTCGTTTTCATCTCATGGGTGGTGATCATATCATACCAATCAATCTGATAAGATATATACCCCAAAATATGGCTCTCCAGTGATAAAGGATTCCCATAGTCAAATACTGCTCTTATACCAGGCACATAATAGACTGAATCAAAAAGTGGAAAGCGGTGCATTGCATAATTCCCGTACATCCGAGAATGATCGGTGATATGGGATCCTAAAAGATCAAAACTCAGCCTGGTGCCGAACTGGCGGTTCCAGCAAAATACGTCACTTGGTATTCCTGAGTAAATATGGTGATCCACTACATCATGGATTTTAAACAATACATATGCTGAAACAGGGTGTTCGCATGCTGGATCTTCTTCAATAAGCTCCTGGAGTTCTGAGAACAAATATTTTTCATATCGATCATATTTGATTACATACCCCTGCCTATTGGCAACTAATTGAGCTATTTTTAACAAAGTTATCTTATTAAGATCCGTCCTGATAATATCTTCTTCTTTAAGTATTTCATTGATATAGAGGGCTGCACTGGCAAAATACCCTTCTCTTAAGTGTCCAATCCCACCACCGATCTCTAAATCTCCATACCGGTTTTTTTGCCAAAATCCTTCATAAACGTTCCATGAGTCCATATCAGCACGCCCATGTATGAAAAAGTTGGATAAATAATGACGCACGTCGACACCAGTTCTAAATACAAAAGTTGTCATATCAGACCATCTGTCTACCGATATATATCCACTCCAGTCAAACTCAGATTCATCGCTTATCGATCTATAATGTGGGTTAAGTCCTATGTCGTAACTTAAATAATCCGCATAATACCATTTGCTTAAATCAACAGATAAAGATACTTTGAATACTTTATACTCCGAAAGCCGGAAATCCTTAATATGTAGGTCCTGTCCATGTCCTTGTACAAACCACAAAATACACAATATTACTCCCGAAAGCACAATTCTTCTACTCACACATCCTCCTCATCAAATTATCATAAATTTCATGAAAAAGTCAAGCATCTGGTTGATTTGGTCTGTTCGGTTTTTGTGGTCTATTTAGTTATTTTTGTTTTTTGATCTTTTAATAACTTAATGACCTAATTACTCAATGACATAATTACTCAATCACTATTCTTTTGTATGATTTAGCCCATTCGACTTAGTTTCTAATTTC
>CAYQPW010000011.1:0-86891 GCA_964419565.1 uncultured bacterium
AGCAACTACCTGATACGTTCCGACCGGCACATAAAGGATCGAATACTCACCACTACCATCGGTTGCCGCACCTAATTCAGTACCCTGCAAATAAACGTCAGCACCGATCAGGGCTTCGCCTGTCTCCTCGTCAGTAACCCGACCAGATATCCTACCGTAGTCAGATGCAAAGAGGAAGACACTCAAAATAAACACGGCTATGGCAAATTTCTTCATAGTTTACCTCCGTCATATTTTAATGCGGGTTGTGAAAAATTTGTGAAATCCAAAGATACTGAAATGTGACGATTTTACAGAGGATTTTCTCTCATTCTAAAAACTTTAGCGAATTGAGAGCAAGTTGATTGAAATGGTAGCGCAGGTATTCAGGGATTAATTTTTCTATTTCCTCGAATCGTCCGGTATCGATACAAATGCTGCTATTATTATATATTTCCTTTAGCAACCGAATAGTATCGCTCTTTAGAAATACCACGGTATCATCAAAATCATCTGAGCAGACTACCCCGCCGCCGCTTATGCTAAAATCAACCCTTTTATCGTTGTAAGCGACCGGGCTATGACAGCGCACGCAGTTATCTAAATGCGGTTTAAAACCTGCACCGGCTAGTACTATTAAAAGATAACAGAGTGCCAGTGGTTTTACAGCATTTGCATCTGATCTGGCAAGTTCCTCTAAATAATCATTCAGGTGTGTATATGCATTAGCATCAGTTTCTTCCAAAGGCAGTGTTTTATCGAAAAATTCACACAGAACCATGGCCGCGTTAACCTTGTTATTATTAGTGCGAATTTTGCCATAGTGGTTGATAACACTTGCATCGCTCAGCGTGTACAGATCTTTGGATTCTCTTTTATAGTAGATGATCTCGGCTTGATTAAAGAGCTCCATGGTTCCGCAGAGCTTACTTTTTGGACGGCGGCAACCTTTTACCAGAAGTTTCACTTTGCCAGACTTTTTTGTGAGCACTGAAGCGATGAGGCTCGATTCTTTAAAGGGGATGGTTTTAAGTATAAAGCTCTCTGTTTTTATGATATTTGGCAAGCGCGGTTCTCTTTAGTTAAATGAAAACCATAACGGCTTCAGGTCAACCATTGATTTTTGGTATGAGTAATTTTTGCCCGGGGTGTATGATGTTAGGGTCTTTGAGGATATCTCGGTTCGCTTCGAATATGATCGAATATTTTCTGGCATCGCCATAAAACTGTTTGGCGATTTTGGAGAGGGTATCACCTGATTTTACAGTGTATGTTTCAGATGGCGCTTGACTGGCAAGTGGTTTGACGATACGCAGTATTTGCCCGGGATAGATAAGGTTCGGGTTTTTAATAACCTCAAGATTTGCCTCAAAAATAGCTGGATATTTTCCGGCATTACCATAGAGCCGACTGGCGATCTTGGAGAGTGTGTCACCGGGCTGCACCGTATAATACTCGGTTATCTCATCAGCTGGGGGCGCCGACAAATACTCGTCATTGACTTTTTCCACGCCTTTAATATTACCGGCCAAAAGTACCGCTTTTTCTTTTATCGCTTGTGTGTTACATGAACCGTAAATTGTGACGACGCCATTTGTAAAATCAATCTTTAGATCGTCTATACGATCGCCAAGTTCCTGTTTGAGCAACTGCTCTATGTCTTTCGACTCGCTGCCGATACCCAAAATATTGGCACCCACATCTTTCAAGAAATCTAGAACTCCCATAACGTCTCCTTTTTTATCATAAATATATCAAAATAAAGGCAAGACACAATGCTGACAATTATCGTTTTTGTTTTTTCTTAGATCCTTTTGTCGTCGTCCCGGCTAAAACAGATGAACCTTTATTAAATGCGGCGATATTAAGATCCACAAATTTCTTTTTTACATTTTTGGTGATTGATGCTTTCCACGATCTGTTTTTAAACCACAGGTGATGCGAGAGTACTCCTAAGAGTATGATGTTTACAGTACGGATATTACCTAACTCAAGGGCAACTTTCTCCGCATCAACGTAATATATTTTGCCGTGTCGTTTGAGATTGGTTTCGATATTTAACGGGTATGAAGCAGCGCCAGTCAGAACGCTCATCGGTGGTATTTTGCGATCATTGACGATCGCCGTGCCGTTCTTCTTTAGATAATGTATGTAGCGCATAGCCTCTAATTTTTCAAAAGCCAAGAGAATATCACTATTTCCTTGTTCTATTAAAGGTGAGTATACTTTAGCGCCGATCCTCACATGGGTTATAACGCTGCCCCCGCGCTGTGCCATGCCGTGCACTTCGCTCTTTTTGACATCATAGCCCTCGAGAAATGCCGTCTGGCAAAGTACATTAGATGCCAGGATAATCCCCTGTCCGCCGACCCCGCAGATCACGATGTCAGTCGTTTGTCTTTTCATGATTGCTCTTTTTTATCTGGCGGTAGGATAGCCTTGCACGTGCAGACTTGTGCGCACAAGCCACAGCCAAAACATAGATTTGGATCGATCACTGCGACCGGCTTTTCCCGGTCAGGGGGAAATTGTAGACTTAGCGCCGGGCAGCCGACATGCATACATAACCTGCAACCCTTACACAGCTCCGAACTGACAAAATATGCAGGACTGGGTTTTAAGAGCAGGGCACAGGGTTTTCTAAATATCAAAACCGCAACACCCTTGAATGCTAAGGCCTGCTTAATAGCTTCTTCAATTGCTTTTAGATCATCTGGATTTACTACCTTTAAAAAATCAACACCACAGCCTTTAACAATATCCTCAGGCGGTATTCGTTTACCCTGTTCTCCTCGGGCGAGTTTACCAGTACCTGGATGCGGTTGATGACCGGTCATCGCCGTGGTAAAATTATCGAGGATAAGCAGGTTCATAGTGCTTTTATTGTAAACGGCATTGGCAAGACCGGTAATGCCCGAATGGAAAAAAGTTGAATCTCCGATAACACCCACGACCTTACTGCTGTAATCCTTGCCCAAAGCTGTTTCCAGACCATGCGTATTCGTTACTGAAGCACCCATGCATACACACGTGTCCATCGAGCTTAAGGGAGGCAATGCACCCAGTGTATAGCAGCCGATATCACCGAACGGGACGAGCTTTAGTTTGTTGATGATATAAAAAACTCCACGGTGCGGACAACCTGGACATAATACCGGCGGTCGGGCAGGAACCTTGTATTGACGTTCTCGTTTCTTAGGGTTTTTTGAGAAACTCTCACGGATGATCTGCTGGGTGAGTTCGCCGCACCTTGGTATTTTATCCTTGCCCATAACCTTGATGCCGAGTGACTTGATTTCGGTTTCCAATATCGCATCACCTTCTTCGATAATAATGATCTTTTTCACCTGACGGGCAAAACGCTTGATTAGTTTTATCGGTAAGGGGAAGGAAAAGGAAAGCTTTAATATGCTTGCTTTTGGGAAGACTTCTTTTGCATACTGATAAGAAATGCCCGAGGTGATGATCCCGATATTTTTATCGCCCCACTCGATCCGGTTATAAGGGAATTTTTCACTGTAAGCAGCTAATTTTTTTAAACGTTCTTCGACAACGACATGGCGCAGCCGTGCATGTGCCGGCAGCATCAATCTTTTTCTGATATCTTTTTTATAGCCGAGTGGTTTGCGCTCTTTCCTTTTATTGAGTTCGACCAAACAGGTTGAATGGCAGATCCTCGTGGTTACACGCAATATGACAACGGTGTCGAATTTCTCGGATATCTCAAAAGCGAGTTTTGTAAATTCCTTTGCTTCCTGAGAATCCGAAGGTTCGAGGATCGGGATCTTGGCATGCCGACCATAATGCCGGTTATCCTGTTCATTTTGCGATGACCACATACCAGGGTCATCAGCTGAGACAATGACAAGACCGCCAGTTGCACCGATATAGCCCAGTGTGAACATGGGGTCTGCGGCGACATTCAGACCCACATGCTTCATCGCCGCGAGCGCACGTGCGCCACCAAAACTGGCACCAGCTGCTACTTCGAGCGCTACTTTTTCATTGATCGCCCATTGTGCCTGTATCCGGGGATATTTAGTGATATTTTCGACGATCTCAGTGGAAGGCGTGCCCGGATAGGCAGTAGCGAGATGGCAACCAGCTTCCCAGGCACCACGGGCAATCGCTTCATTCCCTGAGAGGAGGGATCTCATACAATCCGATTATAGCCGATTTTAATGCGGTGTCAACAAAATATCCAAAATGCTGGGGTCAAATCTCGACATTGGACATTCCCTCTGACTTTTTTCCTGGATCGTTATTGCTGATTCTTAGCGTTTGTCAATGTCCAATGTCGAGATTTGACCCCAGCTAACTAATAATTCTTTACTTCTTCCTCGCTGCAGAGGACCCTGAGTACACCATATGCGAGACCTTCCATTTCGCCCTCACCTGGATAAACAAAGAATTTCGAAGACAGGAAACTGACCCAGGATTTCAGTTTTTCGATAAAATTCTTTGAATGGGCGATCCCGCCGGTAATGATGATCGCATCGATCTTGCCCTTTAAAACTACACTATAGGCGCCGACCTCTTTAGCGATCTGGTATACCATCGCATCATATACTGCGGCTGCTTCTTTATCACCATCATTAATGCGTTTTTCTACCTCTTCGACACTATCAGTCCCTAAATAGGAGAGCAAACCGCTTTCTCGATTGAGCTTCTTTCTTATATCCTGGTATTGATACTCACCATCGAAAATGAATTTTGCCAAACCCATGGTCGGTAACCCGCCAGTACGTTGAGGTGAGAACGGTCCGTCCTCATTAGCATTCGATGAATCGATCTGCTTGCCTTTGCTGTGGGCAGCAACGGTTATCCCCATACCCAGGTGGGCGATTATGAAATTACATTCACTATACGGTTTTTTTATTTCTTTAGCGGCTTTTTTAGCGACAAGGCGGACATTGAGGGCGTGGCTCAAAGCCTTTCTTTTTATCTCCTTTAATCCCGAGTATCTTGAAAGATACCAGAATTCATCGACTGAGACCGGATCGACAAAATAAGCTTTGATGCCGAGCTGATCAGCGATCTCTTTAGCGAGCACTGCGCCGAGCAGGGAAGGATGTTCAGATTGGTAATTGCCGGTTCGGATATCTTTAATTAGTTTATCGTTGACAAGGTAGGTGCCGCTGGTCAGGGGTTTAAAAGGACCGCCCCTTCCTACTATCGCGGTCAGTGAAGTAAGCTCAAATTTTTTAGAGTTTAAAAATAACAGTATCTTATCCCGCCGGAATTCATACTGGTCGATGATATTTGCGAACTTCAATAATTCTTCAGGTTTATGTCGGATATTTTCTTCAAAGAGCGGTTTTTCATTTTTAAAAACGGCGACGCGCGTTGAACCAGCTCCAGGATTAATTACTAATATTTTAAAGTCCATCTGGCCTCCTTACTGACACGCCCAATAAATTGGGCAACTACAGAGAGCTATGCCCAATAAATTGGGCAACTACAATGCTTTGGTTTGTAGTTGCTTGATTTATCAAGCGCGGTTTTAACCGCATCACAATAAATCGGGCAGGTACACAGAGAACAAGTATCTGCGATCACGTTTATTATAATAACAAAAAAAACCATAGAGTCAATCATTTTGACATTTCATTATCCAGCTTCTTAGACAATTTATCTAATTTACCATGGTAAAGATGTTCTGGCATATTCGTACCTTCCCGCCATTGACTAAAACCACTAGTCCAGTATACTTATCAATGATATTATGGTGCATTCTCTTATTCATTCAATCTAACCAAGGGATCATTATCGTTGACAATGTCTGGTTTTACGAGGGTCAACTCAAAACAAGAGTCATAAATACCGGGACCCTTGTCGATATTATCGGTCGTGTCGATGACCGGGTCAGGATCAGGGTCGATGATATTGTCGGTGAATTATCGAGCGGGGTTTTGATCGATCTTGATGAGGAGGTCGGACAAGACCGTCTTTTTATATTTGCGCGCGGCTATTATGACCAGTTAGAATACGACAAAGCGATCTTGCTCTTTGAAGTATTCATCGAAAAATTTCCCTGGTCAGAATACTTTGCTGAAGCACTCTACTATTATGGTATGGCCAAGGAGGAGCTAGCAGCAACTGTCGGTCGTCCGGATACTTTATCTGGTTTTTTATTCAATGAACGATACAATATCTGGTATTATTCTGGTGAGGCTTACATGGATATACTTGAGGATTTCAGCGAAACTGCTTACGCCCCAAAAGCAGCGTACCGTCTTTTACATATCCTTCGTATGAACAATCTGCCCTGGCGTGATTCGGTTGAATTGATCACCGAAGAGCTGCACATGTGGGAGGAGTTCGTAACAAAGTACAAAACGAGTGATGAATATGTCGTTGCCATGCTTGAACTCGGCTACTTGTACCGGGTATTATTTGAGATAACGGATAATGCAGACTATCGCCTGAATGCTGTGAAAATATTCCAGCAGGTGATGGACAAATATCCTAATTCCAGTTCCTCAGCTCAGGCAAAAGTACATCTCTTTGAATTGGCTAAAGGGCAGAATATATATAAATACTGAATAGGTATCAAAATGAAAAATCGGGATAGATCGTCTTTGTTTTGATGTATGATCACAAACACGACAAACAGATTTCGAATACGGTTCTAATGTTCGGGTCTGGCGCTAATAAGTTAACTAAATTTTTGCCAAAAGACTAGCGATTGATTTCTTAACACCCTTTTTAGTATGCTGGAAAGCTTTATACAAGTCATTATTGGTCTGATAGCCCATGGTTTGTCTGGCTCCATCCAATGATTCAGTGATAATTATATCTGATGCGCCGGCCGTGATACGGTAAGTGTCCCTTAGAATTTTAAGAAAGCTGAAGGCCTTGGCCAGGCTCTGGATATGCTTGCTCAGAGTTTTCTCTTGCCGAGCAATATGATCAAAGAGCTGGGAATTCACCGGTGTTGTTATCTCGTATTTCGCCTTTAGTATCAGCATCATCATTTCTATGTCTCTTAAACCTCCAACTCCTTCTTTAATGTCTCGTTCTATTTCCATTATTTTTTCATCGGTTGATTTGTGCCGCGACATTATCTCGTTAGCCATTTGTGAAATGTATTCTTGTTTACTATCGAAGATATATGGTTCCACTATTCTTCGCTGGAACTCATGTTCAAAACGATGGGATCCTATAATGAGACGAGCCCCGAGCATTTGCGATTTTTCGATGAATATATCATCACGTTTTTGAGCAAGCAGTTGTTCGACATCATCTAAAAGGATGACGAATCGGCCGAAATAGTCGGTAAAACGATGGTGCGGGATCGTTCCGCGTTTAATGATCTCGCCATTCATTTTGGTTATGATCTTATTGCAGTATTTGAGGATCTCGGGGTCTTTGGAATTCAATAACACAAGGATATCATAGTCATCATCAAAGGCTTGTTCCCGTGCGTGGCCGCCGGCGGCAAATACTGCTAACAGATCATCCGTAATAATTCTCTTGTTGTACTGTGCATCGACGTCATGACGGCAGAGGTCGAAAAGCGTCAGCATGTAGCGGTCTGAAAATTCAGTGAACTCGGCGTTGGTTTCTTCGACCGGAGCGCCACTTAGAGTTTTTATACCGACACGCATCATTTCACAATCATAATAATCACCCAGCTTCTCCTTGCGGGCATGGAAAGTCGGCATCGAATTGATGTCGCTATAAATACCATCGGCGAATTCTCGAAGCTGCAGAGGAGCTTCAAGGAGTCTTATTGAATCCGGGTATTTGTCGAGGATCCTCATGATGAAGCGTTTGAAAAATTTGCTGCTCGATAAATGAACACCTATAAGAATCACCATGTCATTGACGATATCCGCGATATCTTTCTCAAATATTTTTTTCTCAAATATCCTCAGATAAGTATTAAGCGCCGACTCGCTGTTCAATGCTAAATAACGGTTGACGAGTGCCGGAAAATTATTGAAGACATAAGCGAGGTTTCTGACGACACCCGGCATAGCTTCGACATTTTTCAACAGATGCGCGTTAAGTTCTTCGAAAACCCAAAAGCTGCTTTTGTGTTTACCAAGGATCGTTATTAAGTAGATGAGTGAATAAAGGTCGTGCTGGAACAGCTCAAAATACTGTTTGATTATATTCTTACGCTTGCGCGGCGGTAAGCCATCGAGTGCTTTTACGAATCTTATAACAAAATCTTCGGTCTTGAAGCTGTCGAGAATATCATGCCAGAATGATGTGCCTCTGAAAAAACGGAATTCTTCGATGAAATCTTCGGCGATATTTCCAGGATAATCGGAGCGCATCATCGGCGTGAACCTGGATGTTAGTCTCAGGTGTTCTTTGATATCGTCAATGAGTATGGGGATTATTCTCCTTATATTCTGAACGTGCTCATAATAGTGGACGAGGATATGTTCTTCAGCATGGCATCTGCCCAAGTCCTTGTAACCGAGGATTCTTGCAACGCGCCGGATGTTCTCGAGAGCATTAGCATCGATCACGATCGCTTCATCCTGGGTGACGAATAACTGGTAAAGATATCTGAATATCTCAAAAAAGGTGAGTGATCTTTCCAGAGCATTGTAGTTGTCGTGATTTTTGGAATCAACGATATTTAGTTTTTCAATAATCGCCCAGGCATTAACTTGATCGATATTGAATACTGTCTTCTGTGCACAGACAATGCTTTTTATCGCGCGCAGTCCGTCTTCTTTGAAATCAATGCACGTCGTACTGATCGGTCGAGCGATTAATGAGTAAACTTCGCCGATTATCCCTCTCAGATAGCCTTCATGATAGCGGTTGTCCCCGTCTTTATGGTAGAAGTAACGGTCGATGATCTCCTTTCGGTACTTCTTGAAAAGCTGATCACTTCCATTGATCACGGCTGCACTCAGCATCTCGTTGATGATGACAAAATCCTTTATTTCATTCTTGAGCACCTTTTTGAACTCGCTTATCGATGCTGAGTAGTAATTATCGCCGATATGTTCCGAGAGATGAAAGTGAAACGTTATGGCAAATTTTAGCATTTCCTGGCTGATACGGGCGATTGCACGGTTGAATTTCATCCGGTCACCCTGTCCATCGTCAATGATCCCGACATCGATATCATCTTGATCGGATTTGGTGCCTACGCCGAGGATCACAAATTCAGGACTGTCGGTTTTATCTATGAAGATATTCAGCAGTTCTTTGATGTAATTCGCGGTGAGCATACGGAAGTTATCACCGATGGCGAGCATGAATTTTTTGTAGATAGAAAGGCGGTCGGTATGCAAGCCCAACACATCCATTCTCAGCTGGTCGACTGCATAGCGATTATGGAGTAAAAAGTGTAATGCAAAATATGTTCCTATGAGATTCAGTTTTTCCGCGGTGTCTTGAGCCGTACTTGCTACGATACGCAGTTCATTACCAAAGTCATATCCAGGGTGAAGGATATGTACGGCATCGCGACGCTTATGTGCTTCCAGCCTTGCGACAAGTTTGGCAAGATGTTTTTCCACTGCCTGACGATACTTTCGGTAGTGATTACCGAATTCACCGGTTCGCTCTGAGAGTTTCTTTATGAAGTCTTTCATCGGCTTCCCAGGATCTTTCGGGATTTGGCCGAGATCTCTGTATCACCATAGCCAAATTCGGTCAGTTCGTCGAGTATTTTTAAGAACTTTGTTTTAAAGGCAGCTTCACCCTGAAGAAGAGCTGCTTTTTTAAAGACGTATTCCCAGAAAACAGGATTATTTTTTTCCTGAATATATACCGCGACGATATGACGCAGATCTACACTTGTATCTACTTTTAATTCAAGATCCCGGGCAGTCCGAGGGGAAAATATTTTTTCAACAATAATATCCCAGGGATGCGCGATATACAATTCAATGTTAAAGCAATCATCGCCGAGTTGTATTTTTGCCCTATACGGCTGCTGTTGAGCAATAGCGTTTGTGTAATATTCGAAAAATCCAGGACGCAGTATATAATCGACATTGAACCATATATGATCAAATGCCCAAACAGTATGGTAGCTTGAGATATTTTTATTGATCATCAGGGTATCATCCAGGTCAACTATTTTTAAACTTTTCGATTTCCGTTTTTCAATGAAATTCGTGAGCCGATCATTATCCTTGAATAATATGTCGATATCCCAGTAAACTTTGTATTTGAGATAATTATTGAAAAGAAGCGAAAGTGCTCCTATAATGATGAAATCAAGATTGGCTTGGTCTTGAAGTTTTGATAATTCCTCAAGAATCTGCAGGAGATTTCTACGACGTTTTTCGTCGATATGATCGAGCCAATCAGGATACACGGATATACTTGCCGGGTTGTTTGTATATTATTTTGACTTTGTTGCTTTATCAAACCCGATATTGAATGCTTTGATGTTCAATTCTTCAGTGCCTTTTGGAACACGCGAAAGGATGGCCGATTCAACCGCTTCCTTACTGACCACATTGGTCAGCGCAGTGATCATACCCAGTGCAACAAGGTTTGCAACAAGCGTTTTCCCGGTTTCTTTTTCTGCAATCTCAGTTATCGGCAAGGAGAAAACCCTAAAGTCGCCCTCAGGGAGATTAGTTACATAACCGGAGTCAACGAGGAGGATACCGTTTTTACTGATATCGCCGCAGTATTTATCGCATGCCTCCTGGGTAAAACAAAGCAGCAGATCGATATTCACGGCTTTTGGATAATCTATTTCTTCATCCGATACAATGACTTCTGAACGACTGGAACCGCCGCGTGCTTCTGGTCCATATGACTGGCTCTGCGTTGCATTCTTTCCGTCATATATTGCTGCTGCTTCGGCAAGGATTTTTCCAGCAAGGATCAAACCCTGTCCTCCAGAACCACTCAATCTAAATTCAAACCTAAAACTCACTCTTACCTCCTGTGATTCTTAGCTTTTTCACATAACTTACGATACTCATCACAAAACTCAGGACGTTCCCGGTCTTCAAGGACACCGATGATAATTTTCCCTTTTTTCTCTTCTTCAGTCATCGTTTTTGCTTTTTCAATCATAATGCTGTTGTCTTTATACCAGCGTAACATATCGACAGAAGTGCCCAGACGGTTAGGACGTGAATAATAGGTGGGGCACGGTGATAAAACTTCAATGAGCGAAAATCCTTTCTTCATAAGGCCTTGCTCAAGATATTTGTCGAGTCTAACAGCATGATAGCATGTCGCCCGTGCAACAAAAGATGCGCCTGCTGCGATCGCCAGACCGGAAATATCAAAGGAAGGTTCAATAGTGCCGTAAGGAGCGGTGCTACCTTTTTTCCCGATCGGTGTAGTAGGTGATGCTTGCCCACCGGTCATTCCATAGATATGATTATTGTAGACAATGACCGTGATATCAAGGTTACGTCGGGCTGCGTGGATAAAGTGATTACCGCCTATTGCTGTGGCATCACCGTCGCCACTTACGACGATCACCTTTAAACCTGGCTTGGCGAGTTTCAATCCGGTGGCAAAAGCAATAGCCCGTCCGTGTGTTGTATGGAGTGTGTTGAAATCAACATAGCCAGGAGTCCTTGACGAGCAACCTATACCTGAAACCAAGGCGATATCATCTTTTTCAAGGTGACTGTGTTCAATCGTTCTCAAAAGCGATTTAAGAATGATCCCGCAGCCACATCCGGTACACCATATGTGGGGGAATTTTTCTAGCCTAAGGTATTTCTCATACGGAAACATTCTTTATCCTTTCGAGGATCTCTGCGGGTGTGATCAAGCCACCATCGACCCGGTTGACTTTTATGACATCTTTCCTCGTCGCGCACGACACTTCATGTGCGATTTGACCAAGGTTCATTTCCGGGACAATAAATGTTTTGATCCGCTTAGCGATTTCTGCCAGTGTATCATAAGGGAAAGGCCAGAGCACGAATAACTGGAGCATACCTGCTTTAATGCCTTGCTGTCTTGCCAACCGTACTGCCCGGTAAGCCGATCGTGCACTTGAACCAAAGGCGACAAGACAGATCTCTGCATCCTCGAGATATTCGGTTTTGTATTCTATGATCTGTTTACGGTAGCGGTCTATCTTTCGGTTCAAACGACAGTAGAGTGCCTTGATCTTTTGCGGATCGTTCGTTGGAAAGCCTGTTTCATCATGACTGAGCCCGGTTACATTATAACGATAGCCTGTACCGAAATCTGCAAATAAGGGGATGTCCGAGTCTGTCTGCTGATAAGGCAGGTAGGTATCAGGCGCTTCAGTCGACCTCTGACGGTCCAGGATCGTGATATCCTTCGGATCCGGGACGATCATTTTTTCATTTATATGACCGATGATCTCATCGAGCAAAATAATAACCGGCACACGATATTGCTCACTGAGATTAAAGGCTTTGATAGTCCATTCATAAGTTTCGCCAACAGTTGAAGGTGCGACCGTGATGATCGGATGATCACCATGCGTACCCCAGCGTGCTTGCATTACATCGGCTTGAGCAGGAAGCGTGGGTAGACCTGTACTCGGGCCGCCGCGTTGAACATCAACGACAACACAAGGTACTTCAGCCATTGATGCATAACCGATATTTTCCTGCATCAATGAAAAACCAGGACCGCTTGTCGCAGTCATTGATTTGACCCCGGCCAATGACGCGCCGATGATCGCGGCCATGGAAGCGAGTTCATCTTCCATCTGTACGAAGACGCCGCCGACCTGAGGAAGACGACGGGCCAGAACTTCAGCTATTTCGGATGAAGGCGTTATCGGGTAACCACCAAAGAACCTCATACCCGCGACTATTGCGGCTTCGGCACATGCTTCATTGCCCGTGATCAATCTTGCATTCTCGAATCTTTTATTCTTTGTTTTCATTTTTGATGACCTTGATGGCAAAATCCGGGCAGTATATTTCGCACATCTGACATCCTGTACAGGCTTCGGGATAACTGACCTTAACTTTACCTTTTTCCATGGTCAGAACCTGTTTTGGACAGAAAGCGACACATATCTCGCAGCCTTTACACCAGGCTTCATTCACGGCTACTTTATATTTGTTTGTTTTAACAGGCATGGCTTCAATTATATCCATAAATCTGGTGCAGTCAAGGTAGAGTGCTGTTCGATCAGTAACAACGAACCGGTATTTAGAAATTTAATTCAAGTAGACTATTCAAAAATTCTCGAATTACTATGGTCATCGGTACGGCTAGAAGGACACCCCAGAAACCGAACATCGTACCGCCCAGGATGAGCGCGATCATCACCACGACCGGATGGAGATTAGAGGATTTTCCGATGATGACCGGCCCGAGAAGGAAATTTTCAAGGAGTTGCTCGCCGCCATAAACCGAGACGATTTTTACCAAATTCACGACCGGCGAGGGGCTTAAAAGGCCGATCAGGATAGCCGGTATGAAACTGAGGATATACCCGATATTAGGGATGAGGTTGCAGATACCGGCGATCAAACCCAGAAGCAGGTAATATTTAATGCCGAGCAGCCATAATGAAAAACCGACGATAAAACCCACGATGAACATCAATAATAAGGAACCGCGGAAAAAACGCGCCAGGGAAAAGTTCAACCGGCTGAAGAACTTATTCATATTTTTTTGATCTTTAGTACTGAAAAGGTTCTGAAACCAGGAGACGATCTTCTCCCGGTCGGCAAGGAATAGATAGGCGGAAAGAGGTATAAACACAAGATTATATATGACTGCAATGATACTGCCGATCCCTTTACCGATCTGCCCGATCGTAGTGAAGATACCGACTATGATGTTGCTGACATGTGATGTTATTGTATTAGCGATAATATTGGGATCAATCTCGATACCTAACTCAAGGAGCCTTTCTATTATAGCGCTTGATGATATTTGAATCTGTTGAATGGCATAGGGTATTTTTTCAATGAGTATCTGCAATTCACTGATAATACCTGATACCATGAGAAAGAAAAGAAGAGGAAAAACAGCGATGATCGGCAACAAGAACATCAATATTGCAAGGGCTCGTGGTATTTTTCTTTTTTCGATGACCTCGATAAGCGGAGCAAGGATATAGGCGAGACCAGCTCCGATAATAAAAGGGACAAGGATGGCGAAGTAATGAAAGATGAAATAGAGGATGAAAAAAAAGACCGTGAGTATATAAAAAGGCCGGATCTCCGTGCTCTGGCGGTACGACCACAATAAGCAGATGATAAGCAGCAATAACCACAAGGGCGAGAATGTTTTCGAGAGAACGATAAAACCCGCAAATAAGACGATGCATATATAAAAAACGATCTTCCGCATTTGGCAATTATACCGATTATTACCGCTAAATCAAGGCTTGACTTTAGTAATCGCATGTGTAAAATAGCCTATGAAGAAAACGATAAAAAATCATAAATCATTATTCTTGCTACTGACCGTAGCAATCCTTAGTTGTACGTTTGAGAACCAGACATTGGCAACTATTGCTGGCGAGAAATACACAGTTACGGATTTCAAGGAGACCTATCAATTCCTTACGACTGAAGATTCACTTCAACGGGTCAAGAAAATAGATGATTTCGTTAACCAGATGCTGTTCGTAAAGGAAGCGAGATCAAGGGGCTATGATCAAGACCCGGTGGTCCTTACGGCCTACGAAACCCATAAGAAAGATATTATTAGCCGGGGTTATTATGAAGCAAATGTTGTCAACAAGATAAAGATTTCCGACGCCGAACTCAGAAAAACATATGCAAAAATGATCGATCAATACCATATCGCTCAGATAGTCTTTGACAGTGAATCACTGGCTCTTTATGTTGAAGGAGAATTGGAAAAGGGCGGTGACTTTGCATCGTTTCTGGATTTTTCATTAGATACGATTACTGAAAACGGTGATATCGGTGTTTTTTCCGTGATGTCGTTACCACCGGAAATAATGGAGCAGTTTGAGAAGATGAGTGTCGGCCAGACCACTAAAGCCATAAAATTCGGGGATTTTTACTACATTCTAAAAATGCTCGATCACTCGAAAGCGGATTCGCCTGCATTTAACGACGTGCGTGGTGACCTTGAGCAAAACTTAAAGCGTGAGAAGATACGCGAGGAAAGCGAGAAATTCATCGATAAACTTGTAAAACAAGCCAGGATTGAATATAATGACCAGGGTTTAACTGCTTTGCTAAAACCGGATTCCTTAATAACAGAAGAAGATTTGAATACTTGGGTTGTCAAGAAGAATGACACATCATATGTCCATGTCAGATCGGTGCGCGATGCAGTCATGTATCAATACAAACAATCCTTTATAGATCCCAAAATGCTAATCGAGCGTGTTTTGATACCTGATTTGATATATGAAAAAGCAATGGCCGTGCATTTCGATAAGAACATCAAGATAAAAAGACAGCTGGAAAATACCATGGGCTTGCTCATTTACCAGAAGTTCTATAATGATGAGGTTTTGGAGAAGGTTACTATAGATTCCATGGAGGTCGTTGAGTACTATAATACTCACCCCGAGGAATTTAAAGGGAAGAAATACGAAGATGTGTATTTCCCCATCAAAATACAGTTACGTGATGCAAGGATCGGTAGGACACGCAAAGAATACTATGAACGATTGCGTGATAAATACGGAGTTGTAGTCAACCAACCAGTTCTTGATAAATTGCTCAAGGAGGCAAAATGAACAAAATTATTTTATTAATATTACCGTTGCTGATATTATCCTGCAAGGAACCGCAGGATGTTATTGTAAAAGTTGATGGTTCGACATTGACCAAGGAGCAGTTCGAAAAATACATCCCGGCGACTGAATATAAGAAACTGACCGCAGGTAAATTGGAAGAATTTTGTCAGAACTGGGCGGATCAGGAAGTACTTTATCTTGAAGCGAAAAAACAGGGAATTGACCAGGAGGATTCTATAAAACTCGTCCTTGATGAATATAAAAAGAACCTGTTAGCTATGGATTTAGTTCGGAGAGAATTCGGTGCCACCACAGTGAGTGAGCTTGAGGTCAGAGATTATTTTGACAAGCATGCAACAGAATTTCTCTATGCGGTGAAGTTGGCGCAGATCGTTCTTCCCAATCGTGAAAGTGCTCAACAAACTCTCGATGAGATCAAGGCCGGTGCTAATTTTCTGAAACTGGCCCGTGAGCGATCTTTGACCAGGATGGAAAATCCGGATGACCCTAAAGTCATCACCGATTTTTTGTATCGCGGGACAGTCTCTGATTATGGTACTGAAGAAATTATTTTTAATCTCAAAGTCGGTGAGGTCTCTGAAGTTATACCATATATCCAGGGTACCTATTTGATCGTCAAACTTGTTGACAAGAGGAAAGTATACGCTAAAGCCGATTATGATAAATACAGCTCGTCGATATTTAATTATCTCATGCAAAAGAAGTATCAGGATTTTTTGGGTTCATACATTGACAGTCTGCAGAGTCAGTACAATATTGAAATCGATGTTACACCTTTAACAAAATGATCATCAACAAATGATGCTTATTTTTGTTTTTATACTCGCTTCAACAGCCGATCGTATTGCTGCATACGTAGGCAGCGATATTATTCTCGAGAGTGAAATTGCTGAGAACATGAGCTTTCTGCAAAATGATCGGGCGACCCAGGAAATGTTCAAGTCAGCAGAGGAATTACGTGAATATGTTCTCGACCAACTCATATCACAGAGACTGGTAATGGTCGAGGCTGAGAATGAATCGATAACCGTGACCGATGAGGAAGTTGAAACAAGGGTCGATAAAAGAATAGAGGAGATCAAAGGAAGATATCCCTCGGAAGCAGATTTCTTTGAAGACCTCAAAAATAATGGTGTTACGCTTGAAGAATTAAAGAAATACAATATGGATAATCTCAGGTCGGAATTGACCATGCAGAGACTCGTTCAGAAAAAACTCGCTTCTAAAGTCAGTCTGTCACCCATCGCGATCCGGCGCTTCTATGATGAGAATAAGGATTCGATCGCGATCAGCCCTGACCGGGTAAAACTGAGTCATATACTTCTTGCTATTCAGGCGAGTGAGAATGAACTGAGAAAAGGATTTGAAGAAGCTGCGGAAGTATATAGATTACTGTATACCGGCGGTGATTTCAGTGTCATCGCCCAGGAATTCTCAGATGATGCAAACTCCAAGTACAAAGGTGGTATGCTCGGTAAGATCAAGCGTGGCGAAACTCTTGAAGAATTCGAAGCAGCGATATTTCAGCTTAAACCGGGCGTGGTTTCTCAGCCTTTTCTCACGAGAACAGGTTATCATATTGTCGAGGTGTTGAATAAGGCATCGGATTGGGTTTTAGCCAGGCAGATTCTCATTAAGGTGAATGTTACGAGAGCGGATACATTACGTTATGAAAATCTGGCAAAAACACTCCAGGAACTTGTCAAACAACACGTTGATTTTGACAGTCTTGCCAGTTATTATTCAGTAGATCCAAACATTGATATCGGCGAATACTACGTTAATCAGCTTACTACGCCGATTGATTCAATCGTGATGGACCTGAAGGAAGGTGAGCTCAGTGATCCCATGCTCACCCCTTATGGCTATCACCAGATATATGTTAGAGAGAGAATCCCCGGCAGGATCATGACCTTTGAGGAACTGAGAGAGCAGATCGCTGATTATTTGTATTCACAGGAGCTGCAAAACAGTTATGCCGAGATGATCGAAGATCTCAAGACCAGGGTTTTTGTTAAAAAGTTCTCGAACCAAAAAAACAATACCAATTAGATAGATACTCCCAAACACAGGCATACCAATAACCTTGATTAAGTACGTAAAATATGTATAATCAATATCATGTTTGCCTGCTTTATTGTTCTGGTATCGTATTGGCAACAAACAGCAAACTATGAAATCCGTGCCGAGCTTGATACGGATCATCATGTATTAACCGCAGTCGAATATTTAACGTATTTCAACAACTCACCCTTTGATATAGAAACGCTTTATTGTCATTTATACGCTAATGCGTTTACTGATGAGGCCACTGTGTTCGTTGAAGAGACGGAGAGAATATATTCGGGGTTTTCCGATTTTGATGTTTCAGAATATGGTCACATTGATATCCGCAGTGTCTTTTGGGGTGAGTGCCCCCTGGATTTTGTAGTTAAAGGAACGCTTTTGATAATACCGTTTCAGGGACGTATACAACAAGGTGGATCAGCGTGTTTGAGAATAAATTTCAATGTCAAGGTCCCGAGGCAATCAGCGAGATTAGGGTACGAGGGGGATCATTATGAAATGGTGCAATGGTATCCAAAGGTCTGCGTGTTTGATGATCGAGGATGGCATCTTGATGTCTACCATGCGATCGGCGAATTTTGCGGTGAATTCGGGAGCTATGATGTTCAACTAGATATTCCCGGTGATTATGTCGTGGCCGCAACTGGTAAACGCCTGGGGAATGAAGATATTCAATTCATGGACTCGCTGATAGCAACACATAGCAAAATGGCGACCGCTAAACGAAGAATCGTCAGGTTCAGTGCTGAAAACGTCCATGATTTTGCCTGGGTGTGTGATCCCGATTTTTTAGTCGATGAGTTAGAAGTCGACGGCGTTAATGTCTACGTTTTCTTTGATAAACGCAATGAAAAGAAATGGCGCAATGCTGGTAACTATGCAATTGATGCAGTGAGCCGTTATAATGAATGGTATGGCAGATACCCATATGAAAATCTCAGCATTGTTGACGGTCGGTTTTCAGGCGGCATGGAATATCCACATCTTGTAATTATCGGCATTAATGAGGATCCTTTCACTCGATTATTTGAAATTACCGTGATCCATGAGGTCGGTCATCAGTGGTTTTATGGTATACTTGGTTCTAATGAGATCGATGAAACGTGGCTGGACAAAGGCTTCACTACCTATACTGAGGTCAGATATCTTGAAGATAAATATGGTCCGGAAAACTCGCTGCTAAAACACAATATTATCTTTGTCCCGCCGATAACCAGACGTTACTACCATAAATTGGTCTACTATTTAGCAAAGACAAATCAAATGGAAAAACCGATCCTTACCTCGGCATATGAATATATCGATATTCCGGTTGCTTATGCTAATGGCGCATATTCAAAACCGGCATTATTCCTTTTCAATCTAGAAGGTATTATAGGGCATGAACGATTTGACCGGATCCTTAAGAAATATTTTGAGACATACAAGTTTAAACATCCAAAGACCGCGGATTTTATACGGATTTGCGAAGATATTAGTGGCCAGGATTTACAGCTTCTCTTCGATTCATTCCTTAATACTACAGAATACAGTGATTGGTCGGTCAAGAAAGTAACTAACAATCTTGCGATTATTGAGAACAAGGGTAGTATTCAGATCCCGGTTGATGTGCTGGTTGAGGCAGAGTCTGGTGTGTGTGTTTTCCATATCGAGGCAAAGACAAAGATCGATACTCTGGTCATGCCGGAATCAGCCGGCGATATCAAGAAGGTGACAGTCGATCCCCATGGTTATTCACTCGAGCCGAACTACTGGAATAACTTTCATCCGCGCAAAGTGAAGATCAAACCAATTTTCAGTTTACCTTCCCTTGATGCCTATCAAATCATCTGGTTGCCATATCTGTGGTATGGGTCATACGATGGAATCATTGTCGGTTCATATTTCGCCGGTGCGGAGTTTGTTGATTACGATTTTATCAAAGGCCGCAATCAGTGGGTTGCAGGATGTACGTATGGGACAAAGAGCGATAATTTCTATCCATCATTACAATATCAAACACCTATTTTTTTTAAACGCGGTTTACGTATCCGGATCGCTCTGCGAGGAGCGAAAATAAACGGTGAAGATAAAGCAAGCATCGGTTTTATCAATAATTTCGGTATCCCTTTAACCAAAGGTCTGAAGCTTGAAACCAGTCACATGTTCATTTATCGTAAGCTGTATTCCTATGACCCGGTTGATACAATTGATTGGGAGCTTGGTACAAATGTCATTATTGATAACTCCCTATTGTTCAAGTATGGTCGGTGGGGTATTGAATTTGGATTCGCCGCTTCCCATGAAGCATTCGGCAGTGATTGGAATTATGTTAAGACGACATTGACGATGCAACGTAAGTTGCACCTTTTATTACCATGCAATATCCGAATGTTTGCGGGGAAAATTTTCGGCCGGCCACCCTTACAGGAACAGTTTTACTTGAGTGGCTCACTCCGAATTTCTTTCATACCTGATTTGATCGGTGGTCAATCCGGAGCTTTTTCACCGCAGGAGAGAATACATATCCCGGGCGACGGTAATATGAGGGGATACCAGACCATGCATATAAAGTCGGATCAGCTGTACTGCATGAACCTGGAATTTCCTGGCGACACACCAGTAAGGATATTTACTGATGTAGGATACTATGGAGAGTTTGCTTTTGATGTGGGTGCAAGGCTTGTAATCGGTCCTTTTTCTTTTAATTGCCCATGCTATGCATCGACTGACCAATCCTGGCAATTCCGTTGGTCAGTCGGTTTTTAATCGCAGATACTAGGAACCAGGAAGAAAGAACAGCTAAGTAATTGAGTTATCATGTAATTAAGTGATTAAGAAGACCAAAAAAACGATCAGAATGGTAGTTATCAGTGTTTTTGATTAGAATCTAGTATCAAATATCTCGCATCTTGTGTTTTGATTTTATTCTTTAATTACCGAGTTACTATTTTTTTAATGCGTTGACAGATGCTGCTATCCGGTGTAGAATAAAGCGGTTCATATCATGAAAAGTCTAGAAGAATTTATTACAGAAAATCAATACATTCAGACGGTCAAGGGGCTAAAAGGCAGGCGTCAACTCTATGTCGTGGGTGGTACTGTTCGCGATATCATTCTCGGTTTTGAACCAGCTGACTATGATTTTGCAGTATCCGGTTCGGGGATCAGTTTTGCACGCAGTATTTCACGTAGAATAAAGGGGGCGTTTGTTCTTCTGAGCAAAGATGACGATGAAGCACGTGTTGTTAAGGATGATATCATCTGGGACTTTGTCGGTATCGGTAAGCAGAATATCCTGGCCGATCTAAAACGGCGTGATTTCACAATCAATTCAATGGCAGTTAATTGTGATACTCTGGAATTCGTTGATCCGTTTGGCGGTTTGAAAGACATGGAAAGGAAGATTCTGAGATTAACCACTACCAAATCGCTAAGAGATGATCCGCTTCGTATCCTGCGTGGATTTAGATTATCATTAGAATTACGCTTTAGTCTGCACAAAGATTTCTTGAAGCATGCAGCAGAGGTCGATCTAAGGAAAACAGCAGCCGAGCGCATCGGTGTTGAACTGCTCCGCATAATGGCCGCTGGCGATTCATTCGAGAGTGTTCTTAGGATGAATACGCTTGGGCTTTTTCTAAAGATGCTGCCTGAGGCAAACAAGATCATCGGGGATGATTATTTGTGGACTCATTCTCTCGGAACCTACGAAGCAGTGGAAAATCTTATGGGCAAGGGATTTTTTAAGAATTTCGAAACGGAATTCTCAGCCTATTTCATTCAACCCGAACGAAAAGCTTTGGTCAAACTTGCAGCATTATTTCATGATATTGCTAAGCCGGACACGATGCTTGTGAAAAATGGTGAAGTGCATTTCTACGGGCATGATACAAAAGGTAGTCGGATAGTACGAAATCTCTGCTTCAAACGTTTAAAAATGTCCCGAAGCGATGTGGCGAAAGTGAGTAAATTGGTCAAAGAGCATATGAGACTTCATCTTTTGGCAACGAATTCGGAGTTGACTGACCGTGCGATACGCAGGTTCTTTCGCGATCTTGGCGAGGATTGGTTTGGTGCGATGATGATCGCTTGGGCTGACGGATACGCGACCGCCGGCTGGACAAAACACCTTGAGCAAGTATTTGAAAGAATGATCTCATTGAAAAGAGCCGATGATGCTAAACCCAAGGTAGAGCGATTGGTCAATGGCCATGATCTCATCGCCCTTGGTTTGAAGCCCGGACCCAGATTCAAGGTGATCCTTCAGGAACTCCTCGATCTCCAACTTGAAGAAAAGATAACTTCAAAAGATGAAGGTTTAGCGACCGCACTAAAGATAAATGAGAGATTGGATTTGGCAGGGTGACCTTCAAGGATTCCTTGACAGCTGCGATTCAATGATTTATAATGCAACGAGGAGGAACAATTGAGATCTTTCGCCACATTGTCAATAATCATATGTTTAACAGGTTTGATGAATTTATTGCCCGGCATTTCAGAACCTGACTCCGAGTTTACCAGTATCCATCAAACAGAACTAATGGCGCATCAAGATAATCTATCTGAAGATACTCTGGTGCAGTCGGATAGCAGTCATGGTTCAATAGATGAAGAACAAGCAGATCAGATAAGGGTATTCGTTAATACCACACTCATCATTATAATGATCGCGATATTGATCCTTGCGCTTACTGTCTTCTTGATTATTAATAGAGTGCGCAGAACAACCGCTGAATAATGTTTTTTTTGATATTTTTATCACTGGTCCAGGAACCTTCGATACATCAAATAGAATACGAAAGCCACCTTAAAGGGGCAGTTTTTACAGAAATAAGTCAGACACCGTTTGTTTTTGTACCACTCCAGGTAAAGTCACGTGACATGTTAAAGGACTACTATGGTTATTGTCCTTATTGGACCGACACTATATATTATGATTATTTCCAGATGGATCTTTTAACCCATATCGCTTATTTTTCAGTGGAGATCGATCCGAGCGATGGCAGTCTTGGAAGCATCCCGTATCTGAGCAGGTTTAACAAGATCCGGGATCACGGTCACGCTCATGGTGTGAGGATCCATATGACATTCACACTTTTCGGTAGTTCGAGTGTAACCACTTTTCTCAATAATGCAACCGCAAGACAAAATACCATAGCAGGTATCAGCGATTTCATGACGAATTACGGCGTCGAAGGCGCGAATATCGATTTCGAATTCGTAACCAGTTCAGTGCGTGACAGTTTTAACTTGTTTATTGATGATCTATCGACTGAACTCTGGGGCCATGCCAATGGCCGAAAAGATGTCTATATTGCATCGATCGCAGTGCCTGAATGGTATCCCGGTTATGACGTCGATTATCTTGCTGACCATTGTGATGGATTGTTCATTATGGCTTATGATTTTCACTGGAGCGGATCATCGACTGCAGGACCAGTCTCACCTTGCATACCTTCATCTTTCTGGGGGCAGTATTGTGCAGCAAAATCCATCGGTAGTTATAAGATATACGGTGTTGATGGATCTAAGATAATCCTGGGTATTCCGTATTATGGGCTCGATTGGCCAACCGTAGGACCAGATAAGGGTAGTGCTACTACGGGTACAGGTTCAGCCGTGATATATTATTATGCATTCGGGAATGCAATTACCCACGGCCGCCTCTGGGATGATTACTCACTCACCCCTTGGTATTGTTATCAGTCAACCGATTGGCACCAGTGTTGGTATGATGATTCGGTATCGCTCGATATTAAATTCGGTATGGTCAATGATTCCTTGCTCCAAGGTGCTGGCTGCTGGGCACTCGGTTATGACCGCAGTTATGATCATATTTGGAATGCGGTACGAAGGAATTTCTGGGATCCCCAGGCGATCGTTGAAGCCGAAAACACCCCTGTTATGAGACTGAATACCGCGAGTATTTTTTCTGATGTGCTTAAATTATCTGGCTTTTGTCCGGATGAGGAATACCACATTATTGTCTACGATGTCTCAGGTAGAAGAATCATCAAGAGAAGACAAAGTGGAATAGTCCAGCTTGAGATAGGCAAAGATCTAAGAGCAGGTATCTACTTCCTGTATATTCTGAACGGCGATTCAGTTATTGGCGCCAAGGTAATAAAAATAAAGTAGAAAATAGATTTCTTTGAAATCCCAAGTTAACTCATGAAATATTGACTTTTTCTTACTTTTGAATATCATTTGAACATGGCTGATAAGAAACGTGTCTTTAGCGGTATCCAACCGTCGGGCAGGTTACATATCGGTAACTATGTCGGCGCGATATGTAACTGGATACCGCTGCAAGATGAATATTTCTGTGTCTACGGCATTGTCGATTATCATGCCATGACCGTTCGTTTTGATCCGAAACAGATGGAGGGCAGTATTTTCAACGCCGCAGTCGATTATCTGGCCGCGGGTATTGATCCTAAAAAATCAATTTTAATGCTCCAGTCGACAGTTTCAGAACATACTGAACTTGCCTGGATCCTCAACACGATAACGCCGATTGGTTGGCTGTCACGCGTACCGACTTTTAAGGAAAAACGCAAAGCCAACCCGGATTATGTCCATATGGGTTTGTTCGATTACCCGGTACTCATGGCTGCTGATATCATTCTGTACAAAGCAGCGGCAGTACCAGTGGGTGATGATCAGGTGCCGCATATTGAACTCACGCGGGAAATAGTCAGAAGATTCAATTCGTACTTTGGTAAGACATTCCCAGAACCCAAAGCAATACTTGGTGAAGTGCCACGTATATTCGGACTTGATGGCGTGAGTAAGATGAGCAAGAGTTTGGATAACTGTATTTATCTAGATGAAAGCAAAGACGAGATATGGAAAAAATTATCGACCGCAGTGACCGATACGAATCGCAAGCGAAAAACCGATCCAGGTAACCCTGATATCTGTAATATGTTCGCCATGCACCGGGCATTTTCACCGCAAGAAGATGTTGTTTACTGCGCAAAGGAATGTCGCGCCGCCGGGATAGGTTGTCTGGATTGTAAAAAGATATTATTGGAACACATGAACAAAGCTTTAATGCCTCTGCAAGAAAAACAACAGGAGTTGCGTAAAAAGAAAGATTATGTGTACGATATACTGAACGATGGTCATAAAAGAGCAAAGAAAATAGCGGCTGTGACAATGGCCGAAGTATACGATAGGATCGGCATTAAAAAATTTCACTGAGCTGCAATCTTAAATTCAATGCTGCAGTTGCTTGATTTATCCATGTTCTTTATAAAGGAGCGGGATTTATCAGACTGCTCGATGAATCGAGCGACTACATTTTCCTTGTTACCCTAATTATATATTTCTTTCAGGAGGCATACATAATATCATTGAGTCATTAGAACATAAACAGATAACAGATAACAGATAACAGTTAACAGATTTCAATTCTAGAATCTTAAATCTAAAATTATTAATAGGGTTTTACTTCATCGTCATGTAAGGTCGCGGCAACTGATTGTCCCATTAGATCGATCGAGACTACCAGCCTTCTTCGTTTGTGGTCTTCTTTGACGAGAACACCGATCGCCCCGGTTAGCGGTCCTGAAATCACCTGGACCCTTGATCCGAGTTTCAGGTAAGATAAAGGGTAAAGATTACGATCACTGTTAATGAAAATCTTTATCGATTCAATATCCTCATCGGGTATTGGCATGGGACGACCATTACCGCATATTCTTATAAGACCGGGTGTGCGAAAGACCTTCATCCACGTTTCGTGCACTTCATCTAATTCAATAAAGAGATAGTTCGGGAAAAGTGGACGTTTAATGAGTATCTTACGGTCTTTTCTTTTACTGGGTACGATTATCTGAGGGAGAAAGGTAACAACGTCCTTTTCATTGAGTACTCTTTTTACTACCTTTTCATGGTTACAACGAGTGTATGCTGCGTACCAAGCCATTTTTTCCTTAAGCCGATATCAATAAATCCTTTTTGTAATCCTGAAAAATGGGGTGTTTATTAACCGCCACCCTTTAGGACTTTAAGCCGTGCTTCGGTACGTTTCTTATAATCCTTAGCTCCGGCATGGTTTGGATCAAGCGCGAGTACCTGTTTGAATGCTTGCAGCGCTTGACTATAATTTTCCGATGTGAAATAACCGACACCTTTGTTGTATAGCGCATTGATCTCTGCTTTGGTTGCTTGTTTTACAACCGGCTTTGTTTCTTTGTCCGGCGGTGCCTTAACCGGTGTCAGCTTCTGTTGAATATTAGCGATCGCAGTTCGTGCTTCACTGCTCCCCGGATCAAGTGCAAGAACTTTGTTCCAGTATTCAATTGCTCTGGTATAGTCTTTTGCCTGGACTCTCGATCTTGCTTCAGCACTGTATACGCCAATCAATTCCTGGCGTCTCGGCTCGATCTTATCTAGATATTGCATTGCTTCGGAGTTATCTGGTGCGATCAAAAGGACTTTTTCAAAGGCGGCTTTCGCCTCCATTAACTGACCTTCAGAATAATATATTTTACCTTTTTCGAGGTTTGACTGGATTGTCTGTTCCTTTTCACGTATTGCTATTTCTTTCTGTTTTGCTTCCTCGGTTTTTGTCAGGTTGAATATCAACTTACTTTTTACACCGGGCTTGACCGTGATCTTTGCCAAATAATCCTGGTAATTGGGTTTTGATATGGTGATCGTGTAGTTACCAGTAGGCAGACTCAGTGAAAAGGTGCCGCCTTTTGCCCGGTATCTTTTATTCAATTCTTTTATATCAACGATGTAATTTGCGAGGTATGTCTTGGTCGTATAATCACGTGTTACGCATTGAATAGAGCCGACTTTAGGACCTTCCAGCATGAAGCGGTTATTGCTTTCGAGGGCAAAGGTTAATCTCGGTGAATAGGGGTCAGGACTCCAGAAATGCTCGCACTTGGTCAAGGCCGTAGTCACAGTAAAATACTTGTGATGGTACTTGATCCCGGCATTGCCGTCACGACCATCGATCTCAGCGATCAATTCCAAACCAAAAGGAAAACGCAAACTGCCACCAAAAAAGACCCCAAAAGCCCAGGCCGAATGATCCTCGGTCTTGTAATCATCACCTAATACAAATAGATCGGTGTTGAAAATATGGCTGCGCGGCGCATAACCGACAAAACGACCACGACCAAGACCAACAACCATATTGACCACGGAAACCGTCTTCTGCAACGCAAAATAAGCCGAAAACAACTCCCAGGGACGACCACCATTGACCAGATGATAATTACGCTCCTCAATAAAACCTTCTTCACCCTTCATGCCGATCGTCGATAAATGCGTATTATAAGAAATATCGTCTAAACCACAGAAAAACGCCGGACTGTTACCCTGCTCCTTTTTAAGCACATACGAACAACTCAAAGCATAAGTCGTCGGCGTATACATGGCCAAAGAAAGCTCACCCCGCCCGGCAAAACCGTAGCGGAAAACCATCGTGAAATCCATTGGATCATCTGCGGCCCCCCGTAAGGGCATGGAAAAGGTCAAACCACCACCTAACATCCCCGGGATAGTATACTCGGTTACGGTCGGGATATCGATAAACCCCGTCGTATGACACAACTCCCCGATCAGAAAAAACGTAATAATTAACATAACCGCCTCCAAAATCTAGTTATTGAGCGACTAAGCCTGCCCCGTATATGCAATTGTACGGGGTAATTAAGTCACTCGACCAAATAGTATTAAGTATACAATAAATCACTACCGATTATAAAAATCTTTCTATATAAAATAATTATAACGATAATTAAGTCCTTGTCAAGAGAAAAACAATCAACCTAAAAACCCTTTATTTTGATACCATTTCATGGTTTTTCGCAATGCCTGGTCAAGTGTAAAACTAGCTCTGAATGCATACTCGTCGGCGATCTTCTCATTGCTGCAAAGCCAGTATTTCTGCGTTAATTCTCTTATTTTATCGCGCCAAACAACCCTTTTTCGCGCGGGCAAGAATACGTCATTGATAAGTCCATATACCATGGCGACAGGTTCAGGGATACATACCTGACGGGTCTTCTTGTGAAGCAGATTGGCGATCCTATTGAGAATATCGTGTAGTTCATATTCCATGCCGTCATTGACAAAATAGGTATGGTTATTGAATTCATTCTTTTTTACGATCTGCACTATGGATTGAACTAGATCTTCCACATAGATCAGGTTCAGATACTTTTTTCCGCAGCCGCTTACCGGTGAAATACCCTGCGTGATAAATCTAACGTAACGGAGCACATCCATATCATGCGGGCCGAAGACTGAAACCGGCCTCAATATGATATATTTGAGAGTACTTTTAAGGACGATATTTTCTGCAGCTAATTTTGTCCGACCGTATAGAGATATTGGTTGAGGTCTGGCAAGTTCGTTCAATGGTGTTTTGTCACTACTCGGTCCGCAAGCAGCATGGGAGCTGAGCAGCAGGATCTTTTTCACTTTTGCCTGTTCCATAGCCCTCACGGTATTGAGTGTTCCAATAACATTGGTTTGGTGGTATTCGAGATAGTTTCTGCCCATGGTTCTGGCTGCAGCATGTATTACCATATCGATATTTTTCAGTCCATCGATAATACCCGTGTTTTTTTCAATATCTCCGAACACTATTTCAATATTCGGTATATCCTGGAAAAACTCTATGTTTGAAGTCCGGCGCGCCAGAATACGTAATCTGCTGTATTTGGCAAGTGCCGGGACCATGTTTTTGCCGAGAAAGCCAGTTGCGCCGGTGATGAGGATCATTGTTTTCTAAATGGAGATGTTCAATTGAAACGATAGATCAAAGAGAATTTATAATTTGATGTTGAAAAATCATAGATCGCTTGATCAATGCCTACATCGAGCGAAAACCTGCTAACACGGACACCGCCGCCATAAGTGAAACCTTTCCGGGCGCCCTCTTTATCGAGGAAATAACCACCCCGCAGACTGACAAAATCATAATAGTCTATTTCCAGACCGGCTGATTTCCACGCTTCTTCGAATTCATATTGAAGATTTTCAAAAAAAGAGTCGTCTTTATTTGGAAACATACCAACGAGGATTTTTGTGATCTCGGCAGTCAAGGTGATCCTGAAAGCCTGGGTTTGCACCGGGTTGAATTTCGCACCCAGACGAAGTGTATAAGGCAGAGGATCCTGAGTGCCGCTTTCTGAATAACCAATATCAGGTCCGATATTTTGAAGTGCCCCGGCAAGCGACAGGAATACAAAAGGTTGGTACAATACACCCCCGCTAAATGCATAAGTTAGTCCGGTGCCGCCTTGGTCAATACCCAGCTCAGGCATTCTTTCGAATACCCAGCTCGGGACAAGATATGAATAGATGATTTTCCAGCCGATACCTAATCCCAACCTATCGTTCAATTTAGAGCCATAATCAAACCCTATCGCAATGTCAAATGTCGTATATTCCCCGAGTACTGTACCATCTTCATTGACTACCTGGGTTTTTCCTGTCGTTAGATATATTATATCAAAACCGAGCGTACCAAACTTAAATGGTTTTGCAATACCCAGATATTCGTAGTACATATCTGGTTGCAGAGCGGGTAACCAATTGGCGTGCTGAAGGGTTATCATTGTGTTATCTATGAAGGCAAGCCCGGCTTGATTGTAATAGCAAGCCGTAGGGTCCTCGGCGATGGCAGCAAATGCACCGGCCAAAGCAGTAGGTCTTGCTCCTGGCCAGATAAGAAGGAATACCGCGCCAGGACGTCTTTGCCCAAACAACATGGTGCTTAAGAAAAGCAGCAGTAAAAATATCTTACGCATATAAAACCTCCATAATGCATGCAAATTATAGTTATCTCATTCTTGTTGTCAAGGCAAAGGTCCTTTTTGAGAATGTCGCTTATTGACAATATAGTCAGGAGCCATATACTTTTACCATGAGAGAAAAGGGTATCGTCGTTGAAATACAAGGCTCCATAGCAAAGATCAAACTCATGCCGAGTGATGCTTGTAAGAGCTGTCCCTCGGGTGGAATCTGCCGACCTGCTGGCAAGACCATGGTTATGGAGGCAGATAATAAAGTAAAGGCGGTTATTGGTGATGAGGTCTGGGTTGAAACTCGGGTAGAGCAGAGTATGATCGCAGTTTTTTTCCTTTTCGTATTTCCCGTCTTGCTTGGGTTGATCGCCATTTTAATAATGACGCAGTATGGCGGTTTTTATATGGTTATAGCAGGAGTTATCGGATTATCGATCGGATTATTACTCGCTAAGATAATAGACCGCTACCTTCGGGAAAAAGGTAAGTTGCTACCGAGCATTATTGAGGTCATGAAATCAGAAAATACTTGACTTTCCAATAATAGTTGTTATAATTTTTCTTGGAGGTTGAATGCTGACACTTATTTTACTTCTTACGGCAAATATCGGGTTTGAATACCTGACCGTAGATCCTATCGCACATCGGGTCGGCATGGGTTATGCACAATTTGCTGACGGCTACAGTGTGAGTTATAATCCAGCCGGTTTATCATATAACTTTGGTTCGTATTATTCAGTATCATATCTTTCATACATTGGGGATACCCATTTTGGCTACTTGGGTTATGAAAAAAATCAATTGGGTCTGGGAATTAGATATTTCTATGGTGGAGAGTTGAAAAAAACCGATGAATGGGGTGCAGAACACGGGAGCTTTGGTGTTCACTTTATTGATTTAAATGTTGGCAAGGGTTTCTTTTATAAAGAAGTCGCCATCGGGATTTCAGTAAAAGCAGTATATGCAAAGATCGATACACTCTATTCTTTAGGTGCAGGTATCGATCTCGGCGCGATCTATCTTTGGGAAGAGGCTGATCTTCAGATGGGTCTTGCCGTTAAAAATATCGGTTCTGGTCTCAAACCCTTCATTGAAACATCAGAGATGTTCCCTTATGAAATCAATGCTGGGGTCATGAAACGTTTTACTGATGCGTGGCTTGGTCTTGATCTTGTAAAGCCGGCATTGATGGATTTCGGGATTCGTTTAGGAGCTGGTTATTCAGTTGTTCAGAACTTTGAACTGAAAGCATCATACAACACACTCCTTTCATCGATAAGGACAGAAAGCAGTGGTCTTGAGTTCCTTGCTGGATTGACGGCTGGTTTTTCATTGAAGACAAATACACTTTGCGTTGACTATACTTATTCCCCCTATTTTGATCTGGGCGGATGTCACAGGCTATCTTTGAGCTTAGGAGGTTAGATGTCAAAAGTAAGTTTTGCAATCATTCCCTGCATTTTAATCGTTCTTCTGTCGGTTTTCTTTTATTTTAGTCCTAAGTTTATGGCCTCACAAACAACTGGGGGTGATGCGGCAATAAAAGAATCACTGATCAGAAGATTTGTCGATGTTGGTAATCTCATTGCTCACGCTACTTTTGTTGAAGATGCGATTATTATGGAAGAGACGGGTAATCTAAATGAGATAATAAGCCGCTTCCAGCGTGATGAACCAGAGTTGACCTATATCCACTTTACAGATGCAAAAAACAAGGTGATAGCATCGAATGATCAGAAAAGTATCGATAAAACATACAATTCAACCCTGCTTAAATCAGGTTCGAGTGTCGTGAAAGAAAATAACGGTTTGTTCGAAGGCGGTTTTAGTATCAAGGTTGGTCAGACAATGGTTGGTGCACTCTATTTCGGGGCTAAACCAGATATCCCATCGGTCAAAGTAGCGGCAGGTTCAAACCCGATAGTACTTGGTGTCGGCATTGTTTTAGCGATCATTGTGTTTATTATCATGTTTTCAATGCAAAGGAATTTAGAGGCGAAAATAGTGGAGAATATCAATAAGCGGCAGGAAGAGGTATTCTCGCCGAAAATCGAATCGTTAAAGAAAGAACAAAATAAAGTCCAACAGGATTTCGATGAGCTGCAGGATAAAACAGAAGAGGCAAGAAGGAAGCTGGAACGAATAGAGAGTGATTACGAAGCCAAAAAGCAGGAAGTTGAAGAAAATCCAGTTATGCAGTCGATCGAGAGATTGAAAGAGACTGAATCTGAGACTCTTGGCCGCTTAGAAAAGCTCAAGGAAGAGGAGCAGCGGTTGAATAAAGAGGTTACCTTGTTATCACAAAAACGTGAAGAAGTACGCAGTGCCCTTGAGGCCGAGAAAAAGGAAGAACAAACCCTACACGATAAATTGGATCTAATAAAGAAGAAAATTCTGCATCTGGAGACGCCTAAGAAATAGTCTCTTTGCACATTGAGATAAGTGATAACAATATGTACCCTGTCTTAGGGTAAAAATCCACGATAAAATGAAAAGTCAATATGCTGAAGAACTAAGATCAGGTCAGACTGTCAAAGAGGTCTTTGTTCTTTCATGGAAGTCGATAAAAGATAAAAAAGATGGCGGGGTTTTCGCTGTTCTTGAGTTTTCAGACCGCAGCGGGACAATTCAGGGTATCGCCTGGGATAAGGTAGTTGAAAACATCGGTGCTTTGTCGGTCGGTGATTTTGTCTTCGTAGTCGGTAATGTGAACGAATATAACGATCGGCTGCAGATCGTTGTTAATTCGATCAAACGAATCGATGATGATGAAATTAATCCAAAGGATTTTCTTCCACGTGCAGACGAAGATATCGAGCAGGCTTTCAGTGAAATAGACGAATTTCGCAACAATATAAAAGATCTTCATCTGAAGCAGTTATTGGCCGCCTTTTTTGAGAACAAAGCTCTTATTGAAAAGTTCAAACTCGCACCGGCTGCCAAGCGCGTTCACCATGCGTATATCGGCGGTTTGGTCGTGCACACGCGTAATGTCCTAAAGCTGATCAATAAGGTCAACGACGTATATGCGAACTTAAATTTTGACCTGCTGATCGCAGCCGGGATATTACATGATATCGGAAAAATCTATGAATATACATATACTCGAAACATCGATTTTTCCACCCAGGGAAGGATGTTTGGACATATTGTAATAGGCTATGAACTCGTTGCCGATAGGATCAAGCAAATACCTGATTTTCCCGAATCGTTAAGGCTCAGGTTGCTGCATATGATACTCTCACACCACGGGGAATACGAATGGGGATCTCCAAAGCAGCCGAGCTTTTTAGAAGCTTTGATACTACATTTTTTGGATAATTTAGATTCTAAGGTCGAGATCATAACCAGTGCAAGAAAGAAAAACAAGGGAATGGAGAAAGACTGGAGTGACTACCATCCGTTCTTAGAACGAGAGATCTATCTGCGTGAAGAGGATTAAGAAGGCGACGCGCGCACGGTTGATCCTACCGGATCAGTCATGAAAATAAAAGAAATAAAGTTATTTGGCTTCAAGTCATTCCCGGGTGAAACGAAAATAAGCCTTGATCGTGGTATTACTGCCTTTGTTGGTCCCAATGGCAGCGGTAAATCAAATATCTTCGATGCCCTCAGATGGGTTTTTGGCGAACAGTCGATGAAGGCATTACGTTGCGAGAAAATTGAGGATCTGATCTATGTATCGCCGGATGCAAGGGATGATGCGAATTTCACCGAGATATCGTTGACCATCGACAATGAAGATTTTTTTCCGCAATTCGGCGGTGAATTTGAGATCAAGAGAAAATTCTACCGTTCCGGGGAAAGTGAATTCTATTTGAACCGGGTAAAGTGTCGACTTCAGGATATCCAGGCGCTGTTCTTAAACTCCGGAACCCTTACCTATTCATTCCTCGAGTTATCTGAGATCGAAAAGATCATCCACGGTAATACCAAGGAGATGTTTGATGATGTTTCCGGGATCCTCAAATATCAGGAGCGGAGAGAGCAGACAAGACGACGGCTTGAATCTACTGAACAAGATTTGCTACGGCTTGAGGATATCATCCATGAAATGCGCCGTTCTTTAAGAAGCCTTAGGAGGCAGGTGAGACAGACCAGGCTTTACCGCGAGCTGAAGGATGAATATAAGACCTTGACCTTATTCATGCTTAAGAATGAATTCAAAAATGTGGTTGTCGAATTGGCAAAAATACAGGAACAGAAAAACACCATCGAGACTGAGCGACAATCAATCATGCAGGGAATAAAGAAACTCGAAGAAGAGCGTGAACGCCTCAAGGCAGAGATGTTACAGGTTGAGGATAGCAGAAAGGAGACGCTCTCGCGTATCGCTGTTGCTGATGTAAAGCTTGAGGATCTACTCGCTAAGATCAGTGAGAAGGAAGAGGAGGCGAAGCAGATAATTCTGGCTAATGAGCGGACGATAACCAGTATTAAAGAGAAAGATGAATCATTAGTTAATTTTCGGAAACGATTACAGGAAGTCGAAAAAAAGAGAATTGAGGTCGCTGATCAGATTGAACTAGTAGAAAAATGTATTCAGACACACCGGGAACAATTAGAAGCTGAAAACAACAAATATTTTTCGCTTGCCGAAGACCTTCAGAGAAAAAATGAATCGATCGCTGGCCACCAAGCCGATATCCAGGTACATCAAACCGAGATAACGAAACTTCGTTTTGAAAAAGAGAATAAGGGAACGATACTTCAACGGATTGATGAAGAGCATAGCCTGCAGAAAGCAGAGATCGATGCTGACCAAAGGTCGATTAAACAATTAGAAAAGGATTTAGGTTTAATTATCAAAGAACAGGATGAACTCGCCAGGCAGCTGGAGAAAGCAAATAACGATCTGGCGGATAATGAAAAAGAACTCACCGGGTTGGAAACTGATTTGGCAAATAGACAGGATGGTTTATCCGAATGCCGTTTAATGGTTGATACCTTAACACATCGCCTCAAAGAAAAAGGCAGTATCAAAGAGATCGAGGACAAATTCGATAAAAGAAGCACAGGTTTACTGAGAGATAATATCGAAGTCACTTCGGGTTACGAATCAGTTGTCGATATATGCCTTGGTGATATTCTCAATTATTATCTAATAAGCGAGTACGAAAATTCTGATTTCGGCGATATGCCCGAGGGACGTTTTGGCTTTATCGATGTGCAAAACACCCATGAAATTAAGGTACCTGCAGACATAACCGGGGAACTGGAACCGATCACTGCATTTCTTGAGTGTCGATCAGCACACAAAGCGCTGCGGAAATATCTTGCTGGATACTTCGTGGTCGATGATTTTGATAAAGCACGGAGATTATCTCAAGAATATCATGGATACGGTTTTATCACCGATGACGGAATACTTTTCAAGAATGGTATGATAATCACCGAGAAGGGAGAGAGCGGTTATTTTAAGATCAGTCAGCGGCTTGAGGAGAAGAAGGGAGAACTTGAGACACTGAAAAATGAGGTGCTTTTCGTGACTGAAGAAAAAAAGCGGCTCCTATCCGAACAGGATGACATTAAATTACAGATAGATGATGTGAAGAACAGGCTTTTTACAATGAATGTAAAAAAATCTGAGCATTCATTGAAATTAAATGAGTTAAAACGACATCTCGACAAAGTGGTCAAAGAACATGATGGTGCGGGCAAGGATAAAAACATGTTCGAGAGTGATCTCAAGCAGATCAACGACAAAATCCAGCGGCTTGAGGTCAAGGTCCGAGAGATTGAAAACTTGACTAATAAGATCGCTGGTGAGAAACAAATTCTGATCGAAAATAGCGAAAATATAGAAAAAGAGATAAATGATAAAACAATACTCCTCAACGAGAGGAAAATGGAGGCGGTTGCTAGCAAAGAACGCCTGAGCAGTATTGATGCGGGTATTGAGCAGCTGAATTCTCAAATCGCCGCCACTGAGGGTGAAATAGATATCCTGCGGCATGCTAAAGGCGCTAAAGACCTTGATGAAATTGAGCGGCAGATAGCGGTATTAAAAGAAGAGGTGGATTTCGAGAAAAGACAAAAAACGGAGATTGAAGCTAAATTACCCGAGAAGCTTGTTGAAGATCTGACCCATCGATTGAATGAGATCTTTGATCAGCTGACCGCAGAACAAAAAACTCACGAAGATCTGCAGAATCGCGTTATGCAATTCAAATATGAATCTTTTCAGCTTAGCCACCGAAAAGACGAAATCTGGAAAAAGGGTGATGAAGAGTTCAAGGTTGATCTCCGAGATTACGAGCCAGAAGAGGATATATCTAACGCCGAAGAACGGCTTGTTGAAATAAAGGGAAAATTGGAAAAGCTTGGTGAAGTAAATCCCTTGAGCCTTGATCTATATGATAATGAAAAAAAGAGGCTCGATGAATTTCTCGGGCAGCGCGATGACATTATTACTGCAAAGAGCAGTTTGCTGCATTCAATTGAAGAACTTGATATACGTGCCCGCGAACGTTTTGTAGCGATTTTTGATAAGGTAAAGCAGGAATTTAATTTTGTATTTTCGAAATTTTTCGAGGGCGGCCATGCTGATCTGATATTGAGCGATCCCAATAACCCATTGACTTCAAAAGTGGATATTGTCGTACGCATGAAAGGCAAGCGTCTGAAGATCATCAATCAGCTTTCGGGTGGTGAACGCACCCTGTTAGCAGTCAGCTTACTCTTGGCTTTGTATCTGGTAAAGCCAGCACCCTTTTGTATCCTTGACGAAATAGACGCGCCGCTCGACGATGCCAATGTGGTGAGGTTTAATAGATTTCTACGAGATCTGTCACAGCGAACGCAGGTAGTTATAATCACGCATAATCGTGCGACTATGGAGTATGCTGATTATCTTTATGGTTTGACAATGGAGAAACCAGGTCAGAGTAAGATAATTTCTGCTAAGCTTGCCGATCTTGAAAAATTGAGTTTGGATGCTTAACAGGCTAAAAAGAGCATTAAGTAAAGCCAGTAAATTATTCTCCCGTACCAAAGATGCATCAGTTGAGGAAATAGAAGATATCCTGCTTAGAGCGGATGTCGGTATCAAGTATACGGAAGAAATACTGAAGCGTATAAGCAATGGTGATATCGACCTCAGTGAAGCATTGAAAAAGGAGCTGGTAGATCTTCTTGGTATAGATATTCCAAAAATCGGTATCGAAAAACCGACGATAGTTATGGTATCTGGTGTTAATGGTTCCGGTAAAACAACGACCGTAGCAAAGCTGGCGAATATCTATCAACAACATGAACGCGTGATCCTTGCATCCGGTGATACATATCGTGATGCAGCAAGCGAGCAATTGGGTATCTGGGCACTTCGGGTAAATGTCGAGATCGTTACTTCACAAAAAGGGCAGGATGCAGCAGCCGTTGTCTTTGATACGATCTCAAGAGCAAAGGCAAAATCGATCGATCGGGTTTTAGTGGATACCGCTGGTCGTCTGCATACGAGGGGCGATTTGATGGCCGAGTTGAAGAAGATAAGACAGGTAATTACGAAATTTAGACCACAAGGACCGGATCTGAATATTTTGACGATCGATGCAAATCTTGGTCAGAATTCAATACAGCAAGCTCGGGTATTCACGAAGGAGATCGGTATCAATGGATTGATCCTCACAAAATTCGATGGCACGTCAAAAGGCGGTGCTATAATACCGATCTGTAATGAGTTGAATCTGCCGGTTCTTTATCTTGGTATTGGTGAAGGCCTAGATGATATTGTAGAATTCGAACCGCAACTTTTTGTTGATACTCTGTTCGAATAATACTCAGCTAAAAGAAACCAATATCGTACCTGCGAATGCCAAAATGATACTGACTACACGTCTTAAATTCAGTGGTTCTTTCAGGATGAGACCGGCAAAAATCAAGATAAAAATCGTGCTTGTTTGATTTAATGCCGAGGCGATCGATGCCTGTGTGTATTTCATTCCACCTAACCACACGATCATTGCTAAATAAGCGCCGATAAGTGAACCGGAAATAGTGTAGAGCCATTTGTTTGTCTTGAGTATTGAGTCAGCAAGTTTGCGACGGTGTGGATAGAATAAAAATATAAAACCGAGTGCAATAATACCACCGAGGAGCCGGATCTCGGTTGCCCAGAGCAGGGGTGTTTTATTTATAATGGGTTTCATAATTATTACGCCTACCGCCATTCCTGCCGATGCCAGGACTCCCAAGAATATGCCGATCAGAAGTTGCTTATTGTTGAGCATTCTTTTTTCTTTTTCGATCGTGGCGATCATAACCGCGGTAATGATCAATATGGCACCAAAAATTTGCCAAATCGTTAAAGTTTCTCCAAGAAATAGAATAGATAAGCATATAATAAAAGGACTATACATACAGACCACGATGCCGGTCAGACCGGCCCCAAGCTTGTTAAGGCTTGCAAAGAGCAGTGAATCGCCAATCGCAATACCTACTATGCCACTGAGGATAAGTAGCAAATATGTATTAAGTGGTGCCGGATACAGCAGTGTTTCGCGGAAAATCCATATTGTTGGAATGAACAGAATGAAGGCCATGATATTCTTGAAAGTATTGAGAGCAAGCGGGTGAACTTTTTCGCCGCTTTTCCTGAAAAATATTACAGCCAGCGCCCATAAGACAGCACTTAGCAATGATAGTGCTTCGCCAAGATAGGGGATCGATGAATTCATTAGTTAAACAGGATCTCTACACACGCAATAGCTTTAATGATCTTCTGAGGTTCGCCACCGGAGCCGATAATTATCCCTGTATTATTAGATTTCAATATATAGCAGTTGGTTTCTAATCCTCCAACGACAACACATTCGAACATCATACACCTATTATAACACGATTACAAGCGTTGTCAACGACGGTACTTTTTCAGTGTTAAGTATCGGTTTAGTTAATTATTATATTGTGCGGGGCAAAAAACAATACGAACCATCTACTAAGGTTTCAATTGAACCTGTGCCATTAAAAACGACCATTCCTGAGCTTGCTGTTCGATCAATTCAGTGATCGTTGTACCACCGCCGTGGCCTGATTTTTTTCGAACCAGCAATAGGATCGGCTCGCCGTAAGGATCTGCTTCTTGTACGCGGGCGGCCATTTTCATGGCATGGAAGGGGTGACATCGAGCATCATTTTCACTGCCTACAAAAAGCATTGCCGGATAGGAAGTTCCATTGACCACATTATGATACGGTGAATATTCCAACAAATAATCGAACTGCACTGGATTTGCAGCACTGCCATATTCCTCAGCCCATATATTTGCATAACCAAATCTGTGATAGCGGAGCATATCAAGTAAAGGAACACCGCAGTACACTGCTTTGAAAAGTTCTGGACGTTGCACGGCAACAGCGCCGACAAGCAACCCTCCATTGCTCGCACCGCCGATCACCAATTTTTCTCGGGTCGTATAATCATTTGCGATCAACCATTCAGCTGCAGCGATGAAGTCGTCAAAGACATTCTGCTTTTTCTCCAGCATACCAGCTTCATGCCACTTTTTGCCGTACTCACCGCCGCCGCGAAGATTGGGTATTGCAACGATACCACCTGCTTCAAGCCATAATGTGTAGGGTGTTGAAAAATAGGGGTCCATGGATACATTGAATCCTCCATAACCTGTTAAATACACTGCATTTTTGCTGTCTCTTGCAGTATTCTTGTGACGGATAAGGAACATGGAGACACTCGTTCCGTCCTTTGATCTATACCACACCTGTTCAGTCAGGTAGTTGCTCACATCGATCTCAACTGCTGGCTTGTGATACAGCGTCAATACATTGGTATTAATATCATACTTATAAGTAGTGCGTGGAAATGTAAATGAAGAAAATTGGATCCAGATATCAGCTGTCGACCAATATCCCCATATTTCAGCACTTCCGATCGTCGGGAGGGGAATATCCTTTAGATATTCACCGTCTATTGAATAAATCTTAATAATTGTATATGCATTGTGAGAATATACAGCAAACAGATGACCGGCAATAGGAACGATATACGATAGATTATCATTCGTTTCAGGGATCAATATCTTCCAATGATCTCGCTGTGGACTGTCGATATCAGCAATATAGACCATACCTTTAGGAGCGAGTGAATCAGTCCAGATAATGATTTTATCATCGACAATAGAAACATAGTAGCGAGCATCAAAGCTGGTAATCAGAGGGCTTATCGTATTGTCAGCGACCCTCATGAGGAATACTTCGTTTTTATTGAACATACCGCGATAGAGCAGTAGATATCGACCATCTTCAGTGATATCTGCAGCGTGATAGTACTCTTTGACCTTATCATGTGCGAAAACTTTAGTGTCCCCTGACCCGGTTTTCCCCAGTTTATGAAAATAGACTGCGCACCAGTAATTCTCTTCTCCTGTTGGTGCCTCACCTTTTAAGGGAAATGCTGAATAATAAAATCCAGAGTTATCAGGTAACCAGGCAACATTGTGCTGACGCCAGCCCTGTAGAGAATCACTCAGGATTTTTTTGCTGGTGACATCCATTATTTTAATGATTGTTTTTTCATCGCCCGATTCAGCAGTTCCAAATGCAATGTATTTTCCATCCCGTGATGGTCTGACAAAACTAAGTGTTTTCGAACCCCAATCGTTTGGGTTCAAAAGAAGAATCGCTCCAGCAATATCGTTTTCTCGATAATAGTATGCCCAGCGTTCCCATTCTTTTTTTGTTGCCCAGAAAAAAAGCCTCGTGCTGCCCAGCACTTTTCGGGGGGTCTGTTCGTCATCATAGCGCCACAGTGCGGTAAAGCGTCTGATAAGCCATTCACGCTGAGGTAATCTATCGATAACAGAATGCGTAATGCTTTCTTGTTTTGCCAACCATGCTTGTACACGAGGCTCTTCACTGCTTTCAAGCCAGCGGTAGTTGTCAATAATTATGTTATTATGAAGCGTATCAGAGACTGGTATTTTTTCGGTTTCTGGGTATTCATATAACCTGTACTTCAAAGTACAGGTTATAAACGCAGTCAAAAGGAAAAGACAAAGTACTTTTGTCTTTATCTGTTTATTTTGAAGCAGCCACACTGACATCATCGAACAGTATTGCTGGAAAAACACCGGTATGGGTTGTGTGTACGGTGTCCTCAATGGCAATGATTTTCTGCAGCGTTTCATAGATATTACCAGCAACCATCGCATCCTTGACGCGACCGATCACTTCACCATTCTTTACATATAAACCCGGAGATAGTCCTATTGAAAAATCGCCATTGATTATATTGCCGCTGTGCGCACCAAGAGCACCTCCAACGATGATCCCCTTATCCATGTTTTCAATTAGTTGCCTGAATGATTTCTTACCATGTTTTATGTGAAGATGTTGGAGGGAAGGAGAAGGCTTTAAGGCGATAGCTTCATCAGACCAGGGCGCGGTCTTAAAACCGTGACCAGATGGTGCAGCTTTGCTTTTTTGCGCATAGTAAAGGTCATAATAGAAGTTGCTTAATACGCCATTCTTGACTATCGGGAAATATTGACATGGTGTAGCTTCGTCATCAACCGATCTGGCACCGGGTAAATCATCATTTAAAGGGTCGTTATACAGAGTCAGTTCCTTGCTGAACAGCTTTTCGCCGAGCTTATCGCTGAGAGGTGATTGTTTTTCATAAACGGCAGCACCGTTTGTTGCACTCTGAAGGCGCCAGGTAAGAGTGTGCATGCTCTCTGGCATGAAAAGAACTTTCAACCGTTTTGTATCGGGTTTTGTCGTACCTGAGGATTGGTTATAAAGCTCGATCATCATCATCAGGTCTTTTTTTTGTATTTGTTTGAAATTCTTGCTGGCAAATAGTCTGCGTAGTGCTGCATATGAATTAGGATAGACAAGAGATATGGCAATGACATATTGTGAGGCTCGCATTCTTATATCAGTCCCAGTACTGTTCATAATATGGAGTCTTTCGATAGAATCACCAGCCGTGATATTAAATTGCCCATTGATCTTTGATCTAAGAAATGTACCGATTCGTTGACATTCCTCGACCAGATCGCGGTTTGATAGAGCACTTAGGGAGACGCTATAAGTACGTAGCTTCGGATATTCTTTTGTCAACGGAAAATTGAAATTTGCATCAACTTGACCCTTTAGTGATACTTTGCAATTCTCCAGCAGTTCCTGTCTTTTACGCAGATTTTTTGTATATGCAAAGCCCAGTTTATTATCTTTGATCATTCGAAGACTGGAACCGAGCTGTACTTTGGTGTCGATGTTCTTTAATTTACCATTTTCAAACACGACGAAATTAGTCACCTTTCTGGATGATAGCAATTCTGCTTTATCACTGATCATCCTGGCTTGCTCCAGCAATCTACGCATTATCTACCTCCAACTACGATCCCTGCAACAAGGACATGAGGCGCACCATAGCATGAACGTATATTGACTTGACCTTTACCACAGCCACCTATTTTGCTCCAAGATATGTCATTACCTATGGCATTAATATTCTGCAGTGTCTTATAGAGATTGCCGGAAACATTTATGTCCCGTACCATCTTACTTATCTTGCCATTTTTGATATGGTATCCGTACTGAGCACCGAACGTAAAATTTTCACCGCTTGTTTGACCACCCTTCGCATCAAGAATGTAAAGACCATCGCCTAATTTATCAAGAAGATCACTAAGGGAGTATTTGCCCGGTTGAATGAAAATATTGCCCATCCTTATGATCGGGGCATAACGGTAATCCTCGGCAACGCAGTGACCGCTCAATGGTTCTTTAAACGCAGCCGCAGTGCGTCGTGAGTGAAGGCGACCGACAAGCACACCCTTTTTCATAAGTTGTGTCGGTTTTACCTTTGTTCCCTCGTCATCATATTTGTAATAACCCAGTAGATCGGGGACAGTCGGATCATCTATGATACTCACTGCACGATTCCCCAGTTTTTCTCCTATCTTCATTTTTTCCCGCATGCTGATATTGTTCTCAATCAGATCGGCTTCAGAAAAATGCCCGAATGCTTCGTGTGTGAAGACACCGGCAAGGCTCTGATTCAGTATCGCGTTGTATACGCCGGCTCTAACCGGGTGTGCTTTCAACAATTGCAGAGCGATCGAGGTTCGTTTTTCGAATTCATCTTCTTGATCTCTCAATACCGCAAAACCATTACTGCCACCGATTCCGACCCTTACATTTTGAAGCAGATTTCCATCCCGACTTATGATCGATCCGTTAATCCGTGTTGTTGTGAGTCGTTCCCTGATTCTACTTCCTTCCGTATTCGCGAAATATTTATCTCTAGCGATCTCGCGGTAGGTGATATTCGTCGTTGCGATCTTACTCTCACAAAGTGGAATATCGTTGTATTTTCTTGTCAGATTGAGCTTTTCATCGATCGTGATATTCTGAGGGTCTTCTTTGAGTTCTGGCAAAAAGGAATCGACAATAATCTCGCTTTGTGCAAACATAACTGGTTCATCAATGTTTTTTGAGATCAGTAAGGCATTTTCTTCAGCTGATTTTATTACCTTGCTGGCATCTTTATGGTCACTAAATGCGATCGATGACAGGCCACCCTTTTTCAGTACTCGTAGAACATAACCATCAGTGGAATTTGAACTGAGTTGTGTTAGTTCGCGACCATTAAAGGAAATGATGACCTCCTTTTTTATCTCATGGCGGATATCTGAATAGTCGGCATTGACTTTTGAGAGTATCGAAACTAATCTATTAAACATTGAATTCCTTATTGAATAGAAATCAACGAATTATATCGATAAGTGCCGCAAAGTCAAGTTTCTTTTCAATCTCAGGTGGCCATCGATATGATCTAGCGCAGAAAATTGTCATTATGGTGATGTTGATTGTTGGGTATTACTGAATTTGAAATTCTTATTAAGAAACAGGTCCAGACACGCAGCGACAACGCGGTGGTCATACAGGGTGTTTTTATTATTGGAAATTTCATCCAGCGATTCCTCTATCGTTCGAGCCGGACGATATGGTCGGTTTGATGACATCGCTTCAACGACATCAGCAACGGCAAGAATCTTGGCCTCGAGCAGTATATCATCACCCTTGAGTCCATTCGGATATCCTGAACCGTCTACCCGCTCATGATGCTGAAGAATAGTGGCGGCAACAGGCCAGGGGAAAGCGATCGTTTTTACAATATCATAGCCCACTGTTGAGTGCGTTTTGACCATTTCGAATTCTAAATCGGATAGCGTTATTGGCTTGACCAGTATCTCTGCAGGCAGATACAATTTACCTATATCATGGATCAATGAAGCCATATAGATCCCCTGGACTTCTGATACAGGTAAACCCAGTTCTGTGCCGATTGCCTTGGCCAGTTCTGCAACCCGACGTTGATGACCCGCTGTATAGGGATCCCTTGTTTCGACGACCCGGGACATCGCTTCAATGACGCTCTCAATGGTCTTCTGCAGCTGCTGAAAGCTGTGCTTTAGAACTCTCTCTGCCTTTCTCCTGCTCGTAATATCACGAGAAACGATAGAAATCGCTTGCTTGTCCCCATAGGTGATATAACTGGCACTTACTTCCACGGGTATTAATTTTCCGTCTTTGCATCGATAATATCTTTCGTCCATAAAAATTCGTTTTTTAGTGAGCACTTCCTGGATTTTTTGATCAATATCCTCTTTGGTATGATTGATAAAGTCATATACCGTCAGTTTCTTGATCTCTTCATTACTGTAGCCAAGCAGGTTTTCAAGTGACGTGTTTGCCTCGAGGATATTCTTCGTTTTAAAATCAACGATAAAAATATTGTCAGCACTCTGTTCCACTGCCGCACGGTATTTTGATTCGCTGTCGCGCAGGGTTTTTTCAGTCTGATTTCTTTCGGTCTTATCGACAAGGGCAAGGAAAATGCCGATCGTCTCGCTGGTCTTATCTTTTCTCGCAATAGTTGAAATACTGACCGGGATCATTTTGCCATCATTCATTTTCAAGGTGCATGCTTCACACGCAGCCTCGCCTTTCTCGAGGGTTATTCTGTGCAACTGCTCGATACTTGCCTTAGGATAAAAGAAATCGGTCACCAGTCGACCGATGATGTCATCTTTTCTTAGGTTGATCAGGTTTTCAAACGACGAATCAACGTCCAATATTACGCTTAATGGGTTGATATAGGCAAGAGGCACGGGGATGAATTGCCAGATATCAATTATGTATGATTCTAGTTCAGCAAGTTCCTGTGTATATTCCCTTTTTTTCATGATCAATCAGTTTCTGTTCTCCAGGTGACATCATATTCATGAAAAGGGTCTCCACGATGCATGCATTTTGTTTCAGCTATCTTTATTATTTGTTTGGGTAATCTAAATGCAAAAAGTCGCTTGAAGTATCCTTCCAGATATCGACAATAAATGGGCATGATTTTGAAATCGTAAAGCTGTATAACGGCATGTTTTTTCTCTTCGTTGAATTCAGCGACTTGTAATGAGCCTGAATCGTGGTGTCTTGTCTAGTATTGGGATGCATTACTCAATCCGGTTTTTGGTGAGATGAAGAATTTCATCAGGAGTTTTACGATAAATGAATATTTTGGTGCCGCATTGCCCATTTTTCTAAACTCCTCCTCCTGCCAGTTAAAGAGATCTTGCATTACCCGAAAAGAAAGAACTCGCCGGCCGAGCGGGTACCATTCCATTGCACTTATGTTTTCGTAATCAACTGCATAGCCGAGCCTTTGGAGTGTATCCTTCAGATTAGTGAATTGTTCTTGACCGCAATATCGTTTAATATATTCGGCATCGGTTTGCAGAACAGCACCCCGCACATTGCCCTTTATTTGGATAATGTTTTCACATGCTTCATTTGTAAGCACATTTTCTCCACGTAGCCAGAAGCTACAGAGCGACTGTTAACTATACTTGGTTTAAGATATAGTGTCAAGGGTCTTGGCAGTGACTAGATTGACCACACTACATAATTACTTGCGTTTTTTGCTGCCTTTTTTCTCTTTAGTTTTTTTCTTGGCCTTTTTTACTTTCTTTGCTTTTTTCTTGGCGGCTTTCTTTTTTGATATTTTCTTCTCTTTCTTATCTTTTTTTGCGACCGTCTGTTTTTCTTTCTTTTTTTCCTTTGGTTTCTTTTCCTTCTGGGGCTTTTTCTTTTTTTCCTTTTTCGTCTGCGTTTCAACTAATTGACGTCTTTCAATGAGCTTCCGTCGCTGGGTGATCGCATCAGTATCACTTTGTTCGACCAATTCGAGGATAGCCATTTCCGCGCCATCTCCGAGTCTGGGTCCAAGTTTGTAGATTCGTGTGTAACCTCCCTGCCGCTCACTGAATTTTGGCCCGATTTCATCACAGATGATCTTGACCAGTTTATGGTCGTGGATATGGCGGTAGATACGCCGACGTGCCGCAAGATCATTATGCTTAGCAAATTCTATTAAGTGTTCGGCCAGCTTCTTTGCTTCTTTTGCCTTGGGCAAGGTAGTCTTAATTTTTTCCATAATGAATAGGGAACGGCATAAATTCCGGAGCAAGGCGATACGATGCTCCTTTTTTCTGCCTAGTTTTTTTACTCGATTACCGTGTCTCATATCAGATGTCTTCTTTCAGGTATTTTTCGACGTCCATTTCGAGTTGAAGTCCTTCTTTAGCAAGATTTTTTTCCAGTTCTTTTAGAGACTTACGACCAAAGTTCTCATAAGTTAATAATTCTTTGCCACTTTTTTTAACAAGATCACCAATATTCTGGATATTTTCATTTTTAAGACAATTGGAAGCCCGAACTGATATCTCAAGTTCATCAATACTCCGCTTCAGGATCTCCCTGATTCGGCGATGTTCAGCGTCGAGTTGTTCTTTTGATGTAAATTGAGGTTCGACCCCAAGACTTGTGATAAAAGAAAGGTGGTGTTTGAGAAGACTTGATGCTTCAACAATTGCTTCTACGGGAGTCAGACTTCCGTCAGTTTTAAGCTCGAGCGACAGATGATCATAGTCAGTTCTGGTGCCAACGCGTGTATTCTTAATATCAAAATTCACCGATAGAATAGGTGAAAATATAGCGTCAATGAATATCGTTCCGATCGGCACTTCAATGTGTTTAAACGCCTCCGTAGGGACATACCCTCGACCCGCTTCAACGGTCATTTCCATGGTGAAGTTGACCTTGGTTTCCGTTACCGTCAGGATTTTCTGCTTCGGAGTTGTTATTACTATATCAGGGTTTTTTTCAATGGTTTCCGCAGTATATTCCTTTTTTCCTTTGACTTTCAAATACAGTGTGCTTGGACCTTCAGTCAGCAGTTTCACTCTGATGCGTTTCAGGTTTAGTACGATTTCTACAACATCTTCATAAACTCCGGGGATCGTAGAAAATTCTTGGAGAATGTCACCAATCCTTACCCTGGTTATTGCCGCTCCTTGAATCGATGAAAGCAATATCCGTCGCAGGGCGTTCCCGATAGTCACTCCAAAACCCCTTTCTAGGGGCGATAGAATAAAACGACCAAACGTGTCATTTGTTACTTCTTTATCAACCTCAATCTTTTTTGGCATTACAAATGGTTTTAAACCCATAGAACCCCTCTATTTAGAGTATAACTCAACTATCAAATTCTCTTGAATTGGAAGCAAGATATCTTCGCGTTTTGGTGAACGTACTACTGTGCCGATGATCTTTTCTTTATCCAATTTGAGCCAGCTTACGATCCTCTCCGGATCGCGTTCTTCAAGTGCTTTCTTGACGAGCGGATTTTTCTTTTGTGAATCGACAAGCTTAATAGCTTGATTGTCTTTCACCATATAAGCTGGAATATCTATTTTCTTATCATTAACCAAGATATGACCGTGCCGAATTAATTGCCTGGCATGACTTCTTGAGGAAGCTATGCCGAGTTGATAGACCACATTATCGAGTCTTGTCTCCAGAGCGATCAACAGGTTCTCACCCGGGTTGCCAGTCTTTCTTGTTGCGTCCTCGAAAATCTTCCTGAATTGTCTTTCTAGTATGCCGTAGATCGCTTTAACCTTTTGTTTTTCTCTGAGCTGTATGGCGTAGCTCGTTAGTTTTCGCCGACCAACTTTACCGTGACTTCCAGGAGGGTAACCCCGTCGTGTAAACGCACATTTATCAGTGTAACAGCGGCTGCCTCGCAGGAATAGCTTTTCACTTTCACGTCGGCAGATTTTGCATTTTGCTCCTATATAACGGGCCATTTTATACCCTCCTTCGTCTTGGAGGTCGGCAGCCATTATGCGGAAGCGGTGTAACGTCTTTTATCGCGGTGATCATTAGCCCGACTGTCTGGAGTGTTCTGATCGCTGCTTCGCGCCCTGGTCCAGGACCCGTTATTCTAAGTTCTACTCTCTTAACACCGAGCGCCAATGCTTCTCTAGCAACTCTGTCGGCACACTGTTGAGCAGCATATGCGGTACCTTTTTTCGTACCCTTGAAACCTATTTTCCCCCCGGACGACCAACACAGAACATTTCCCTTACTATCACATATTGAAACAATCGTATTATTAAAAGAAGCGAAAATATTGGCGATCCCGATCTGATCGGTTCGGGCTCCTTTTTTTCGTCTGACTACTTTTGCTTTTGTGGCGCGTGTTTTCTTTGATGTTGGTTTTGGCTTTCTCATTATTACTTACCTCTTGGTCCTGCTTTTCCAGTTACGGTTTTCTTCTTGCCTTTTCTAGTGCGTGCGTTCGTGCGTGTTCGCTGTCCCCTGGTTGGCAGGCCAACCTTATGTCTTGACCCGCGATAGCTTCCAATGTCGATCAGCCGTTTGACGTCCGCGGCGATTTCTGCCCGCAAAGCTCCTTCCACCTTAAAATCAGATTCGATAAGTTTTCTTATTTTCGTTACTTCATCATCGCTCAAATCCTTTATTTTCTTTGCTGGATCAATGCCGATTGTATTGACAATCTTATGCGCAGTATGAAGACCAATACCGTAGATGGCCGTAAGACCATATTCGACCCTCTTGTTTGGCGGTAGATCAATACCTGAAATTCGAGCCATAAACCTCCTTACAACAAAAGTAATTGGGATATGGGTTTGGAAGCTTGATATATTCTGTGCATTGTTCTAGCATCCAAGCCTGATAACCATTAACCATCTTGTCATCCCTGACGCTGTTTATGTCGAGGGTTCCTACAAATAACCATAACAACACCCTTACGCTTTATGATTCGACACGAAATGCACCTTTTCTTAACCGACGTCTTAACTTTCAATATTCCTCCTTAATTAAAGCAATATTATACACAATTCTCAGTAAAAATCAAGTCTTTTATCTTCTATAGCAGATTGATTACTTATATCTCCAGACAATACGACCTCGGGACAGATCATAAGGCGTTAATTCAAGCAATACTCTGTCCCCTGGTAGGATTTTGATGTAACTCATCCTCATTTTACCAGAAACATGAGCGAGTACCTTGTGACCATTGTCGAGTTCAACTCGAAACATTGCATTAGGTAATGTTTCGAGTATCGTACCTTCTGTCTGGATCAAGTCTTTTCTAGCCATTTTTTTAACTTTCCATAACTCTGGTTAAATTCATATTTCCCTTTTCTAATATCGCAATCGTATCCTCATAATGACAGGATAATGCACCGTCGCTCGTTGATATTGTCCAGCCGTTAGAAGCGGTCTTCACTTGATAACTGCCCATGTTGACCATTGGTTCGATCGCCAAGACCATGCCCGTGGAAATAATGGGGTCTGGACCTTTAGCCACGAAATTTGGAATGATGGGTTCTTCGTGTAAGGCCTGACCTACACCGTGACCGGTTAATTCTCTTACGACGCTGAAACCATCAGCTTCGACTATTGTCTGGATTTGACGCGAGATATCAGATATTCTATTCCCGTTTTTTGCTGCTTTGATACCCGCACCCAAAGCTTCCCTTGTTACTTTCAGTAATTTTTTCACTTCTTTGGCGACATCACCGACAGAAAATGTTCGTGCAGCATCGGCAATATAACCATGGTATTTAACACCGACATCGATTTTCACGAGGTCACCGTCTTTGATCTTGCGATCATCTGGTATGCCGTGAACAATTTCATCGTTCAATGATATACAACAACTTTTTGGGAAACCGCGGTAGTTCAGAAATGCAGGTGATGCACCACGGTTCTTAATAAAATTATCGATATTATCATTTATTTCCACCGTTTTCATCCCGGTTAAATCCATCCTCGAAATTTCATCGAATATATCGTGGATAATATTGCCAGCGGCGGCAATATTTCTAATGGCCTCTTCGTCTTTAATTAATATGGGCATCGAGGATCGAGGATATTTTTCTATACACTGTTTCTTGGGATCCGGTTGCATCCACTCGTCTATATATAGAATGCGATACGTAATAATCAACGAGTGGTCGGGTTTCCTTATCATAGACGTCTAATCGTCTTCGAATAACTGACTCATCATCATCACTTCTTTTTACAAGAGCAGTTCCGCAGATATCGCAAAGCTGATCTTTACGGGGTGGGTTGGTGACATAATTATATATTTTATTACACTTGGGACAATATCTTCTATTCATCAGACGTTTGATCAACTCGATTTCATCGAGGTGCATTTCTATCGCAACATCTAAGGAGAGCATCATCGCTTTTAGGTCGTCAGTCAAGGTTTGAGCCTGGTTTAAATTGCGCGGGAAACCATCGAGTAAAATATTTTCTTTCGTATGGTTCTCAATAAACTGCTGGGCAAGAGTTGATATTATGTTGTCCGGTACCAGAACCCCGCGGTCTAAAAAGTCTGTAATTTGATAACCTAAACTGCTCTTTGACGCAACTTCCTCACGAAGCATGTCGCCGGTGGAAAACTTTGTGAATCTACCGTTCTTGGCTAAGAGATCTGCTTGGGTTCCTTTACCTACGCCAGGGGGGCCGAACAACAAAGCCATCATCTTCTGCCTCTAATCTTACCCCTTTTCATGAACCCTTCATAGTGATACATCATCAGTTGCGATTCGATCTGCTGGAGTGTATCGAGTGCAACACCTACAATAATGAGTAGCGTCGTACCACCGAAATAGAATGGTACGTTTATAAAATTGATCAAATACCAGGGGACCAAGGCTATAAATGCGAGAAACAGAGCACCGGGCAGGGTTATTTTCGAAAGTACATCATCGATGTAGTTAGCGGTTCTGGGTCCTGGTCTTATGCCCGGGATAAAACCACCGTAACGTTTCATGTTATCTGCCATTTCAGCGGGGTTGAAGACGATTGACGTGTAAAAATATGTAAAAAAGACGATGAGTGCAAAAAAGAGGATATCATAGCCCCAAAATCCCGGTCTGAACATCGCGAGAATACCTTTTAAAGCAGGTACATAGGCTCCAACTGTACTGGGGAACATCACCAGGGACTGGGCGAAAATTATCGGGATAACGCCAGCGGTATTGACGCGTAACGGTAAGAAAGTTGACTGACCACCATACATCTTACGACCGACAATGCGTTTAGGATATTGTACTGGGATACGTCGAGCAGCTTGAGTCATGATAACTACGCCAGCGACGATTCCGATCATAATGATGATCATTACGAATAAGTTAACGATCGATAGCCCCTGGGTAAGAACCCGTTGCACGGTTTGCAGGAAATAACCCGGATATTCTTCAAGACAGCCGACAAAAATCAGAAAAGAAATGCCGTTGCCAATACCTTTCTCGGTTATTTGTTCACCAAGCCACATGGCGAATATCGCGCCGCAAGTCAAGGTCAACATTGCCGTGAGTCGGAAACCCCATCCTGGATCAAAGACAATGGCCATTTCACCCGCTGCACTGGTAAATTTCTGGGTTTCCAGGAATATTGCGATACTCGTTGCCTGGAATGCCGCCAAGGCCACGGTTAGATATCTGGTGTACTGGGTAACCTTTCTTCGGCCAGCTTGGTCGCGCTGTAAGCGTTCGATCTGTGGAAATACAGAACCTAATAACTGAAAGATAATAGAGGCGGATATATAGGGCATAACGCCAAGGAAGAGAATGGCTGAACGAGAAAGTGCACCGCCAACAAAGATATCGTACATGCCGAATATCGAACCTTGCTGTTTAAGTTGACTCATTAACATACCAAGCGCCTGGGCATTGATACCGGGTAAAGGAATATGACCCCCGAGTCGGTACACAGCAAGAGCGAAAAGGGTGAATAACAGCTTCTTTTTTAAATCCGGTACTTTAAAAATATTTTGAAATGTTGATATCATGACAATTTCTCGATTTTGCCTTTTGCTTTGAGTATTTTCTCTTCGGCGCTCTTTGAGAATTTGTGAGCTTTCACAAAAAGTGGTTTTGAGAGTTCTCCCTGACCCAGTATTTTGAGCATTTTACCGCTTTTGATATAACCCCTCTCTTTAAGATAGTCCGGCGTGACTTCAGTATCAGCATCGAATTTTTCAAGTAATTGAATATTCACTATCTCATAATGCTTTTTGAAAACATTGGTGAATCCACGCTTTGGAATCCTTCGCGTGATCGGCATTTGCCCGCCCTCATATCCTTGCTTAACGATGTATCCGGATCTTGCTCGATCTCCTTTATTACCTCTTGTCGATGTTTTACCACGCCCAGACCCGGGTCCATGACCGAGACGTTTATTTCTCTTGGTTGCACCTTTTTGTGGTTTTAATTCATTCAGTTTCATTGTTTTTCATCTCCTGGACATCGACGAGATAAGAAATCTTATTGATCATACCGCGTACTGAATCATTATCCGGAAATACTCTTGTTTTACCGATTTTGGTAAGACCGAGTGCTTTCAGGGTAAGTTTATGTTTTTTTATCTTGTTTATCGGGCTCTTCTTGAGTATCACCTTTATTTTCTTCATGTTTTTTCCTCATGAAATAGTCCACTGGTTTGTTGCGCATTTCGGCAACTACGGCAACCGGTCGAACTGACTTTAATGCGTCGATTGTAGCCCAGGCAAGGTTTGTCGGATTATTAGAACCAAGGGATTTGGTCAAGATATTCCTAATGCCAACGGCTTCGCATACCGCACGGACCGGGCTTGAGGCAATAAGGCCGGTTCCTGTTAGCGCTGGTTTAAGCAAAACATGGCTACCTGAAAATTTCCCTTTGACTGCATGGAGTATCGTGCCGCGGGTAACGTCAACTTTCACCATCTTTTTCTTGGCTATAACTGTTGCTTTTTTGATCGCATCCGCGACGGCTGCAGATTTTGCATGTCCAACGCCGATATTACCTGCACCGTCACCAACGACAACGCAGGCGTATAATTTCAATCTTTTGCCACCTTTAACTACTTTAATAACCCTTTTTAATTCGACGACCTTCTCGATATATGTTTCAGCATTATCAAACACTCAACCTCCTTTAAAATTCCAAGCCGGCTTTTCGGGCGCCTTCGGCGATTGCTTTGACACGGCCGTGATATTTATATCCGGCCCGATCAAAGGCAACCTTCTTAACACCTTTCTCAAGAGCTAACTTGCCGATCTTCATACCCATATCCAGAGCAGCATCGGTTTTTTTCTTCTTGCCGAGGTCTTTATCCCCTACCGAAGAAGTTCCAAACAAAACCTTTTGTTGGCTGTCGTCAATGACCATCGCATAGATATGTCGATTACTCCTGAATACACACAGTCTCGGTCGTTCTTTCGTGCCGAAAATCTTCTTGCATATTCTTCTGTGCCTTCTTTTTCGACCCTGCAGTTTCATACTCGCTACTCCTTAGGCCTGCACCACTGCGCGTTTTCCGACCTTTTTCCGGATGAATTCCTTATCATATCTCACGCCTTTATGTTTGTAGGGATCTGGTTTTCTCAATTTTCTGATATCTGCCGCAACATCGCCAACGAGTTGTTTGCTAATACCTTTTATCGTAATATATGTCAGGTCTCCCTTTTCAGCACTCTTAATCACTTTTAATTCACACTTCACGTCCTTTGGCAAATTTACGGTTTTTGGTTTTGAGTAGCCCAAGAATAATTGTAGATTAGAACCAGCCAGCTGAGCACGATAACCAGTACCCTGAATGACGAGTGTTTTTTCGAATTCTTTGACCACACCGATGACCATATTTCTTATTAATGATCTTGTGGTTCCCTGCTGGGAGGATGACTCCTTGCTATTCTCCCGGTTTTTTATGGAAATCTGATTATCTTTGATCTCAACAATGACTTTTTGACTTACTTTTATTTCCAAACTACCGAGAGGACCCTGTACTTTTAGTAGGGAATTGGATAAAGTCACCTTCACTTTATCGGGTATCGAAATTGGACTGAATCGTTGTTTCGCCATCTATAGCTCCTCTGAATTTGGTTTAGTAAACATATGCGATTACTTCCCCGCCAATTTTTTTCCGCCGGGCTTCCCGGTCACTCAGAACACCTTCTGAAGTGGTCAAAATTGCTATACCCAAACCACCCAGGACATATGGGATCTCCGATTTTGAAACATACTGGCGCCGTGAGCATTTTGATATACGTTCCAGGTTTCTTATTACGGATTCACCGTTTTTTGCATACTTCAGCATAATATTAATTTTCTTTTTCTTCGCATCGAGAGTGAAATTATTGATAAAACCATCCTCAAGCAAAACCCTTAAGATCTCGGTCTTCAATCGCGAGTAAGGAACAATCACTTCAATCTTCCGTGCCCGGCATCCATTGCGTATGATCGTTAACATATCAGCTATCGGATCCATTCAACCTCCTTGAACATATTTCTAATTTATGAATTTTCGCTTTAACCATAGACTGTTATTTTAGCCAAATCTCGAGAAATGTCAAGGATAAAAACACCACCTGAGATAGTATTGGCTATTATCAATGAGGTTCCATATTGACAGGGCATTGACTCGTTATATAATGGTGTATCATGAAAGAGCAAAATCGCAAGGGGATGGCCGTTATCGCTATTTTATTTTCGCTGTTGATCGCAGCGATCGTTATATATGTAGCGATCTCTCTTTATACAGGCGGTACTAATCAGGAGGAGGTCATTAAAACACCGCTGGAAAGGACTAAACAAGTGCAATGTCTTGCTCAGATCAGGCGTCTCGAGACTGCGCTTCAGATGTACAGGGCTGAGCATGGGCAGTTCCCAACGAATCTTGGAGAGCTTGAGGACATGGGAGAAAGCGAGTTTGTATGTCCTGTGACTGGTAGCCGGTATGAGTATGATCCGACAACTGGTAAGATCACCTGTCCAGACCATCCTTGATAATCAATTCTTTGTTTCATTAATACCGAATCTACCCCGGCTATATCAATGCTCTTGATATATGATTATATTTAAATATAATCATATACTATGAAAAATAACATTACGGAATTAAAGGCAGAGGTTTTTAATGCCCTAGCTCATCCATTGCGTCTTAAGATCTTGGAAAGATTGCGCAGTGGTTCATGCTGTGTCTGTAAGATAATTCCTTATGTCGGTAAAGAACAATCGAATGTATCGCATCATCTGGCAGTATTAAGAAAGGCAAATATCGTAAGGAGTGAAAAAAAGGGGTTGGAAGTCTGGTATGAAATAGTTGACTCGGCTATTTTCAAAATTATCGACAGAACAGAAGAATTGATTATCAATGATCTTGATCGAAGTCGTGATATCCTCCAGGAATTGACTGGGTAAAGGTATTGAGACTGCTGATTAGAAAATAGCGTAGCTGTTTGATTAGAGGTGTAGATGAAAGATAGCACAAAACTGGTTATTTTTGTCGTTGTTTTTCTCATTCTGTATTTTGTACCTTTACAGGGCGTCAGGATAATGGGCGCGATCCTTGAGGCCTTTTTCATGGTGCAGGAATATGCCCGCGAACATGTTCTATTCTGTTTGATCCCGGCTTTTTTCATCGCTGGCGCGATAAGTATTTTCATTTCCAAAGAAGCGGTCATAAAATACTTTGGTGCAAAGGCGAATAAGATACTTGCCTATGGTATCGCTTCTGTTTCGGGGAGTATCCTCGCGGTCTGTTCTTGTACTGTTCTGCCTATGTTTGCCGGTATCTATAAACATGGTGCCGGGATAGGTCCGGCAACCGCTTTTCTGTATGCCGGTCCGGCAATTAACGTACTGGCTATAATACTGACGGCGCGTGTGCTTGGTTATGAATTGGGGATCGCCCGAGCAGTCGGGGCAATCGCTTTTTCGATTATCATTGGACTTCTGATGTCATTGTTTTTTTCAAAGAAAGATCGATCCGAAGAAGAGTTTGCTGCCGCCGATACAGGAGCAGAAAAAACACGAAGTCTATGGCAAAATGGTCTATATTTTCTGGTCCTGATTCTTATTTTGATATTTGCTGCCTGGGCAAAACCAGCAGAGCAGGTTGGGTTGCAAAACACGATATATAATATTCACTGGTATCTAACCGGAACCACATTTATCATTCTGATGATCATACTTTTTAGATGGTTCAAGAAAAATGAAATAACTGATTGGGTACAGTCGACATGGTTCTTTGCCAAGCAGATCCTGCCGTTGCTTTTTGTCGGAGTCTTGGTCGCTGGATTTCTACTGGGCAGACCCAATACAAATGCCGGTATCATTCCGTCAAAATATGTTGCGATGCTTGTCGGCGGTAATTCTCTATGGGCAAATTTCTTTGCCTCGGTCTCAGGTGCATTTATGTACTTTGCGACATTGACTGAGGTGCCGATCCTCCAGGGTCTGCTCGGCAGCGGTATGGGCAAAGGGCCTGCCCTGGCATTACTCCTTGCCGGACCAGCATTGAGTTTACCCAATATGCTCGTTATCAGGAGTATTATGGGTACGAAAAAGACCCTTATTTATATTATCCTCGTCGTTCTTATGTCGACTCTGTTTGGATGGATCTATGGTTTAATTTTTTAGAACAAAGGAGATGAGATGGAAATAAGAGTCTTGGGTTCTGGTTGTCCCAGGTGTGAGGAAGTAATGAAACGAACGATCGATGTTCTTGCAGAACTAGATATTGCTGCAGATGTTCAAAAGATTACCGATATAATGAAGATCGCCGAATACAGAGTTATTGCGACACCCGGTTTTGTTATTAACGGTAAGATCAAATCAGTCGGAAAAATCCCATCAAAAGATGAGATAAGAAAGTGGGTCGAGGAAGAGCAGTAGTTAACGAACGAGCACGATTTTTTTGATCGTTATTACAAAGTGCGAACCTTAAATTTCAAGACCTGACCGCACGGATATCATTTATAAGGTCTTTAGGCACGGAGATTCCTATTACTGCACAGTGGTCAAACTTGGGTGAATCGATGACTTTGGTGATCGATACTTCACCACGCTCTTTACCGTCTCGGTCGAGCGCGATAACTTTGTCACCTTTTTTGGGTCTGGGTAATAGCTCATAGGGGATATATATGATCGAGTGATCTTCAGGTGTTTCGTCGATTACAAAGATCGCAAGACCCGGGCATTTCGGTATGCACAACAGGCAACCAGTACACTTGTCATAATCGACCTCAGGTAATTCGATCATTGAACCTGGGATCGAGATCGCCCCTTGAGAACAAGCACCAACACATGGATTGCAGGGGATCTTTTCAGGGCATTCAATAACGACATAGGGACCTTTTTTCCTGCGGGCTTCAGATGGAATTGTATTCATATATACATATATGATAACCAAAAAATCTTAAGAGTCAATGATTACAGAGGTGAAAAAGATCTTGCCTTGAATATTTGAATCACAAGAGATGTTTCTTCCTTTTTAGTTTTCGAAGACCTATAATTATAGCACAGATTAGTAATGGTAAAACCATGCTGTTAGCGAATCCTGAATACCAATAATCCTCGGCAAATTTGTGATATTCAGTGTCATCAGGAGATTGATAGATCGAAATATCAGATGACATCTCAGAAGGATTCGTATAATCTTTTTTTAATTTTGTAATATAACTAACTTCTTTAATATATTCGTGAAGAATAGGATACTCGCGCTCAATACCGGCCAGCTCTTCTTTAGAAATTTCATTGGCATACTCAAGATCAGCATTATCAAAGAACATCTTATGTTCACCGACAATATAGAGATATAGCGAGGTTGACCCTAATGATGAAATCGAAGAGATCTTCATCGGATAAACAAGTGTGTCTGATGGAAATTTAAAACGGATACCAACACTTTCATTAGAACTTTGCTGGGTCGTATCAGAACGAGCAATAAAAAAGTAGTTCCAATTACGATTCATATAGTCTTCAAACATTGCCTCGGCACCAGCGATCACAATATAGTCGTTGTTATTTAACCAGGTAATCAGAGAATCAGCGGTATTAGTATGGATGAGAACTGTACCTAAAAATCCGATAGTATCATAACTCACTATATTATAATAGTCTTGTCCATATTCATTGCCATTTTCCCAAGCCCCTCCCGATCTAAATGGTCCACTACATCCTCCTCCAGCATAAAGCGGTGCAGTGAGATGCGCTAAATCAGTGAAAAGCGCTACATCTACTTCACTGACCTGAGGCTGGCAAGGTAAAGGAATAACCCATGCAAAGCCGTTATAATCATTGACCCAGTACGTCTTTACCAAAATTGAAAGTTCTTCTGCACCGGGTAGCACTTTTATTATGGCAACCTGATCTGAGCTATAAATTTCATAATCTCCTTGTGGCGGCATCATACCGCCATCAGCCCAGAAAAGGTTCACAAAGATTGCAAGTAATAACAATTTCTTCATTTTTCCTCCTCGGTCAAACCAATTAATAAACCCAACCCCAGACCGTTCAAAGATGTATAGTCTAAATACGGCGGTTGATTTTCTGAATAGGGATTACTTTTTTCCGCTCCAAAAGGAATGATATTTACATAGAGTTTTAATCCGATTCTGAGCTTATGTATATCCTTGAGCAGATATACAGCAATACTCGTTCCGCAAGATCTGCGCCATACGTTTTCTCTGATAATTATGCCGCTATCTTTGGCAACTGGATATAGAAATTCACCGACATAATAGCCAAGATTAAAAGCAAACCCTACATTCTGCGTGGCATTTACTTTTAATTGCAGTCCACCACCGCCTGCTCTAAGGGTCAATGGTAGACCTGAGCTATTATGATCATATTGCATGTATTCATCTTTATAAAAGAAATCTGCGAATATTCCAGGGGCGATCGATCCTTTAATAAAGCTGTTCTCGAGTTCGACAAGGTAGAAATAGTTGAACCGTAGTTCCGTATCATTATCAGGCTGTAATATACCAAGAGAAAGGGACGGATTGTGCAGTTGGCATACAATAATAAATATTAACATATTTTAGTATTCCCTCATTTATATTCTAGCATATAGATTATCTTTTGTCAATATCCCGGTGCTTTTCTATTGTACTATACCGAACAGTTGTGAAAAATCTGTGAAGAACTCAAGAGTAAAGAGTAATGAGCAACAAACCAAAGAGACCAAACAAACAAGAATAGTGTATCAGCGTATCATGGTATCAGTGAAATGAATAGAAAATTTATTAGTAAAAATCCCTGATATCCTGGTTTTCTGATATGCTTCCTGCTGATTTACTGATATCCTGATATGCTTTTCTAATCAGACCGTTGTTTTGATTATGCTTGACCGTAACTTGATTTCGAATATAATACCACATGAAAATCATTTGTCGTTGTGAAGATGTAACAGAGGAAGAGATCGTAAAGAAGATACACGAAGGTTACCGTACGATCGATGACTTGAAGCGTATTATCCGTGTCACCATGGGGCTTTGCCAGGGCAAAGGCTGCCGCAAGCACATCGCTAAGATCATTTCCCGCGAGCTCGGCATCCCGGTCGCGCAGGTCATCCAGCCGACTTACCGTCCGCCTACTAAACCCATACCGATCAGCGCGACAGTCGAGAAAGAATAGTATAACATTTAAGCGGTATCAAGATTGAACGTCATTGACCTGGGACAAAAAGACTACAAGGAAGTCTGGGACCTGCAAAAGGAAATCCATAAAAAAAGAGTAGAAAATAAGATCGACAACACCCTGCTGCTCGTTGAGCATATGCCGGTCATGACTATGGGCAAAAGCGGCAAAGCGGGAAATCTATTATTCACGCCTGATGCGCTCAAGGCAAAAGGGATATCATATTATGAGATCGAACGGGGTGGTGATGTGACTTATCATGGACCTGGGCAGCTCGTTGGTTATCCTATTTTCAATGTAAAGCAAGGTTTGGCAGGTATCAGGCCGTTCGTCAATAAAATGGAAGATGCGATCATAAGAAGCCTTGCTGATTTTGATATCAGGGCAGAAAAAAAGGAGAAGATGATCGGCGTCTGGGCCTGTGGTAAGAAAATTTGTTCGATCGGGATCGCGGTAAAAAGATGGGTGAGTTTTCATGGTTTTGCGCTCAATGTAAACACCAATTTAGAGCATTTTAATTTGATAATACCATGCGGTTTGAAGAACGTGACGATGACTTCGATGCAGGAGATACTCAGAAAAAAAATTGAGTTCAATGATGTAAAGAAAAGTATCATTGAAAGCTTCAGTTTTATTTTCCAGGCCGATGCAAAGGGAAAATGTTTAGACGAGATTATTTGAAAAAGCCCGAGTGGCTCAAAGTCAAGATACCTTCAGGACATGATTTTCGCGGAGTTTTTGATCTGCTCAAGAAATACAACCTCGCTACTGTGTGCGAGGAAGCGCGCTGTCCGAATATGCATGAGTGCTGGAATAAAAAATGCGCGACGATCATGATCCTGGGAAAAGTATGCACAAGGGCATGCCGTTTCTGCTCGGTTGAAACCGGTGACCCGGAAGGTAAAATAGATGCTCAAGAACCCTTTCACGTCGCTCGGGTCATAAAAAAACTCGGGTTGAAATATGTCGTGATAACATCGGTCGACCGCGATGATCTCGATGATTTTGGTAGTCAACATTATGCAACAACGATATCCGAGATCAAAAAGCAAAATCCAAAGACCAGAGTCGAGGCACTAATCCCGGATTTTGCCGGGCAGCGAGTACACCTGCGAAAAGTGATCGATGCGCATCCTTTTGTCATCGGTCACAATATCGAGACCGTAAAGAAACTCACGCGCTATATCAGAGACCGAAGATGCAGTTATGAAAGGTCTCTTGAGGTCCTTCGGCAGGTAAAGGAATTTAGTAGCAATATTCATACAAAAAGCGGGTTGATGGTCGGTCTGGGCGAAGCGCGACAAGATATCATCCAAGCATTAGCAGATCTGAAGGCGACAGGTGTTGATATTGTTACTATCGGTCAATACCTCCAGCCTACAAAGAAACACCATTTTGTACAAAAATACTACACGCCAGAGGAGTTTGCAGAGTTCAAAGACATTGGCGAAGAAATGGGCATAGGACACGTCTTGAGCGGTCCTTTAGTCCGGTCCTCCTACCACGCCAGTGAGATCTTATAGAGTGAGATTCCATAGAGTAAGGTTCCATAGAAAGAACCTTACATGGTCCGACACTCTGGTAATTACCGGAATGTCGGAGTATTATGGAGTGTCCCTATGTTGTGTATATCAGAATTCAATACCTATGCCGATCCTTATTCTGAGCGGGTATTTATAGTTCGTCGGGTCATCGTAGAAATCGTCGCGTGCTGCGAGATAGTCACTTAATCCTTCAGAAGGTATAATGAGTCCATCGTGATTTTGGTCAGCCTGTGGTGAGTAACGCAAGCTGTTCATCGGTATTGAGGTGAACTGATTGATGCTCGGATCAGGATAACCATGGTCCTTGGGGTCACCTGTTGTGTTATAGACATCAATCACCTGTTTGCTATTCAGCAGGTTAAGAATCAAACAAGACACCACGATCCGTGCACCGCTGATATTGATACGCTTATTGAGTTTCCAGTCGATATTCCAGTGTCCGGGCATATGCAGCGTATCATTATCGCCGATAATATTACCATGTAGATCTATCGGTGTATAGGGAAATCCTGCATGACGAGTAACATATACGGAACTCGATAGGCCGCGGAGTAATATGTGAAATGCATTTAACGGTAAGTCGACACTAGTGTAGCATTGAAAATAACTACCTTCGTGGTATTCTTCCCAAGAACTTGTGTTAATTTCAATATGCCTTGCTGATTGAACTACACAGCTGAGACCTACTTCGTAGGTACTGGATAATCTGTTTTTTAGATATAGCTCCAGACCAGACACACTGCTCTTGCCAGTTGTTAAATATTGAAAATATGGCATCAGAGGGTTTGATACCATTTCGATCTCTAAACGACCCTTTATTCTTTGCGTATAAAACGAGGTTCCGTAATAAATATTCTTGAAGATCTGCCCATCGATACCGGTTTCAAATGAGGTCGTATTCTGTGGTTGTGTGGCCATATTACCGATGAGAAAAGCGCCTGCAGTAAAGCGATCTCTGATGACTGATGTGTCGGTTGCCGTATAATACATATGGAAATCCGTAATTTGATAACGGCGGGTAAAATTACAGCGCACCGCCAGATTATTGAATATAAGGAAACGGAAGTCCATGCGTGGTGAGATACTCGTACTCGGCTCGGCTGTAACGATCGAGTCATTTTGGAAATCCATAGGGTCTGCAAAGGTGAATGTATTGGGCTGAAAATAGTCGTAACGAAATCCCAAAGATATTATAGCGCGTTCAGTTACAAACTTGTCTAATACATATGCAGCAAACTTATGCGGCATGCGTTCATAATAATCATAGTAGGACCAAAACGTATTGCTTTGGTAGGGTCTTTCATTGGCATAATATTCCAAATAATAGGTTGTGTAGTCGATACCAACCTTTAGTTGATAGTTCTTACTTAACCATTGTTTGATAGATGTTTTTATTTGTAGTTGATTAAAGAAGCGCACGCTCCAGTAAGGATAATCCCCGAGAACATAAAAAAGACCTTCGACGCCATAAGGACTATTCCTTAGTGCCAAAGGACCCCGGTCTATTGGCTCTTCATGATACTGCACCAGACTGTCGATGATCAATTCCCTGATCGATAAGTTCTTATCTTGGAGGGATTCGATCAAATGCTCCGCTTTTAAACGATAATCATTGTACCACTGTAATCCATGCTCAGCTTCCCATTCATAATCTCTGGTTCCATAAACCTGATTGCTTTGTATTATACCCAATTTTAGTGATGCCAGAGTTTTTAGCGTCGGCGTGAAGTCCAGACTGACGATCCCGAATCGTTGTTTATTGCGGCACATAGGTCTGTTCTTGAAGTATTTGTAAGGATTACCCGGTTCTGTAAATGGGCTCCATATGACTTGCTGTTCTCGATTATCGCCAACGAGAACAGACAGCGACCCTTTGTTTCGAGGAAATAGAAAAGCTAGTTTGGCGACCATTGCATAGTTGTTATGTTGGGAAGCGATTGGATAGAGTGCTTCCTGATGCGCATTATCAGACATGAAGTTTCCGGCGATAAAATAACAGAAACATTTCAGCGTGGGTATGGGACCGCCCAGCATGAAGTCGTACTGCTGGTAATCATAGGTGAGCCCTTCATCAGACGTGAGCCGGTCGGTTGAAAGATACAATCCGCCGGTATTTTTTTCATCTTCGTTTTTGGTTATTATGCCGATAGTACCACCGAGACCATCGTCATATTCAACATCGACTCCGTTGCTGATAATTTGCAATTGCTCAATTGCAACGAGCGGAATTGACGGCTGCATATTGATACCGTCAACACGGTATGCAACGGTATTTTCAATACTGCCGCGAAAATGCAAGCCAAGTTCGCTCTCCACTATGCCGGGTTGCATTGTAATGAGGTCTTCAAGAGTCGTTGCAGGCAGAAGCCCGATCTGACGTGCAGTTATTGTTTTGTTACCTGAAATTTCAGATAGCACGGGCATGGATATCTCATCGAGCCGAATTTCTTGCAGAGCGTCCATCTGAGTTTGATTTAATGAGAGATTAACGATGTTTGTTTCATCTGCCTCGACTTTTATTTCCTTATGACGTGCTTCCTTGTATCCGTGAAAATTCGCAACGACAGTAAAAGTATCTACTGGTACATCGTTTATTACAAAGTAACCAAGAGTATCTGTGGTTGCATAACATTGAGTACCTATGACAAATAGATCAGCACCAATGAGAGGTTTTTCAGTTTCATTGTCGATGACTCTGCCTTTAATAATTCCATATTCACTGGCATGCAGTAATGTCGCGGTGAATAAGATATACAGAATTTTGAATAACTTATACATAGTTATCCCCCTGGATCAATTCGAGTATACTGTATTGCTGCGACCTGTCAATATATTATTTCAAAGAATAAACAATACAGTTGCATTTTGAATCTAAAAAATGGTTGAAATATAATATTTTCTTGACTGTTCTATATTCTTCTATATAATTGAAGGAATAACACCATGCTAAAAGTATTGAGTAAAATATTCGGTACACAGACCGAGCGCGATATGAAAAAGCTCTGGCCAAGGGTCGAAGAGATCAATGGAGTGTTTGAAAAGCTCAAAGATGTCGATATTCTGAAGACCTCTGAAGACCTGAGAAAAAGGATCGAACAAGGTGAACCGCTCGATGATGTGTTGCCCGAAGCTTTTGCGCTCGTTAAAGAAACATGCCGCCGGCTCGTCGGTAAAAAATGGGATGTTGTCGGTATCGAGACCGAGTGGAATATGGTACCTTTTGATGTCCAGCTTGTCGGTGCGGTCGTACTCTATGAAGGTAAGATCGCCGAGATGAAGACGGGTGAAGGAAAGACACTCGTTGCAACGATGCCGCTCTTTTTGAACGGTCTTACTGGCAAAGGCGCGCATTTGATCACGGTCAATGATTACCTGGCAAAACGCGACCGCGAGTGGATGGGACCGGTCTATGAGTCGCTCGGACTAACGATCGGTGTGCTTCAGTCTGGTATGGATAATGCATTAAGAAAAGAAGCTTACGATTGTGACATCACCTATGGCACCAATAATGAATTCGGTTTTGATTACCTCAGAGATAATATGGTCTGGCGGTTCGAGGACAAGGTGCAAAAACCCCATCACTACGCAATCGTCGATGAAGTCGACAGTATCCTCATCGATGAAGCGCGGACCCCGTTGATAATCTCCGGACCGGTCGAGCATGAGACCAAAGCCTTTAATGAAATAAGCCCGGTTGTTCAGCGCCTGAATTCAGCCCAGACCGTTCTTATCAACAGGATCGTGGCTGATGCTAAAAAGATGCTCGACAATAACGGGGACGAAAAGGAAATAGGCAAAAAACTTCTACAGGCACGGCGCGGGGCGCCAAAGAACCGTCAGCTCATGAAACTCGAACAGGAAATGGGTATCAAGAAATTGATCGAGAACACCGAGCTCAATTACCTGCGCGAGAAATCATTCGCTGAAATAGATGATGAACTTTACTTTGTTATCGATGAGAAATCTAACGTCATAGACCTGACCGAAAAGGGGTCGCAGTTTGTAGCACCCAATAACCCGGCTATGTTTGAATTGCCTAATCTCAGTGAAAAAATCGGTGAAATAGATAAAGACGAAAACCTAACGCAGAAGGAGAGGATTTTTGCCAAGGAAAAAGCTTATCAGGAATATGCCCAGAAAAACGAGACCCTGGCAAACCTGCGCGCGCTTCTGAAGGCCTATTCACTTTTTGAAAAGGATGTTGAATACGTTGTTCAGGAAGGTCGGGTTATTATTGTCGACCAGTTCACCGGTCGATTGATGCCCGGGCGGAGATTTTCTGATGGACTTCATCAGGCGATCGAGGCTAAGGAGCACGTACGTGTCCAGGAAGAAACCCAGACCTTCGCGACGATTACTATTCAGAACTATTTCCGGATGTATGAGAAGCTGGCTGGCATGACTGGAACTGCAGCGACTGAGGCCAATGAGTTCTGGGAGATATATAAACTCGATGTCGTCGAAATTCCAACAAAAGAACCGGTACGCAGGATCGATTATCAAGATATTGTTTATCGCTCGCGCCGAGAAAAATACAATGCGATCATAGATGAAATCGTCAACTGGCATGCCAAGAAAAGACCGGTTCTGGTCGGCACGACCTCGGTTGATGTCTCAGAGGTTTTGTCGAAACTGCTCAAGCGGCGGGGCGTGACTCATGAGGTTCTCAATGCGAAGCATCACCAAAGAGAGGCTGTTATCGTAACGAGTGCAGGACAGCCTGGAGCAGTGACGATCGCGACGAATATGGCAGGTCGCGGAACTGATATTAAACTCGGCAAAAGCGTTGTTGAATGCAGCCGGTGTTGTATAAAGTGTTTGAGCGGCGATTGCTCTGAGTGTGATCACGAACAGAAAACAGAATGCCTTGGTAATGTCCCTTGTGGTCTGTATATCATCGGAACGGAAAGGCATGAGGCGCGCCGTATCGATAACCAGTTACGCGGTCGAAGCGGGCGTCAGGGCGATCCCGGTTCGACGAGATTTTTCTTATCGCTCGAAGATAATCTGATGAGGATCTTTGGCTCGGATCGGGTTGCCGAGATCATGGATCGCTTTGGCGGCGAAGAACAAAAGCCACTTACCCATCCGCTCGTGACAAGAGCGATCGCCAATGCCCAGAAAAGGGTCGAGGAGAATCACTTCGAGATCAGAAAACACCTGCTGGAATATGACGATGTGATGAATAAACAGCGGGAAGAGATCTACAAAAGAAGAGATAGAATTCTCAAGGGCGAGAACCTGAAAGAGATGGCGGTGAAGTTGTTCGACGAAGCGATAGAGGATATTCTCTGGAAATATACTGATGCAAAGACCAACCCTGAAGAGTGGGATTGGGAAGCGATAAAAGCCGAATTCAATATGCTTTTCCTTACTGATATAGCGCTGCCCAAGGATAGAATCCCGAGGATGAAGCAAGAAGAACTGCTCGACATTCTGCTTGAACGGGCAAAGGAAAAACTATCCTGGCGCGAGCAAGAGCTCGGTGATGAAGTTTTTCAAGATTTACTCAGATTCGTCTTGCTCGGCACGATAGATAATAAGTGGCGTGATCATCTTTACGGGCTCGATGCTCTGAGAGAAGGGATCAGATTACGCGCTTACGCGCAAAAAGATCCACTGATCGAATACAAACAAGAATCCTTCAAGATGTATGACGAACTACTGGTCGATATTGCCAAGCATTCATCAGGGTTGATATTCCGCGCACAACCCGGTCCAAAGCCGCGGAAGTCTCAACAAACAAAAGAATATAAACCGAATGCTGTACAATCTGATGCGTCGCTGCAAAAATCCAAAACAGTTAGCGTCGAGAAAAAAGTCGGACGCAATGATCCGTGTCCCTGTGGCAGCGGGAAAAAATACAAAAAATGTTGTGGGAGGAAAACCACATGAAACCTTATCAGGTTCATCTTTTCAGTGACGACAGCAAAATACCTGATTTTCTTCCTTCAGAGCCATATTTTATCTATGAAGACAAGAAGTATCTTAATTTTGTCGTTTATGATTGTTTTCATTTGAGAAATAATGAATATCTGAAGGACGTTGCCAGGGCAGAGATCGAAACGAACGGTATCGTGTCGGCTGGTGAACGCAGTAAAGTTATGGAACAGCTGCAGAAAAGGATGCTGGAAATAAAAAAACTCGATGGTTTGCTCGTTTTTCCCGATGAAGCAACCGCACTCCTTGCCCTGTTTTCGATCTATGACAACAAAACAGCGTTTTTTGTCGATTATGAGACTTCGCCGAGTATTCTTGCCATACTGCAGTACCGAAATATTGAGTACTACGACCATGAAAATCTGGAACAACTTGATAAACTTTTGAGTGCCAAAAGTGACAGAGTCATAATCATCGATGGTGTGTATGAATGGCTTGGTAAGGTGGCACCAGTCAACGATCTTGTTAAAATAGCCACGACAAATGAATGCATGATCATTTGTAATGAAATGAATTCGTTCGGATTACTTGGTCGTGAAGGACGGGGGTTTGTCGATTTTTTCAACATATATGAATCGGTGAATATAGATATCGGCAGCTACAGTAGATTTATCGGCGGATTTGGATGTTATGTCGGCGCCAAAAAATATTTGATCAACAAGATCCGAGAAAATATCACAGAATTACTGAAACCATTACCTCAGTTTATGTTATCAGTCGATATTGCTGGTCTTGAGTTGATCAAATCAGACCGAGCCAAAAATAAAAAAATACAGACATTATGGAAGCACAGTCGTTACATGATCACACGATTAAAGCAACTGGGGTTTAATTCAGATAGTAATACACCAATGGTCGTTGTGACCTTCAAGAACAATGAAGAAGCGGGCGAGTATACGAAGAGACTTTTCTTTGAACAGATAATCGTTGCTCAGAATAAGGAGCGCATTAGATTGAATCTTTCAGTCGAACACAGTAAGGAGGACATCGATTATTGTCTTGAGAAATTTGAGTCGATCGGCCAGGAGCTCGGCATGATTAATCCACAGTAGAAATATAAGAGCAAAACATGGATGCATCTGCACATAATGATAACGTCATGAGATTAGGCGATCTGGTTCTTATATATTTGGATTCCAGGCGTCAGTACCTGGTGCAGGTATCGGAAAATCTGAATCTCTCTTCAGACCTCGGGAACATGGCTCTGAAAGAGATGATCGGAAAGGCATTTGGGTATGTCGGGGAAACGCATCTCGGTCATAAATATTATTGTCTAAGACCATCGACCGCTGACCTCATGTTCAAGGTCAAGCGAAAAACAACGATTGTTTATCCCAAGGATCTCGGCTATCTTCTTGTTGAAACTGCAGTCGGCCCAGGTTCCCGGGTTATCGATGTAGGTACAGGTAGTGGAGCTCTGGCCATGGTGCTAGCCAAGATCGTTGCACCTGACGGGATGGTGTTTTCATATGAAAGACGTGAGGAGTTCCTCGATAATGCAAAGCGTAACATTGCACGCGCCGGCTGTACAGAGAATGTAAAATTCTACTGTCGTGATGTTGTTGTGGATGGCTTTGATGCCCAGACCGTCGATGCAGTATTCCTTGATGTACCTGAACCATGGGCGATCGTACCGGTCGCTGAGACTGTTTTAAAAGGTGGTCACCATCTTGTTTCCTGGAGTCCTAATGTCGAACAAGTAAAAAGAACAGTCGATGTCCTAAAGGAGAACCATTTCATACGGGTGCGTGTTAGTGAAATTATTGAGCGTGACTTACTCGTCCGGCAGCAAGGCATCCGGCCCCGGGAACGCGGCATCACCCACACCGCGTATTTAGTAAGAGCACAAAAGATACTAGTAAACAGCAAGGACTAAGCAGCATACTATGAACAGGAGAATCGGTGAAATGAATAGATAATTTATTCGTGAAAAATCCCTGATATGCTGGTTTTCTGATATCCTGATATACTATGTAAAGGAACGTTAAAAACGATATTAACGATCTAAACGATTAAACCGTCTTTCAATCACTTAATTACTCAATTACCAATGGCTGTTTTTCTATTTAAGGTACGCCAGGGGGTCTACAGGCTTGCCGTTTTTGCGTAGTTCAAAGTGTAACATCGGTCCGGATAACGAACCGCTTTCACCGATACGGCCAAGGATTCTACCCTCCGTGACTTCCTGTCCGACATCGACGAGCATTTCAGCAAGGTGTCCATATAATGAATAATAACCATCGAGATGATCGATCAGAACGAGGTTGCCATATCCCATAAAGCGGTCAGCATAGACAACCTTGCCTGGTGCTACCGAGTGTACATTGTCGCCATAACTGGCACTAATATCGATGCCGTTGTTTTTTGTCTGGGTGTTGTATTTTGGATGAATTATTTTACCGAATTTTGTCACGACACTTCCATGGCAGGGCCAGGGTAAGGTACCCATTTTCTTTTCAACATACTGAGTTGCATTCTGTACTATCACCCGTTCTTTTTCAAGCTTAACGATCAACTCCTCGAGTTTTCGTTGAGCACTCTTGATTTCTTTTTCGAGTTGTTTTTTATTGGTCTCTTCCTTGGCGACTTGATTGAGAATATCTTTTTTCATTTTACGTTCGTCGCCTAGCCGTCCTAATTCACTTTCCTTTTCGACCTTTCTGCCTTTCAGTATCTCGATCAATTCCTCCCGCATTTTCTTATCCGTAAGGTATCGCTCCCAATCCGCTTTAAATTCAAAGAAAGCCTGCTGATCATTCTTAGCAAGGATCTGCAGATAGTAAGAAGAAGAGAGTATTTCGGGCAGGGATTTTGACGAAAAGAGGATCTCAAGTTTATAAAATGGTGTCCATTTGTAAAGACGGACGAGTCGCTCGCGCAGATCATTCATCCGGACCTTCATTTTTGATTCAAGCCTTGCGATGCTTTTCGTCAATGCGTAGACATTTTCTTTTTCGCGGCTTTCCTGAGATGTTAACTCATCGATGTACTCTATGGTGAGATTTATACCTTCGTCTATTTTCTCGATGTGAGCAAGGGTACCGATCTTTTGTTTTTCCAGTTGTTTTATTTCTGTTCTTACGGAAGTTAATTTTGTTTTAAGTGCGTCCAGTTCTTTTTGTTTTTCAGATATCTGCGTGACGAGGCATAAAAAAATTATTATTAAATTCATTTTAGGAATTTCCTCAATGCAATGCTTGACCCAAGTGTCCCGAATATTAAACCGCAGACTAAGCTGCCTAAAAAGAAATACCCCTGAGGAAAATACACATTACTGAGAAAAGAAACAGCAACCCGGTCAGTCACGACCGTTAAGACAAATGCGATAAAACCACCCAGAACTCCCTGGACAATACCTTCAAATGTAAAAGGGATGGCGATGAAAGAACTCGATGCACCGACAAGCTTCATTATGTCGATCTCTGTAGCGCGTGCGAATATTGTGAGTTTTATTGTCTGAAATATTACGAAAACTACGGAAAAGATTATTATCAGTAATAAACCGATATCAAAGCCGGTGATAATGTTTGTAATTCTCTTTAGTTGATCAACGAGCTCACCGCCGTAGATAGTCTCCCTGATGCCGCGTAAGAGCATAACCTTGCTGCTGATTTCCTCAAGCCCCTGAGCATTTCTGAATTTCGAGAGTAATTTGATGCGCAGCGAAGCAGGTAAGGGATTGGTTTCAAAAACACTGAGCACCTCTTCTGTATCCTGTAGTTCAGTCTGCAAATCCTTGAGGGCTTGATCCGAGGAAACATAGATGACCTCGCGTACTCCATTGATCTTCAAAATATTTGATTTGAGCGCAGTATAGTCAGCAGTTTCCTCAAGGAACGCTATTATTTCAATTTTCTCATCGAGGATAGTGAGAAAATGGTACAGGTTCACGGTAACAAAAGCAAAGAGCGATAAAAGAAAAAGCGATATCGATGTCACGAGAAGCGATAATAAAAATAATGAAGCATTCCTTGTTATCGTCCGGATCCCTTCTCGTATACCTATTCTCAGAGCCATGGTTACTTATCAACAGCGAGCTTGCCGTCTTCTATGCGGAGCATCCGCTTTTTAACTCTTTTTACCAGTTTAAGATTGTGTGTGGCCATGAGTACAGTTGTTCCCTTATAATTGATATCGAGCAAGACATCGATGATTTCCTGTGAGCTTTTTTCATCGAGATTACCGGTTGGTTCGTCGGCAAGGAGTATATATGGGTCTCTGACCAAGGATCGAGCGATCGCAACTTTCTGCTGCTCACCACCTGATAACTGATATGGAAATGAGAATTTCTTATGGCTGAGACGCAGGTAGGTAAGGATCTCAAGCATTTTCTTTCTCAGGTCACGCGGTGGTGTGTCGGTCACCTCAAGGGCAAAAGCGACGTTCTCTTCAAGCGTGCGATCCTGAAGAAGTTTGAAATCCTGAAAAACAACCCCGATTTTTCTACGTAATTTGGGAATATTCTTTTTTTTCAAAAGTCTCAGATTCTGGTCAAATACCTTTACTGTGCCTTTGGTCGGTTCTTCATCTTTGTATATCATTTTTAATAGTGTGCTCTTGCCAGCGCCTGTCGTTCCGTTGATGAAGACAAATTCGCCCTTTTCAATGAAGAAAGAAACATCCTGTAATGCTACCCAGTCTTTTTGGTAGACTTTAGTAACATTATCAAAAGTGATCATTTAATTAATCATAGTCATAATTTTTAATCTGTCAACGGTTAGAATCCAGGTGGAACTTGACTTTGCTGGAAATTAGGGATATAATACACGGTGATGGTCGTTGCGACAAATCGCAAAGCAAAACATGATTACATTGTCATGGATACATATGAAGCGGGCATCGTGCTCATAGGTGGTGAGGTGAAATCGCTGCGCCAGGGTAATGTATCGATGAGCGATGCTTATGGTGATGTATCTAACGGTGAGGTTTTTTTATTTAATTTACACATTTCAGCGTATAAAAACAGTACGATCGGCACATCTGATCCCAAACGAAAGCGCAAACTCCTCTTAAACGGCAGAGAGATTAAAAAACTCTATGGATTAGTCCAGCAACGCGGCAATACTTTGATACCATTAAAGATTTACTTTAACGATCATGGTTATGCCAAAGTCACGCTTGGCACATGCCGGCGCAAACGTCTCTACGACAAGAAAGAAAAGCTCCTCAAAAGGGAAATTGAGCGTAAGGTCGATAAAATAAAAAAGGCAGTGCGATGATCCATATTTTAATATCGCTTTTCTCCCTGTTACCCCATCAGTATGAAATCGTCTATCTCGATACAAGCATTAGTGTTGAAACCGAACGTGTTGAATTCCAGGATTATTTACCTTTGAAACCTATCGCTGGCCTTCTTGGTATATATTATGTGCAGGATCATAAAACGCAAAGATTATTGCTCAGTGCCGACGATCAGAAACTCGCCATTATCGGTGATATCGCAACGATCATTTGTAATGGTACAGCGAAACATTTGCCCTTTCCGCCAATTTTTATAAACGGCGATATTTATTTTCCCTCTAATGAAATTATCCCCACTTTGGGCGGGGTTTTTGACAAGCTGCTGTTTATTAAAGAACTTAAGGAAGCACCTTTGATTGAGAATATTGTGCTTTTGACAAGAGGTGATTCTACGGTATTGAAATTCGGCTGGGAAAAAAAGATAGATTTTGATGTTCAGTATCTTGTTAAGAAAGTAGTTGTCGAGATCGACGGGCAGTACAAGAAAACAGATGGTCTTAAACCAGTCGGTGCGGTGACGTTAGCAAAGGTGTCGCGTTTCAATACTTATACAAGTCTGGAATTCGATGTTGAAGACATTAACGCTTATCTGGAGCGGGGTGATGAGGTTATTTTTTTCCATAAGATAAGCAGACAAATTCATCTTATAGTTATTGACCCTGGACATGGTGGTGTTGACCCCGGTGCAGTCGGTAAAAATGGGTTGTATGAGAAAGATGCTAATCTTGGGATCGCTGGATTCCTTCGCGATTACATTACGGATTCACTGAACATCAAGGTAATCATGACCAGAGATCAAGATAAGTATCTTTCACTCAAGGCACGGACCGATTTTGCCAATCGTAATAGCGCTGATCTCTTCATAAGTATTCACTGCAATGCATCGGGTAAGAGTGCGAAAATGACCGGCTTTGAAACGTATTTCCTCTCCGAAGCACGCACGACCGAAGCGCGTGCCGTGGCCATGAGAGAAAACGCGTCACTCAAATTCGATGGTGTGGAGCCGACTGATATGGTGACCGATATCCTGGTGGATCTTGCGCAGACTGCGTATCTTGCCGAGTCGAACAAATTTGCCGAGCATATCCAGGATCATGCAAAAAAGCAATTATCAGTTCCTTCGCGTGGTGTCAAACAAGCAGGGTTTTATGTATTGCGCGGTGCATATATGCCCGCAGTGCTCGTTGAGTGTGCTTTTGTATCGAATATAGAAGAAGAAAAACTACTTAAACAGAAAAAATTTAGAAAGGAACTCGCCTACTGCATTTACTGTGGGATCAGGGACTATGTTGAAAATTATGAAAGGAGACTGAACAATTGAGCGATAGTCCGATCGGCATTTTTGATTCTGGTATCGGTGGTCTTACAGTAGTAAAAGAGATACGCAGGATTCTGCCCAACGAGAATATCGTATATCTCGGTGATACCGCGCGTCTGCCGTACGGCACAAAATCGATCGACGCGATAATCGAGTTTTCATTGGAAAATACCGAGTTTCTTATTTCAAGAGGTGCAAAATTCATCATTATCGCCTGCTATTCATCGACTTCGGTTGCGCTCGATATTGTCCGCAAAAATGTGAATGTACCGGTCATCGGTGTTATTCAACCAGGGGTTGAAAAGGCGGTTGAGTTGACCAAAAACCACAAAGTCGGTGTTGTCGGGACAAGTCTAACAATATACAGCGGTGCATATGAAAAAGCCTTTCGTGATTTAGACGAAAGGTGCGAAGTATTAGGCAAGGCATGTCCATTATTCGTTTCGCTCGTTGAAGAAGGCTGGCTTGACCATCCAGCGACTGATCTTATCGCCCAGACATACCTGAAACCACTCAAAGACGATAATGTTGACACCGTGCTCTTGGGTTGCACGCATTTTCCCTTATTAATGCCGGTTTTCCGGAAGATCATGGGTAAAATCAATTATGTTGACGCCTCGCGTGAGGTGGGATCCAAGGTGGCTGATGAATTACGGAGATTGGAACTCCAGCGCGATGCAAAAAATGGTACTTTGATGATCTATCTGACCGATCTGTCGATGAACTTCAAAGAGATCGGTGAGCGCTTCCTCAGTGAACCGATGAAAAATTTCTCAAGGGTGGCACTAAAAGGATCTTGATTATGCGCGTCGACAAAAGAAAACCCGAACAACTGCGGGACATCAAAGTTGAGCTTGATTACCTTGAATATGCAGCAGGGTCTTGTTTGATTTCCTTTGGAAAAACAAAAGTCCTTTGTGCGGTCAGCGTTGAGAACCGGGTGCCACCGTTTCTCCTTGGTCAGGGCAGGGGTTGGTTGACCGCTGAGTATTCAATGTTGCCAGCCTCGACTAAAGAACGTACCCAGCGCGAGGCTAGAACTGGCCGTCTGAGCGGACGCACTCAGGAGATCAGAAGGCTCATCGGTCGTTCCTTAAGACCGATTTTTGACCTTAACGTAGTCGGGGAGAGGACATTTATTGTTGATTGTGATGTTATTCAAGCTGATGGCGGAACAAGGACCGCCGCGGTCAATGGAGCATTTTTCGCTCTTCACCGGGCAGTTGAAAAAATGGATGTTAATAGTGAATTCTCTGCTTTTCCGATAATCGACTTTGTCGCCGCGATAAGTGTCGGTATCGTGAACAAGGAAATGCTGCTCGATCTGTGCTATGAAGAGGATTGTGCAGCTGATATCGACATGAATCTTGTCATGACTGGCCGGGGAAAGCTGATCGAGGTCCAGGCAACTGCTGAACACCTTCCAGTAGACCGTTCAGGGTTCGATAAAATGATCGACCTGGGTGCTTTTGGTATCGAGCAGATAATCGCCTTGGAGAAAAAAATCCTTGGTAGAAGAGAACCTTAAAGAATTTCGCAGGACCGTTGCTGAAAAACAAAGAGGTAAGCGAATCGACCATTACCTCATAATTTCAGGGATCGGTATCTCGCGCAATTTAACACAGAAGCTGATCGACAAAGGTCAGGTTGCAGTAAACGAGCATCCGGTCAAACATTCCTACCGCGTCAAAACTGGTGATGAAATATATGTTAGTTTTAAGCAGGAACCGGCACCAGAGATGAAGGCCGAAGATATCCCGCTTGAGATCATCCATGAAGATAATGACATAATAGTCGTCAATAAAGAAAAAGGTATTGTTGTGCACCCCGCGCGCGGTAATTTCGAACACACCATGGTAAATGCTTTACTCCATCACTGCGGTCGTTTGCCGACATTGGGCGATCGTGTACGACCGGGCGTATTGCACCGCCTTGATAAGGATACGACCGGGTTGATATTGTTTGCCAAGACCGATGACGCCCTGCGTAAGATCGCTCAGGCGATCGAAAAAAGACTCGTCAAGAAAAAGTATGATGCTCTATGCTGGAACTATCCGGGCATGCCCGATGGTGTAATCGAAGCGCCGATCGGGCGAAGCGGGTTAGACAGGAAGAAAATGGCGGTGACACCACTTTCATCAAAGTGTGCAACAACCAGATATATCGTTAAAGAACGCTTCACTTTGGCTACGCATCTTGAGATATTTCTCATTACCGGCAGGACACATCAAATTAGAGTGCATTTCAAACACGTCGGGTGTCCGATCATTGGCGATAAGGATTATGGCGGCAGGAGTCCAGGGGTGATAGGAAAGAGTACTGACCTGCCAAAATTTAAAGAGATACTAGCGCTTATCGACCGCCAGGCATTGAATTCATCTGAGCTGACCTTTAAACATCCGCGTACGAATAAAGATGTAACATATCGCGTCAGCCTGCCCCATGATATGACTAGAGTACTTGATTATCTGCGGAATAATTGCCAGCGTTCATCATCATTATCTTGATTTTGTCGATGATTTCTGTCTGGTAAGACCATGAACGGGATCTATCTTAAAATACTTTTGGCCGAGATAGAAAGCAAGATGCGCGGTCGCTATATCGATGAGATCCTGATCAAACAAAGATTGGTGCAGCTGGTGATCGGCAAGCAATCTCTGTTTGTTTCTCTCTACCCTGAAATGATTGCGATATATTTGTCAAAGCGCGTGAGATTAGGTTTTGATAAACTGGAAAAGTTCTCTCAACCTGTTGCGTCTATTCGCATTAAATGCATTGAACAAAGTGACCTTAAGCCGGTTCTTCGGTTCATCCTCGAGAAAAATGATACTCAACTCATTATATCGCTTTATCGCGAGGCTCCCAACCTGGTTCTAAAAACAGAAATGTCCGAGAAGAAACTGTATTCAAGGTATGTTGAAAAAGAAGCAAAGAGATCGATACTCGATGCTCCCGAACAAGAGCTCCAGAATATGTACAATAAGCAGCCGTTGAAATTTCAGGAATCTTTACTCAAGGAATTCGAAGGCCTCGATAAGAATCTAGCAATGGACTTGACTCCGAGACGTGTTGCTTATCTTAAAAGAGCCTTGTCGAGCGGCAAAATGAAATCTCGTATCGTGTCGATAAGTCCTTTTCAGATAAGTCTCTTTGCCTCGGAGTATTTGAAAGAATACGATTCTATAAATCATCTTTTTGAAGATGGGTTCCAGCAGTTCATTGCGCTAAAGGATAGCGAATCAGAGGCAGCCAGTCGCGCAGTTCGCATAAAAAGTATTGAACGGCAGCTCGTGCGTTTACGCAAGAAAATATTAGACAATAAGGAGATCGAATCCTGTCGGATCAAGGGAGACCTTATTCTTATTAACCTTGCAAAAATAAAAAAAGGGTCGAAACAATTCGCAGCAAAAGATCCGTACAAAGGTGAAGCAATAATAATATCGCTTGATCCTGTAATGACCCCTCAAGAGAATGCACAATATTATTTTTCCGAATATAAAAAACACAAGCGGGGAGTGCCAAAGATAAAGGATAAGATCAAGCAATTAGAGCGGGAAATCGAGAAAATACAGGATCCTTGTTTTAAGCTATCTGCTTTGCCAAAAACGCCAAGTGAAAAAGTCAAGAAAGCCGAACCGTATCGTATTTTTAGACTCGCGTCAGGTTCTGTTGTCTATACAGGCAGAAATGCTCGTTCCAATAGTGAACTGACATTTGCTTTTGCCCGACCAAACGACTATTTTCTTCATATCAGGAATTATGAAGGGGCGCATGTAATTCTCAGGGCGAAAATACCTCGCGGGCAGCGCCCCAATAAAAAAGATCTTGAAGAAGCGGCGGCGATTGCGGCATACTTTAGCAAAGCAAAAACACAAAAGAACGTTCCGGTTTCATATACCCAGCGCAAGTATCTAAAGAAAAACAGAAAAGGTAAGCCAGGTAGTGTGATACTCATACGCGAGGATGTGATATTTGTGGACCCGGGATTACCAGTAGAACCTGATGTGTAAGGCGTGCGGATTTGAATATACTTCAACGGGATAAATAGAGCTCAATACGCACTGCTCCTTACGCTTTACTGTTCTTTTCCTCTTGACTTTTTCTAAATATCATATATACTTTACCATAAAGGAGGTAAAATGCCAGAAGAAGATAAATCAATTGAGGAAGGAAAACTATTTGCTTTCATCGGATATTGGGGGCTTCTATTTCTCGTACCTATCCTAGCCAAGAAAGACAATAAATTCGCCGTGTTTCATGGAAAACAGGGTATGGTGCTAACCATAGCCTTTATCGCGGTTCTCATTGTCTTCACTATTTTGAGCATTATACCATATGTCGGTATTCTGTTCATGATAATCGAATGGCTTGCGCTCATTGTTATGGGTGTTTTTGCCATTATCGGAATGATTCAAGCCCTCACCGGGAAATACTGGAAAATGCCGATTTTCGGTGATATGGCTGAAAAGATCAAAATATAGATATTTAGCAGCAATACAGTAGGATTTTCTGGTAGGGTGCTTCCTACTAATTTTCTAGTAGCTGATTTATCAAATTGATGGATCAGCTACTATTTTTGTACCGGCTTTTCCTAAAAGAGCATGTTTGGCTTTGTCCATTGAAGTTATTATTACTTCTTTACCACCGCACTCAAGAAAACTGATCGCCGCTTCTATCTTTGGACCCATACTCCCCGCGGGGAACTGCCCCTGGGCAAGATATTTGCTCGCCTGGGATACGGTTAATTCTTTTATGATCTCCTGGCGCGGCGTATTGTAGTTCAAATACACATAGTCAACATTTGTTAGCAAAAGAAATGTTTGGGCTTTTATGTCTCTTGCCAATACTGCGCAGGCGCGGTCTTTATCGATAACTGCATCGATCCCTTCATAAGAACCGTCGATCTCCACATAAACCGGTATACCGCCTCCGCCTGCTGCAATGACTACAACACCCTGGTCAACGAGCTCTTGGATGATCCGGCGATTGACTATTCTCAAGGGTGTCGGAGAAGGAACGACACGTCGGAAACCGCGACCAGAATCGTCTTTTATTATCCAATCGAAATTGATGATCAGATCTTCAGCCTGTTTTTTAGTATAGAAAGGTCCGATGAATTTGGTTGGATTCTTGATCGATGGATCATCAGGGTCAACGACTACCTGTGTTACGATAGTTGCAACCTCACGTTCGATGCCGATGCTGCGTAAACGATTGAGCAGACTTTGTTCGATCATATACCCCATACCCCCTTCAGTATCGGCGACAATAACACCTAAAGGAATTGCCGGTATATCTTCAGCAGTACGTTCGACTCTTAACAAAGCATTACCTACCTGAGGACCATTACCATGGCTGATCGCCAGGTTATAGCCTTCTTCAATGAGCTCTACGATCCCTTCAAGGCTTTTGCGGGTATTTGCGAACTGCTGGTGGATATCTTCTTTGCCCGTTGCTGCGATTGCATTTCCGCCCAGGGCAATAACCGCCTTTTTCATCTTGAATTATAGAGATTGGCGAAAAAAAGTCAAGAGTTCGGCTAGAAATCTCCGAGCCATACCCTTGCCTGAAGGGCTGATTCATTCATACCAAGGGCAGTGAGATATTGAATATTATTACTCACCATATTGCGCGTGACCGCTATGCTATACGCTAACCTTTCATCATTCATGGTTTTCGGTCTATTGAGATCGAGTTTGGTAAAATCAAAAGGTACATATCCAGCAGTATCTTTTTTTATTTCATAGACAAGACCTCTTGGAATGCGCAGGTAGTTGGGGAGTGATTGGTCAAGGTCGCGGTCAGGCGAAGGCATGGCAAGATAGACGCCCTGCCGCATCCTTGATCGCATGAAAGCCTCAAGCATGTGTATGAATTTCCGCTGAATTACCTGAGGATTAAAGGGTTTACCGTATTCGAATTTGTATAATTCTTCGAGGTAATCATCAATGGCAGGACTGACCTCATTATAAAAATCAGGGTATTTCGTCTGGATGTATTTTATATACCAGGTGCGACGCAGCAACTCTTTATCTATGATCACAATATCTTGATAGGTATTGTGTACTTCTTTCAGATAGATCGTAGGTGAATAGATATCCCAAAATGCACAGATGACAAGACTATTTTTCGGCAATTGTTCAAGATGGGAACGGCTGTAATCCATGGCGAAAGTATTATTGCGCAGCGTGTTTGGATGGTAATTCAGGAGTATGAAGACCAATGCACCAGGGAGCACAAAATAAGATTTCATGTATTTTTTGATCATTTTTATACCGTATGCCGTAAAAATGACCAGAGTTATGAAGGCCGGCAAATAGTAAGATTCGATATCAGGTATTGAGTAGTTTATGACATAGCAAACATTGATCAGAATGATGCTGATTAAGAGCCAGAATCGGCTCCGCTCTTTCTTGAAGAGATAAAAAAGACCCATTAATAAAGGGAGGATCATAACATATAAAAAATCTCTAAACAGGATCGTCAATCCCCTTGCCAGATTTTTTGTCAGCTCTTGCATTGATTGCGAAAACATCCAGACCCGATACTGCTTTCCGGTAATGTGCCAGATTAAGCGCTGGAGATCATTGGTATTACCCCAGGCGATAGAAGCATTTGCATTTGTGCGGGTAATGAGATAAAGATACATAGATATGGCAAAGAGCGCGAAGATGAGTGAGACCAGGATCCTATTAAAACGAGGGCGGTATTTAAACATTATGTATACAAAGACCGGGACAGCGACTGAGAATACGATGATGTGGTTGGTGAAAGCCAAGGCCATGAGGTACATGATCAAATACAAATATTTGATGCTGCGCAGTCTATACAAGACGAACAATATGATTACAATGAACAAAGCGGTCAGCGGGTAAACTTCGTTGGTTACTGAAATACGCCATACTGTGGGTGCAAATGAAAATATTACTACCGGTATTAATGCTGCGATCCTGTCTTTGATAATATCATAGACTAGCAAGTAGAGAAAGACTGCTGAACAAATAGTTGTTAGTGCCGATAAAAGATTCAGATTAAAGATGGGTTCACCAGGCAGATGAGCAAAGAAATATGAGATGAGCGTATAGAGTGGATACCCGGTTGGGTGAGCAATACCCAGCGTATAGCTTACCGCAGCGAGCTCACCTGAATCTATAAGATAAACCGTCGGGCAGAGCGAGAATAGGTAAATGACAAAAAAGACAATCGCTATGACCGCGCAAACAAGGAAGTCAGAGCGCGCTGATTGTCTGCAAACCTTCACCCTGATACTCTGGTAGGCTGATATTCTTTACTATTTTTTGACAAAATTCAACCGCAGGTTGGTGAGCCGGGTTTGCAGGTCTTTCTTTTGTTCAGGACTCAACTGTTCTTCTACGGTTTTATAAAGAACATCCATAGCGTCGATCGCAAGTTTAGCTTCATTAATATCTTTCTTGTGCTTCTGCGTTTCCGGGTGAACGACAAAATCCAGGTATGCCCACGCCTTGGCTTCGAAAGAAAGCAGGGTAAGGTAGACATAGTCTTTTACTTGAATGGGCTCATCGAGCAAAGGCATTTCTTCTTTTTTTTCTTCGGTTGAGTTCAGCGTTTCATCTTTCTTCTCTACTGATTTATCTTCGTGCTTATTATCTTCCTGTTTTTTTTCTTCTTCGATCATGTGAAATTATATTAGGATAATTAGTGAAGTCAAGTGAATACCTGTGAGCTTTTTACATCTTTATAGTTACTCTTTTTGTCACTGCGGTCGATTGAGCTCAAGAACTCACTATTGATAGAAAAAACAGCAACCGTGACAGACTGTAAAGAAATTATTCTGGCGTATGCGCTTGCGGAGTTTCTTCATTGCGTTATTATTCCATAAACCAAGAAATGAAGATCCCTGGCAATTGCCGACTACATAATCAGGACATGATTCCATATCACCTGATGGATGTATTGTTGCAGTATTCCACATGGCATGACATGTTCCTTGATGTATCCGGTAAAAACTATTTGCATTACTATAATATGCCTCTAATTCTTTTCCAGATGTATCCGGGAATATTGTTACGTTGATGGTGCGTTCAGCCTGTAAATTACGGATGATTTCGCCCGCTCCTGCATAATCTTTGGGTTTTTCAATATTGATATTGGCATTTTGCCAGTAATTCAGATCGAGCTTCAGGTTTTTCTTTAAGAAAAACCTGTGGCTGGTAAGGCTTTGTTTATCTACAAAAAGTGGGTGTTGGAATTGCACACTCTCAGCGTCAATATTACATGCAATATTGATTACTTCCTGCATTGCTGCGGGATTATTTAGATTGATCATGGAATTGATACGGATAACCGGCAGGCGACCTGTATTGCGCAGCTTTTGTATTTTTTCTAATCCCGTCATTAATTTTTTGAAAGTGCCGGACACACCGCGTATACGATCATGTATTTTTTCCGGGCCGTCAATAGAGATATGGAGTCTATTCACTCCGCGGGCGACTATTTCACCAGCATGTTTATCTAGAAAGGTACCGTTTGTAGTGATCGCCAGGAAGAGATTTTCTCTTTTGATAAGAGCTATCAGATCGATGATATGCGGGTACAAAAACGGTTCTCCACCGGATAAATGAATGCGGGGTCGGAATCTCTTGATCTGATCGATTATCCTCTGCCAATCTGACAGACGCATTTCCGGTCTTGGTTTACGGAGGCGTTCAAAGCACATTGAGCATTTCAGATTACAACGGTCAGTGGGATAGATGTTTACCGCTTCAGGAGGTGAAGCGTGGTGTCCTTTTATCTTTGAAAAACGGTAGCTCATATGTGCATTATAGCGCCGCCATATCATGGCTGGCGCTTGTTTGTAGTTTATGAACAAGCTTTTTATTTTTTCTTTAAACTGAGCCATTTGCAATTCTGTTGATCGCCCATTGTGCAGTCATTGCATAAATATTGTCGTCAGACTTTTTAAAACGTTCAAGAACGGGCAGAAATTTTTTATCGCCGATATTACCAAGACAAACGAGTGCGTTTCGTTTTATTGCACTGAAATTGATCCAGCGGGCAGTTATTTGATTATTCATATATCTTTCCCGGTATTCCTCTTCTGCCATATCGAGGATTGCAGCGAGTGATATTGAAGGACCAACATAACCGGGATCTTCCCGGGGACTGCGCATGGCGACTTTGCTGTTTTTTGGGCAAACATCCTGACACACTGTACAACCGTACAGTCTTTTACCCCATACGCGAGCGATATCATCAGGTAGTATACCGACCCAATTGGTAAGCTCCTGGATACATCGATTTCGGTCGATGATATAAGGTGCGACTATAGCATGAGTAGGACAGGCATTAATGCAGTCTTGACATTGCCCGCAGTCAATATCGAGTTGCTTGTCCGGTTCAAGTTCAATATCAGTCAGGATCTCGCCAAGCACGATCCATGATCCGAAGTTCTTATTGATGATGACGCTGTGTTTTCCGTAGTAGCCTATGCCACTGCGTACCGCGATCGGTTTTTCGGCGACTGGACCGTTTGAATAAGCGTGAAAAGACGCACCGCTTTGCTTATGGATGAAATCGCCGAGTTTTTTTAGTTTCTTTTTCAACCCTTGATAGTGATTTCGCCAGGTGTAACGCGCGATAAGGCCATGTGGATTACCAGGTTGAGAAAGGTCGGTTTTCTCGTCTGTAAGATAACCCTGGCAAGTTGCGATTATTGAACGGGCTGCGGGAAACCGAAGGTGTACATTATAAAACTGTTCGATGTTCTCAAAATGACGATGACGTCGCTCAGTGAACAGGCCTTTTTTGCGTTGAGATTGGAAACCAGCTAGCGCCTGATCAAATGGTTCTGCAGTGGTTATTCGTATTTGATCGATACCAATTTGCTTCCCAAATTCCTTTATGTCTTTGGTTTCAATCACAAAAGATGTTGGCTGATTTCGATGTGATTATTTCAACAGGATGCCGAGCGGGAAGAAAACCAGGTAACCGAGAATGAGGAGTATCGGTGCGAATACGATATCACCCGCAGCTAAGAGGATAAAGCCCACTATTACAAGAACAACACCTATTCCAAAGAAGAGCATATTCTTCTTGGTAAATCTAACATCGATGAGTTGTTCTTGTTTCTTCTCTTTCTTCTCTTTTTTGTCTTTTTTCCCCTTTATGTCCTTTTTGGCCATTTACAACTCCTTTGTTACTTTGATATTTCCGCTAATTTGACAAATTCACCATTTTTGATCGTATAGATATTGAAAACCTCGCGACCTTTTAGCATCATTGATATTTGTTCAGAGAGATTGCTGCGATTATAGGTAGTTAATCCTTTTAATCGCCAGAGCGTGTAATAGAATTTAGCCGAAAGATCGTCTTCTTTAAAACCCGCCCTGTTGAATTCTTTCAAGGAAAGACTATCGATCGGTGATGGTGCCGCAAAGACTGCACCTTCGACATATTTTTCACCAAGCCGGGTGACTTTTTCGTCCTTGAATGTCTCGATGCCCAGGATCTTAACGTGTTCCAGACCATAATATGCAACCTGCGGTGTTGTGTTGATAATCATTTCCCGGTCCATGGGCAAGAAAATAGCCTGCGGATTTTTATCCTTGATCGCCTTAAGTTCCCATTTTAAAGTGATCGAATCCGGGTCATAACCGACCATGGTTAAGACTTCGCGATTATTCTTTGTGACCTCATCAGCGAATGCCTGGGCTACAGAGCGATACTTGGCGATGTCCGGGAACAGAACTGCGAATCGCTCGATAGCCAGGTCATACATTGCGTATTGAGCCACACATTTTGCTTGTTCTTCATTGCTCTGACCGGTCGTTACCACGAGCGGAATCTTTTCAAGCCTTGCTTCAGAAGTCATGGGTAAGATAACGGGGATACCTTTGCCAAAGGCAAGCCCGCATACACCAAAGGCTTCCATAAGTCGTATCGGCGCAATAATGAAATCGACCTGGAACTCGGTAATGAGTTTTGATGCTGCCATGGTCGCTTCTATGGGATCAGATTTCGTGTCGAGATAGTGTAGAGCAAAGGGTAGGCTTTTTTCCTTCTCATAGGCTTTTATGACTTTGATGAACTGCTGTCCGAAATTCGCATACTCGCCGGTTATCGGAACGAGGATACCTGCCCGACCGGTTGCTTCACCCAGATCAATAAATCTCTTGTACTCCTTGACTTCGAATGTATATCTTGTTTTGGGAAAACGTCGCAGTAAAAGATTGAAATCGCGCTCGGCTTCTTTCTTTTTTCCTTCGCGAGCTTCGATCTGAGCAAGATAATACAGGATGTGTTCATCGAGCGGGTCAGACATGTGAGCGCGATGCAGTTTCTCGAGCTGATCGATCGTAAGGTTGGGCAAAGTTTGCATGATGCGCTTAAAGGCTTTGTTCTGACCGATGGTATCTTCAGTATCGATATGATATTTGATGAGATAATATGCTGCTTTGTAGTCCTCACCAAGTTTGAAAAACGATTCGCCAGCGAGCGAAGTTACGTTCAATATATACTGCGAATTCGGGAATTCTTTTAAAAATCTCTCGCCTAATTGTGACGCCTTCTTGAACTTGTCCAATTTATAATTTGAAAAAGCGACGATATACAAAGCTGGTTCATAAGCCGCGCTTTCCTTGTGTTTATCGATTATCGTAGTGAGCTCATCGATCGCATTTTGATATTCCTTTGCTTTGAAATAAGTATTCCCTTTTTCATAAATGGCTGCGATCTCCTTTGAAGCAACTTTGGTGTCACTTCCCTGCTCTGGCTCAGAAGCGAATGTCGCGCATGAAATCATAACGATGATCGTCAAAAGAAATAATCTCTTCATGTTTATATATTAGTCAAAAATAGACGGGTGTCAACGGTTGGGCAAAGAGAAAAGAGAGTAGAGCGTAGGGAGTTTTGCTTTGCATGGCGGTAATGGTACTTCGTGCGGTTTTGGTTCACTGCGTGAACGGTTTTGGCAGCAAAGCTGCGGAAAGGATTTTAGAAACGAAGAACAAGAGTGTAATGAGTAGAGAGTTGTGATGCTGATCATCACAGTAGGCAGTATGCACTAGGCAGTAAGCAGTATATCCTGCATTACTTTTTTCCTTCCCAGTTCTTGGTTTATATTCTTCATTTCTCTGATAAATCAGACAACTACATACTGCTTAGTTCCTGCTGCCTACTGTTTCAGAGTCTACATGCCTGGACGACCGCTTTGATCTGTTCTGGGGTAAGGTTTTTATCCTCTAATATCGTGTATCGGTCTGGTCTGATTTTAGTGGCATGCATTACCACTTTTACGAATTGGTCGAAGTTAAGGTGGAGTTTTTTGAGTTTATAGGGAAAACCGATCCGGTCATACAGAGCTATGACTTTTCGATAGTGTTTGTTTTCCTGTAAAACCATAGTAAAAGCAGTTGCAATGCCGACTTGCTCACCGTGCAGGTTTTTCTTGGGCGAGTACAGGTGATCAATAGAATGACTTATTTTATGTTCACTGCCGCTGGCTGGTTGTGATGAACCTACGATGCACATGGCAAAACCACTTTTTATGAGACCTTGAGTCAAGGTGACAAGAAAATCATCGTCTTTTACTGATTCTGCTTTGGAATCGAGGAGTTTCAATGCACCGGCTTGCGCCAGGGATAGTGCGGTATCATTTATTTTGCCTTTGCCCTTTGAGTCGGCAAGACGCGCATCAAAGACCGCAGAAAGATTCGATATCATATCACCGACGCCTGCTTTTATGTGCCGGATCGGGGATCTTTTGATTATGCTCGTATCGACGATAACTGCACAAGGTGCCTTGGTGATATGACTTATCGGCAGGTTTTCTTCATTGGTAATGACCGCAACAGGTGAAGAAATACCATCGTTCGATAATGTCGTCGGGATACTTATGTATTTTTTCTTGCAGTTTCCGGCAGCGAGCTTGGCGACGTCGAGAACTTTCCCGCCGCCGAAACCGAGCACGAGGTCGGGATTTTTTTCTTTGATGATTTTTTCTACATGATTAACATTCGGCTCATCACTGTCTGATATGAGATGTCTGATGACCTTAACACTGCAATCCTCAAAGCTTTTTGAAATAGGCCCGCCGCCGATCAAGAATGTCTTGTGGTCACCCAGGAGCAAGACCTTTTTAAATTTTAGATCATGTTCGCGCAGGATCTTGCAGATCGATACTGTTTTATGTTCACCAACTTCAAAGAAAGCCGGTAAATCTATCTTCAAAGGCGCTGCCATGCATAAGAGTATTGAAAAAAAAAGATAAGTCAACCGAAAAGACAGTAAGCACTAGGGACTAGGCAGTAAGCAGCATATGATGAAAGGGAGAACAGGAGATTATTTATCTTTCACTCTACGCTCCAATCACTACGCTCTATGCACTATGCTCTTTGCCCTTTGTTACATGCTCTCTGCCCCATAGGTTGACAAAGTAGATGCAGCAGGTATAATGACCAGAACGCCAGCGTAGCTCAGTCGGCAGAGCAGCTGTTTCGTAAACAGCAGGTCTCCGGTTCGAATCCGGACGCTGGCTCTCAGTTTCGAAAAAACCACGGGTTTTGAGAGGTTTTTCGGTTTTTCAAACCAAGTGATGAC
>CAYQPW010000012.1:0-80267 GCA_964419565.1 uncultured bacterium
ATGGCCTATGGGGTTCTCGGCAAACACTATCGTATTTGCGGAACCGACACCTGGCCAACAGGTCTGACCAGGGTCGATATTTATGACCCAGTCGCGGATGTCTGGTCTGCCGGTGCTGCGGCGCCGATGGCGAACATGGATCAGATCGGTGGTGTATATAACGACTCATTGATCTTCATGTTTGGTGGTGGTAACTGGGGTGGTTCAGTCAACCCGCATACCAATGTTTACTTCTATGATATCTATGCTGATGCCTGGACTACGGCGACCAATTTCCCTGGTGTAGGTCGTGGTTGTCTTGCTGGTGGTGTCGTCGGTGATTATGCGATAGTCGCTTGTGGTTATGATGGTTCAACTTACCGCACTGACTATATCGTCGGCAATATCGATCCAGCTAATCCGGCAAACATCACCTGGGGTTCGCCAACAACTATCCCTGGTGGTTTTGAGGGCAGATATCGACCTTGCAGTTGTCTCTACTCTCCCGTAGCTGCAGAACTCTTTGTAGCGTGCGGACAGGGTACTACAAACCCGCAGTGTTCAGATATCTGGTCATATGAGCCGATATCTGATACCTGGACCAACTGGAATATGCCCAAGAACCTGGCAATCGGAAATGTCAATTCAGTAGCTATTACCACGACTGCCGTGGGTGATATTGGTATTTATGTTGTCGGTGGATATATGGGTTCTTATGTAACTGATCACGAGTGCTTCCATACCGGGCATCCTGGTACTGTAGAAATACCTGGTCATCAAAAGTTGTCATCAGCCTTCGGATTTGCTGCGAATATGAAAAATCCTGTTGACGGCTATTCTGCGATCACCTATACGATAACCAAACCTGGTAAAGTCTCAGTCAAAGTCTATGATGCTGCAGGCCGGTTAGTTAAAACATTGGTCGATCGTGGACATGAACCAGCCGGGACCAAAACCGTTTTTTGGAATGCTAAAGATGACAATTCTCGTACTGCTGCAAATGGCATTTATTTTCTGAGGCTCGAAAGCGAAACACAAACCGCGACACAGAAGATGGTTTTAATTAAGTGAATTACTTATAAAATTATCATTTGACTTACCCTCTTTTTCATATACAATTAGTTAAAGGTTTTGTGAGGACCCTAACATTTGTAATAAAATCAAAATTTAAACAAATTTTGCGGAGGCGGATAAGTGCTGGTGTGCTTGCTGGACTTCAAATCCAGATGTCTTTCGAAAGGGAGACGGTAGGTTCGATTCCTACACGCCTCCGCCAATTCCCAGACCTTAAATGAGCGTACATCCTTAAAAAAAAGTTGACAACTCATTTGTTATGGCTATACTTAAGTCAAAGGAGATGAGATGAAAGAAATAACCATATTACTCACTGTCATGATCGCTTTTATTTTTGCAGACCAAATCGCAGTGAACTATAAGGAAGAGTTCGTTCTTCTCCATGATAACGGTACATGGTCTGATATGTATTACAATGATGATGCAGAGATCTATGTGTGTAAAGGCTGGGTCGATGAGAACAACGACGACTTAGTCACAAAAGACGAATTGGTTGGCATAAAAGATACCTGGTATGAAGGCCATAATGATACCCTTTATATATTCAGCCACTGGTACGACAAAGAAGGACAGGAAGCGGCATTTTTCCTCGGGACCCTGGGCGGTCGTGACATGTGGGAATATGATCCCAGTAGTGTTCGTACAGATAACCACTGGGTATGGCGGTGGTTTGACGTCGATGAATTAGCTGAATATGGCCTGGGAGAATGGGACGCTTTCTGGGTTACCGATGACATGGATTTTATATGGGTAACCTTTAAAGTTAAATAGTATTCAATGTAGACTTCATAGACGAAAAGGAAATAACCCCGCCATGTTGTCATAGGCGGGGTTTGCTTTATTCAATAATCTCGATGGCAGGCAACTCACCGATATAAGCAGGCTCTGCGTTATCAGCTGAAACAACGAATAACAGCCCGATGAATATAATAAATATTGTGATAAGCAATAGAATTGGTTTCATCATTACCTCCTTTCTGCTATCTATTATACGATACTGAACAGTAAGAAGTTACACTCAAGAGCCCTTCTTGACATCCGGGTAAATCGTCTTATAATTATCTTAGATAAGTACAGAAGTATGAGGAGGATTCATGTGTAGATATTTTATAACTATATCAGTACTGACATTATCTATATTTCTAATAACTAACGCTTATTCAACGACCTGGTATGTCCACCCGGATTCAGCTCTCAATTCTATCCAGGCAGGTCTTGATTCATGTGCTACTAATGATACCGTCCTTGTCGGACCAGGCACATACTGTGAAAATCTATTGTGGCCGTATACATACGGTATACGGCTGCTTAGCGAAGCTGGCAGAGATTCAACGATAATTGACGGTCAGCAAACAGCACGGGTGATATTCATCCCCAACATTGGCGATGATCCTGAAGGTATGATTAGCGGCTTTACTATTCAGAACGGTCACGAAAATATCTGGCACGGCGGCGGTATTTATTGCTGTGCTGATCTATTTACGATTAATGATAATATCATTACAAATAACGATGCTAATTTCGGTGGCGGGATTTGCTGCTATCCTTCGACCTCCAGGACAAGTATTACGAATAATATCATCAGTGGCAATGAAGGTAATGGTGGAGGTATATACTGTCACAACGCGGGGGCTGTGATAACAAATAATGCAATAACAGGCAATATAGGCAGAGGCATTTATATCGGTTCAAACACAAACGACGTATTGATCAGAGATAATACCATCACTAACAATCCAGGAGGTATCGAACATTTCGGCGCCAGCGCCACTGCATCGGTCAGAGTAACTAATAACCTGCTCGACGGTAACTACACCGGTATTATTCTAAAGTATTCAAATGCTATTATTGATTCGTGCACAATTTCGAATAATATCGGCACGGGTATCAGTTGTGACAATACAAGTAATCCCACAATAAACTATAATAATATTGAAAGCAATACAGGGTTTGGGGTATTGAACCTGCATTTGGTATATGTCATCGATGCTGAATACAACTGGTGGGGTGATGCGAGCGGTCCTTATCACCCGGATTCTAATCCAGGAGGTCTTGGCGACAGCGTTAGTGATTATGTCGATTTTATCCCATGGCTTACCCAACCGGTCGGTGTGATCGAGGAGAAAATAAGCGCTATTAAAAATATTCCCTATGGTACTACGATCTTTAGCGGACCCCTGCAATTACCTCAAGATAAAGCTTACCGGGTTTTTGATATTACCGGACGTGTTGTTATCCCCGAACAGATAAAACCGGGCATATACTTTATTGAAGTAGATGGAAATCTCGTGCAAAAAATTATAAAAGTGAGATAATGTAATGAGCTATTAAAACTCATCGCCCGGCATGAAATGAGTGATCCTGATGCAAATATAGCCTTTACCTACCCAGAGTAAATACAATATTGAGTCTTGCGCTGTTCCTCAGGATGAGCTATAATAGAAAAATGCATAGGATGCGATGTCTCTTAGTGATTATCGTCTTGGCAGATCTACTCATTTGTGTTTGTGCCCGCGTCACTAGACCAGTTAAGCCGATACCAGAAGCGATTCTCAGTGTCGAACCAGCCGGATTTCAAAAGGGCATGTGGGTCAGGGCTGCATCAATGGCTTCACCCGGTTCAATACCCAGGATCATCGAGATAGCAAGAAAGTATGAGATCACCGATATATATGCACAGATCATTGTCGGTGGTTATGCCTATTATCCATCAAAAATAATACCGCGCAGTCAGTATCTGGCAGAAAAATCTGACCAGACATATGACCCGATCGACTCGCTCATCCAGGCAGCACATAAATGTTCGATACGCGTTCATGCATGGGTAAATACGCTTCTTGCATGGTCTTTGCGCGAACCGCCTGATTCAACAAGGCATCTTTTTTATGCACATCCTGAATGGTTTATTCAAGATGTCACGAAGAAGAACATGGTTGATTATTCGGCTGATGAGTGGTATGACGCAGGCCTTGAAGGTATGTACCTGGACCCGGCAAATCCAATGGTAGGTGATTATTTAAAGACAGCGTGCAGGGAAATCCTCGAAAAATATCCGGTTGTCGGTATTCATCTTGATTTTATCAGGTATCCCGGTATATGGTGGGGCTTACCAGATAATGATACAACAGCGATCTTCGTTGGTCTTGATGCCTTCAATGTACGCTGGTTCAATCTTCTAAAATACCCGCAGAGTACATTCATAACACGGTGGCTATGCTGGCACTACTGGCAGTGTGCAAAGCAAAAAGAAGAGCATATCCGAAATATCGTACGCGGGATTCGAGAAGTTATTGTAAACGATTCGCTGTTTCCTGGACGGATTTTGACCGCTGCGATATTCCCGAATCCAGGTTTAGCACGTTACAGATTTGCACAGAACTGGATGGACTGGGGCGATGCAATAGACTATCCTGTAGCTATGTCGTATACAGATGATGCGCTTTTCTTTTCTGACTTATTGAATTACACGATAGTTCAGAGAACAGATGCAATTTTCGGTATCGGGTTCATCTGGCCTGACATGGAAGCAGCAGCTTATCTGGAAGTCAGAGATGTCATGAAAAACAATGGAGCTGGAGTATGTTATTTTGATTATACCAGTCTCGATACTCTGGTCGACTTCGCTAAATTCAATGGCGAGGCTCCAGCCGAAGAATATTCACCGTTATTCGAAAAAGTTGAGCCAAAACCGATAACCGATGTCTTTTATGATTTGCCTCCTGAAGAGATGATCAAAAACCACAGAGAATACCCTTTCCCAGAAGAATACATTGATTTTGCTGATTTTTTGTTATCGCTCTCACTCAATAAGAGAATCGATCTGGAAAGGATGAACCTCACTCGCAATGAAATGATCGAAAGAATCCGTGATGATGTTGCTGCTTTTAAAATCCTCGATTCACTGGTCTTCCCTATTGGCGATACTCTTGTTGAACCACCGACCAAAGAAGTATTTTACGAATTTCTCCCATGGGGTAATCAAGATACGACTGCGGTAAAGAAAAAGGCCAAGAATATGCAGAAACTGAACCAGAAAATCACTGTTTTCCCAAATGCACTAAGTGACATCTCCCGGGCAGCCTTTTCTAATAAGGATGGCATTGAAAAAACATTTGTTATACGCCGCGGCATATATGTTTTTAAAATAGATCAGACATATGACGGTGGCAAAAAGTTAATCCGTACAAGTATTGCCAAAGATCTACTGCCCTTTTATTTAAGCTGGACAATTCACAACAAGGTAGAAAATATATTAAAGAGATATTGACATTTCGCATTTTGTAGGTAATATAGAAATAGGTATGTATAAAAGTAAAAGGAGGATACATGAAAAGTAAATGGATTGGTGCTTCAATAATATGCCTGATAATGCTTATTAATTGGAGCTATGCGACCGGGCTTGAGAATCAAGCCGAGCAACCAGTACGCCCGATAATACAAGCAAATACAAATCCCGTTGTATTACGGCAAGCTATCAATGATGATTTTGAAAGAGCAGATATCGCTCCCTGGACGACTTCTGGCTATGCCTGGGCGATTAGAGACACGACAAATACCTATGGCCCTGACACACACGCAGTTTCAGGATACAGGTATGCCGGGTGTCCGAACGCTGATGTCGCTCAATATTCAGGCAACCAAACAGGTTACCTGATCACACCAACTATCGATCTCACAGGCTGGGATTCACTGTTTCTCTCGTTCAATTTCTGGGCTGACTGGGAAGGAACGCAAACGAACTTTGATGGCGGTATCGTTGAAATATCCCCTGATAATGGAACATCCTGGATCCAGATCGATTCCTTGGCTGTTTCACATATTAATCCGACGTATGATGCTCAATTAGCTGGTACAGGCGCACTCGGTACTGCCTGGGCATACTGCTATGACAGATATGACTGGGTTAATGTAGGTTCTATGGACCTGATGGCATTGGGTTATGCAAACACTGGTGACCAGATACAGATCCGTTTCACCTTCTGTTCAGACCCAGCTGCCGCAGGTATGGGTTGGTTTGTCGACGATGTACGTATCGACCAAACGTCACCGCCTGATCTGCAGCCACCAGTGATCGTTCACACACCATTACCGGATACTACAGATACGCTCAGCAATTACACTATCACAGCCACGGTTACTGATGCTGGTTCAGGACTCGACACGGATTCAGTCTATCTCCACTATCGAATCGAATCAGGCTCAGAAGTACATGTTATGATGACCAATGTCGGAGCCGATGATTACGAAGCCGTTATCCCGGCACAATCTTATCACACAGATATATACTACTATGTAACAGCGGCTGATAATGCTGGCAACGAAGCATCCACACCGGTATATAATTTCGAGGTAACCAATGCCAGGATCATTATCTATGATGATGGACAACCATGGTGGGCACCAAGTGTTGTAATAGCTGGCGATGGATGTTTTGCTCAGTTCAGATTCCCCGACGTCGGTATTGACAGTGGACTCGTACATCAGGTCAAATTCCTGTTTGAAGGACCAGGGCCCTATGATGTGCGCATCTATCAGGGGACTGCTGGACAGCCAGGCTCGCTTATTGATTCAATCGCCGGTTTGAACTCATCCGGTTACGAGTGGAATATGGTCGAACTGACGAATCTCGATATCCGCACGAATCAAGAAGTCGTTGTCGGATATATTATCGGTGCTGGACCAGATTCACTCGGTCTTTTGAGAGATTCATCCTTGACATATCAAAGCCAGATGTGGGATTACATAGGTGGCAACTGGCAGGGTGGCATGTCAGGAGACCATATGATCCGGCTAAAGGTCATTCCGATCACCTTCACTGGTATCTATGATTCTCAGGGTAATCAGATCACACCTTTTAATTTTGGACTCGGGCAAATCTCACCTAATCCGATGCGTAAGAATACCGCGATCGAATTCTATCTGAAATCCGGACAAAAAACATCACTCGATGTCTATGATGTATCTGGTCAACTCGTCAGGAATCTGGTAGATCATTTCGTGGAGAGCGGGATACATCAGGTTTCCTGGAATGGACTGGATAATAAAGGTATCTCGGTGCCAAGTGGTGTTTACTTCCTGAAGCTTGTTGCAGGTGAGCACACATCTGCGAGTAAACTACTCGTTTTGAAATAACACAAATCCTTTATTCACAAAATATCCCCTCCTTAAACTGGAGGGGATATTTTTTTGTGTATCTTGACATCACCAGACTGAATGGCTACAATGACGCATGAAAAATCATAATATTTGTAAAAAATACATAACATCTGTTTACTGGTTAATTTTTTTCACCATTCTTAACCTTATATTTCTTTCACCGGGTGTATCACAGACAGTCGCGCCGGTCGCCAAGAAAGTCGCTAAGATCGACACAATTCATGGCGATATCCGTATTGATAATTATTTCTGGTTAAGAGAAAAAGAGAACCCGGAAGTCAAAAACTACCTCATCGCTGAAAACGAATATACATCTGCGATGATGAGACATACTGAAGAATTCCAGAAAAAGCTCTATGATGAGATGATCAGCAGAATCCAGGAAACCGACCTCTCCGTGCCGGAAAAGGTTGATAAATACTATTATTATACGCGTACTGAGGAAGGCAAACAGTATTCAATCTATTGCCGCAAAAAAGGAAGCCTTGCAGCTGATGAAGAGATCCTCCTTGATCAGAATGTCCTGTCTGAGCCCTATGAATATTTTGAGATCGGAGCTTTTGAGGTGAGTCCTGACCATTCGCTGCTTGCTTATTCTGTAGATACCAGTGGTAGTGAACGATTTGTTATATTTATTAAGGACCTGGTGACTAAAGAACTATATATCGATAACCTTTCCAACACAGGATACTCAATCGCCTGGGCGAATGATAATAAAACGCTGTTCTACACGACCCTCGATAATGCAAAGCGACCCGACAAGCTGTATCGCCACATTCTGGGTAATGATCAAACACATGATGAACTCGTCTACCATGAAGCTGATGATCTTTTCTGGTTAGATGTTTCACGTAGCAAAGACGGTAAATATTTGCTCATGGATTTGGGGAGTCATACAACGACAGAAATCCACTACTTAAGAGCGGATAAACCTAACGAAAAATTCCAGCTTTTATACCCGCGCATGCAGGATGTCGAGTATTATGTAGAACACCACGGTGAAAATTTTTTGATCCTCAGTAATGAAAATGCTAAGAATTTCAAGCTTGTGCAGGTATCTGAAAAAAACCCGGATAAGACAAACTGGATCGAACTTATCCCTCAAAGTGATTCAGTAAAAATCGATGGTTTCGATGTTTTTAAGGACTTTTTTGTCGTTTCGGAACGGAAAAATGGTCTTTTGCAGATCCGTGTAACAAAAATACATGGCGCCTTAACACACTATGTAGAATTCCCAGAACCAACCTATGCCTTCTGGCTCGGAGCAAACAAAGACTATAATTCCAAGTGGCTGCGTTTCACATACATGTCATTAATCACACCAAAATCTGTATTCGATTATAATATGGAAACCAAGAAACTCGAGCTCAAGAAACGATACAAAGTTCTCGGCGGTTATGAACCTGAACAGTATGAATCACAGCGCATATACGTGCTGGCATATGATAGCACACGGATACCAATATCAATCGTCTATAAAAAAGGCATGATAAGAGATGGCAGCAATCCTCTATTTTTAACGGGTTATGGAGCGTACGGTGATAGTTATGACCCCTATTTTTCTTCTAATCGCTTGAGTTTGCTTGACCGTGGCTTTATTTATGCGATAGCGAATGTGCGCGGTGGCGGTGAAATGGGAAGGTACTGGTATGAACAAGGAAAAATGCTCAACAAGAAAAATACCTTCACCGATTTCATCGCTTGTGCTCAATATCTCATTGAACAGAAGTACACATCAAGAGAAAAATTGGTTATTTCAGGCGGGAGTGCAGGTGGTCTCCTTGTCGGAGCAGTCGTGAACATGAGACCTGATTTGTTCCGTGTTGTCGTTGCCGATGTCCCCTTTGTCGACCTGATCAATACCATGCTCGATGCAACCCTGCCATTAACAGTACTCGAGTACGAAGAATGGGGAAACCCAAATGAAGAACAATACTACCGCTACATGAAATCATATTCACCCTATGATAACGTGACCGCCCAGGATTATCCTAATATGTTGATAACCGCGGGCTTTAATGACACAAGGGTGATGTATTGGGAGGGTGCAAAGTGGACGGCAAAACTAAGGGCGTTGAAAACTGACGACAACATTCTCCTTTTGAAAACTAATATGGGAACAGGCCACCTCGGTGCATCCGGTCGTTATGACTTTCTCAAGGATATTGCCTTTGAGTATGCCTTTATCCTCGATATACTCGGCATAAAAGATTAAAGGAGAGGTAATAATATCACCTCTCCTCAATCAAAAAATTCTTAAGTCTTTTTAGATCTCCATCCCTTTATTACATTATTTCGAGAACGCCAAGTAGCCTGGTATAATGACGTTAAGGAAAGGAACGATCATCAAAATGCCGACCCAGTTGGGCTTACCACGTGCTTCAGCTATTGCCATCCAGACAATAATACCAATAATGAGATTGACTATCGGTATAAGAAGTAAAATGAACCACCATAATGGTTTCTTGGCAATCATGAGCATAAGAAACACGTTTAGTATAGGAATCCATGCAAACCAGCCATTTTCCGTAGTAGTTTTCTTTGCGATTTTCATCAAGCAGATAGCGAAGTAAATATAGAATATAAAGATGAAAATGAAGTAAACGATCATTATCGCTGCAGCAGCAGCTGGTTCCATTTGTCCGTAATTACCTTCCATTATTTTCACCCCCTTTCACTTGATTCTATGTATTTCCTTACATATTAAACGAATCGTTTTCGTCTAAATCACTAGGTGATTATAGCATGAATTCCTGGAATGTCAATGGAGAATTTTGTCCTATTTTTAGAGGATTATTCGAAAAACTTTAGAGTATATGCTACCGTTAGAAAAAGATAGTGATTAACCGCATCAAGATGCCCGTCAGTATCATAATTTGTCTCAAATATGTATTGCGGTAACAGTGATAAGTGATTGCTTATACGAATATTACATCCTGCATAAAGGCGGTTCATCCTGAAACCATTCTGCCAATAACCTAACGGATGTATCGATGCTTCACTATCCTCTATCACGCCGAAAAAGGGCTCTTCAGCGATCAATAGGTTCACATTATTGCTCAATCGGTAGCTGACCTTGATCATCTCACGCACTACAAGGCCATAACCTTTTCTGTCTTTTTCTTGCTCATAGATGCTTGCATAAATGGTATTGTGGAATATCGTCCGGCTGATCAACGTAAAATCGCTGCTGTGAAATTCAACAGTGGGTAGAAATTCCATGTTATGAGAAAAATAATAGTCATCTTGCAGGACAACAGGAAATCCCATATAGTAGTACCAAACCGGGAATTTGAAGATCCAGGGATCATTTTTAATAATATAAACCGGACCGGTCAGTAATTCATAAAAATATGCCTTCCTGGCAGCGCCGTTGTTCTCAACTTTCCGGCTGAATTCATATCGGAAACCGGGCATTACAACAAAGGCGAATCTACCTGATACCAACCCTGTGCAGTTCACATAACCCCACAATCTACCAGTAGTAGGCCTCTGTGCATAAGATAATGTCAAAATTATAAAGAAAAACAAAACACCCGATCGCTTCCGCATCTTTCCCCTTATCTTCTTATTATAACAGGATAGTCTTCAAAATCAACAGACACAGCAACTAAAGCTGTGCAAAATAAAATGGGGTCAGATTTCCAGAAACCTGACCCCATTACAATGCTCAACTGTATTATTTAACAAGAATCAACTTGATGATATCAGCGTCCTCAGTAACAGCGAAGTAAGTCCCCTGTTGTAATTCACGCCCTTTATTATCAAAACCGTTCCAGTGCGCAGTACCTTCTTTAGCAGTCAACTCTGTAACCAGCCGTCCGCTTGCATCATAGACCACAAGCTTATGACAATTTACAGGAACTGTGATCGCGGTCAGTTTGTTGAATGGATTAGGTGATGCAATGATATTGACGACATTATGATTTGAGATCAATTCAGTCTCTTCAATACCAGTACCTAATTCAACAATTGCACGGATCAATACGTCGTCCCTATCCTTATCACGGTATGGAGCCCAGGAGCCAGTATATTCCCAACTTTGACGACCTGATGGGAAAAGAGTGTCCATGCCGAAATACGGATCAGAAGCTTGATCAGTAATGCAACCGATATAAAAACCACCGTTGAAGAATAGAATGTTCTGTGTTGAAACATCGATATCTACCCAACCGATAGTCGTGATCTGAACTACTGTTTCATAAATGACCGTTCCAGGATCACCATTTGGCCCGTCATCATCCAATATCTGAACCGTAACATTGGGCATTGCGGCAGTCGAATTAACGTCGAACCGTGCGGTGTTCAGCTTGCACGGATATCTCGGGGGCATAAACTTCGCACCATATCCCGAATTGGGGCCATTCCAGGCCATACCAGTATGCGCATATCCAACATCATACTGCAATTCAGCAGGATAGGTAACTACTCTGAATTGCGAATAGATAGAGTCGTTAGGCGAAACCATATCCCCGCTTAACAGAGCCTTCACCTTCATTGAATACAGGCCGTCATTTGTAGTCGACCATGTAGGTGCGAATATCAGTGAATCAGTAACCCCCGGCGCGAGTGTTGCTATGTTGATCGTATCCGAGAGCATGACCTGATTAGTCGAGTTCCTGACTTCACAATAAACATTAAAACCACTCTCAGTCTGGTTACCGGTGTTTTTAACGACTGCCCAGAAATCTACCGGGTCATCATTATAAACAAAGAAAGCTCCAGATATATCATTCATCTGTTTCATAACAGCAACGTCATGGACTTCATAGGTCGATGAATCAGGCGGGAAAAAGTAAATCGCAAGGTCATTTTCAATGATATTGTTAGCTGGTGTCTGTCCATAGTTATATTCAAGGCCGACCGCACCGGCGATATCCTCAATACCAACACTGAGAGCTTGTCCCCAACCACCAGAAGGCAATCCAGTCTGATCATAATACTGGAATGTGACCGCGCTGTCAGCACGCGTCAGGATTATTTCGAATGTATTATTGCTTGTGGGAGAATTCCAGAACCTTACATCATGGTAGGCGATGATAAACGTATCAAGAGCAGCATTCGTCCAGTAATAACAATGCGGTGTACCAACGGTGAAATCAAGATCTGATAAAAACGCCGCCAGCATATTATTAGGTTTTGCAGTAACTGGGATGTGAGGAAACGGCGCCGCTTCCAATGTATTATCACCAAAAGCGATATAACCGTTTGAGCCTACAAAAAAGCTATTGACTGTATACCAGTAATATGGAAAGTCAAAACCTATTTGAAAAGGCCCTACGACATTGTCGTCAGCCAAACCAGCTACCTCTGTGCCGACACCTGTAATATCTATCCAATTATAGGTCGGTCCTCCAGTAGTATCGCTGTCAATCCAGCGATATCCGTACGCATCCGGTCCTCCTGTACCGAGTATTGTCGGTGGGACTTCAAAAGTCATGCCAGAACCGGTTATTTGTAGAAGTATCAATATTATACCCATATTCCTCCTTTCCATGAATTATAGCTTGTATTTTGCAGATGTCAATAACCTTGATTATGAGGGATAAAGGCGGCAGCCGGATTTGCACCGGCGAATAGCGATTTTGCAGACCGCCGCCTTAGCTACTTGGCTATGCCGCCATATATAGCAGATAATAGATAAAAGATGCTAGTGACAAACGATCTTCAAATATCTGTTAACTAGTATCCAGGATCAAGTATCTAGAATCTGCCTTCAAAGCGGGAGACGAGATTTGAACTCGCGACCCTCACCTTGGCAAGGTGACGCTCTACCACTGAGCTACTCCCGCGGCTGTCGAAATTATATATTGAAAAACAGAAAAGTCAAGAGACAACAAACAGATTCACGATGACAGATACAAGGTGTGTGATACTTGTGCATGAGTAATCAATATTTTTTCAATTACTTAGTTACTGAATTACTTAATAACTGCCATGTTGCTGCTTAGTGCCCACTGTCTGTTACGCCCTCGGGTGGTGTTCTCTGTAGACTTCTTTTAGATATTCCCGGTCAATGTGTGTGTAGATCTGGGTCGTTGAGATATCAGCATGCCCTAAAAGCTCCTGGACCACGCGCAGATCAGCACCGGCTTCTAATAGATGCGTTGCAAAAGAATGTCTGAACATATGAGGTGTCACCCGTTTCTTTATCCCGGCATTGATCCGATACTTGCGAAGTATTTTCAAAAAACCCATTCGCGATAGCTTATTGCCGCGAACATTCAATACAAGAAAAGACATCGACCGATCACGCATGAGTAACGGTCGTCCATTACTCAAATAATCTTCTATCGCCCTTATTGCTTTTCCCCCAATAGGTACGATCCTCTGCTTATTACCTTTGCCGATAACCTTTAGCAAACGATTCTCCATATCCAGATCCGTGAGTTTCATACCAAGAAGTTCTGATATCCTCAAGCCCGCGCCATAAAGGATCTCCAAACATGCCCGGTCGCGTAAACCAAGAGGTGTTTTTATTTCTGCTGATTCTATTATTGCAGTAACTTCAGTTATTGATAAGATGACCGGCAGCTTTCTTCCGACCTTCATTAATTCCAAATCACCTGATGGATTTGTTTCGATTTTGTTGGTGAATAATAAGAATCGGTAAAAGGCTTTAATGCTCGATATTTTCCTATTTACAGAAACGGCTAAAAGACCAGTATCATATATCGCGTGTAAAAAATCTCGCAAATCTCTTGTTACTGCCTCAATCAATCTTTTATTATGGGTCGTTAAAAATTTATCTAACTGGGTTATATCGTAAATATAAGCCTGAATAGTATTAAACTCATCGCCCTCAGATAGTAGGAAATTTTCAAAGTCCTTTATTACACCGCTTATTTCTTTCAAATCTCTATAACGAGTTTTCTAGGGCATTTTGTAAGAGGAATTACCTTACCGCGGCTATTTATATAGACGATATCTTCAAGGCGTACACCATACCCTTTTTCAGGATAGTAAAGACCTGGCTCAACAGTGAAGACATGGCCAGGTTTGATCTTGTCTTTATTCGTCTTTACAAGACCAAAGGAGGGGCTTTCGTGAATATTAAGCCCGACACCATGTCCAAGGGTATGACAGTAACCAATTTGTGTTTTTGGCGAATTCAAAAGTGTCGGGTGTCCACGCTTTTCAAAAAACTTACACAATGAGTGTTCAATCTCGATATTCCGTTTACCGACTTTGAACATATCCATAACGAAATCTTGAGCATCTTTGACAGTGGAATAAACATCTTTTATCTCCTTTGACGCATGGCCAAAACAAATAGTGCGCGTAAAATCGAAAAAATAACCGCCGCCTATTTCGCGTGGAAAAATATCGAAGACAATTGTCTGCCCAAGTTTTACGGCACTCCGATCATCCCCGGAATTATGAGGAACACCAGCATCACGTCCCTGGGCGACTATCATACCTTCTGAATTGATCAAACCATCTTCAAACATGCTTCTTCTCAACATTTGTCTCAGGTCACCGATAAGTAGTTTCCTCTTCCGGTCCTTCATTACTACATTCTTATTTACTTTTAGCTGCTGAACATTCTTTAGCATGTTGTTGAACGCACGGATAACACATTTCCCAACACTATTGATACGCTCAACTTCATTAGTATCCTTTGTTTCCCGGGCTATTGTGATGAGGCTTTTCCCCGATTCATAACACACCTTGATTTTCTTGTCTATTCGAAGCAGCTGTTTCACCATATTATAAGCACCGCCCATCTGACTCTGACCGTAGAGCGCAACATTACCTTTGACTGCCAGATCATCCATAATAGCCCTGATGAAATATGCTTTTGCCTTTATCTGATCAGGATATTTCTCATATATCTTACGCATACCGTATTTTGTCACCCCTATCAACCTGCAGCCACTTTGTCGGGCGACTTCACGCTCTATAGGATAGTGAACAACACAGGCTCGCTTGCCCTGTTTTTTCACGTAGTGACCATAAAAATTAGCACCATTAAAAAGATAGTACATGGTTGGCGAACTTGTGGACTTCCCTTCTGCATAGATAGTATGGATATTCATTCTTCTCATCAATTTGTCGATTTCTTTCTTCATACTGCTCCTTTATGCTACTAAACTCGCCTGAGAGACTATTTTGTATACCATGAGGCAATCTTGAAGAAATTCTCCAGTAATGCGATACCTGCAGGATGCTTATCATCATATCTTTCCGGATGGCATTGCATGCCGTATTGGGGGAGCACCTGGTGCTTAACGATTTCTACCGGACAGCTGGGTGATTCAGCAAGCTTGGAAAAATTGTACGGAACCTTTTCAATAAATTCCTGATGCGATTGAGTTACCAGAAATCTCTCACCCAGATTCTCAAATACTTCATCATGAGCGACCCGGTGAATCATATAGTAACCTTTCATTGGTTTATCGTATGCTCTGATTTCTTCACCATGTGCCATACATAACAGCTGATGTCCAAAACAAATACCCAATATCGGCTTTTCACTTCTCCTGATAGCATCTGCTTCATTTGCATAACCTTCATAGATTCCACTTTCTGCTAGTTTATGTTGCGATCCCGAAAGAACTATCACGTCAAAATATTTGAAATCCTCGCTGCTGCTCATCGTTGATGCCTCTTTTACTTCAACGGTATGAACAGTGACACCGCATATGACCTCATATAATTTTTCTATTTCAGGGGAGTTTGGTGTGTAATTATCAATTATCAATGTTCTCATCGATCACCTCGAACAATTCACTGACCAGTAGATCTTCCTTAACACGTTTTATTTCTTTCCCCTTGGCAAAAATCAAGCCTGTCTTCTTGCCACAAGCAATACCAAAATCTGCTTCTCTTGCCTCACCTGGACCATTAACCACACAACCCATGACCGCAACCTTCATATAATTATTGTAGTGCTTCAAACGACGTTCGACTGCATTGACTATCTTAGTTAATTTGACATTACAGCGCCCGCAAGTCGGACAGCTTATTAGAACCGTATTATGTCGCCGTAAACCAAGAGAATCCATTATCTCATATGCCGCGACTACTTCCATCACTGGATCAGCTGTCAAAGAAATTCTAATTGTATCGCCAATACCCTGGTTCAGCAGAATACCAAGACCGACTGCACTTCTCAGCCCGCCACGAAAAGGCAACCCGGCTTCAGTAATACCCAGATGCAGCGGATAATCGAAGAGCTTATGGAGTCTTTTATAGACAGCGATAGTAGTCATGACATCAGCACCTTTTGCTGACAAAACAATATCCTCAAATCTGTTTTTTCTGAATATAACGAGCGCATTATTAACCGCCTCCACTATCGCTTCGGGTGTGGGGTGCTTGTACTTTTTCAATATCTTATCAGGCAGAGAACCAGAATTAACGCCGACCCGGATCGGGACGCCGGCATCCTTTGCTTTCTCGATTATCCTGGTAATTTTCCAGGACTCACCAATATTACCCGGGTTGATCCTTATCTTATCGATACCCGCATCGATCGCCTGGAGGGCTAAACGATAGTCAAAATGGATATCTGCAACGAGCGGAACATCGACCGCCTCTTTTATCCGGATCAAAGCAGCGCTGTCTCTTTTGTCGACAACGGCCAATCTGACTATTTCACACCCTGCTTTTTCAAGCCTCTTTATTTGTCGCACGGTCGCTTTTACATCATGGGTCTTTGTTTTTGTCATAGACTGGACGCTCACTCGATTGTCACCGCCGATCTTTATCTTGCCTATCTTTACTTCATGTGTCTTCTGTTTCATTCCGACTGCCTTTCAATCCGTGCTCCTAGACTACGCAATTTCTCTTCAAATTTTTCATAACCACGATCGAGATGATAGATCCTCCGCACGATAGTCTCTCCCTTTGCTGCCAAACCAGCAAGTACCAGCGAAGCGGATGCCCTGAGATCAGATGCCATGAGATAGGCACTCGATAATTGCCTTACACCATTGATCACTGCTGTATCACCTTCAATAGTAATATCAGCACCCATACGCATTAGTTCTACGGCTTGCATAAAGCGATTCTCAAAAATGGTCTCCTTTATCGTGCTGGTACCGGGTACAGTCGCAAGCAGCGCCATGAATTGCGCCTGCATGTCAGTTGGAAAACCAGGAAAAGGTGCAACATAGACATTGATTGCTTGTTTTCGACCATGTCCATTTACAAACATGCTGTTTTTCTTTCTCGTCACTCTTCCACCAGACTCTTCAAGTTTGTCGAGCACACTTGCTAAATGCTCTGGACAACAGCCAGTAATATTTATGCTGCCGCCGGTCAATACTGCCGCAACTGCAAAAGTACCAGCCTCGATACGATCGGGGATAACAGCATATTCCACATCTTTTGCTGAACCTGATCCTTTGATAACAATGGTATGCGTGCCCTGACCCGAAACATGACAGCCCGAAACATTCAGGAAATCCGCCACATCAACAACTTCCGGTTCACAAGCGGCAGAACTTATCACCGTATCACCTTTTGCTCCGGTTGCGGCGATCATTACATTTATCGTTGCACCTACCGATGTTCCTTTTGGACCTTGGAGATTAACATCATGTCCTATTAGTTTTTTTGCCTTGGCATTAATAAAACCTTCCGAAACATTGATATCGACACCAAGGGCCTTCATCCCTTTTATATGGAGATCGATCGGTCGCGGTCCAATTGCACATCCACCGGGCAAAGATACCTTAGCCTGGTTTGACCGTGCCATTAGCGCACCAAGGACATAGTAGGACGCCCGCATTTTTCTTACGATATCATACGGTGCATCGAAATTTTTTATCTTTGGAGTATGCATCTTGAGCGTGTTGTGCGAAAATTCGACCTCGCTACCGATATATTCAACAAGTTCGATCATTGTTCTAACATCGACCAGATCGGGGATATTTTCCAGTATAACTTTTTTTGTACTGACTAGCGATGCAGCGATAATCGGTAGAGCTGAATTCTTTGCACCGGAAATCCTTACATTACCATGCAATTTTTCCCCTCCCCTTATAACAAATCGCTGCATGAAAAATTATAATGAAATAACTAATATTGTCAATGTCGGAAGGATTCTCTACCGGCCAAAGCGGGTAGCAAGTTCATCGAGTGAAAATCTGATGACTATGGGTCTGCCGTGTGGACAGATATAGGGATTTTCACAAGCGAATAGACGGTCGACCAAACTGCGCATTTCTTCTACTGATAATTTTTGACCGGCTTTAATAGCCCCTTTACAAGCCACGACTTTAGCAACCTCATTCCGCTGTTTGATCAAATTGCCCAGCCCGTCCAGTTCTTTGAAGAGGTCTAGCAGATCTTCTCGGTTTACGCTGGCCGAAGCTGGGAGACTATCGATAACAACAGTATGCGCAGAAAACTCCTTGAATTCAATGCCCAGCTCTTTTAACAACAATTTGGTTTTTCGATAAGCGCGGTATTCTTCCGGCGTAAGCTCGAGGGTAATCGGAAACAGCAGTCGCTGTGAACCAGTATTCCCTTTTGTAATGGATTCATATATGATCCGCTCGTGTGCAACGTGCTGATCAAGAATGACCAACCCGGATTTTGTCTGGGACAGAATATAGGTGTCATGTAACTGCCAGAATTCTCTTGATTCTCTGCTCGTTAGCGGCTCAACGACATTATCGGAGGGATAGGGCAATACCGTTTCCTGAACGAATTTCGCATCACTCTTATTCTCGCCGGGTTGAGTCGGGACATATCGTGCAGTTTGAATATCAACCCCACGGACACGTGTGAAAACCCTTGTTTTTATAGCTTGACTAAGTAAATCGAGCACATAGCGCTCATCCCTGAACTTCACTTCTTGCTTGGTAGGATGTATATTGACATCAACCACACTGGGAGCAACCTCAACGTTTAAAACGAATCCAGGGGGCGTTTTAGGATTCTGATAGGTATTTGTGATGGTTCGGAAAAGTCTTGCGTATTTCACAGGTCGGCCATTGACATAGAGATAGTTCATATGGTGTCGGTCAAAAAAATCCGGACGAGTTAGAAACCCATTGAATCGCACAGCGCCGACTTTAATATTGATTTGCACAAGTGCATCCACAATGCGCTTAGGGAAAAATAATCTTATGCGATCCTCAAATGACTGAGGTGCGATAAAATCTAGGATTTTACGATCTTGTTCCTGAACACTGAAATATATTGAAGGATTTATCAGTGCGTAGCTCTTGACAACATCTACAATAAGACGTCTCTCCCACTGTCCCGATTTTAAGAACTTTGACCTTACGGGCAGGTTGAAAAAAATGTCGGATACTTTGACCCTTGTACCCTGGGGACGATGCGAATCCATAATATCTTTGAATTCCCCCCCGTGGACGATTATTTTTGACCCTTCAGAACCGTCAGATGTCTCCAACTCAAAATGCGATATTTCAGCGATACTCGCCAAAGCCTCCCCACGAAACCCGTACGTTGTGATGTGCTCAAGATCAGAAACATTCTTTAGCTTGCTTGTTGCATATCTTTCAACAGCTAATAATATATCATCACGCCCCATACCACAACCATCATCATTGATCAAAATATCCTGTTTTCCACCATCTTTAAGCACGATATCAATACGCCTTGCATAGGCGTCGATCGAATTTTCAATGAGTTCTTTAACGACTGAACTCGGTCGCGCAATGACCTCGCCAGCAGCTATCTTGCTCCTAACTTCAGGATGCAGAATTTCAATATTAGCCATGATTTATTCTAATAAACCCCAATTCAAAGTCAAGGCAGATAATAAAAATAAAGAAAACAGGCTACTTTTCTGCAGCCTTTCCCCTTATCGTTCGGATATCATGGGCGATCGCCACACCCAATTTTTTATCATCAGAAAAGTGTTCGATGCCTCTAATACGACATTCAACATGGACAGTTACTTCTTTACGATATAGGTCTCCTTTGAAATCGATTACATGAACTTCCACCAGATCGTTACGACAGAACATTGCGCCAAGATAAGTACCTTCTTTGAGCATAACCTGTACCTTGTATACTCCATCCAACGGTAGTAATTTCTCTTTCTGTACCGTGATATTAATGGTTGGAAACCCTATTTTAGCGCCCTTGCCCTTGCCGCGAACAACCCGGCCGGTAAGGCTATATGGCCTTCCCAGAAGTCTATTCGCCGCCTTTATATGCCCGAGCAGAAGGAGCTCCCTGATCCTCGTGCTTGATATCGTACCATTTTCTTTTATCCGTCTCATGACATCAACAGTGAAATGATCTTCCGAGACTTTTTTTAATGACCTGGCAGATCCCTGTCTGTTTTTTCCAAAATGAAAATTATCACCGACCACTATCGCAGAAGGCTTTATTCGACGTGAGATCAATTCGACAAAACCATCGGGTGAAAGTTGCGCAAAGTGCTGTGTGAATTTGAAGTAGTAAATAAAATCAACGCCCAACATTCTAAAAATATCTTCTTTTTCTCTCTTTACAGTCAAATATATTATAGGTGAAGAAGTCAACACAAAAAAGGGTAATGGAAGAAATGTTATTATACCAATTTTGATATCGGTCCTGGCATGTTCTTTCAAACGTTTCACAACTGCCTGATGCCCACGATGCACTCCATCAAAACTACCGATCGCACACACCGAGTCTTTGGTCACTAAATTAGGCTTATCGAGAAGTATGATCATATTACGCGAAAAACTCGCCGACCTTTTTGGCATGTTGGATCAGGTGCTCTCCGATCCTAATTCGTCTCAAGGATAAAAGAGCTGCTCCGCAACCCAATCGCCTGCCGTATGAATCAGCGAGTGATCTTATATAGACACCGCTTCCGACAAGCGTGTGAAAGTGGACGACTGGATAATCAATTGCCGTTATCGAGAACTGCTTTATTATGACCATACGCTTTTTTGGCTTGACTGCAACACCCTGCCGGCCCAATTCATATAATTTCATACCGCTTTGTTTAAGAGCAGAAAACACTGGTGGCGTTTGCTCAATCTCGCCAATAAAGAAACGCGTGTTCTTATTCAACTCGCCCATGGTCCATGCGCCCTTTATCTCAGTATGTTGCTGCTTAATGACCTTGCCTGCGATATCATAAGTGTCTGTTACCGTACCGAGTAATATTTCACCGACATACTCTTTTTCACATTGCTGGTAGGACAGAAAATCCTTTGTTGCATTTCCTATCAGAATAATAAGCAAACCGCTGGCAAATGGATCGAGTGTACCGGCATGTCCTACTTTTTTATGATTTTTTTTGAAAATACGGACAATCTGAAATGAACTAAAGCCTACTGGTTTGTCGATAAGCAGAATTTCCCCTGACACTTTTTACTACTCACCGATTATCAAGAACATCGTTAGTCTATTGCTTGCTGCGTAACTGCTTACGGACTTCTTGATGTAGGGCGCGCAGTAATTCATTTTTTGCTTGTTTGATCGGTATCTTTACCCGGACACCGGCAGCGAGTCGATGACCACCACCGCCAAAAAGTCCAGCCAATTTGTCGACATCTACAACGCCATCACTTCGCAAACTAACGCGGGTGCCATTTCTTTCTTCACGTAAAAAAATCGAAACACGAACATTGTTGATCGCTTGAAGAAAAGACACAAAATGCTCTGAATCAGTCATCTTTGCTCGGCATTTTTTTAACATATTTTGGGTAAGACACATGCTCCCGACAGAATTCTTGATTTCGATGGTCTTCAAGACCTCACTCAGCAACAATGTACCGCTCAATGATTTTGCGTTGAGCTTCTTGGATATTGGACCGGGTTCTACCCCTAAACCAACGAGTTCAGAAGCTATGGTCAGAGATTCCTGAGTTGTATTGGGGTACACAAATCCACCGGTCTCGCTATAAATACCACAAAAGAATATCTCTGCGAGTGGCCGCGTTATCGTAATTCTCAATCCCTGAAATATCATATATATTATTTCACATGCCGATGAAACATCTTCTTTCACTATCCTTAACGTACCAAAAGCATCATTGCTCTTATGATGGTCAATATTAACGACAAATTTAGAAGCTAATATTTCTGGACCGAGTTCATTCCCATCCGGGAAGATCCGTGATATGCCGGCCGAATCGACTGCAATGAAAAGGTCAAATTCCGGTAATTTTCGTACAAACTTCCAATCACCAAGGATAAAAGAATACTTATTCGGGATTGGTGAATAGCAATAGAGTTTTGGTCGTATACGCTTGAAGTGTCTTACAAGATAACCACAGCTCAAAGCCGCTGATATGCCATCAGCATCAGGATCAATATGAGTAGCAATGACTATTTGCTTACTCTTCTTTATTATCCGGACTAATTTTTTCGAAAAGTTCATCTATTTTTTTACCATGTTCATAGCTGTTATCTATCTCGAAATCAAGCTCGGGTACAGTTCTCAATCTCATCCGGTGAGCCAAGGAACTCCTTATAAAGCCCTTCGCATGAGTTAACGTCTGTAGACTTTTCGGCTTATCACCAAGGCATGAAAAATACACCTTAGCACTTTTGAGGTCTGGACTTAGGTCGACACTCGTTATGGTTATGAACCCGATCCGCGGATCTTTTATCTCCCGCATCACAATATCTGATATCTCTCTAACGAGCACTGAAGCTACCCTGTCTCTGCGTATCATATGATACCCTGTTTGATGTCAAGCAAGGCTACTGAATGAACACGCTCGAGGAAATTGATGACCATCCTGATCGTTGAATCGACCATAGCATGATCATTACTGCAGGTAACGATGCAAATTTGAGATCGCTGCCACAACGAAAGATCACCAAATTCACAGATCGCTACATTAAAACGATTCTTCAATTTCTCCTTTAGGCTTTTAATGACTCGTCTTTTTTCTTTAAGAGAATGGCTGTTTGCTACATGCAGATCAAATATACATTGACCTACATAGAACTTACTTGCCATCACCAATAGTGGTTTCTTCTAACTTATAAAATTGTATCGTATCACCCTTTTGTAATTCACTGCCTTCCTCTAAGCCAACACCGCATTCATAGCCTGCGAGCACTTCTTTAACATCTTCTTTGAATCTTTTGAGAGATGTTACCTTTGTTGCTGATATCTCTTTCTCTTCCCGTATCACGCGGGCGACAGCACCCCGCAATACCTTACCATCCTTTAAATAGCACCCGGCGATCAAACCCATCTTGGGGATATTGAATACTTCTCTAACCTCAGCCTCGCCAATAAGAATCTCTTTTATAGTCGGCTCTAACATACCCAACATAGCAGATCTCAAATCATCAAGTGCCTCGTATATCAACCGGTATGTCCTGATCTCGATGCCCTCTCGTTCTGCAGTATCCAATGCGTTGGTGTCCGGTCCAACGTGGAAGCCGACACAAATAGCATTGGTAACCTCAGCGAGGAGAACATCTGAAACATTGATCTTGCCAACGCCCTTATGGACCACTTTGATTGCCACATCTTCGGTGCTCAACTCATTTAATTTCTCGTCGAGCGCCTCTGATGAACCCGCTGAATCGGCTTTAAGAATGACTTTCAATTCTTTTGTTTCGCCTGCCTTGATCTTTTCCTGGAGGTCGAGCAAAGTAACTTTTGATTTTGCCTTAAGCTTGCGTGTTCTTTCCATGAGTTGTCGTTGTGACGCGATTTCTCGCGCTTTTCGCTCATCATCTACGGCCAGAAATATCTCACCAGCTTGAGGTAACCCACTGAACCCCAGAACGAGCACTGGAGTCGATGGCCCGGCATTGGGTATCTTGTTCATCTGCTCATCGAGCAGCTCCCGAACGCGCCCGAAATGCGCGCCGCAAACAAATGGATCACCTTTCTTCAATGTTCCTTCCTGGACGAGTATTGTCGAAACATTACCTTTGCCGCGATCAAGCCTTGCTTCAATAACAACTCCTTTTGCAGCTTTGTTTAGCGGTGCGGTCAGTTTCAGCTCCTCGGCTTTAACGAGTACAGCATCTATGAGATCGGCAATACCAGTACTTTTCAATGCTGATGTCTCAACGCATATCGACTGTCCTCCGAAATCCTCAATTACGACATTTTCCTTAGCGAGCTCGTTTTTCACGCGGTTGACGTTCGAGCCCGGCAGATCGATCTTGTTGATGCATACTATGATCGGAACACTTGCAGCTTTTGCGTGATCAATGGCTTCAACGGTTTGGGGCATCACACCATCATCAGCAGCAACAACAAGTATCACAATATCAGTCACCTGCGCACCACGTGCACGCATGGCAGTAAAGGCCTCGTGACCTGGGGTATCGAGGAAAGTAATAACTTTGCCGTGATATTCTATCTGATAAGCAGCCATACGCTGCGTGATCTTGCCATATTCTTCTTCAACAGTACGTAACTTGGTAATAGCATCAAGGAGTGTCGTTTTGCCGTGATCAACATGACCCATGATCGTCACCACTGGTGGTCTTTCGAGACTTTCGACCTCGCCGTCCGGTGCGATCTGTTCCTCAATAGACATGACTTTTACGTCATAACCGAACTCATCACAGAGAACCGTTATCGTATCCACGTCCAATCGTTGATTCAGACTGACCATTAACCCCATATCAAGGCACTTTTTGATCACATCACTGGTAGGAAATTTTAGAGCCTGCGCAAGCTCAGCGACTGTCATGAAATCGCTGACTTCGACGATTTTTTCCGCTGGTGTTTCCTCGACTTTAACCCGGCTTTCCCTTTTATAGTGTTTTTTTGTCTCCTTCTTCTCCAACTTAGCGAGTGTCGATTTTACCTTTTCTCTTATAGCTTCCTGGTCGATTTTTTTCTTCTTTTCCTTGATTTTTGGTTTTGTATAGCGTCTTGTAAACTCTTTTTTAACGCGCTTTTTATCTTCTGAAATTTTGTATCTGATTTTCTTGATTTCTTCATCGGAAAGAACTGACATGTGACTCTTCACCTTAATGCCCATGTCTTTTAATAACTTCAGTAACGCGGCAGAAGACAAACCGAGGTTTTTTGCTACTTTATGTACCTTTTTCTTCGGCATTATCAGAGTCTCCTTTATCGACCTCTATTTCATCGGTCGATTTAACCTCTTCTTGATACTTTTCTTTTTCAGATCCTGTCGGCACTTTCTCGGTTTCAACCTGTTTTACCTTACCCTTGGTCTTCTTAGTCTTCTTGGTTTTCTTGACTTCTGTTTTTTTCTTCTTGGTCACCGATTTTTTTGGTTTTGTCTCGATCTTTTCCGTCTCTTTTTTAACCTCATCCGGCTTGACATCGGGTTCTGCTAGCTCATGTTCACCCTTTTCTTGTTCTAATCGAGCTTTTTCTTCTTCAGCAGCGGCCTTTGCTCGTGCCGTCTTCTCTAGTTCTTCTATCTGCACGGCAACTTGTTTTGCACTGTGCAAAGTATCAAGGATATTTGCAACACCGTCATCATCAAGTTTCAGCAGAAATTTAAGTTCCTCGATTGGAGCCTTTAATACTGCGAGAACATTTGAGTAGCCTTTTTCGACCATTGTTTTCCGCACTGCCGGCTTAAGACCTTTAATATCTTCAATTCTTACTTTGGCCAGCTCTTTTTCCTTGAGTTCCTGTTCATGCTCTGAATGCTTTCTTATTTCGATCTCAACACCGCACAATTTAGACGCCAGATCTACATTGACGCCATTTTTGCCTATCGCCTTGGAGTAATCTTCATCAGTCACTACTGCCAATACGTGGTTTTCATCGAGCGAAATGACTTCCTTTATTTTGGCGGGCGATAAACTCCTCGATACCTGTAGATTGGATTCTTTACTCCACTGTATGATATCAATCCGTTCGCCGGAAAGCTCCTTGACTATCGATTGGATGCGGCTGCCGCGATATCCAACACACGCACCAATCGGATCGATCTTAAGATCCAGGGTCTGAACCGCAACTTTTGCGCGAACACCGGGTTCACGTACTATTTTTATAACCTGGATCAACCCGTCCTTGATCTCGGGGATCTCATAAAATAATAATCTCTCCAAAAATTTTGGATCGGTTCGGGAAAGGATTATTTTAGGACCCCATTGAGCACGGTCAACGCGCGATACTACAGCTCTTATCGGTGAATCAAGACGGTAGTGTTCGGTCCTCATTATGCCATAAGAAGGGATTGTTGCTTCAACCGGACCCAGATCCACGAGGATCTCATTGCGGCTTACAACCTTCACAATTCCTTTTACAATTTCACCCACTTTCTTATCATATTCGGTCATTATCCGATTTCTCTCGGCTTCACTGACCCGCTGGGTAAGTGTCTGCTTGACCGATTCGATCGCGGTTCTTCCTAATTCTCCAATGGGTATTTGTCTACGGAATTCATCACCGACATTGATTTTCGGTTTTTCTTGCCGGGCATCATCAATGCTTATCTCGATATCAGGATCCTGGACACTATCGACAACTTTCTTTACCGTATAAATCCTTATTTCACCAGTAGATTTATTCACTGAAACCTCTGATTCGACACCTTTGCCGAATTTCCTCTTCACACCGTTACGTAATGCTTCAGCAAGCGACTCAATTACATAATCGAATTTTACACCCCTAGCCCTAGCGATTGATTTCATACCCTCGATGATCAAATTATCTTCGTTTGCCATAATCAAGGTCCTCCACAACCTTTGCTCTTACTACTGATGAATACGGTACAATACTCTCTCCAACGTCGGTAGCAATAACAACACCTTCTTTCTTTGCAAATCTAAGGTAACCCTTAACCTTACGCTGTCCAGTATCGATCTCCACCATTTTACCCTGCGCCCAGACAAAGTGTTCCGGTTTTGTCAATGATCTTTCTATACCCGGTGAGGAGACTTCAAGACTGTAGGCAAAAGGAACAAGATCCGTATGATCCAGCGTGCGTGCAACTGCTCTACTTATCCTTTTGCAGTCTTCAATACTGACCGTGCCATCTTCACGATCGATGAATAGACGAAAAGTCCTGGTAACTTCATTGAAATGCAGATCATAAAAACGCAATTCGTTTTCATCGAGTATTTGTTCGATCAGCTCGACTATCTCCGATAATCCGATTTTATTGTTCATTCAACCCCTGGTACAGCATATCCTTTAATTCTTGTAGCTTGTTCAAAATGCCCACTTTGTCGACCTTGATCATTTCCTTTGTCTCACGAAGATAAATATCAAAATTGCCTTGCTTAATCCCCTTCGGACCGATCGTGAGCCTTAACGGGATGCCCAGCAATTCCGAATCATTGAACTTGATCCCTGCTGAGAGATCACGGTCGTCTATAATAACCGAAAATCCTTTATCAGTCAACGTTTTAGTTATCTTCCCAGTCAATCCAGCCACATCTTTATCTGATGGATTCAACGCGATTATATACACTTCACTCGGTGCGATCGATATCGGCCATACCGCACCATGTTCATCACCTTTCTGTTCGCACGCACAGGCCATGATACGCTCAAGACCCAGACCATAGCTTCCCATAATAATTGGTTTTTCCACACCATTATTATCCAAAAATGTTGCGCCGAGTGGTTTAGAATATCTGGTCCCGAGCTTAAAAATATGTCCTAATTCAAGACCATTATCCAGATCGAGTTCATGGTTACACCTTGGACAAAGATCACCTTTTTTTACAACTCTCAGATTCAAGTATTCACGAACCTTAACATCACGTTCAAGATTCAATCCTTTTATGTGGTAATCATTCTTGTTCGCCCCTGTTATCATTCCTTTTACGCCCTTGAGTAAATCGTCTGCATATACCGCGATATCACCCTTACCAACAGGACCAATAAATCCAGGATCAGCACCAAAATATTTGATAACTGTCTCAGCATCAGCCGGTTCATAAGAAAAACCAAACCTGCTTTGTATTACACTTTCATTTATATTATAATCACCGCGCAACAAGATCAGAATCGGTTCTTTATCTATCGCAGTATAGAACATGCTCTTAATGAGGTTTTCTGGTCTTACTTTTAGAAAACCGCTGACTTCCTCAACACTTTTCATGCCGGGCGTGTGAATTTCATCAACCGGATTATCTTCATACGCCGAATCCTGACCAACACCTTTTGCAGCTTCAAGATTCGCCCGATAATCACAATGAGAACATGCCACGATAGTGTCTTCACCACCACTGACCCGGGCGACGAATTCCTTTGATTCACCAGTACCCATTAGACCGCCTGTTGCATCGACAATCTCAAAATCTATTCCGCAGCGTTTGAAAATCCTAATATAAGCCTGCTTGTGCAGGAGAAAACTTTTGTTTAAACCCTCTTCATCATAATCAAGACTGTAACTGTCTTTCATAATGAATTGACGAGAACGGATCACGCCAAACCGAGGGCGAAGTTCATCTCGATACTTCGTCTGAATCTGATACCATATTTGAGGAAGATCACGATAAGAACTGATGTTTTTCCGAGCGATCTCGGTTATTATCTCCTCATGGGTCGGACACAAACAATAATCACGCTTTTTCCGGTCCTTGAATTTGAACATATCGTCACCATATTCAAGCCAACGCCCGGATTTTTCCCATAAATCCCTCGGACATATAGCGGGCATTAGCATCTCCTGTGCTCCGATACGATCGATCTCCTCCCGTATGATTTTTTCAATACGCATGAGTACTCGCCAGCCCAGAGGAAGGTAGACATGGACACCCGAAGCAAGCGATTTAACAAAACCGCCACGCAGCAAAATGCGGTGACTTTTGCTTTCTGCTTCTTTCGGGTCCTCTCGCAGTGTCTTTATCATCGATTTACTGAATTTCATAACTTATAATATAGCATAAATCAATCACAAAGTCAACATATATCGATAAAAAATCTGAGATGCTAGATATTAGATGTTAGGAATTGAATGATTAAAAAACGCTTTGAGGGTTTGATTCACATAGCATATCAAGATATCAGAAGATCAGTGGGAAGCATATCAGAAAACCAAAATACCAGGGATTTTTTCATTTACTTCAATCTTTCTTGTTTCTTAAAGCTTTTATTCTTCTATTTTTAACAACACGATATCCACCATAAGCTCTTCGCTTTTTTATTGACTTCTCCTATATCTCCCTTATAATAAAGCAACAAGGAGGATACAGTGGAAAGGGGCGTATTCTACTGGGAAAAGCCGGGCACTAAAAATACCAAGAAAACGCTGGATCTTGCGGTCAATCGTGCGAAGAAGTTGAAAATTAAAAATATTGTTATCGCTTCATGTAGCGGTGTTACTGCTAAAAAATTATTAAAACAAAGCAAAAGCATTAATATCGTCTGCATTACCCATCAAGCAGGATTCTATTCGCCGGGTAAATCTGAAATGGCTCAAAAAACAAAGACATTTTTGGAAAAACACGGCGTCAAGGTTTATACAGGGACGCATTTTTTCGGCGGCGCCGGGCGAGCTGTTCGCATGAAATTTGGCGGACTTGAGGCAGATGAACTGATCGCAAACACACTGCGTATATTCGGGCAGGGTATTAAGGTGACTATTGAAATAGCGATCATGGCCCTTGATGCTGGTCTCATACCCTATAACGAGGAAATCATCGCCATCGGTGGTTCAGGAAAGGGTGCTGACACTGCTGTTGTCTGCCGACCTGCGCACGGCAAGGATTTTTTTTCCTTTGAACTTAGAGAAATAATCTGTAAACCTCGGCATAAAAAATGAAATCGGTAGTTGCGGCATTGAAAACGACACCCTCCGCTGTGCTCGATGACATCGATCGTGCCATGGAATTGGCCCAGGTCGATAACTTTTTGAAAAAGCAAATACCGACGATCCTTAAAATAAATATTTCATGGCATTTTTATTTTCCCGCTTGTTCAACGACACCATGGCAACTCGATGGAGTAGCACGATCGCTTTTTGCTAGAGGGCACACAGATTTGACACCTGCTCAAAATCGCACTGTCGTAGTAAATCCAAAACTCGGGGCAGAGAATAATCACCTCAATTCAGTAATGGATAAGCACAATCTGAGATTTGTGCATCTTTACGAACCCGGTATCGAATGGATAGACTATAGACCAAAAGCAAAGATGCTTGTCCTCGACAAGATCTTTAACAGACGTATTGAGATCCCCAAGATGTTCATCGGCAAGAATGCATTTCACCTACCAACCCTGAAAACACATGTTTTTACAACCCTCACCGGCGCCATGAAGAATGCTTTTGGTGGCCTGTTGAATGATAACCGTCACTGGACCCATTCGCTAATTCATGAAACACTCGTCGACCTACTCCAGATCCAGAAAGAAATCCACCCGGGTATTTTTTGTCTTACTGATGGGACTATTGCCGGCAATGGAGCTGGACCAAGGGTCATGGAGCCCCAGATCAAAAACTATATTCTGGCGAGCGGCGATTCAGTGGCGATCGATGCCGTCGCAGCGAAGATGATGGGTTTTGATCCTTTAAAGATTAAATTTCTGTACTTGGCTCAAGAGCACGGCCTTGGTACTGCTAATCCTCGTGATATTTCGATAAAAGGTGAGGATATAGACGCTGTCAATTTTCACTTCACAGTTAAGGATACCCTAGCATCACGTGGGCAGAAAGCCATATACTGGGGAAAATTAAAACCTCTGGAACATCTACTTTTGCGTACGCCAATAGTCCCATGGTCATATCTTGCATCGAGACTATTCCATGATTTCTACTGGTACAATTTTTTTGGAAAAACTATTGCACGAAAATTTCTGAATACGTCCTGGGGAAAACTTTTTCAATCCTATAAATAAGCGATTAAGACCATCAGTTCAACTCACCTCTCCCATTTCAATCAAGCACTGCAGGATTTCAAGTTCATCTTGGTCAAACCAGATCAATTTGCATTGTGGACACTCATCTATTTCGACATGAAATGCATAGCTATAAAATTTATGAACCATATCTTTACCGCACTTTGGACATCGTCTGGGATGGGACAAGTTAAGACGAACACTAAAGCCAGGGTGTTTTTGCTTTGCTTCTGTGCTAAACACACGGGCAAGCCGCTGTACCCGCTCGGTAAAGCCTTTTTCCCGACGTACAAAAACCCTCGGCAATTTATCTACTTCGGCTAACAGCCCATTGCAAAAAGCACAGCGCCATAAATAGAGACCCTCATAACTCTGTACGATCAGCCACTTACGGCAATCAGGGCACAGACGCCTCATCCTCCACATCGGTTCATCCCGCATTTGAAAGAAGTGACTCAATACCGGTATCTCGCTGGCCCGCACAAGCTCGTCGCTTTCTGGCATCTTCAATTCAGTCACGGGCTCAAGCCACTCAAGTGATTGAAGTTGAAGGACTGTAAATGGACCAAACCAGGTATCTTCTTGTCGCGCATAAAACCTTAATGATGGTTTAATAAGATCGGCCTCTGTTTTCATTGTTTTTTTAACGCTTACCTTTTCAATGATCTCGGCTAGATCAACCTGAACCAGGTTAAGAATAATACTGACTCTTTTCAACAAAGGTGGGTGTGTCGAGAAAAGAGTTGCAAAAAAATCCTCTTTTTCATCGAGTGTGCTCGGACCAGGATTGAGTACAAAAATCGCGGCAATATGCTCACCACCATAACCCGCTCCGCGCCAGTGCGTCCCTATTTTATACAACGCGCTAGCCAGGCTTAACGGATCACGCGTGTACTTTACCGCTGATGCATCAGCACGGTACTCTTTTTCTCTCGAGATGAACATATTGAGCAGCTGTCCGAAAAATGTCGTAGTGAAAAGTAAGATAAATGCTGGCAATGACAAAAGACCAACGACCATAATGTTATGCTGCGCCGCTTTGGTGATCGGTGATACACCTTGTGGTTCATAACGGATCAGCGTTTGATTGAAATGAGCCAGTGCTTCGCTATATATATTGAAAAGTGAACATGTTATCGTAGTCTGCAAACAGTCATTCGACACGATGTGTGACATTTCATGAGCGACTATAGCTTGCAGCTCTTCACGATTCAACCTTGATAACAGGCCTTCAGTAATACCCAATACGCGGCGGCCGCTCAGATCAGCAAGTGCAAAGGCATTCATCGCGCCCGTAGGCAAAATGAACCGCTCGACCTTTAAACCGCCAGCTGCAGTTTCAATCTCGTCGACAATGTTCTGAAATATATAATGGTATTTATCCCTTTTGTCCGGGCTTTTTGCACCCAGAAGACTCAAAACCCGACCTACAACTCTCTTATTTGAATAATACCAGTGAATGCCAGCAGCTAATGCCGCAGCAGCGAAGATGATCCATGTATCAGTAGCGAAAAACCGAAATGATGAACCAGATGAGTGAAGTGTACGCTTTACATCCAAAAAAAACTTAATCAGAGTCCATATGACAAAAACCGGACAGAAGTAGAATATAATGAGGATCCCGAATAATACATAGATCCGCCAGGTCTTCTCTTTTTCAATATCCCAGAACGTTTTCACTGATCTGTCATCTGTCATCCATCATCTGTCATCATTTTCGTTCAAGATAAGCTTTGGTAAAGACTTTGCCGGGGACTATCGCATCAAGTTGTATTTTATCAAGAGATAATTCTGTATATGTGTCCTTGCGCAATTTATTGGTCATAATTATCCTGGTCGGGTAATTATAACCATCTATTTTTTTAAAATCGACGACCATGACCTCTTTCATCAGTTTACCGCTCTTTGCATAGAGCTCCGTCTTCACCGGTATATAAGTTTCTTTATCTACCCATACAGTCCTGTAAAAATAATTGACTTCATCGATCTTGGCCGTTAGCTGCAGCTTGAATGTCTCACGGTCATTCACTGAATCAGAGCCGACGAGTTCAATTTCATACATGTCCAGCAACCTTTCATTCTCAACAACATCATCGTAAGAAAAATCACTCCCCATGAGACTTTGCCTGAGCATATGCCCGGCTATCTTTGTCGCCTTCTCCACGGATGGTATGTACAACCACATTTCGTCGTCGATCTTGAGAAAACGTGTATCCTTATCACGTGCCGGTGCGGTAAATTCCATATAGGCACGCTCTTCTCCTTGAACAAAGCCAGCAAATTCCTTTTCGCGGATTTTCCCGCCGAAGCTGATGAGCATCTTAGCGCTGTAACTGATCGACCCGACTACAGTATTTGCATCGACTTTTCTAATAACATCCTCACCAGACAGGGCAAAGAGCATAGAGCAGAATGCATGAAGCACTATCGCTAATCTAATGATCGGCGAATGCAACTCAGCTCCTCGAATCCTTTGGCATCCTGGAACCCTGATAAGCTGATGTTCTGTCATTATTCCCCCATTCTCCTTGTTTCTGTTTCTTTCATTCTATTCATTGTATTTATCGTCATACCGCCTTTAATGCCTTGGCCGGTTCCATTTTCGTAACTCTACTGATCGGTAGCAGAGCGACCACGACCGTGGCGATAAGACCAAAAAGAAAGGTTCCCAAGATCATGAACGGAGTGGGTGATAAATATATTATCGGACCGAATGGCATCCCTTGTGATGAAGTAGATGAAGCAAATGAAATATCGATCCCCTGGTATTTCAACCAATAGCTTAATATAGAACCCGCAATCGAGCCAGCCAGACTGCCTATGACACCGATAAATCCTGCTTCAACAACGAGCAGTCCGATAACACTGGCAGTATTCAAACCCATGGCTTTCATCATGCCGATCTCGCGTGTGCGTTCAAAAACCACCATGAGCATAGTATTAGCGATCGTGGAACAAGCAACAAGAAGAATTATAAAATAGAATATTCCGTATATTAAATTTGCCATATTAATATAACGGAGCAAGCTGTTCTGTTGGAAAGGTATAGCCAGAAGACCGGTCTCGGTTTGAATTTCTTGAGCGATACTGACAGCGCGATCGACATTCTTGACGAGCACGACTATCTCTGTTGCATAGCTCTCCATATCAAGCAGTTGCTGGCCAATATCAAGGGGGATATAAAAGAGACTTCGATCAACACCACCAATCCCTGTTTCAAATAATCCTTTGACGACAACATTAATACCGGTTGGCGAATCATATGCAGTGCGGGTAATAATCGTAAGCGTATCACCGACACCAACGTTCAATCTTTTTGCAAGATCGATCCCCAGGATCGCTGCTTTTTCTCCGGATGAAATATATCCACCTTCTGTAATACGTTTGTCGAGCCCAGAAATATCTCTTTCGATTTCTGGTGTAAAAGCATAGCCTAATGCCGGAACGCTCAATTCCTCCTCGCCAAGAAGCACACCGAATTTGATACGAGGTGATACATGAGTAATTTCGTCATTCTCAAGGGCGTGATACAATCGATCATTGAGCTCAATAGATTCAGAAAGCGGCAATAAGCGTTCCCGCCTTTTATATTCGGCGGTCACTATATTAATGTGCCCGGAGACAAGCCGTACAATATTCTCGTTAATATTTGTAGTGATCCCCTTTGTATAACTGCGTGCAAAAATTATTACCATTATAGCGATAGTAACACTCAGACCAGATATGAAACTGCGCCGCGTATTTCGAAAAAAATTCCTTAATGCCAGTTTAAAGATGTACATTAAACATGCCTCAGTGCATCAACCGGTTGTAATTTCGTAGCCCTGCGCACGGGCCAGAGAGTGACCAGAACAGATACGATGACACCGAACACGAACACAAGCAGCACTAATGCTGGATCGATAGTCCCCTTCAAAACAAACTTAAGAGGGTAGCCAAGGTCTGAACTGTCGAACACCGAGCTTAAATCTATCCCGACGAACACAATATACAAGGACAAGAGCAGACCATACAAACATCCTAAAAGACTTCCAAATATACCGATTATACCGCCTTCATATAAAAACATTTTTACGATATCATGATTTTGAAAACCCATCGCCTTGAGCGTACCTATCTCGGGTATCCGCTCCATGACCGCCATGAGCATCGTGTTAATAATACCCACCGCAGCAATAATAACCACGACGAGTGCGATCATAAGTTGCCCGACACGCTTGATCCCGGAGACCTCAAAAATACTCGCATAAAGTTCTTTATACGTATATACTTCATAATCAGCACCTACTTTAGACTGGATGACCTCCTTCATGTCGGGTACTTTTGATTCATCACGAATTCGTATGTTTAATTCGGTTACACCTTTTCCCAGCGAAAGTAGTTCCTGGGTAACATTAATATCCATTATTACTGCATTTGCATCAAATAAAGGATGCTCAGTTGTAATGAGACCAGCAACGATAAAATCATATGCATTATATGTTCCGTACTTATCTCTGGTAATGATCGTGAGGACAGATCCCTCATCAACCTCCATGGTATTTGCAAGCTCGGTGCCGATAAGGATATCATCCGGCTTTTCAATAAAGTGACCGGTAACAACCGTTTTATTCGTTTTAAAAACATCAAACTCAGTATTCAAATCAATACCGATAGCCAATACCGGGAATTCATCAATACCATTATTAACCCGGGCAGGAAATTTCACCCGCTCCGTTACACCACTTATGCCTTTTATGTCGCGAACAATCGCTAACAACGGTTCTGGATCATCAATGATCGTATCTAAAGGAAACATGCCTTCTTCCCGGTAATAGCCACTCGCAAAGATCTCAAAGTGACCGGTTTCGTAGTTGATAATATTCCATGACGCAATCTTATCCATACCATTCATCAACGTATTACTCATGACCATTGCACCAAGTCCAACTGAAATAGCCGCGGCTGTGATAAGCGTCCTCCGCTTATGCCGGAAAACATTACGCCAGGCAAGGAGTAAAATTTTCATTTTGTTTCATCTTTCGTGATCTTGCCGTCGCGCAATTTTATCAACCGGGTGGCAAAATCCATCACCAAAAAATCATGGGTGGAAAAAACAAAGGTAGTTTTTAGTTTTTCATTAAGTTCCTTCATAAGCTTGAGTATTTCAGTAGCCGTAGTTGAATCAAGATTTGCTGTCGGTTCATCGGCAAGCACCATACTCGGTCCCTTGACCAGCGCACGGGCAATTGCTACACGCTGCTGCTGACCGCCGCTCATCTCATTGGGTCGACGACCGATGAATTCCTCAAGCCCTACTTCTTTCAAGATATTTACCACCCTTTCTTTTTTCTCCGCTGCAGGCATATCAAGAAGGATGAGAGGTAATTCAACATTTTCAAAGGCACTAAGTACTGGAATTAAATTGAATGTCTGAAATACAAAACCAATTTCTTTTTTTCGTAACGCTGCTTTTTCTTTTGTTGAGAGTTGACCGGTATCCATATTATTGATCAGCACCTTTCCTTTTGTCGGAACATCAAGGCATCCAATAATATTGAGAAGTGTCGTCTTGCCAGATCCGGACGGACCAGCTATTGCCGTAAATTCACCATCTCCGATCGTCGTACTTATCCCCCGCAGTGCAGGGAACAGCATTTTGCCAACCTTGTAGCTCTTATGTAGATCACGTACTTCAACCAAGATACCTCCTCAAAAGTAAACCTTTGCCCAAATATATGCTGCCCCATCATAGGAAACGATATTTCTTAACTCGGTCTCATTAGAACCTACAAAAAAGTTCATCCCGGCAAATATCTCAGTATTCTCAAATAGTGACAAGCCCAGTTGGGGTATAATAATAAGGCTCCTATCATCTAAATTGATCAGCGTGTTAATACTCGGCTGCAGTACTGCAAAAGGATTCGGGATCGTGCTAAGAGTCAAATAGAGATAATGCTGAGCTAATGTTACCCTCTCGCCTGAAAATATCTTTGTAAAATCATACTCGACAGGATTACTAACACCACTACCGTCAAAGAAAAATTCAGCCATTACATATATTTTTAGCGGAAAAGTGTAATCTGCACCCAATGATAGCTTAGTGTAATCAAGAGTATCTTCCGTTACGTAGCTGTATTCACACCAGTAACCAAGCACGAACTCACCAGTAATTTCACCGCCGAATACAGTCAATTTTGCAGACGGCCGATGAAAAACAGAAACTCCGACATCATTTTTTAATATGTTGGAACCGATCCTCAATCCATACAAAGAATTTCCAACATCGTTTTTCGGACCAATAACACCGCGCACACTCGATAGAGTTCCGAATGACAGATATCCAAGGAGTGCATTGTACCCAGGTCTTTCATAGCTTGGTTCTAAGAAATTCGTTTCGTTGAATATATCTAATGGACGAAAAACCCGTCCAACACCCCAGTAAAGGTGCTGTTTGCCAGCGACGATCCTTACATTCTCTGGTCCCAGCCAAAGGGCTAGACGTTCGATCGTTAGATCTCCGAAGATATTTGAGGAAGCAGTCGTATCATAAGGCACAAAAAGATCCACTGCAGCCTGAATACCGTAATCTGAGGCATCAGTTCTGAGCTCCAGCCACCCTCTGTTATAACCGGTCAAAGTAACAGAATCACCCCATAGACAATAAGGTCTGGTTTCGACATATCCGGACATATCAGCCTGACAAATAAGGAAAACCAATATGAGATCAGTCACCGGCGATGCTCCAGATCAATCGATATTTTCCTGTGGCTTTCGCTTCATCAGTTTCTTTAGCAAATAGCCAGTCATAACCTTATTGAGATGCTCAAAATCTGTACAGCCAACGAGATCACTACCTTTTATTTCGGTATTGTAAAGCTCATCGCTTTCCATATTCTTCTTTTCCACTTTCACCTTAAATTCAGCATCAAAAGAGGTCATAAATTGCCGAATCGGCATATTAATAATACCTTTCTCTGAATATTGAGCGATCAGGCTGTCGATCTCCCGCCGGTTTTGAGAAAGATGTTCGATCTCTTTCTCGATCTCGCCCCGTGAACCTGTCGCCTTACCAAACATATATTGAAGGTCCATTGGATTCTTAATATCCTTCAATTTATCCGCACCCTTTTTGAGTATCCCTTCTAATATTGATATGGCTTTTTGTATTTTGTCCTGGGCTTCAAGGAGACAGGAAAGATAGGCTTCGATAACCTGGAATGAAGGCATCCTCTCAAGATTTTCATAAAATAACTGACCATAGGGTTTACAAAATGGTCCCTTGCCTAGATCCTCGATCGAATCAAGTACCATTTTTTGTCCTCCTTCCGTCTCTAGTGAACATCTCTTTACCAAGGTGCATTGCGGCATCTTTCAGTTCATCTTCAATACGCAAGAGCTGATTATACTTTTCGATACGCTCACCGCGGCAGGGTGCCCCAGTTTTCAAAGCACCAGTGCCCATAGCAACAGTAAAATCGGCGATAAAGGAATCAATTGTCTCCCCGCTTCGGTGGGAAACAACAACACCCCATTTGACCTTCTGTGCCATCTTCACAGCGGCGATTGTTTCAGTAAGTGTTCCGATTTGATTAGGTTTTATCAAAACCGCATTGGCGACATTTTCCTCAATGCCGCGTTCAATCCTTTTGACATTGGTGACAAAAATATCATCACCAATAAGCGCGATCGAATCACCCAACGCATTATTGAGTCTTTTCCATCCTTCCCAATCATCTTCAGCAAGTCCATCTTCGATCGCAACGATCGGGTATTTATCAACCAACATAACGTATTTCTCAATCATCTCAAGAGAATCGAGTTCGGCATCTTCGATACGTAATTTGTATCTGCCACCTTCATAAAAACAGCTTGCTGCGACATCAAGCGCTATACCGACATCTTCACCAGGTCGGTAACCAGCCTTCCCGATCGCCTCGACGATCAAGCCAAGAGGCTCTTCGTTCGACGCTAATTGCGGCACAAAACCACCTTCATCAGCGACCGTGATCCTGAATCCTCTGTCAAGCAGGATCCGCTTGAGCGCGTGATACGTTTCGCTACCGCACCTCAGGGCTTCTTTGAACGTTTTGCATCCATAGGGGACTATCATATATTCTTGAAAATCAGGTCCTTGCAATAATGTATGCATCCCTCCATTGATGATATTCATCATCGGAACGGGTATTAAAACTGCATAGGGACCACCAAGGTATTTATACAAAGGTAATCCAACAGCTACTGCTGCAGTGCGTGCAATGGCCAATGATACACCACATAGAGCATTAGCACCCAATCTTTTCTTATTCAGGGTACCGTCTAGCTCTATCATGAGTTTATCAAGATTAGGCTGTTCAGTAACATCGTGACCGATCAAAGCAGGCCCGATTATTTTATTTATATTTTCAACCGCTTTGACTACACCCTGACCTCCATACCTTCGATCCTGGCTGTCTCTCAATTCAACCGCCTCATATTTTCCTGTGGACGCTCCTGAAGGAACCGCTGCGCATCTCTTCAGACCTGACTCCAGTTCAACATCCACTTCGACCGTTGGGTTGCCGCGTGAGTCCAATATTTCCCGACCTTTGACTACTTTTATTTTCCTATTCATAAAATGACGCCTCCTTGTCGGTTAACAACAAAGACAGATAATAAATATTGTATGGATTATTAAGTTTTTGTCAATAAACTGGTACTGGCACGATCTTCAGTCTGTATAGATGTGGATATGCTTTCTTAAAACCTGGTAAAGCTTGGTGCCATTGTTTTCAATCTCTTTATTGACCTTTTGAAGACCTAAAATGAGATCATCGAAAATGATATTTTCAGATAAAGTCTGCCATGAAATATCCTTATTTTTCCGTAATTGCTGGAGCTTTTCCTTTTTTAAAATATCACTCAGCAAATTTAACCCTCCATAGGTCATTATCACCTTTGCTAAAACCTGTTTCATTTCCTGTCTGAGCAATTGCCACAGATCCTTACCCTGAACATGAGCGATCATGCGCGCAACTGCAAGGGACGTAGAAAGAATAGCATTCATGCCAAGATTGATTTTTCGCTGCATGATCTGGATGAATTCATCTGGCTGAGCGGTTTGCGCGATCTTACCTCTTCGAATAGCAGCTGCTTTCTCAAGTGCAAGGAGTGTTCTATCGAGATCGACAATATTCGTGAAATCAATAGACTTTTTACCGATGAATGCTTTTGCGATAATATTCACCACATTCCCGACGGCATTCTGGCAACCCTTGCCGTTATATCGCTGACTCTTTTCCCACAGTGCCATCAATTCGTCATCATCGGTTTTGCTAATATCATCAACTCTTATACCCTCCCTGAAACGATATGTTTTATCGGGTTGCTCGATAAAAAAACTATTGTGCCTATCGACAACCGGAGCTTTTTCGATAATGCTGTCGACCAAATGAATAGCCTCATCCATGCCGGCCGATGTACCGAGCGGTGTGGAACCGGTGAATTTCAGAATCCTTTGATAATCCCTGCTGCCTGCAATCCCAAGATGAACCTCCACGCCGACTGTGGGGATCCCCGCGTTGGTCGGTTCCTCGTAACCAATAATATCTGTAATCACCAGTGAATTTAAAAAAGCAATAACTTCGGGCGATGTTTCGTCCTTGTATTCTTGTTCAATCACTTTTTCCATTGTTTTCATAATTTTCGTAACCGCCCCGTACTTCAACAATCGCTCGGTATTCGCGCCGCCACCGGTTTTCAAACCGAGTGCATTAGCAGCAAGAGCGATCTGCGCTTCCATGTCATCGTTTGGTGATTTTGATCGGTGCGACACGACGATATCCAGGCCCTTACCAAGAGCAACGAGTAACGCAAGCATCGTTTCGGTTAAAGTACCTATCTGGTTTGCCTTGATCAGAGCAGTATTGATCATTCTCCTATCGACACATTTCTCGATCGTAGAATCCTTGGTTGTAACAAGATCATCTCCTATGATGAAAACTTTATCACCGAGTTCTTTCATCAATAACTGCCAGCCAATATTATCGTCTTCGCCGAAAGAATCTTCAAAAGACACAGCCGGTATCGTCATAATTGACTCTTTATATAGATCAAGGAGTTGTTCACGCGACATCGTTACTTTCTCTTCACTACGCCAGAAATAATACATACCAACACTCTTGTCTTTCTTGAACTCCCGCCGGTAAGCCGTGGACAACTCACTTACTGCCTGATCATAAGCGATAGCAATATCATCGCCAGGTGTATAACCACTGTCTTTTATCGCCTGGACTGCCAATCTATAAAGACGCTGTTCAGGTATTTTATCTTTGGGGTCCTTGGTGATGAAAGGTGCAAGGCCTCCTTCAAGACCGATACCCATGACACGTGCTCCTGATTCCTTCTCAATTATCTCTTTCAAACGATTTTGAAGTGTTATGGTTATCATCTGAGCTTCTTCATAATCATGTGCACAGAGCGGCACAAACATCAACTCTTGAAAACTGATGTTGCTCTCCGGATATTCCTTTTCAGTATGTCGACCACCCATACCGCAGTTCCTGAACTGCCAGGGCGCACGTAATTTTTCACCGTCAGGCAAAGTAAGTTCCTGTATCCTGCTATTGCGCATTCTTTCTTTGACGGCCTGCACTTTGTTATTCCAAGATTCTTTTGGATGTTCGATCTTACCTGACTGCAGAGCAGCTTTTGCTTCTCTTTGCCTGTACTCTCGATACTTGCCAGGATCAGCCAGAAAAAAATCAACGAGTCCAACAAAGCCGATCCCCAAAAAAAGCCGTCCAATATAGACCAGTATGTCAATATGTGATGATAATCCGGTAACCAGGAGAATGATCGCAATGGGCAGAGCGAACATTGCCAGACGACCGCTTATGCTGGGTCCAGCCGCAGCAACGCTCAAATTGAATGGTGCTTCTGGATAATATGTCAATCCTTCTTTTTTTATACCACGGAATTTGCCGTATGGAATGGCCAGGAACATACCGGTATACCACACCAAGCGACTGAAAAAACCGCTATTCATCTTCTTCTTTGCCGGCGCTAAGAGGCTTTCATCTAAAGCATCAGCTCGAACTGCTTTGATATAATGTCCCATCTCGTGGATAGCGATACCGGTATGAAAAGTAACCAACCAGAAAAAAGCTGATATGAGCGTCTCATAACTTATAAAAACGAATCTTAATACAAAAGGACCATACAATTCAGCTGGGATATTCAATAATGAGGATATAAAAGCAACATGGAATGAAACTAAGATATGGTTGGCGATAACATGGTCAGAGTGAAGGTAGCTGCTTAATCTACGACGCTTCTCTGCCATTGACTTCACTATAACGTTTTTTTGTTGAATGTCAAGCCCTGCTTCAGGCCAGATTCAATTAATAATAGGCTCTTTTGATGGCCCCAGCCATATTTGTGGCCTTTGAAAACCCAAACTCACCGCGACACTCGGACATCTCCTCACACACTCAAGGCAACGTATGCACTCCTTTTGATTAGGGTTATCATAGACATTTATGTCCATTGGACAGATTTTTGCGCAAAAACCGCAAGTAGGGCATTTATCTTTGTCAATTCGCAAATGTACGAGCGAAAAACGATTAAAAACCGAATAAATAGCGCCGATCGGACACAATACCCGACAGAAAAAACGCTTAATAAGTATTGAAAAAATAACAATGAGAACAAGGACCGATATTTTAGTCCAGAAAAGCCACCCGACAAGAGCTCTGATGTCGCCGGTCTTATCAGCCAGGACGAGCGGAATACCGGCTTCAATTATGCCTGCAGGACAAAGCTTACAGAACCAGGGTTCCATTGTGTACCAGGCGATAAACCCGGCAACGATGATTAGCACTCCATATTTGACATAGGTCATCCAGTAAGGCAAACGGAGCTTTATCGTCTTTATTTTCTGTAAAATATCCTGGAAAAGACCAAAAGGACAAAGCCAGCCACAAACCATCCTTCCTACTAGCATCCCGACAACACCAAAAAAACCGACTATATAGAAAGGAAACAAATGAAGATTCAGAAAATGCTGAAGGCCGCCAATCGGACATGAAAAAAGCGACAGCGGACAACCCCAGCAGTTCAGGATAGGCACGCACGCGGATTTAAGGGGTCCCTGGTAGATGTTACCAGTCCAGAGTGCCGGTGCATGCCCCAAGGTTACTATCGAGGCAATTATCTGGCCGATACGGTGATGCGCGATTTTGCTATTTGTGCGCTTCTTCACTGCTGCAACCCCATACAGGACAAACACATCACTGAACCAACACTTTCAGTTTCGACAAAATCGCCAAGGATCCCACCATAGATTATTCCCGCAAGAAAAACAGCCGTAAAGAATATTATTATGTAATGGATCAGTCTTTCTAGATCATTCTCAATACGTTCCAGAGACAATAATAAAGAATCAAAACTACTTCTCTCCTTGTTCTTCAACTCAACCTCCTTAGAACATACTGGTCAACACTAATTTTACTCCTTTGAAAGGTTCTTCAAACCGACATACGCCGCCAGAGCATATCAAACCACCCTTCTCTGCACCGACACGAATCCGTAAATTATTACGCCGGGTAAGATCAAGACTCAATTCGACCATAGGCCAGGATGTTTCCTCACCAAGTTTCGGGATCAACCAATCCGGTGGAGTGCGACTGCGTCGTTCATAGCGAACAGAAAGCACAAATAATTCCGGTCTGCCCAAAGAAAAAGAAATCGCATGGTCATAGTAATCACTCGTATCACTCGAGACAAAAGTGTGTTCATAACCAGTCTCGATAAAAAACGCTCCAAAATCATAGGTTACATCAAGATAGGGTTTGGTTTCGGTCTTTTTCTCGATCGGCAACTCTATCCCCTGCTTAATCACCCTTTCGAAACCAGCTGTTATTTCCATATCGTAGCTTGGATGGGTAATAAGCTTGGCTATCTGCTCGAGAACGCCATCCATACCATCGTCGAGTACTACTATTTCCTCAAAGATCTCCATTGATGGATCGTGAGTAGAGATCTTATTATTGCTCAATTCCAGAGAAAAGAAATCAAACGGCGAGGCGATAACGGTTGCACCATAGCCTATTTCATCAATACCGCGATTAACCGACACACCGGACTTAATGGGTGTCACTGGTTCATTATACCGGTATCCTGGTCCGCCAAAACCGATATCTTCATAGTCAATATACTGACAAGATACACCAAGGCCAGGTATTGCCAGTCCTGTAGTAAAAAGATAACCTTCACCCTTTAACCTGCCGCCGATTACCGGGTTTGTGCCCATGTGCTGACCGTATTCAAAATAGCCTTCCCAGGGGCCTACGGTCAAACCGATATTGCCGCCGTAAAGCTCAGTGAAGGCCGTTGGCCAGATATCTGAAGCCCGATTGATCCTTACGTAGCGGCCCGCAATAGCAGCAACAATATTTACTCTTTCCTTTGATATCGGTATTTTCGTTTCCAGATTCGCACCCCGAATCTGATCGGTCGTATCATTTTTTATGGAATAAGCAAGCTCCTCGAAGAAAATATTTCGCGGTTTACCGGTGAGCAGAGTAAGGCGACTATTATAGAATTCAAAATCGGCTTTTAAGCCGAACAGCGAATTATCATTATTAAAATCCTCATCAAGAAACTGATTCAAACACAGCCCGCGGCCAAAAGTTGTGTAGTAGGTGCCATACAGAACACTAACTGGTGCCTTCTTGTACTGGGCGGTGAAATCAAAATACTGGAGGGATCCAGGCACTGCTATCGATGGATCCCAGAAAAAGAAAACGCCTCTTAATGTGATATCATCATAACTCGCTGATAATTTGAGTTTTTCAGTAAGATGCTCCTTGTAATTAAGACTATCAAGCCCTTCATCCACAAATACCCAGTACTCGGCTTTGTTTGCTCCGCTGATACGTATATCTGCTGCGACAAGAAAATCAAAGATGCAAAAAAATATCAGGATTTTACTCGCCTGATTCATCATGCCCCTCATCGCTAAGCTCGCGCATCTTTTCAATGATCAGTTCTTCATCACCAGGCTTATAGCCCATATGAGAAAATATGATCTTCTTATCCTGATTAATAATAAAACTCGAAGGCATGGCCTGAACACTGTACAGGTCACGCAAGATATCTTCTGGGTCCAGAACAACGACATACTTCCACTTATGGCTCGAGGCAAATGGTTTAACCTGGGGCACACTCCTTGCCTTATCAACGCTGATCGCAAGCAGATTGATACCCAGCGAATCGAATTCATCATAGTATGGTTTCAATGCATCGAGTTCTTTAATACACATCTTGCACCACAAAGCCCAAAAACTCATGAAAACAGGCCCGTCAGCGAGCAACGAATCAAGACAGACTGTATTACCATCTACATCTTCAAGTGTGAAATCAGGTGCTGCTTGTACTTCTGCATCATCGGCCAAGGAAAAGATAAGCGGCACCAAAAAAAACAAAAATAATTTCTTCATCTTATTCCTCCTGAAAAGAACTCCTGATTGACTGCATTACTTCTTTTGACACAGTATCTTGAACAAATACAACTGCAGTCATATAGTTCACCGGAATCGCATGTGCAAAGGTTAAAACTGTATCGAGCGTATCTGGATAGGTAAGCTCAAGCGGGAAAGCATAAAGCTGCTGACATACCTTGTAGAATGTTGTGTATGCGCCATGCAGACTGTCCTGCAAAATAGCGACATAGGCAATGATCTCGCCATCGGGTATCGTATCTGCGGTAATAATACTGAGATCTAAATTCCCGGTCGACGCTGAAGCAGTGGCATTATTTATGTAGAGATTAAAATAAGGTGTTGTCGTCCGTGACACTTCGATCGCCTGTCGAAAAACGCTGTCATAGTTCGTCGGATTCTGTTCCCAAACAAAGATCGTGCCGTCGAATATCACATACGGCGTCGTAAGTCCGGTATTATAAAATGATTCACGCGCCACCGCTATTGGATTCTGATAAGTATTATGGGGGTGATAAGAAATCACGATAAGCGTATCACCGTAGTCAGCTCCCACCGTATCAATGAGCGCTCGCTCCGCGAGTGCGCAAAACCCTCAGAAATCCTCAGTGAAAAGTTCTGCTAGAACAAAACGATCTGTAGGTTCGGGAAATTCAACTTCTGGTGCGTCAGAGCAAACACTAGAAAATAGTAAAATTGCTGTTAATGAACTAGATATCAAGGATTTTTTCATAAGCGAATTATAGCAACAAAAAGTGCTTTGTCAATATGAAAGCAGATATTGTCCAATTGAGATATAAGGGGGTGGCATGCCACCCCCTTATATACAGGGATATTCCAAATTAGTCTATGACAATGACTTTCTGAGTATCGCAATAATTATCCGCTTCTATTTTCACAAAGTATATGCCATTACTCACCTTATGTCCTGCATCATCCCGACAATCCCAGGTCACGGTCGATTCCTTGCCAGATCCGGCAAATGACCGTACCAGTCGACCCGATGCGTCATAGATACTCAAATCGGCATTATCACCATGCCCAAGCATATAAGAAATGCGCACACCAGACTTAGCTATACTCGGAACAACATGAAAACTGCTCTCACATGGAGTCATCGCAGTTTCATATTCTTCGATCCCGGTTTGATCCGGCGGCCAGGTTGTATACCTGATCGCAAATTCGTCAGTGACCTCGCCGGCATTCATATGGTAAACATCATTGTAAAAGTATTCAATGCCAAGGTTCTCACCATTATTCTCAATGCCGAGAGTATTATCCCATTGCTGTTGTTCAACAAGGTACTGTACGATAATGTCACCGTCACCAGTGGGTGAAGGATAATAAGCCGGATCATAGAATATGATCTCGAAAGTCTCCATAGCACCTGAAGGCCAGTGTTCCACCTGGAAATATTCGACGACAAAAATATGATTTGCCGCATCATCATAATAATAAACATCACTCGGCGCATCGATATTACCTGGATCCAGGTCGTCCCATAAACCTGCGATCATCGCGTTGGGGCCATCAGGATGAGGAATATTACTATTCGTCCAATCCACTACTGATGCTTGAGAACCCATTGCAATCCAACCGTTCGAACAGATCGAAACCTGGTTATAATTAGCCCCGTAATACATGAAAGTAAATGGCAAAGATACCACAGAGGTCTGATTATCACCCAGATCCATGGATGTACCGGAATTAGCCGTCTGGGTCGAATCAATAGCGATCCAGTTAAAGACCGGGCAATTCAGGTGCGGTCCGCCTGAATAATAAGAATAGTAATAACCCGTATCTGTAGGAGCATTCTCACCGACGATAAGGGAAAAATATGACGTATCACAAAAGCCACCGTCAGCCACAGCGATGAGAGAGAACGCTATGGAAGCACCCTCGGGTGTGGATGGACTCGCAGTAACTGAATATGGATCCTGAGTATTCTCTTTTATCGAATCGATCGGCAGACCACCAAAATACCCGGCGTCATCGTTTATCGTAATAAAAGATGAGGATGTATGAATAGTCGTTGAAAGGTTTGTCAGATCGGCTCCTCCGATATTAACGAGAGTCGCCGTAAAATCCGCCGTCTCTCCGGGATCGATCCGACCGTTTGCGTCGTATACCGTATTTTTGATCAAAACAAGATAGGGATCAACACCTTCATGACCAAGGATCACATCATCGGCGAAGACCTTCGCCGTTTCACTCGCCCCTCAGCAATGGATTACTGAATCAACCAAGGTAACTTTGATCTTATCGACCTCACTTGCATCGACACCGGCTAGATTGGCTAATTCATCATATATATTGAACGTATAAGTGTGCCAGAGAGAATCATATACCGCAATGATATGACAGGTCGGACCATCAGTCCAGGGGCAGTCACTACTGCGCATACATATCCGCGTATCTCCCAATGTAGTATTCGAAGCATCGAGATAACTGAGAATGACTGCTGCACCAGCCCATGCTCCGCCATAATTATCCCAAGCCCAGAGTTTTGCATTCACTTTAAAATCCAAATGCGTTGTCGGGATATCTGCTATCTGATAGAGCGTTGCATGACCGGTCGTGCCGCTCGCTTTGTAAAGATATATCTCATAGTCCGGGTCAGGATCATAAGTCGTTCCCCGTGTTATCGAAGCAGAACCGTATGTCGATTGTGTCCAACCCACGGTCTGAACCTGTTCGAAATCGCCGTTTGTGATGTAGTTACTTGCAAAGCAAAGTCCAATAGCAATAATCAAGATGAAGCATTTTTGCATAATACCTCCTTTATAGTCAAATACCACTATCCTTCATGCCCTACTGAATAAATGGATAGTTTTTATACGAGAAACCCTAAAAAAATCACTGTGTTTGTCAATACATATAATTATATATACTATTAATTATTTGTCAAGACTTAAGCTTAATGGACGAAAACACCTGTAAAAACAGCTCGTTAACTAGTTAATCCTATTTCACAATTAGTTTCCCGGATATCCTTTTCGCATCGGCGATAAACTCATAAAGGTATACACCGGAACCGACTTTTTTACCATTGTTCGTAATCAGATCCCAGTCGACTATCGTGTTTTTACCTGCTGCGATACCTTTCAAACCTTTTACCTGGCGACCCAGGATATCATAAATTGTAACTCGATATTCAGTACCAGCCGGTAATTTGACCGCGAATTCTACCCGGTCACGGCACGGATTAGGATTGAGACTGAATTGAGCGTCTACTAGATCGAAACATGTTTCCTCGATGCCGAGCTCGGTTACTTTTTTTATAGCTCCCTGCCATATCTCCTTGGTCGAATCCACTTGCATGCTATCATTCTGTATCCACACCAGTATCTTGCAATAATTATCATTCCAGCGTGAGTTTATCGCAAATGGTTGGGTCACGATTTCATAGTTACCAGCTGATATCGAGACCATCGTACCATTATGATCCGGTAAGTAATCACGGGGAACATGATTGTGCCAATCAACGCCGTTTGGCGCCATATAAAAAAGACTATCTTCAGTAATGACAATGATAACCCTGCCATTGATCGTCGCCGTAGAATCATTTTGCAGATAGACATTGACCGTACCCTGACCAGTACCCGGTGTATAATCTCCCCACATCGCTATTGTAACAGGAGCAGGCATAGCCATACGAGCGGTTATCAACCCTTCCCAACCAAAGTAGTTAAAACCACCATGCTGGTCACCATCATACCACAACCACGGTTCAAAATACACCCCGGCAAATGGCGGGGGATAATAATGTATGCGCTGGTATGCTTCTTCTAAATAGAAGGAATCTGTAGAGATGTAATGTACATCAACCGCAGCAACGCGGCCAGAATATGTCGCTGCGATCTGAGCCAGTGTCCCACTGGCTGCTCCGCAGTCGGTTCATGACTCATCGCCGATCATCTCGCAGACAACGACACGTTCTGCTGCAGAACCAGTTTGTACAAATAACAGGCACATGATCATACTGATGAGTACTTTGTATAGTCCACGCATAATATCTCCTCTCATTTTTTTTAATTATACACGACACAAACAAAGTGTCAATATAGATAAGTCATTTTCAAAAAAAAAGAGCCCATTGTATCTGATAACGGGCTCTTTTTTACGACAGCTATGGTTACTTAATAATTATCTTGCCGGATGAATCAAAGACATCACTTTGAAACTTAAAAAGGTAAACACCAGCACTCAAATGTGCTCCCTGTTCATTGGTAAGATCCCAAGTAACAGCTTCCTGAACGCGCTGTGTGATACCCTGCAGGTTTTTAATATGACGCCCTGCAACATCATAAATATCTATCCGGTACCCTGTGTTGACCGGCAATTCGAATTGAAATACCGTCCGCTTGACGCAGGGGTTTGGGGATAAAGTCACGCCGTAACTGGCAATAACCTGTGTCTCCCCCTCTTTAATGCCGATCATGTCCATAATATGTTTAATGCCGCCTTGCCAGACCTCTCTGGTTGAATCTGCCTGATACTGAGTATCATGGATCATCGTAATAATATCGCACTTGTTCTCGTTCCATCCAGCCTGGATTGTAAATGGATAAGTCACGGTCACTGAATCACCTGCCGGGATTGAAACCGACTGGCCATTCTGATTAGGGATATAATCGCGCGCTACATGATTGTGCCAGGGATCTCCGTTCGGTCCGGTATAGTATAAACTGTCTTCAGTAATCACATACAGAATTCGCCCGGATAGCGTCGTGGAACCATCATTACGAAATTGTGCATTTATTGTACCACTTCCATCGGTCTGGCTATAATCACCCCACATAGTTACGGTTACGGGCGAAGGTATAGCCATGCGGGTCGAGATCTTTGACTGCCACGTTGAATAAGTGTAAGACCCGTGTTGATTACCATCGTACCATAACCATGGTGTCGCATAACCACCACTGTATGGAGGCAGGTATGTGTACATACGCTGCCGTGCTTCTGCGCAGTACAGCGGGTATGAAGAAGCAATATGCATCTCCACGACGGCGACTCTCCCCGGATAATTAAGGGCTATTGCATCCAGTGTCCCACTGGCATATCGGCAAGAACCTCAGCCCTCCTGGTAGAGCTCTTCACAGACAACGACACGCTCTGCTGCGTGAGCCATATTGACCATCATCACTCCTAATATGACAAACAAACCCAATGTCATTGAACCTTTCATGCGAACTCCTTCCCGCCTGTTCTTCAGGCGATCTTTCCTTCTTATGTAATTCTATAGACAATGGGTAAAATGTCAAGTGCTAATTAGCAGGTAGCTGCAAATCGCCATTCACAAGACTTTGCAATCTACCTTATTACTATCGGGCTTGACAGATTCCATACTATAGTTACAATTAGCTAATGGGAACAAGGGGAAATTAACGCCCTGCAACCAAGTTCAGAATAAAGATAGTGCTTATCCTATCATTATGTTGCATGGAGATGTTTTACGGAGATAATGTACATGACCGACAACAAAAGACGCCATCATGATGCATTGGTAAAATTACGTAGAAAAATCACGCAACTAGCGCAGGAAAAATCAGAGCTCAGGATACGCTGCCAGGAGTTGAGAAAAGAAAGCGCGATCTGCAGACTTATATATAAAATCAATGAAGCGATAAACAAGGGTATAGCACAGCAGAAGCTGTTTAATTTAGTGACCACAGAAACCAAAAAAATATTTTCATCAGATGGTGCAACATTTTACCTGCTCAGTAAGGATAAGCAGTATCTGATATTACAAAAAAATGCATATTTAAAAAGGTTGATAAAGCAAATAGTAAATACCTTTCACAAAGAAATTCCGTCCGAGCTGAAAATAACCCTAGATAAAACCAGCCTCTATAAAAAGATCATGACCGGGAAGAAACCGATCATACTCAATGACGAAAAAAGCATAAAAAAACTGATGTCTGAATTCACCGACTCAAAAATCCTCAGGCATATTATCCCTAAAATTCATAAACTCCTGAAAAAACGATCAGTTATGATCGCACCCCTGGTCTCTGGTGATGAAATAATAGGTCTAATGGATATTTCACGCAATAAGCGCTTTGAAGAATCAGAAATGGAAAGGTTCTCAGTAATCTCCGAACAGATCACTACGAATATACAACATTATATGGCAGCTATTGAAAAGAAAAAAGCTGAGGGTCTTTTCAAACAATTCGTGAACTCAGCCAACGAAGGGTTCTTATTATTTGATTCAGCATTAAACGTCGTTGATATAAATAACTACATGTTAAAAAAGTTCAACCTGAAAAGAACTGATGTCCTGGGTACAAATATCGCCGACTTAATGATCGACACATGGGAGTCAGGCCGATATGAAGACTATAAAACCGTGATCAATACAGGAGTTCCTCATGTTATTGAAGGTGTCATTACGGCGCCAGATTTTGGCAATCGACATCTAACAATAAAAGCCTTTAAGGTCAGAGACGGTCTCGGCATGATAATTCAAGATATTACTGAGCAGAAACTCATTGAGAAAGCACTCAATAACAGTAAACAGCGATATCGCGCCATCGTCAATGATCAAACTGAGCTTATTTGCCGCTTCACTCCCGATAAAAGACTAACATTTGTTAATAGCGCTTATTGTAAATATTTCGGTAAAGAACGAGAACAGCTAATCGGAATGAACTTCATGAGCCTGATACACAAAAAAGACCGTAAATATGTTGCCGATAAAATTGCTGAATTGAACAAAGAAAACTTAATCGGTATATTAGAAGAACGCGTGATATTGGCAGACGGGCAAGTAAAATGGCAGCACTGGATAAACCGAATACTCCTCGATGAAAAAGACCGAGTTATCGAGTATCAATCTGTTGGTAGAGATATTACGAACCTTAAGATTACTGAAGAAAAACTAAAGAAAAGCGAAGATAAATATCGACAGCTCGTCGAGCAATCTTTGCAGGGTATTGTTGTCTTACAGGATTTTCATATCGTTTTTGCCAACGCTGCATTCAGTGATATATCTGGATATTCGATCGATGAGCTTCAAGCCATGACACCTCAAAACATTAAGGCGCTCATACATCCTGATGATCAGGCACTTGTCTGGTCCCGTTTTCAAGCTCGCTTAACCGGGGATGATGTTGAACCAAGGTATGAATACCGCGGCATCAGAAAAGATGGTTCTACAGTCTGGCTTGAAATGCGCGCAGCCCGCATCGAATTCCAGGGCAAACCTGCGATCCAGGGAGCAATAAACGATATAACAGAACGTAAGGAAACGATCAAACAACTGAAGCTCTCGCTGAAAGAAAAAGAGGATCTGCTTCGAGGAATTCATCACCGGGTAAAAAATAATCTGCATAATCTCTAAAATGTCAATAGAACACAATAGGTGGTTTTACTTAAGCAAAAATAGGTATTTTTACGCATTGTATTATAGGTTATCATACAGTAGAATTTAAAAGAATGAAGAAAAAAAACGTGTATACATTGTGTTTGGCCGATGACCATGCCCTATTAAGAAATGGATTAAGCCGTATTATCGAGGATTATCCAGATTATAAGATTGTTGGAGAAACTGGTGATGGTTTGCAGGTAACCACTCTGATAAGAACCCTCGTACCAGATATGATACTCCTTGATATCTCGATGCCAAACCTCAGGGGTATCGAGGCGATCCGCAAAATCCGGAAATTCAACAAGAAAACAAAAATCCTCATCCTCACGATGCATAAAAATGATGAATATGTATATGAATGCCTGATAAGCGGTGCCCAAGGTTATGTCCTCAAAGAAGACGCTGATGCAGAATTGATTACTGCAATCAAATCCATCAAGAACAACAAGATATACGTCTCCTCATCATTTTCCGGTGATTTTCTAAAAAAACTAATCCAGCGCGCAAATGATAAGCAGGGAAAGCGACAAAAATCAGTCTTCGAGGAACTCTCACCCCGTGAAAGGGAAGTACTAAAGCTGATAGCAGAAGGGAATCCAAACAAGAAAATTGCCAGAAAGCTCGGCATCAGTGTCCGTACTGTCGAGCATCATCGACTGAGTATCATGAAAAAACTGAACGTCTCAAACGCTGCCCAGCTAATCAGATATGCGATCAAAGTTGGTCTGACTGAGCTAACATAACGCGGTCATGAACAAGAAAAAAAACACAAGAAGACCCAAGCCAAAGGTTCAGAACGGTAAGAAACTACCAAGATCGGAAATGTTGAGACAAGCTGGATTGCAGACCGAACGCAGATACCTCACGATTCTAAGTGAACTTCCAGATATTATCTACAAAATAACGCCTTCAGGTATATTCACATTTGTCAACAAATCAGTAAGAATACTTGGTTATAAACCAAAGGATTTGATAGGAAAACATTTCAGTAAGATTGTGCATCCTGAGGATGTCAAGCTGTTTGGTCGACGCTACGTTTTACCCCGATATCGAGGGAAAAAAACTGGGAACGAAAAAGCTCCCAAGCTTTTTGACGAGAGGAGAACCGGTAAGAGAAAAACAGAAAACCTCCAAATACGGTTAATACCCAAAAAATGTAAAAAGAAGAGCGAGCATGCAACGGAACTGCATATTGGTGAAGTGATCGCTTTTGGAGATGTTAGTTCGATTGGCTATTACGATACCAAGATAAATAAAAACAAGAAAAAATTTCTCGGAACATTAGGCATTATCAGAGACGTTACTGTTAGAAAACAAATCGAAAGTAAGCTTCATTACCAGGCAGATTTGCTAGAACATGTATCTGATGCGATCATTTCAACTGATATTGACTTCAATATACGTACCTGGAATAATGCAGCAGAAAAAATGTATGGTTGGAAAATCCACGAAGTCGAAGGAAAGCCGGTTCACAAGGTCACCAAACTCCGCTACCCTCATGACAATCAGAATGCCGTAGTGAAGCAATTGCTCAAAACAGGAGAATGGAGAGGTGAAGTCACCCAGCAAACCAAAGATGGTAGAGCTATGAATATCCTAACATCAGTTGTGCTTCTGAAAGATTATCATGGAATACCGCTTGGCACAGTCGCATTGAATCGCGATATTACTAGCCTCAAAAAAACTGAAGAAAAATTAAGGCTTTCCGAAGAGAAATATAGACATATAGTTGAATCAGCCCCTGATGGCATTGTGACGGTTAACAAAAAAGGCATCATTACCTCGATCAATACCCCATTCTGTCAACGAACAGGTTTTTCCAAAGAACAAATAGTAGGCAAACATATTTCAAAGATACCTACTGCACGTCTGCAAGATATACCCAAATTCATCAAGATGTTTAGTGCACTCCTCAGGGGGAAAATCCCAGAGTTATTTGAGTTTCGATGGGTCCATAGAGATAAATCTGTGCATTGGGGCGAGGTCCGCGTCAGCCGTATGAAAGCGAATGGTAAAATCGTGGGTTATCAAGCAATAACCCGAGACATTACAGATCGTAAGGCAAATGAAGAAGCTCGACGGCTAAGTGATGAAAAATTGTCACTTGCTGTAGAGGCCGCTGGTCTAGGCCTCTGGGATCAAAATTTTAAAACCCACACGGTCTATCGTAATGAACAGTGGGCAAAGATGCTTGGTTATACGACGAAAGAACTTGAACCTCATCCAAAAGCATGGTTAGAACTCATTCACCCGGATGATGAATCAATGGTGAAAGAAATGATCCATAAGCACGAAAATGGAAGCACACCTGTCTTTGATGTTGAACATCGATTGCGCACCAAACAAGGACAGTGGAGGTGGATACGTAATTGGGGCAAGATTGTTGAGCGTGACAAAAAGGGCAAACCGCTCAGGGCACAGGGCGTGCATCTTGACATCACCGAACGCAAGCAGGCAGAGAAGGCTCTGTGGGAAAGTGAAGAGAAGTATTCTTCGGTAGTTGAAAACAGCAAGGATGCTATCATTATTGTTCACCAGAGCGGTATCATAAAGTTCGTGAACCAAGCAACCATGCACTTAACTGGATTTTCTGAAAACGACTTTATCAATAGGAATATCATGGAGTTCATCGCACCACAATACCAGAAACTTGTTGCGCAAAGATTCGCGGCGCGCCTGAAGAAACAGGATGTCCCAAATATCTATGAGATTAAGGTGATAGGAAAAGACGGGAAACCTATGCCTGTAGAAATAAATGCGAGCATTATAGAATATCAAGGCAATCAAGCTGATTTAGTATTCATACGGGACATCAGCGGGCGCAAGGCGACCGAGGCAGAAATCAAACAACGAAACGATGAACTCGCGGCGATCAATGCGGTCTCAGTTGCGGTGAGTCAATCCCTTGATCTAAATAGCATCATGTACGATGCCTTGGATAAAATATTGGAAATATTGCATTTGGATGCCGGTGGTATTCATATCGTAGATTTCGATACTAATACGGTAGAATTAGTCGCTCAGCGGGGTGTATCAGAAGAATATATGAATGCACTCAGAATTCTCACACTTGACGCACAAACTCTGAAAAAGGCGGCTGAAGCCGGAAAGGCAGGAACATTTGTCTTGCCATTACATGCACTGCTGAAAAACCGGAAAACATTGATGAAAATACTATCGGCAATAAGAAAAGAGAAACTGAATCTGAAATATGCTCGCACGATATTACTGTATGCAAAAGATAAAACAGTCGGTTTGTTGGCGGTCGCCAACAGAAAACGCCGTCAATTCTCTCTGCAAGAAGAACATTTATTAACCTTATTTGCTAATCAGATCGCGGTCGCAATACTAAATGCACAATTGTACGAGGAGAGTAGAAAGGAAATAACCGAACGCCAGAACATTGAGGACAGAATCATGCAGCAAAATACCTTCTTAAAAAACGTCCTTGAAGCAATAAATTACCCTTTTTATGTTATTAATGCTCAAGATTATACGATTCAACTTCATAATTCCGCCGCAAGTTTACAACCGCTATCAAAATCCACAAAATGTTACAGACACATTTATAATTCAGATAAACCATGCGCTGAATCGCATCGTCCCTGTCCACTTCGAAAAACCATGGAAACAAAGAAACCTTCTATGACTGAACATATACATATAGATAAGAACGGTCACCGATCATATATGGAAGTATCTTGCTTCCCGGTGTTTGATAAGGATGGCAAGGTTGTCCGGGCGATAGAGTATTATGTGGACATCACCGCGCGTAAGGAAATAGAGGATTCGCTTAAGACATCAATCAATGAAAAAGAAGCACTTCTTAAAGAAGTCCATCACCGCGTAAAAAATAACCTTCAAATCATTTCAAGTCTGTTGAACCTACAGGCCAGACAGATCACTGATAAGCACTACCACGATATTTTCAAAGAGAATCAAAATAGGATCAAATCGATGGTGCTTGTTCATGAAAAGCTTTACCAGTCAAAAAATCTGGCTAGTATCGATCCGGATAACTATATCAAGAGTCTTGTAACATATCTATTCCACGCATATGGGGTCAGCACAGAGAATGTCGCACTTATTACAGACATCAAAACCGAGAAAATCAATGCTGATACAGCCATACCATATGGTATCATCATAAATGAACTTGTATCGAATTGTCTGAAACATGCATTTCCTCCCCCACAAGGAGGCAAACCAGAGATAAAAATCCGGATTTTTACCGATAAAACAAATACCACTCATCTAACTGTCAAAGATAATGGTAAAGGAATCCCTGAACAAACAGATTTAGAGAATGCTGGTACACTTGGGTTGCAGCTTGTGAATGCACTTGTCCAGCAACTCGGCGGCACTATGAAGTGCAGCCGAAATAATGGGACTACTTTTGACATAAGCATAGACCAGCAATTAATGAACGAGGAGAACGAAAAATAACTGCGATAAATATACTCATTGTCGAGGATGAATCGATCGTAGCAAAAGACATTCAGAGCAGGCTTAAAAGTTTGGGTTACAATGCAGAACTGGTTGTTGCCACTGGTGCACAGGCTAAGCAAAGTGTGAAGCGTAACCAGCTTGATTTAATACTCATGGATATCCGTCTCAAAGGCGACATGGATGGAATCCAGACAGCTCGAGAAATCCACAGACTACATGACATACCTATTGTTTTTCTCACTGCCTACGCTGATAGTACGACATTAGAACGCGCGAAGACCATTGAACCTTATGGCTATATCATCAAACCAGTAGAGGACAGAGAACTTCAATCAACTATTGAATTAGCATTATATAAGCATAGTATTGAAATAAATCGAAAAAGAAGTGAATACAAGTTTCGCACAATTTTTGAAAATGCAAATGATGTTATTGTTTTCGTTGACCGACAGGGAAGGGTACTGAATGTCAATCGAACAACCAAGAAAATTCTTGGCTATAATGCGAGTGAAATTGTCGGTAAAAATTTCTTCCAACTCAAAGTATTCGATAAAAAAACATCAATCTATATCAAAAATAGCTTTCGGCAAATGATAAAATCCAAAAGGCCGATTGGATTAGTCGAGCTTGAGCTGCGGACAAAAAATGGTGAAAGAATCATTGTTGAAACCAGTACTACATATTTAAAAAAAGAAAATGGTATTGATGGTTTTCTTAGCATCATAAGAGATATCACGAAACGGAAGAAAACAGAAATGGCCTTAAGAACTGAACAGAAAAGAAGGAAGGAACTCACGAATAAGATCATCAACCTGCAGGAAGAAGAACGTCTGTACATCGCTTCGGAAATACATGATGATCTACTGCAAGGTCTCGTTGCTGTATTGTATTTCCTTCAGATGATCGACCTAACCAAACTTAACAGGAAGGCAAAAAAACAAAGAGAACACGTGATAGCGGTGATCAAAGATTCAATATCAAAAGGTCGGGCACTCATCAGTGGGATAGAGCCTCTGCGGGGGTTAAATAAAGATCTATACAAAGTCCTCAAGGAATTGATCGACCAAAAGTTCTTCAGCACAGATATAAGAGTCATCTTCAAACACCCGCGAGCAACACCAAATATTAGTCTATTTGCGACAACAAATATCATTCGCATTATCCAGGAAACGTTGACGAACATTTCCAAACATGCAAAGGCAACCGAAGTGTCAGTCAAAATTACACTGCAGAATAGCATGTTTACGATCGAAATTGAGGATAACGGAATAGGATTTGATCCAAATGCGCACATACCAAAAGATACAGAACACTATGGTATAGTTACAATGCACGAACGAGCACGACTACTTGATGGAACACTCACGATAACTGGCCACGCAAACAAGGGTACACTTGTAAAATGTGTCTTTCCTCTTGAGGATTTATCACCGTGCGAAAAATCAAGACCATAATAGTAGATGATAGTATTCAATTCAGCGAAGCTATTGCAGCTTATTTTGCAGACATAAAAGAAATCAGTATAATCAAGCTTATAACGAACGGTGCTGAATGCCTGGAATTCTGTATAAACAACAAGCCAGATCTTGCTTTGATCGATGTGAGAATGTCTGGTTTTGAAGGGCCTGAAATAGCAAGACAATTAAGAGCTATGTATCCTGATATAAAGATCATCATGATCACTGTCTGGCCTGAAAACGAGGCACGAGTCTATGCGTTCCAGGCGCGGGCTGATGATTATTTTGTTAAAGGAGAACACCTCCCCTGTCTGCTTGAAAAAATTCATAATTTATTCCCCAATAAACAGTAATTACGTATCGAGTTATCAGATAGTCATATAATTCGTTAATCTCGTTTTGAACATCCCGCAAATACTTACTGATTCACACTTCTTAGTTCCTGCTGTTTGCTGTCTTTCTGCGGTTCCCTTATCAGTCTCAGATCTGCAATCTAAAATCCTAAATTCCCTACGTACTTATACCCACCCCGCTTTGAGTATCATGTTTGATTGTCCTCAACAGTATATCCTTTAGTATATATCATAGGAAACATAGAATGCCTGAAGAAAAAAATCACGCAAAGTATTCGGTTTTTCTTGCTGATGACCACGCACTTTTGAAAAGAGGTCTAAAGCGTATTATTGAAGAAAACCCACAATACAAAGTAATCGGCGATACCAGCAATGGTCAGCAGATAATACCCAAAATCAAAACCCTGCATCCCAATCTGATAATTCTGGACTTATCACTGCCTGACCTCAATGGCATGGAAGCACTCCAGAAAATCAGAAAGTTCGATAAAAAAACAAAAATACTCATATTAACGATGCATAAGAATGAAGAATATGTATACGACTGCCTGATTAACGGCGCACAGGGGTACATACTAAAAGAGGATGCTGATACCGAATTAGTATCGGCTTTGAGAGCGATTACCAGGGACGAAATATATGTTTCCTCATCTTTTGCAGATAAAATCATTAGAAAGTTCGTAGAACGGAGAACCAATATTAAAAACAAAAAAGGAAACGCAATGCGTCAGACCCTGACACCACGCGAGTACGAAGTTTTAAAACTCGTGGCTGAAGGAAACTCCAATAAACAAGTTGGGATTAAACTGAATATCAGCATACGGACAGTAGAACACCACAGATTGAGTATCATGAGAAAGATCAATGTGACCAATACCGCTGGTCTGGTAAGATATGCACTGCGGCATAAGGTAATAGACTGATGCTAAATTCTTCTTGTAATAAAAATATTCACACCTCCTCACTCCCGGGAAGCTGGGGTGGTCACGCCAGCTTCCGCTACCAGAGCATATAATGAAGAAAAAAACCATTCTGTTCCTGCGCTTCATCTTGATTCTAAGTACAGTACTCGTCATCACATATTCAAGGAAAGGTCTAGTCTTTCCCGAGCCGGGATATACGCTGGCACTTTTTTACTTGATTTCTAATCTCGTGATATATTTTCTCTCCGATGAGATATTCCACAAGCCACTTTTTTCCTTTTTCATTTTTCTGTTCGACATTATCACAATATCCTTGGTTATTTATTTTGCTCAAGGGATGTCTACTGATTTTTACCTAATCTATTTCCTCGTGATATTCATCGCATCGGTCAGTCAAGATATCAAAGGTAGTCTTCCCACGGCAATCGTCGCCAGTCTCATCTATGGATGGCTCATCTATCAAGCGAATCCAGAAATTTCCATTCTCAGTCCTGTTATCTTGCTGAGAATCCCTTTTTTGTTCATCGTATCATTGATTAGCAGTTTCTGGTCTGCGCACACACGCCGCGAGCTAAAGAAAAAGAAGGAACTCGAGGCATTCAATCGTGCACTGAAAAAAGAGGTCGATAGGATCGCGGCTAATGAGATCACCTTACGTCGGTACACTGAAAAAATAATAGACAGTGTCCCAAGCGGCGTCATCGCTGTAAGTAGCGATGGTACGATCACCACGGTCAACCCCGAAGCTACCAGGGTATTGGGCATCAATAAACAGGAACTGCTTGACACAGACATAAAGACCATAAAAGGACTAAATGCTTTGTGGACAAAAATGGAGCAGTCTATCGCATCAAACTCGACCTTAAAAAGGGGCGAAGTCGTAATTCGCGACACGACCGGTAATAAAATACCGATCGGGTTATCAATTTCACCGGTAGGTAATAGTGATATGGAAGGAAAATTTTCTGGCTGTGTAACGATTTTTAAAGATCTATCCGATATAAAAGCTTTGCAGGAACGTTTAAAACAAGCAGAGAAACTATCGTATTTGGGAAAAATGGCGAGCTGGGTTGCCCATGAAATTAGAAATCCCTTGGCCGCAATCGACGGTTTTGCTCAATTAATCGTAGCTACCGATAAAAAGGAAAAAATCGCACTTTACGGCGCTGAAATATTCAAAGGGTCAGAGAGAATAAACAATATAATCGAAGATATCCTCGCTTTTGCAAAAACAAAGAGAAAAGAACCGAAATTGGTGGATATCGACCTTAAATCTATGATCGATCATATCATAGTAGACATCAACATCAAAAACACAACTAAAGTTGAGGGCACGCCGGTGATAAAAGGAGAATTAGAGTCCATCAGGAGGGTTTTTGTGAATTTGATTAATAATAGTGCCGAGGCGATGGATAAAAATGGCCACCTGGAGATTCTGTTTTCTTCAAACAAGAAGTGGTTAATTATCGAGATATCTGATAATGGTTGTGGAATAGCGAAAGAACAGCTGCAGAACGTACTTACGCCATTTTATACGACCAAAGAAAGAGGTACTGGTTTGGGTCTTGCAATCGTACAAAAAATAATTGAGGAGCATAATGGTAAGATCGATATTAAAAGTAAACAAGGGATTGGGACCTCAGTTAGAGTATTTTTGCCAAAAAAATTGAACAGAAATTCAACTAAAAATAAAGGTGCACGAAGAGGAGGGAACAAGCAAAAGCGTATCTAGAATAAGGGAAAGGAGGTTTGACATGAAAAAAAGGATATTGGTCTGCGATGACGAAAAAGCAATAAGACTATTGCTTCATGAAATACTGTCTAATTACTACGAGGTTGTTGAAGCAGCCGATGGTAGAGCAGCCCTTGACATGGTGGAAAACGAAGATTTCGATCTGTTGATAATCGACATAAAAATGCCCCACATGCACGGCATAGAAGCGATACAACGAATACGACAACACCACCGGGATATCCCGATTATCGTATGCACCGCCTATCGTAAAATGCAGGATGATATTACTATGCAGAACTCTAACGTCACTGCATTTATAACAAAACCAATAGATATCAAGGCACTCAAAATGAAGATTTTTGAAGTGATAGGTACTTAGCATGAATACAATAGATTTGGATTCGGAAAACCGATTTGAGCCCCAACGGAAAGAAGGCTCAATCAAAAAAGTCCTCATGATTGAAGATAATATTGACGATGCCAATATCATACAAGAAATGCTCACCGACGCAATAGAATCATCATTCGAATTGATAAACGCTGACTGCTTAGAAAGCGGTCTGAAGGAATTGTTAGCGGGTGGCATTGACATAGTCTTGCTTGATCTCTCTTTACCTGATTCTCAAGTGCAAGATACGTTTGGCAAATTATACGAACGGACGTCTGATGTCCCGATCATCATCCTGGCTTCGCCAGGCGAAGAATCGCTGGCTGTAAGAGCAACACAATTAGGCGCACAAGACTATGTTATCAAAGGTAAAACAGACAGCTTACAACTTAGACATTTGATCAAATATGCTGTCGAGCAACATGAGATGCAGCATGAACTCAGCAATCTTACGCTCGTTGACAAACTCACCGGTCTTTACACAAGACAATCTTTATTTATTCTCAGTCAGCATTATTTAAAACATGCAAACCGGGTGAAAAAAGGGATGATGTATTTTCTGATAGAGATTAGCAATTTCAATGAAATATCAAACACTTTTAATTTTAAAGAACAAGAAAATGCCTTGATCGATACTGCTAATATCCTCAAACAAACCTTCCGAAGATCAGACGTCATCGCCCGCTATGCAGAAAGTATATTCGCAGTCGTTGCTCTGGAAGCAAGCAATGACAGCGATAGAATCCTCACCAAGCGTCTTCAAACGAACCTTTCTAAGTATAAGCAGAGTCCCAATAGGAGCTTTAAGCTATCCCTACAAGTAGGAACAGCCTACTATAATCCCAAATATCCATGTTCTATTATTGAAATAATAGCACGAGCATGTAAAGCATTATACACGGGGTCAAATCTTGAATAGTGAACGGGTGTACCCGATTAGAATCTCCGAGAATCTTATTTGGTATTGCTTCATCTGCAACAAGGATCTTTTATGACATCCAATGCAAAGATCATGATTGTCGAAGATGAAAGGATTATCGCAGAAGATTTGCGTAATACACTGCAAAGTTTAGGTTACACAGCAATGGAGATTGTTTCGAGCGCTGAAGAAGCCATAAATATGCTCAAGAAAACCAAACCGGATTTAATACTCGCTGATATCGTTTTATCGGGTCAAATTGACGGTATAGAAATGGCAGAATACATAAAATCACGTTACAATATCCCCATTGTATATCTAACCGCTTATGCAGACAAGGATATAGTTGCTCGAGCGAAAATAACAGAACCATACGGCTACATCATAAAACCCTTTGAAGATCGTGAACTGCAAACAAACATAGAAATAGCCCTATACAAGAACAAAACAGAAACCCGGTTCAAGAAAAGTTTCGATGACCGCAATAGAGCACTTGAAGCAACGGTCGCGGCACTGGCGACCGCAGTTGAAATGCGTGATCCGTATACGTCCGGACACCAGATAAGGGTTACGCAACTCGCCTGTGCAATTGCCAGAAAATTGGGGCTTTCAAAAAATAAAATAGAAGCAATCCGCATAGCCGCGACAATTCATGACATAGGAAAGATCCATGTACCGGCTGAGATCCTGGGTAAACCCGCAAAGTTAACTGAAGCTGAGTTTGAGATCGTCCAGTGCCATCCGCAAATCGGATACGATATTTTGAAGGATATCAAATTCCCCTGGCCAGTAGCTCAGATCGTGCTCCAGCACCATGAACGTCTTAACGGTTCTGGATATCCAGGGGGCCTGGATGATGATAATATTTTACAAGAAGCACAAATTCTCGCGGTGGCAGATGTTACAGAAGCGATGCTATCACATCGTCCTTATCGTCCAGCACATAGTCTTAATGCTACACTGGAAGAACTAATAAAAAACAAAAGCAAGTTATATAACTCAGATGCAGTTGAGGCATGTATTAAATTGTTTAAAGAAAAAAAGTTCGATTTTGAAACTAAATTTTGAAAATTGTTACTTACTGAGATGAAAAATCAACAGGGGTATTGCCGTTATGCAATGCTCATTAAGCTGTAATAATTGAAATGTTGAAATAATGAACCTGATATATCGGAGGTAAGTTCATGGACTATCATGATAAAACAAAGAATGAACTAATAAAACAAATAGAGTATATGACTCAGCGTATGACTGAACTGGAAACCAAGCACAAGAAGGCCGAGGAAGCAGTGTCAAAGGCGTACTTGTATTTGGAAAAGGGTTTATCAAATGCACCTGACGGAGTATTTCTGATTGATAAACAGGGCATATTTATTTACGTGAATCCGACCTTTTTAAAAATGATTGGTTATGAAGAAAAAGATGTTGTCGGCAAAACAATTCAGGAAATAGTACCCAAAATAGTGCCTCCTGGTTCGGCTAAAATTATCCAAGAAAGAGCAAAGAAACGTCTTGAAACCAATGAGCCTATAATTGGTGCAGAAGTTGAGTTATTAAACAAAAAAGGGGGAACACGCCTAGTAACATATTCTGCTTCTGAAATTAGAGATGAGCAGGGAGATGTCATTGGAGAAGTAGTTTTTTTAAGAGACATAACAGAGTGTAAGCGGGTGGAGGAAGTGCTCCGAGAAAGTGAAAAAAAATACAGAACCTTATATGAATCCAATCTGGATGGGATCATTTTTACGGATACGGACGGGAATATCATGGACGCAAACGACAGTCTGTCTAACATGCTCGGTTTCACCAAAGCAGAAATCAGGCAGCTATCATATCAAGCGTTGACACCACCCGAATGGACTGAATCTGATCAAGCGCAGGTTGAACAAATAAGTGTACAAGGCTATATTAAAAGCCAGGAAAAAGAATATTTTCGGAAAGATGGCACCCGGGTCCCAATAGAATTGTCGGCTTGGGCTATTAAAAACGAAATAGGTAAAAGCATCGGCATCTGGGGGATTGTTCGCGACATCACCGAACGCAAGCAAATGGAAGAGGAACTGATCTTGAAAGACCTCGTTTTTGAATCGTCAGTCGCGGCAAATAGCACAGCAGACATAAATGGCGATATCAATCACTGCAATCTTGCTTTCTTAAAAATATGGGGCTACGATAAAAAAGAGGAGGTGTTAGGTAGGCCCATTGCTGACTTCTTTATGAACAAAGAAGAGACAGAACCTATTCTGCAATCCGTGAATACAACCGGACAATGGCAAGGCGAATTCCTCGCCAAGAAAAAGGATGGCTCGACATTTATTTCCCGGGGCTACGCAACAGTTGTAAAAAATGAAACAGGTAAAATGATAGGATACCAATCTGCTAATCTTGACATCACTGACCAGATCCAGGCAGAAGAAGAACTTAAAAAAACGTTGGAAGACCTTAAATGTTCTAATAATGAACTTGAACAATTTGCCTATGTTGCATCACATGACCTGCAAGAACCATTACGTATGGTAGCAAGCTATACACAACTACTGGAACAACGATACAAGGACAAACTCGATAACGATGCGAAGGACTTCATTAATTTTGCCGTGGATGGTGCAAATCGTATGCAGAGGTTGATAAACGACTTATTAATTTACTCACGTTTGAGTACCAGGAATGAGCCACTCAAAATTACTGATTGCCACTCAGCACTTGGGCAAGCGCTTGCTAATCTAAATAAGGTACTACAAGAAAGCCATGCTCTTGTTACAAATGATGATTTACCATCGATCTGGGCTGACGAAACTCAGTTTGTTCTATTATTTCAAAACTTAATTGCTAATGCCATCAAGTTTAAGGACGATGGGCGGCCCCGCATTCATATATCGACAGAGGAAAAAGACAGTGAATGGGTTTTCTCAATACGTGACAATGGTCTCGGGATAGAACCGGAATTCAAAGATAGAATCTTTATAATTTTTCAAAGGTTGCATAGTAGAGACAAATATCCAGGCACCGGCATTGGACTTGCAATATGTAAGAAAATTGTAGAACGCCATGGCGGCAAAATTTGGTTCGATTCTGTTCCTGGCAAAGGCTCAACATTTCTTTTTACAATTCCTAAAAAAGGAGAAATATCATGACACCGATTATCGAAAAATCTGTAGAGATCCTTCTGGTCGAGGATAACCCAGGCGATGTGCGTCTGGCAAAGGAAGCATTGCGTGACAGCAAAATACATAATACGCTTCGTGTCGTTGACGATGGTGTCGAGGCTATAGCTTTCCTCAATAAAGAGGGTAAGTATGCAAAAGAAACTCGACCTGATCTTGTTTTGCTTGACCTCAATCTTCCCAAAAAAGATGGACGTGAAGTTTTAGCAGAAATCAAGAAAGACGATGTTCTAAAAAGAATCCCCGTAGTAATTCTAACAAGTTCAAGGAATGAAGAAGATGTAATGAAAACTTATAATCTGCATGCAAATTGCTACATAACAAAACCGATTGACATGAAACGGTTTATCAAAGTCGTAAAAGCAATAGAAAATTTCTGGTTTACAATTGTAAAACTACCCCTAAATGAGGCGAAATGAAAAATAGCTCCATTAGAATCTTGCTGATCGAGGACAATCCCCCTGACGTACGATTAGTAGAAGAAATGCTTCGAGAAAGCAAGACTAATTCTTTTGAGCTTGAATCCGTTAATAGACTATCCTCAGGGCTAGAAAAATTGCACTCCGATAAGATTGATATTGTTTTATTGGATCTTGGTTTACCTGATTGCCAGGGACTTAGCACATTAGAAAAAATATTACCTTATACGCAGGATATTGCGGTAATGGTGTTAACTGGACTCGCAGATGAAGAGATAGGTATACAAGCGGTTCAAGACGGCGCACAAGACTATTTAGTAAAAGGTCAAATCAATGCTTCCTTACTTACCCGCTCAATGCGCCATGCCGTGGAGCGTAAGAGAACAGAAAAGAAGATCCAAGTCAGTTACTATAAACTTGAACGTGTTTTTGAAGAGACAGTTGAAGCATTATCTTCTGTATTAGGACAAAGGGATCCTTTTACCCGAAATCATCAAAGCAATGTGACCAAACTTGCATGCGCTATTGCTGAAAGAATGGAACTTTCACAAGATAGGATCAAGGGTCTGCGGTTAGCAGGTTTGCTGCATGATATAGGAAAAATTAGCATCCCCGCTGAAATATTGATAAAACCGAGTCGGTTAACTGATGCTGAATATAGGATTGTGAAAATACATGCAAGAACAGCCTATGATATTCTTAAGAAAATTGAATTCCCCTGGGCTATCGCAGATATTGTCCTTCAACACCATGAACGTTTGGATGGCTCAGGTTATCCCCAGGGCTTGAAAAATGGTGAAATACTATTAGAAGCGAAAATCATCGCTATAGCGGATGTCGTCGAGGCTATGTCGTCACATCGCCCCTACCGTCCTGCACCGGGCATTGAGAAAGCTCTAGCCGAGATAAAGAAGAATCGAGGAAAACTCTATGAGCCTGAAGCTGTAGATGTTTGTTTGAAACTTTTTAAAGAAAAAAGATTCGAGTTTGAACAACTCTTTCCACTTTCCCTACCCCCAAGGGGGAGGGAAAGATAAAGGAGTAAGGACATTATTATGTCTACCAAAAATAATACGAAAAGAACAAAAGAACAGCTCATAGAAGAACTTACTCGATTACGCAAGAGAATCACTGAATCGGAAAAATTGACAACCGAGCAGAAGATGATAGAGGAAAAGTTGAAAGCAAGCGAGGTGCGTTATCGGTCTCATATTGAAGTAACCGGGCAATTAGGATGGGTAACAAATGCTCAAGGAAAGGTTGAAGAGGATATAGCTTCATGGAGGGTTTATACCGGGCAGAGCTACGAGGAAATCAAAGGTGATGGATGGGCTAAAGCACTTCATCCGGATGATGTTGAAAATACTACACAGATATGGCAAGAGGCGATCAAAACAAAAAGCCCTTATGAAGTTGAGTATAGAGTGCGCAGAAAAGATGGAGAATACCGGTGGTTTTTCACTAAAGGAGTTCCTGTGTTTAAAGAAGACGGAACTATACTGGAGTGGATCGGCACCTGTATTGACATCACCGAGCATAGGAAAATAGAAAAATCACTAATGGATGCTAAGGAGAAATGGCACTCGCTGGTGAAAAATGCGCCAAGTATCATAATGATTGTAAATCTTGATGGTGTAATCCAATTCATAAACCACACGGTGCCTGGGTTGACCGTAGAAGATGTTATTGGAAAAACAGTCTATGATTACATCCCAAAAATCCACCACAACATAGTTAAAGAATCCTTGCAGGAAGTTGCGAGAACAGGCAAGAATAGCAGCTACGAACTCGAGGGGATTGGACCACATGGCACCAAAGCATGGTACAGCACAAAAGTTGGACCAATCAAGGATCAAGGAAGAATTGTAGCACTGATGCAGATAACTTCGGATATTACTGAACGCAGGGAAGCTGAAAAAAAGATAAAAGTTGCACTTGGAGAGAAAGAAATGCTCCTGAAGGAAATACACCATAGAATCAAAAACAATTTGCAGGTTATCACCAGTCTGTTGAACCTTCAATCACGATATATCAAGAATAAAGAAGATAAAGATATGTTCAAACATGCCCAAAATCGCATCAAAACTATGGCGCTTGTGCACGAGAAACTTTATGGGTCACAAGACTTTATGTATATTGACTTTAAAGAATATATACACAGTCTGTCCAATCACCTGTTTAGTTCTTACGTCTCATCATCGAAAATTGATCTCCGGATAACAGTAGAAAATGTATTATTAGATATTGATACAGCGATACCATGTAGTCTGATCATCAACGAACTAGTAACAAATTCTATTAAATATGCTTTTCCAAACAGCAAAAAAGGCAGGATTTCTATCGCTCTTAACATGCGTAAAAAAGAATATGTATTGATTGTTGCGGACAATGGCAAAGGATTGCCTGAGAATTTTGATTACAGAAAGACTGAATCATTAGGGCTTCAATTAGTATGCGCACTAACTGAGCAACTGCACGGCAAGATCACTCTAGGCAAAAACAAAGGGACTGAGTTCACAATAACATTTAGGAAGAAATGAATAAAAATCTTCTACATGATAAGGAAAAAACTCCTGCGAAAATCCTTATAGTCGAAGATGAGATGATTGTTGCAAAAGATATGCAGGAAACACTAAAGGCTAGAGGTTATATAGTTACTGCAATTGTTAATTCAGGTAGAGATGCAATAAAAATGGTAAAAAAAGAAAGGCCTGATTTAGTACTGATGGATATCATGCTAAAAGGAAAAATGGATGGAATAGATACTGCAGGAAGAATTCGCACTAAATTCGCTATACCGATAATTTTCATTACTGCATTTACTAATGATGATATACTACAAAGGGCAATGAATGCAGAGCCATATGCATATATAGTGAAACCCCTTGACAGCAGTGAATTATATACGAACATTGAAATGGCGCTCTATAAACACGTTATGGATCAGAAACTGCGGGAATCAGAAGAGCGGCTCAAGACTATTTTTGATAATGTTAATGATGGAATACTACTCGCTGACATTGAAAGCAAGCAATTCCATGATGGGAATACTGGGATTTGCGAGATGCTGGGTTATAACCTAAAAGAGCTGCAGACCTTAGGTGTGTCGGATATTCATCCCAAATCTGATTTACCTTACGTAACCGAACAGATCGAAAAACAGATTCGAAAAGAAATAAAAATCGCACAAAACATCCCAGTAAAAAGAAAGGATGGAAGTGTTTTCTATGCAGATGTCAATTCTTCATTGATAAAAATAGGAGGAAAAAGATACTTGATTGGTATTTTCAGAGACACAACACAACGTAGACAGGAGGAGGAGGAACGCAAGAAGTCAATGTATGATATGAACGAGCGACTTAAAGAACTCCAGTGCATGTATGGAGTTAGTCGATCGATAAGCGAACGTGCAACTCTGGAGGAAGTCCTTCAAGATATTGTTCTCATTTTTCCACCAGCACTGCAACATCCAAAGATCACACGTGTAAAAATACTTTTTGATAATCGGGAATACATCAACCGTACATTCGAAGAAACCGAGTGGAAACTGATCCGGGATATTATTATTAACGGGGAAAAAAGAGGCAGTTTGGAAGTGTACTATTTGGAACAGCAACCGCAAATGTATGAAGGACCATTTACAAAAGAAGAATGCAGTCTCATCGATGGCATTGTCCATCTGCTTGGTGAAGTAGTGACACGCAAGCAAATCGAACGAGATCTGCACGACAGTGAAGAAAAACTCAATATTATGATCAGCAAGGCAGTAGATGCAATTATAATAATGGATAATAACGGCAAGGTCACCCTATGGAATCAAGCGGCTCAAAAAATATTTGGCTACAGCCCAGAAGAAATCATCGGTGTGGATCTGCATCTGCTTCTTGCCCCAATACGATATCATGAAGATTTTCAAAAGGGCTTCAGAAAATTCAAATTGACCGGACAAGGAAACGCGGTCAATAAAACCCTTGAACTGATAGCTCTGAGAAAAGACGGAAGCGAATTTCCTGTAGAATTGTCCATGTCTGCGGTAAAGATCAAATATAAGTGGCATGCAATCGGCTTTATCCGTGATATTACCGAGCGAAAAAAAATCGAAGAAAAAATAATTCGGTTAGCGTCCTTTCCTGAACAAGACCCCAATCCAGTAATTGAAATCGCTGGTAACGGAATAATCACTTATATGAATGATTCAGCCCGGTCGCATTTTCCGAATATTCACAGCTTGTCTTCGCAGCATCCAATTCTCAAAAACCTAAAATCGCATATTGACACACTCACGAAACAAGGTAGGGACTCGATTTCCCGCGAAGTTAGCCTTGGAAATCAGGTATATGAAGAAAAGATATGTTACTTTCCAGAAAGTAAACTTGCGCGCATCTTTGTATATGAAATAACGCAGCGAAAAAAACTGGAAACGGATCTGCGTAAGCAATCATTGATTGATCAGCTCACCGGTTTATATAATCGTAGAGGCTTTCATACGTTGGTCGGACAGCAGATGTATCTTGCGAGCCGTACGAAAAAAGGATTCTACGTACTGTTTGCCGACATCGATAGAATGAAATGGATAAATGATAACTTCGGCCATTACGAAGGTGATCTTGCATTACAAAAAGTTGCTGCATCGTGTAAAAACAGTTTCAGAAAATCCGATATTATAGCGCGCCTTGGAGGAGATGAATTTGCGATTTGCGCGATCGAAGCAAAAAAAGATAGTGCTGAGATACTAATGAAACGTCTCCGGAAAAATCTTGATGTCTATAATAAAGAACGGAAACATGATCATCAATTGTCAATAAGCATTGGCACAACATACTATGATCCATGCAAGCCATGTTCTGTCGATGAACTACTTCAACAAGCAGATGCACTTATGTATGAACAAAAAATGCTCAAGCATACTCCACAACTAGAGGAGATAAAAACAAAATCCCATATTCATCTAAACGCAAGCGAGCTAAGACATCGAATTGAATCCGATATCATCAGTGTATTATTAATTAAGAATAGCTCGGAGTTTAGTAATTCGATAGAAAAATTACTAAAAAAAACCGATACCTGTACATTCGATGTAGCAAGTGCAAAAACAATTGCTGAGGGCTTGGGCTATCTTACAAGGAAAAATATCGACGTAATCCTGCTCGATCTGAATTTACCAAGCTGCAATAATCGCCTTGGAATACTCAAAGAAATCAAAGCGGAGGTCTCTCATGTGCCAATAATCGTACTCACTGCGCTTGAAGATGAGGATTTAGCCGTTCAGGCAATACGCGAAGGTGCTCAGGATAGTATAACAAAACAAGATATGGATAACGATACCCTTGTGCGTTCTGTCAGGCATGCAATTGAAAGAAGTCATGCTGAGCTGGAACTCAAAGGCAGTTTTGGTAAATTCATGACCGTCCTGGAAGAAACAATAAGCACTCTTGCCAGCATTGTGGAGATGAGAGATCCATATACGACCGGCCATCAGAGGCGCGTTTCACAACTTGCTCAAGCGATTGCCGAAGAAATGAATCTCACACAAGAACAAACGAAAAGTATAAAAATGGCGGCAATGATCCACGATGTCGGCAAGACGCAAGTACCTGAGGATATTCTCAATAAAACCACAAAACTTAGCAACAAAGATATGGAGATAGTAAAAACTCATGCCAGTTCAGGGTACGAGATATTGAAAATGATAAAATTCCCTTGGCTCATTGCCCAAATCGTACACCAACATCATGAAAGACTGAACGGGTCTGGCTACCCAAAAGGAATAACTGATAAGCATATCCTTTTGGAATCAAAAATCCTTGCAGTTGCCGATGTTATTGAAGCAATGATGTCAGATCGTCCATATCGTCAGGCACCAGGTATTGATAAAGCACTTGATGAAATCAAACAAAACCGCGGTAAATTATATGACCCTGATGTAGTAGATAACTGCATAGGGCTTTTTAAAAACAATAAGTTTACATTTCGGAAATTACCGCACGATACTTTTTAATGATCATACCTACCCAGTTTTTTAGAGAGTAAAAACTTAAAGCTCCTTAGACAAAAGAACAGAAAATTTGAGTGAAAATCAAAATTGATCCGGGGTTGTAGTAGCCGAACCCAGAATCTATTCTCTTTAACAAAAGCAAACAGCTGTTCAATCGTTCGATCATTCAAAGAATCTGCTAATCTTCTCAATTGGTGACCAATGTCAAGTTCTGAACTTAGCGCGCTGCGCCAACTTACTTCATATTCCCGTAAAGCACCATTACCATGTTTTAGTGTTGCACATAGTGTATCAACGGCAATTTCAGAACATAAAAGACCATATAGTATTCCACCACCGGTGGTTGTTTTTACTTGTCCAGCGGCCTCACCGACAGCTAAGATTCGATCTTTTACACTCTGCCTAATTGCGTTATTAGCAATCGGCTTCGTCCTTAAATTGTATGTATCTCTGTTTTCATTCGGGAGTTTCAATCTCTCTGTTAGCATCGAATTAAGATAACCTGTACCTTTCCTGTTGATAATAACACCAATTCGCGCAAAACCGTTATTTAAAGGTGCAATCCATCCAAAAGAACCGGGGGCAAACCTCCTGCCCAGGTGGATTTCAATGGTTGACGATGGTATTTGCATCGGTAATTCGACTTGTGAACCGTAAAGGAATTTCGAAGGCCTGCCCATACCAAGTTGTTCCTGCAAACCATATCGAACCCCAGTGGCTAGTACAACTACTCTAGCCCGATATCGCTGCTTCGTACTCACCACGTCACAGCAATCACGGAGCTCTTTGATTGTTTCAACCTTTTCTCCTAAATGGGCTTCTGCACCACATTTGCTTGCCAGCTTTAATAATCCTTCGTCGAATTTTTCACGGCTTACAATATAAGCAAAAACATCGGGATGATTATATTCAAGTTTCCGCTTTGCAGGTGATATAAAGGTAAAGGAATCTATTCTCGATAATATCGAATCTGTTGGCAGATCAAATCTTTTAAATGCCTCTTTGCTAACGATCCCGGTACATAGGATATCTTTACCAACATTAGTCTTCTGGTCCAGGATACATACGCTGAAACCTTTATCAGCCAGCTGATAACCGGTGTAAGAACCTATCGGTCCCCCGCCGACAATAATTACATCGTATGAATTACTCATTTACTTTTTCGTCTGGTTTAATATCTCTATGTCCTCAGCCAAAACTGTCTGATAAACATCCCTTGGAGCAAAAATATGGTCTCTCACTTTCTCAATTGCATGATTACTGATTAAATATACGCCGTTATCCCGAAAAAAATTACGGATCTCAGAAATAGGTTTTCCGGAACGAACCATATCGGCAACCATTGGATCAAATCTCAGGATCTCATAAAGTCCTTCCCTCCCCCAATAACCAGTCTTATAGCATTTTGAGCAACCAACTGGATGAGCAACCTTTTCAGGAACCTTATCTGTAAACCGAGCAAGCATATCGACCTCTGCTGCAGACGTTTTAACGATCTTCTTGCAATAGCGACACAGTTTCTTTACCAGTCGTTGAGCAACGACACAAAGCACCGAATCAGCCATAACACCACGGTTAACACCAAGGCGTTCGAGTCTAAAAACAGCCGTCGTTGTATTTGTTGTATGGAGCGTGGTAAATGTCAAATGCCCGGTACTTGCAAAATCCATCGCCATCCTTGCCGAATACGGATCTCTGATCTCACCGAGGAAGATCACATCAGGGTCTAAACGCACTACCGACTTGAGCAATATTTCGAATGTAATACCTGCCTTTTCATTTACTTGTTGTTGGTTTGCTAACAGCATACGGTATTCCACAGGATCTTCGATCGTAATCAGATTACGCGTTTCACAATCAAGATGTGATAACAAACTGTATATGGTGGTCGTCTTTCCCGAGCCGGTTGGACCGACAACAAGTATCAAACCATGAGTTCTTTCCACTGCATCAAGTATCATGATCGCTTGTTTTTCGGACATGCCCAAGTCACCAAGTTGTCGTGGTTTTGCATATGGTTCCAGCAATCGAATGACAAGGCTCTCTCCCTCAGGCGTGGAAGTGGTCGCTAATCGCAGTTTATAATTTTGGTCACCGATAGCCACTTCCAAAGTTCCATCCTGGGGTCTTCGTTTTTCTGCGATATCCATATCACCGATGGCTTTAAAGCGACTTATGAGTTTGAAGCCGGCATCCCTGGATAAAGTAAATATTGTCCTCATATCACCATCAACACGAAACCGTACAAATGCGTTTTTCTTTTTCATATCGATATGAACATCGCTCGTTCTGTGCTTTACCGCATCATATAAGACATTGTTTGCAATGTCATGCGCGGTCAGACTATCAAAATCATATTGCACCGCTGAACCCTCATCCCCACCTTTGTCAAAAATAACTTCTTCACACTTTTCCGGTTCGTCATGCTTATCCCCAATCGGCTGATCTATTATTGTACCATTCATCAGAAGTGATCGAACTGCGGTCGGTGAAGTTATGATAAGATCCGGGGGTTCGCCCTGCATACTGAGTTTTCCCAGGTAATCTAACACTTCTAAATTGAAAGGATTACTTAAAGCAAATGCCCTGCCACCATGTTCAGTTCTCATGGCAATAACCAGATTCGATCGGCAAAATGGTATCGGCAAAACTCCTAATTCAACATTGTCAGGATTGATCGAAGAAAGATGGGGTAATTTCAGAAATTCGGCTACATAGCCAGACATGCGGTCTTGCTCAATACCAAACTTCCCGACCATAGAATATAAGTTCGTGTGTGTCATTGATTCAAACTCGAATTGTTGTTCTGGAGAAAGAGGTAGTTTTTGTAACATCGATTCCTTGAACACTATAAAATCAGGTGATGCAAAACTCACTTCATGTCTATTCGTGATAGCTGGTATATGCTGCCACGCTTTCGTTCTATCTAGATGATATTTGAGGTTCTCGAGTAATATGTCCTTTTGAATCGGCTTGGTTAAGTAACCAACCGCGCCGAGCGCAAATGCTTTCGTCCGATCTTTTTCCTTCTTTAAACCAGTCACAAATACAACTGGGATAAAAGCAGTTTCTGATTTTTGCTGAAGTCTGTAGCAAAAAGCATAACCATCCATATCTGGCATCATAACATCAAGCAGAATAAGATCCGGCGTGACGTCTCGGAGTATCTCAAAAGCCTTGAAACCACTCTGTGCAATCATGACATCATAACCTTCACAGTTCAATAAGCTTTTGATTAACTTTAGTATATTATTGTCATCGTCGACAACCAAGATAAGCAATTTGTCTGGACTACTCACAAATGACCTCTACTCGTTCAAGATAATCCTTCAACTTATCTACACACTTCCTTATCTGCTCTTCATTTCTCTCTTGTCCCGCTTGTTCAAGAGACTCACCTACCTCAGTAATCATATCAAATCCATAAGAACCACCAGAACCAAACATATTATGTCCTAATGCTTTGATTTTTGTAAAATTCTGGTGCTCTAGGGCCACTACAGCTGAATCCAACATTTTGCTGATGTCTGCAAGATAACCCGGTATTAAATGCTTGATTGCTGCACTAATATGCACAACACTTTTATCATCGCTTTTGTCACTTAACATATCAATTTTTGGTTAATTCGACCAATTCATTCACGTACTGTAAAAGCTCATTGTATTTTCTTTTACATTCTAAAAGCAAATCATTGTTATTGGTTTCGTTTTCGCTATTTACCGCCTGTCTCTCTTCATAAGCGATCATCTTTTCGAGCGATGGCATTAATTCTCCTATTTCCTTACCGTCATACTTAGTCTGTTCTTTCCGACAAGGTTCTAAAAATCCTTCTTCTTCAAGCCACTTGCGAGGATCGATAAGGTCCTGCGGTTTTTCTTTCTGTAACCATATTTCTTTCGCTTTGTTGACATCCGCGATAACCGCGGGATAAAGGCCTCTTACTTCAGATATATATAACTTCGGGAAATCAATATTTTTCTCATCGTACTTGATGAGTTTATAATGCTTAAAATTTTTGCGAAATTCACTTTTCGTACTTTCATCAGCTTCACTATATAGTCCCAATATCGGTGGAATATCAACATCAAGTTTCTGATAAAGTCTAAATATTGTCCCACGCATAATCATTTCATACAGCAGATTAATATTTGCTACAATTATGTTAAATCTATTTTTGAATCTACATATCATCTCGAGTGTTTCAGAACGCGTCCCGATTGCTATTATCCGCTCCCTGCTGAGTAGATCGCATAGTTTTTTTCTTATATCTTCATCCGACTCGATTAGAAGAATCATATATCATTATGAAATGAAAAAACTGATGTAGCAACTAAAGAAAATACGTATTTGTCTCTAGGTGGTTCTACCCATAAAGTAGCTATGGGCGGTCAACCCTCGAAATTAGAGAATAATTGACAACACCGTCGCTATCGGTATAATTACCCGATGGTACGACCATACTGTTTGTCCAATCGTTTTTCAGCTGGTGTTCGAAACGAAATTAGCAAATATATCAAGGATAATTTATGAGTTCGAGGACCACATATGCTGATTGATGCAGATGATTTCCTTAAGCATTTTTACACAGAACATGATGTAAACACAGTACTCATTATAGATAATAACCCGCAGGATATCGCAATGCTGCAGGAATTGCTGACACAATCGATCGATGCTGATTTTAAGACATCATCGTGCAATAGATTGGACGATGCTCTTGATCTACTACTCGCTGAACACTTTGACATGGTTTTTCTAAACCTGTCCTTACCAGACTCGAGCGGTGTCGTGACATTTACAAAGGTATTCAGCCAAATACCCGATACACCGATCATAGTATTAACCGACTCAGAAGAACAGTCAAATGCAGTCAAAGCTACGCAGTTGGGAGCTAAAGATTATGTCATCAAAGGGGAAACAAATAGTGTGCAGCTTAAATGTTCAGTAAGGTATGCGATTGAGCAGCAAAAAATCCAAAATGAACTGAGTGAATTTAATCTCATAGATAACTTAACCGGTACTTACACAAGACAATCTTTCATCGTATTACTTCAGCATTATCTTAGACTTGCTTATCGCACTAACCGGGGGTTGATTTTTGTATATATAAACATTCATGATATGGATAAAATTATGGCAGTGGCTGATCCCCAGGCTCGCGCTGAAATTATCACATCAGCGGTCAACATTCTCAGACAGACTTTTCGTCGCTCGGATATCATTTCACGATTTGCCGATGCCGAATTCGCCATAATCGCGTTAGAAACAAAAAGAGACAGTGATAAGGTCTTGACCCAGCGCCTATTTCAGAACCTCAAAATACACAACTCAGGAAGCAGCAGTAATTACAATCTCTCTTTTGATATTGGCACTGCATGCTATGACCCTAAAAATCCCAAATCAATATCAGAACTCATAGCAATGGCACGAAGAGTACAATGCGTGCAAGTGGAACGAAAAAAGAGTGAGCAACATGAAAAAACATAAAGCCAACAAAGAAATACAGCAAGAGCAAACGCCAGTTGTAATGATAGTGGAAGATGAAGCCATAATTGCCAAGGATATTAAACAAACGCTTAAGAACTTTGGTTACGGTGTAACAAAAACAGCATTCTCCGGTGAAGAGGCAATAGAACAAATACCCATAAGTAACCCTGATCTATTGATCATCGATATCATGCTCAATGGTAGTCTGAATGGTATACAATTAGCATCAAGAATACAAGAAAAGCACGATATACCTATTATATACATTACCGCATATGCTGATGATGAAATTCTAAAACGCGCAAAAAAAACCGAACCTTACGGTTATTTGATTAAACCTTTTGAAGAGAGAGAATTACGAACTACTGTTGAGATCGCGCTTTATAAACACCGGACCGAGAAACAATTAAGAGAAAGCTTCGAAAAACTAAAGAAAAACTTGGAAGCAGCAGTCACCGCATTAGCAAGCGCAGTTGAAATGCGTGATCCCTATACAGCTGGCCATCAACGACGTGTCGCCAAATTAGCTTGTGCGATCGCGGCTGAATTGGATATGAATGATGATGATATGGAAGGAGTTCGGATTGCTGCAATCATCCATGATATCGGCAAGATCCATATACCAGCGGAAATCTTGAGCAAACCAAGTAAGTTAACTAATGTAGAATACGAAATGGTGAAGTCGCACTCACAGATCGGCTATGATATTATTAAATCGATAGACTTCCCCTGGCCAGTGGCAGATTATATACTCCAGCATCACGAACGCATCAATGGTTCAGGTTATCCACAACATCTTGTAGAAAACCAGATGAGATTGGGGACAAAAATACTGAGCGTTGCAGATGTGGTAGAGGCAATGCTTTCTCATCGACCCTATCGTCCTGCGCATAATCTTGAAACCACGCTGGAAGAAATCTCTGTTAACAAAGGGATTTTATATGAACCGATCATTGTTGAAACATGTGAGAAGCTATTCAAAACAAATAAGTTCAACTTTGAATAATTAAGACAAAGAAAGAGCTGCTAAAATACTCTGACAACCTCGAAGCATTGTTTGAAAAGAACAACGCTGCACTTTGTGCAATCGAGGAGAAGTATCGTGACCTTGTAGAAAATAATTCCATAACAAACACTCCGCGCACTGTTTAGTCATTTAAAACTACAGCTATAAATACCTACAGTTAATGGCCACCAACAACAGTATAGCCATTTGCACGCAGACGACGCGCTAATCCCTGTTCGGCAATAACTGCCTCATCATAAGATAGCGGATTCAGTTCTTCATACAGCTCAGGCATAAGCCTTATACCATATTTCTTCACATACCCGCTCGCCTTATACCCGGCCTTATGGTTAGCAAAACGTTTTACTGGATCGATACCAGTCATACCAACATAGATACAGGGTCTATCAGGATCTCTTTGGGGGTTTTCATCTTTTACTTTTCGGTACTTACCGACCCGGTCATCTAATAAAACAACATAGACGCTGTAGTGGAGAGATTTTTTCACAAGACGCTTTACTCCCTACTCTCTACGCATATTACAGCATTACCGATTTAATGTTTTTAGCCGCTAAATCGACGACCCGTTTGATACGGCGAACTCTTGTCTGGCTTTTCTTCGCATCCATAATATACAGAATATATGTCCTTTTATAGCCATCAGCAAACCCGGTAAAATTTTCCAGTGCCCTTTTATTCTTTGCCAAAGCTTTTTTTAGATCAGGCGGGACTATAAATTTCTTTTTGATTTTTCTTCTCTTTGATATCTTTTCTGAACAAACTTCTTTAAACAAAACAAAACCTCTCTTGGTCATCTTTTTCTGTCTGATCATTTTTTCGGCACGTTCGATATTGAGTTTTGACCATTTGCTCCCTGATTTACGGGGTGTATATTTCTGGGCATATTTTTCATCATCGATCCGCCTTACTATGCTATCGATCCAGCCATAGCATAATGCTTCCTCGACAGCATCATCATAAGGTATCCTGGGTTTTTTTGTATGTTTTTTATAGTATATCAACCATATTTCATTTTTTTTCTTGTGGTTTTTCCAAAGCCAGCGTCGCCAGTCTTTCCTATTCGTTATGTAGATGGTCTCATGCATTTTCTTCTTTTATCACCCTACTGATCACTCTTTGCCATCTCTGATGGCAATGCCGAGGGCCGGACTCGAACCGGCACTCCCATTGCTGAGAAGCGGATTTTAAGTCCGCTATGTCTACCAATTCCATCACCCCGGC
>CAYQPW010000013.1:0-73574 GCA_964419565.1 uncultured bacterium
GCAATGATAGACTATTCCTGTCATTGCGAGCCCGCTTTCAGCGGGCGCGGCAATCCCTATGTTTATTTTTTATCCTCAAGTATTTTTTGCAGGTATTTTTCATTTTGATAGTAATTATAATTGTGTACAGCATTTATTCCGCCGTAGATATTCGCGATATAAAAGAGTCCGGTTACACTGAGACAGATGCCATATTTTATATCTTCATTCTCATGATAGTAGTAGTAGGAGAGAAGTGCTGAGGTGCCAATAAGAAAGAAGGAAAACATACCGTCACCAAACCTTCCGCAGTACCAGTGCCCACCGCCTGGGACCAAGGCACAAATCGCACCCAGGGCAGGTTTTTTGTATTTTGGTCGATCTAGTGGAAGTTTGATATATTGATCAGCTTCATTAAAACGGAACTCATAGGCATAACTCAGGCCGATAAGCTTTTTAGCATATGGTGTATAGGGTTCTCCAATATCGAATAGCTGAATGCGTGAAGAATCGTATTGTTGAGCCGCAAAAAAAACCGTGCCTCTTGTAAATTCTTTTTTCAGATCATCTTCAATATTATTACACTCAACGAGTGCTTCATCATATCTTTCTAATTTTATTAAACAATCAATGACCTTTTCAAGAACATCACTGCGTATTGAATCGGTCAGAAATTGATATCTTCGATATTCATTCAGCGCAGCCCCATAATCTTTCTGAGCATAAAGATGATCGGCAAATGTAAGGATATTGTCTGCGGAAAAGGTATTTATCGGTTGGGTATAGAGTAAGAGTAGAAGTAGGGTCATTCTTCTTGCAATGAGGGGACGATTCGACTGAGCTCGTCGCAGGCTTGTTGCACTCCATAGTACGACAACGAGGGGAGTCCTCGTATTACGGGGCAGGCGTTGCACTCCATAGTACAACAACGGGATTGCTTCGTCACTTTGTTCCTCGCAATGATAGGAGTGTGGTGTCGGTTATCCTGCGTTTTTCAAATATATAGTTGTTCTCGATCGGATCATAGATCCTGCCATCCCGGATGCCACAATAATACGTGTTGAGGTGATCGATAGCCCATGGATTGCAGCGCATGAGTCGATCTGCAGTCATTAAAGAACCCCAGATAATGCCGTATTTATTGACCGCTTTTCTGCCGAAACGGGAACATGATGGCGTGAAATTACAGACGTCACCCTGGGCCGATGAAACTATTTCTTGATGCAGGGTAATACCGGCATTGACGATTATTTTTAAAGGATTCGTTTCTTTTACTTGTTGTGTGAAAAGCAAGGCAACGAATAATATAAGCACATAGTATTTTAAGTAATAATTTAAGGAAATCAAGTGGTTAGCAACGAGATTGCTTCCCCGTATTGAGTACGGGGTAGGCTCTACTTCGTTTCTTCCGCCACACAATAAGGCGGATAGGCGCAATGGCAATTAATATTATTGTATTGTCATTATCCAACTTGATTGGATAATCCAGAGGGAACTTGAGTTATAACTGGATTGCCCGATCACGTCGGGCAATGACAGGTGTATGATCGTAATGACGACCTTTTTGCTACATCGTCTTCTGTGTCATTGCGAGCTCGCAGAAAGCGGGCACGGCAATCTCAGAGATGGAGAAGTGTTTCAAAAATAATATCTTGATTTTCTTACAAGATATGCTATGCTATTAGATGATAAAACAATATATAAAAGAGCTCAAATCACTCGATCTTGAAACCATCCTGATCATCGCATATTCAACCTTTATCCTGCTTTTCGGTATATACCTGCGCAGGGTGCACATCTTATTTTCAAACCGTGAAGATATTTTCCTTGATCGACTGATCATTCTTGGTATCCTTTATGCGGTTTCACCTTTTCTGCTGTTTTTTTTATTCAGGCATAAACCTAAAGATTACGGCATTAGTTTTGGACGTTTTAAGCAATGGCTGAAAGAAACCGCTATTTTCTATTTAATAATGTTACTTATTCTTCTGGTGGTGTTTAAGTTCACCGGCATGAAGTATTTTTATCCTTTGTACCGTAAAGCAGGGAGCAGTGCAAATTACTTCCTGTTGTACCAGGGTATTCAACTTATTCATATGCTCGGCTGGGAGTTCTTTTTCAGAGGTTTCATGTTATTTTCGCTTGAGAAGAAATTCGGAAAAGCAAGCATCCTTATTCAGACTATCCCGTTTGCTATTATGCATTACAGGAAAAAACCTCTCGAAGCATACGGGTCGATATTTGCCGGGATTTTCTTGGGGATACTCGGTTTACGATCGGGAAGTTTCATACCGTGTTTCTTGCTTCATTTTCTGGTCGCAGTCAGCGCCGACATCCTGGGGATCATTTTCTAATATTACAGAATATCTCATACAATCTATATTTTATAGAAAAGAGGTATTGTATTCTATAACACGGCAACCACTCACCTCACGCTTACCCTCTTCGCCTAATAGGGGGAGAGGAAAAAGGAGAGGGGGTTATTTCGCTATTTCAACAACCCTTTTTTCTCGAATCAAGGTAACCTTTATCTGCCCGGGATATTGTGTTTCTTTTTCAATGCGTCGGGCTACTTCTTGAGCCAGGGTCTCTGCTTCGATATCAGATATTTTCTCTGGTTGAACTAAGACTCTGATCTCACGACCGGCCTGAATTGCAAACACCCGTTCAACACCGTCAAAAGAAGAAGCAAGTTCCTCCAGTGTATTTAGACGTTTAACATACGCTTCAATAGTCTCGCGCCTGGCGCCTGGTCGAGAACCAGATATTGAATCCGCTATCTCGACGATTCCGGCATATGGTGAAATCGGTTTGATCTCTTCGTGATGTGCTTCGATTGAATTGACGACGATTTCGTTTTCACCGAGTTTCCTCGCGATCTCAGCACCAACATGGGCATGTGAACCTTCTATGTTTTTGTCCGCGACTTTTCCCAAGTCGTGGATAAGTCCGGCGCGCTTAGCAATTGTAGCATCCAGGCCCAGTTCCTGAGCGAGTAATGCAGAAAGGTTCGCAACTTCTTTAGAATGCTGCAGCAGATTTTGCCCATAACTCGTGCGGTACCTCATGCGGCCCAGGTAATTGATCATCTCTTGAGACATGCCGATGATACCCATTTCTAATATCACATCTTCACCAGTACTTTTTATCAGTGTTTCCAATTCAGTCCGTGCTGTTTTTACGACTTCCTCGATCCGGGTTGGATGTATTCGTCCGTCAGTGATCAATTTTTCCATAGCCATGCGTGCGATCTCTCGGCGTATCGGATCAAAGCATGAGAGAGATATACTTTCAGGCGTGTCGTCGATAATAACTTCCACACCGGTAAGATTCTCAAAAGACCGGATATTCCTTCCTTCTCGACCGATGATGCGTCCTTTCATTTCATCCGAAGGGATACCGACGACCGAGATCGTAGTTTCTGCGGTATGCGAAGTTGCACAGCGTTGGATCACCTGCAGGATTATCTCGCGAGAAGTAACCTCAGCCTTAGCTTTAGCTTCTTCTTTTATCTGATTTATTAGAGCTGCTGCTTCATGCCTTGCTTCGGCTTCAAGGTTCTTCTTGAGCGCCAGTTTGGCCTCTTCTTTTGAAAGATTGGCTATTTTTTGAAGAGCAGCATTCTGCTCTTTGATCATCTGATCAAAACGTTCTGATTTCGCGTGGATGATCCGTTCTTTATTCTGGATATTATGTTCTTTTGTTAGAAGTTCTTTTTCTTTATCGACAATCAGGTGCTCGCGTCGATCTAAAACCATTTCTTTTTCAAGCAGACGCTTTTCGGCTTTATCAATTTCTTTTCTCTTCGAAGCTGTTTCTTTTTCGAATTTCAGTTTTTCCTGATACCACTGCTCTTTAGCTGTTATTTCAGAGGATTTCTTGTAGTTTTCAGCTTCCTTTTTTGCCTCTTCTATCATCTTTGAAGCCTCAAAGGAAGCGTTGTTTAATTTGGTTTTACCAAATTTTATGTAGAAGTAAATCACTGAAGCAACGACAATAAAAATAATGCCGATGCTGATAAATATTCCTATTAATGTCATGGCCACCCCTAACTATTATAAATATAACTATCAAATGTCCCCGCCTGTGTCGTGTGGGCAAAAGTCTCTGAACCCAGGCTTAAGGTGGGCGCCTGTCGACTACAAGATTTCCTTATAGCCGAACTGAGCTCCCTACAGATGGGTGTTGGCTCAAGACTAAATACCCATCACGAACACGGCAGAGAACGAATTAAGGAACAGCTTCTTCCAGTTTTAGGATTAGCGACCTAATCCTTTCTTCCATATCTGTGATCTTATTCTTTTGCTGATCCTCACGCTGCATAAAATCATCGACTAAATTAAGACAAGCCAGAACAGCGATTTTTGTTGTTGATGGCAAGGGGAACTCCCGATGAATTTCCTTCATTTTGCCGTCAACTATTTCAGCCACTTCCTTTATCCGTTCAGGATTTAAATCATCAGAAATGACACGATAGTCATTCCCAAAGATTGTAACAACGACCTCCGTTTTTTTCAAAATAAACCTCGCACTTGCTCGGTTCTCCTTAAATAAGAAGGTTGTCGATTTTCTCAATCAGCATATCAACCTTCTCCTTGACTTGTTGATCGCGAGCACTAAGCCGGCTGTTCTTATCTTCAAAATCTTCAACCTTTTGCTTAAGCTCGCTTATTAAAGAAATCAGTCTGTTTAATTTCTCTTCAAGTTTGCTTAACTCGTCCAATCTTACTCCTTTTTTCTTAATTTCGCTGCAAAATTATTCGATACATCATTTTCTATTTTTGTGATGAACGTATCAACTTCTTTGTCAGTTAGTGTTCGGTCCGGTGAACGGAAATAGAGACGGAAACCCAGGTTTTTTTTATCTGCAGGGAGGTTCTTGCCCTTATAGTAATCGAATAGAGTCACTCTTTCGAGAACCGGACCACCAACTTTGTTGATTAAGTTGAAGATAGCCGGCACTTCGATATTTTCATTCACCAGGAATGAAAGATCCCGAATAGTGGCTGGAAATTTGGCTGGTGGTATATAGAATGTTTCTGAAATCAGCGGTAGTATTCTATCCCAGGATAATTCAATATAGTAATAGAGTTCCCTACATAATTCGGTATCGATGCAGCCGATATAGCCAAGGTTCTTACCTGATAAAACAATATTAGCAGCTTGGTTGAACCCCTGTTTTTCGGTTATCTGGAATTGTATTTCCTTTATATGGAGTAGATCGAAGATGCTTTCAACTACACCTTTTGCGTCAAAATAATCCATCAATGCATTTTTCTGGTCCCAGGAATCAGGATATTGTTCACCACCTAAAATCATAGCGATCCTTTTTTCTTGGAACGGTGCTTCAGTAAGCAGGATATTCCCGATCTCAAATAATTTCAAGGACCTATTTCCTTTTGACAGATTATAATTCACACAGTCTAAGAGACCCAAAAAGAGCGTTGGTCTGAGTGCATTAAAACGCTCATTCAATGGATTTTGTATTTTTACGTATTTCTTAAATCCAAAATCTGAAAGCCTTTCACTGGCTATTAGAGATAGGTTATAGGTCTCACTGAAACCCTGACCTATTAAGTAATTGCGGATTGTTTTTTCATGTACACGGTTTTTATTGATCGTTATGCGCCCTCCCCATCTTTGCGGCATTATTTCGGGAATTTTCATGTAACCATAAATCCTGGCGATTTCTTCGTAGATATCTTCTTTGATTTTTATGTCTCTGCGATAATGAGGTATTTTTGCGGTGAGTTTTTTATTGCCAGTTACTGGTATATCGATCTTTTTTAAGATCTTTTTGATCTGCTGATTTGTCAGGTTGGTTGATAGTATTTTATTCATTCGATCAGCTGAGAAATCAATATAGCGAGTCCTTCCTTTTTTCCCGGTGCTTATAAATTCGATCTCATGAGCACCGGCATATTTCTGAAACAGTCTTCCGGTCATCGACGATGTTCTGTCGGTGATCGCGATATCCGCACCACGTTCAAATCGGGTTGATGCTTCAGTGAGCAGACCAAGACGTCGTGATGTATGAGCAATGCGTTTAGGATCAAAATAGGCACTTTCCAAAAGGACTCTTTTTGTCGAGTTGGAGATTTGTGCGCGCTGGGCGCCAATAATGCCACCAAGCGCAACAGGACCCTGGTTATCTGCAATAACACAATCGCTTTTCTTGAGTTTAAAATCAGTACCTTCAAGAGTAATGAATTTCTCGCCATCCTGGGCTTCTCTTACAGTAATATGTCCCTTGAGCAAATCCATATCAAACGGATGAAGCGGTTGCCCAGTCAGCAACATAACGAGATTAGTTATATCAACGATATTATTTACGGGATTCATCCCCAAACAATGCAAACGCCATTTAATCCAGAAGGGTGAGTCTTTAATAGCAATATTATCGAAAATTCTTGCCGTATACCTTGGACAACCGAGCAGATCAATAATTTCTATTTTGAACCTACCGGTTCGATTCATTTGTTTTAAAATCGATGCTCGAGTTTTCGGCATACGGATGTTCAATCCAGTTACTATTTCTCGTGCAATACCCTCGATGGAAAGCCAATCCGGACGATTTGGCGTCGTCCCCATATCAAGGACTATATCATCGTAATAATCCTTGAATAATACACCTGGTTTACCTTTTTCCAAAATAATGACACCAACTGATTTTTCTGATAATCCCAGTTCTTCTTCGCTAATCAAGATGCCTTGTGATCTTATACCGGCAAAATCCTTTTCCCCTATATTCTGCTCATTCAAGGTCTTACCGGCCGGGATGACAAGCACTCGGTCATGGAGTCGGACATTTTTTGCCGCGGTTATGATCCGTGTATCTTGGTTGGTTTTCACTTGTAGGATGCTCAAATTCTTGAGCTTAGGATGTGGCTCTACCGAGCATATTTTGCCAATAATGATGTGATCAGGCGCAAGGCTTTTTTCATCCTCAACCTCAAGCCCTAAATCGAGTGAACATCTCCTGATATCCTCTGGATTCAGCTTTTTCCCGATCAGCTCTTCAAGCCATTTCACTGTTACTAACATTAAAATTGCTCCAAAAATCTAATATCATTATTAAAAAACACCCTTATGTCATCAATTACATATTTTATCATCGCTACTCGTTCAATACCCATGCCCAAAGCATAGCCTGAATATTCTTTTGTTGAAATCTTGACATTTTTTAAGACCTGGGGATGGACCATTCCACATCCACCAAGCTCAAGCCATCCACTGTTGCTGCATACTGAGCACCCTGATCCTCCGCAGACAGCACAACTTATTGCTAGCTCACCAGAAGGTTCAGTAAATGGGAAGAATGAGGGTCTTACTTGATACTTAATTTTAGGACCGAAGAGAAATTTTACGAATTCACTTAATAACCACTTCAATTCACCAAAAGACACGCCTTTGTCAACATACAAAGCCTCCATTTGGTGGAAAACAGGGGCGTGGCTTGCATCAAAAGCATCATATCTATAACATCTTCCAGGACACATTATCTTAATTGGAGGCCTTTGGTTTTCCATTACCCTGATTTGTACGGGTGAAGTATGGCTGCGCAGGAGAAGGTCATTTTTTATATAGAAACTTGAGAACATATCGCGTGCCGGGTGGTCCTGGGGGATGTTCAATGCCTCAAAATTGTACCAGTCATACTCTATTTCAGGGCCAGTTGCGATAGAAAACCCAAAATTTGTGAAGAACATTATTAATTCATCGAAAATTTTAGAAATCGGATGGATATGTCCGACAAAAGACTTCTTTCCAGGCAGGAGCGGGTCGATATCTTTTCGTGCAGTCTGAAACTTCTGGAGTTTTGCGTTGAGCGCTTGCTCGATCTCGCGCTTCAAATGATTTATTTTATTTCCAAAGGTCTTTTTTTGCTCAACCGGAAGTTGAGCGATCTCTTTGAATAGTCTGTTTATCTCGCCCTTTCGACCCAAATACGTTATTCTTACGTTTTCTAAGGCATTCTTGTCCTCTGCCTTTTCGAGCATGACCTGGATTTGTTCCTGCAGTATTTTGAGCCGTTCTTCCATGAATGTCTATTCCTACCATTAACTCTTACACAACTGGACAAGATTATTGAACTCATCCGGATATTCGTATGCAAGAGCAGCTAAGGTCTTCCTGTCTAATTCAATACTGTGTTTCTTTAAGGCGTGAATGAACTGAGAATATTTCATGTCCTGTTCTTTTAAGGCAGCATTGATCCGGGTAATCCAGAGACTACGAAAAACCCTCTTTTTTCGTTTTCTTTCGCGGTAAGCTGAAACCCATGCTTTCATAACAGCTAAGCGCGCAGTCTTATATAGCTTGTGTTTTGCTCCCCAATATCCTTTTGCAGCTTTCAGCCACTTTTTTCGCCTTTTTTTCGTATAGGGCGCATTTCTCGTTCTCGGCATAGTATGTCTCCTTTTTCAAATTATATACATTTTATAAATTTTGTCAATTGTCGCTATATCAAGCCTTTTACCCGTTTTCGATCGACTTTTGCCAGGGTAGTTGATTTGCGGAGTCTTCTCTTTCTTCTCTTTGATTTTGAGGTGAGTAGATGCCCTTTACCTGCTCTCCTCCTTGAAATTTCTCCACTTTTCCGCTTTTTTACTCTTTTAGCCCAACCTCTTTTTGTTTTCTGTTTTGCCATTAGATTATCTCCTTTTCTTCTCTGCCAGGAATGTAACGTGTAGAATATTATGCTCTTGTTTTGGCGGTTTTTCCACTTTCCCTAAACCCTCAAGGTCTACTATCACCCTTTCGAGCACTTTCCTTCCCAGATCAGAATGAAGCATTTCCCGACCACGCAGACGCAGAGTAAGCTTGACTCTATCGCCATCTTCAAGAAATTCTTTTACTTTAGCCAGTTTAACTTGATAATCATGTTCACTGATCTTCAAGGACATTCTCATACCTCGAGCTGATGTTCGATGCTGATGCTTACGGGCAGCTCGTTCCTGTCTTTTCTTCTCATATAGATACTTACCAAAGTCGAGGAGTTTGCACACCGGCGGTCTTGCATTGGGCGCAACTTCGACGAGATCTAATTTTTTCTCTTGAGCCATATGCATGGCGTCCTTGATGTGAAACTCACCGAGTACTTCTCCTTCAGCACTTATCAACTTTACTCTCTGAGCCCGAATTCTTCTATTTACTCTTGGAACTTGTTTGATCGTCACCTCCTAGTTCTTTTTTGATCATACTCAGAAAATCCTTTAATTTCATAACACCGATGTCTCCTTTGCCATGTTTTCTTACAGATATCGTTTTATTCTCAACTTCGCGTTTACCGACGATGATGATATAAGGAATCTTCTGCACCTCAGCTTCTCGAATTCTGTAATTGATCTTTTCTGACTTATCGTTTACTTCAGCTCGTAAATTTCTTTTTAGCAGTCTTTTTAAGATTTTATCTGCATAACCTGTCTGCTTGTCAGTAAGAGGCATGACCACAAGCTGGATTGGTGCTAGCCAGAATGGGAATGCACCCTTGTAATGTTCAATAAGGCAGCCGATAAAGCGTTCTATTGAACCATATATCGCACGATGGATCGCAACAACCTCTTTATGTTTTCCATCTTTGTCCATATACTCGATCTTAAAGCGTTTTGGCAGATTGAAATCGAATTGAATTGTTGTCGCTTGCCACTCACGACCGAGTGCATCGAGGAGTTTGATGTCTATTTTGGGTCCGTAAAATACAGCTTCACCTTCTTCTTTTTTATAATTCAGTTTCTTTTTTTTCAGTGCATTGACAAGTCCCTGTTCAGCGCGAACCCATTCTTTGTCACTCCCCAAATACTTGGCCTTTGCTTTTGGATCTCTTACTGACAGATCGATTTTATAGTTCTCAAAGCCATATCTCTTAAGTATTTTCAATGTCAAATCTAATACTTTGCCGATTTCATCTTCTATTTGATCCGGTTGGCAAAAAATATGAGCGTCATCAATGGTAATCCCTCTGACCCTCAGTAGTCCATGGAGCGTACCTGAAAGCTCATTTCTATATACCTGTCCTAATTCCGCGAGCTTGTAAGGCAAATCCTTATAACTTCTGACTTTTGATTTATAAACAAGAATATGCCCCGGACAATTCATCGGTTTTAATATATATTCTTCATTCTCCATAGGCAGGATAAACATATGCTCGCGATAAAAATCATAATGTCCAGATTGATGCCAGAGATGACCCCGTGCGATATGCGGTGTCGAGACTATTTGATACCCAGCTTTAATATGTTCCTGCATCCAGTATTCTTCAACGAGTCTTTTGAGTAAAGCGCCTTTTGGATGCCAGTAGACTAAACCTGAGCCGGCTTCTTCAAAGATTGAAAAAAGCTGTAATTCCGCACCCAGTTTACGATGATCGCGCTGTTTTGCTTCCTCAAGCTTCTTAAGGTAGTTTTTTAACTCTTTTTTATCTGGGAATGCAATCCCATAGATTCTTGATAGCATGGGTTGGTCAACAGCACCTCGCCAATAAGCACCAGCAACACTTAATAGCTTGAATGATTTGATATAGCCAGTGCTTGGAACATGGGGGCCACGACACAGGTCGATAAAATCATTGTTACGATACAGACTCGCCTCTGAGTCAGGTATTCCTTTAACGAGTTCGACTTTGTAATTCTCTTTTCTCCTTGTAAAAAACTCAATTACTGCTTCTTTTTTCATGATAATTCGTTCAAAAGGTATATCTTTTGCGACAATTTCAGTCATTTTTTTCTCGATTTTTTCGAGATCCTCTGGGGAAAAAGGGTTTTCAACGTCGAAATCATAGTAAAAACCCTGTTCAATCGCTGGACCTATTGCGTATTTTGCCTCGGGAAACAGTGATTTTACCGCCATCGCCATGATGTGAGAAGCAGAATGCCAGTATATTTTTTTACCGATATCTGATGAGAAATCAATGAATTCAAGCTCACAATTACTCAAGATTTCTCTTGAAAGATCACAGAGTTCACCATTGAGCCGGGCGGCAATAGTCGCATTATCCTTGACCAGATCACGTACAGGTGAACCTTTTTCGACCTTATATTTCTTTCTTTTAAGCATAACTTGAACCATGAGTCAATTATAGATTATTTTTCTAATTTGTCAAGAGCAAGACAGGAAGATCTCGTTTCATATCCATCTTGACTTCCCGGTTATCTTATCTATAATCAGCTATGGGGTATGTTAAATACACGTTTATTGCCCTTATTGGATGGGGATTTTGGGCGATTGGCAGCAAGATGATGACCCGTTATTTTAATACATCGAGTACCTCATTTTGGATATCTATTTCAGGTATTTTCTTTTTATCGATATACCTGGTTCTTCGAAGAGATTTGATGATCAATAAGCAGATCCTGTATGCTGTACCGGTTGGATTAGTATCATTGATCGCAATACTTGGTTTTTACAAAGCCCTTAAGATCGGTCCTGCTTCTGTCGTTGTACCGTTAACAAACATGTATGTGATTTTTCCAGTGCTCTATGGCTTTATTTTCCTCAAGGAGACAATAAACACAACCCGAGTTTTAGGTATTATTTTTGCAGTGCTGGCAACAATTTTTCTGTCATTATGAACCTAATAATTTACGAAGATAAGACAGAGCATTTTGAGCCATTAATCGATTTTTACCCGCAGTTTCTCTTGAGACTCGGAATGATGACCATCAAGGAGAACACGGCGAGATTTTTTAAAAGAGCAAAGATTTTCCACATAACACGACCACAGTTTGATAGAGAGAAATTTGGTATAACAGGTCCAGCACTATATTTTTCAGGTCGAGCGATAATTTCTAGCCGTATCGCAATCCCCAAGAAAGATCAGAAATTTTTGATTGAATCTCAACCGATAGGATTCATTAAACACAAACCACCATATCCAAAGAACTTAAAGGAGATCAGGAAGGTTATTGCGAACATAGGAACCGAACGAAGAATTAGTGGATCTGTGGTCAATGCATCATGGGATCTAATTAGATTGAATCAAGAGGTATTTATAAAGCAATTCATGCTCACGAAACCAACACATAACAACCTAAAACATGTTAATATGATCGGTAGAAAAAGTAGTCTGCATATTGATCCCCGCGCTCGTGTTGATAAATATGTGACCATTGATTTAACCAATGGTCCGGTATATATCGACCGTGATGTAATCGTTAGATCTTTTTCGACTATTGTCGGTCCTGCTTATATAGGTTCTAATACGGTCGTTGATCGTGCCAAGATCACAGGATCGAGTATCGGACCATTTTGTCGAATTGGTGGCGAGGTTGAAGCATGCATATTTCAGGGTTATACGAATAAGCACCACGAGGGATTTATCGGGCATTCATTCATCGGAGAATGGGTGAATTTAGGTGCACTAACGACAAATTCTGATCTTAAAAATAATTATGGGACTGTACGTATAAGCCGCGGCACCAGAGAAATTGATTCAGGGATGATAAAACTCGGTTGTTTTATTGGCGATCACGTAAAGACCGGGATAGGTACATTGATCCCAACGGGTGCAAAGATCGGTTCTTTCACGAATTTTTTTGGCGGCGGGATGATGCCTAAGAATGTCCCGAGTTTTACGTGGTTGAGTACGGTAAAGGAAGCAAAGTACGATTTAGAAAAAGCTATTACGACAGCAAAGACAATTATGCTGCGCAGAAAAATCATATTATCAAAATATTACGAGGGCTTGATAAGAAGCCATTATAAATGGCAGAGTTCGTTGTAGCAATTGATGGTGGAGCTGGTTCTGGTAAGAGTACGACTGCTAAGGCAGTCGCCAGAAGACTCAATTTCTTCTACCTCGATACTGGTGCGATGTACCGGGCCGTGACTCTGAAATATATACAATGCAGCGGGGATCCTGATAATATCGAGATGTCGTTGATAGACAAGATAATCACTGATACCAAGATCGATCTCCGACAGGAGGATCACAAGACTTACGTATATCTTGATAAGAATGATGTTACAGCAGAAATAAGAAAACCGCCGGTTAATGCTCTTGTATCGCCGATCTCCGCAGTCCCTGAAGTACGTTGCTGGATGGTCGATAAACAGCGTGAGGTTGCCAAAGGTAGAAATGTTGTTTGTGAAGGTCGTGATATTGGTACAGTGGTTTTTCCTGATGCCCAGGTAAAAATATTCATGCAGGCAGACTTAAAAGAAAGAGCCCGTCGGAGGCTTGATGAACTTACCGAAAAGAAGGTACAGGTGACATTTGCCGAGATTTTTGAAAACCTTAGGTTCCGTGATGATTTTGATTCAAGGCGTTCCCACTCACCTTTGAAAAAGGCGGATGATGCTATCGTTATTGATACAACAGATCTTTCTATTGATCAAGAGATAACGCTCGTTGAAAACATTGTGCGCGAGCGGTTAGAAAATCGTACCCGTGTTTGATGATCCATAACCGCTATTTTTCCCCAGCTGAGCCGTAGACCTTCCAGTCGTTAATAATATATTTAATAATGTCCGGGTCTTTTGGATCATACCAATGTAAACCAGATATTCTATTGAACCAGGTAACTTGTCTTTTGGCGAAATTCCTGGTTCGCTGCTTGGCTAGTTGGACCGCTTTTTCAAGAACAAGCTCGTTGTTTAAATACTGGATTACCTCTTTATAACCCATTGTACGCAGTGCATTCGATGCAGGGTTGAGTCCTTTTTTTAAGAGCGATTCCACCTCATTTACTAAACCTTGCGTGATCATTTTGTCAAAGCGTTGGTTTATAGTCTCATACAATTCAGCGCGCGGGAGGTTTAAACCGATATAATAAGGGACGTATTCGGTTCTCCTGTTTTTTGTCTTGAGTACAGCACTAAGCGGCTTACCGCTCATTTCATAGACTTCCAAACCGCGCATAATACGTTGTTTATCCCTTGGCATGATCTGCCTTGCCCACTGTGGATCAATTGATAAGAGCTTTTTGTATAAATGTTCAACACCATATTTGTCAAGGGAAGCCTGGAGTCTGTTTTTGATCTCGCGATTCGACACAGGTAATGCATGGAGGGGATGAAAAAGTGCTTTGATGTAAAGACCGGTACCTCCACAAATAATCGGGATCCTATTTAAATTTCTTATTTCTTTGATCTTCAATTCAGCATCACGGGCGAATTGACCGCACGAGTAATTCTCATCGGGGTGTACAAAATCAATCAGATGGAATGTTGCCAGTCTTCTCTGTTCTGTAGTCGGCTTTGCCGTTCCGATGTCGAGATATTTATATATTTGTCTTGAATCGGCAGATATTATCTCACCTGAAATCCTCCGGGCAATTTCTATCGATAAGTCAGTTTTACCCACCGCAGTCGGTCCGACAATAGTAATGATTTTCATTCTTAAGCGCCTATTTACCCGTGATCAGGATAAATATTTCTTATAAATATACTCCCAACAGGGCAAATAGATGAATCACTTGTCTCTGAAATATAATGACTACTACACCACCGATGCTCAGGAAAGGGCCGAAGGGGATGGGACTTTCACGATTTTGTTTGGTCGAGGCGATATATAGTATGCCCATGATCGAACCGGTCAAAGCAGCAAAGAAAATCGCCACGAGAATAAAGGGGAATCCTACGTAAGAACCGATCATCGCAGTTAGATAAACATCTCCAAGACCCATTACTTCTTTCTTATAGACCCGCTGACCGATAACCCGGATCAGGAGTATCAATCCACCACCAAAGAATAAACCGATCAAGCCCAGTTTGATATCACCATGTACAAGCTGAAAGATGATACCCATTACTATGCCGGGTATAGAGATGATGTCAGGGATAAGCTGATGCGAAAAATCAATACCCGAAATTACGATGAGTGCACAGAAGAAATATAAGTAAAAGAAGAATTCCACACCGAGACCGAATTTAATGAACAGATAAAGGAAAATAAGGCCGGTGCATAACTCAATTAACGGGTATTTGATAGATATCGGTTTGCGACAGCCTGAACATCTTCCTCCTAAAAAGAAGAAACTCACAATGGGGATGTTTTCAAACCACTTGATGGGTTTTTTGCAATTCGGGCAAAAGGAACCTGGTTTTACAATAGATTTACCGATCGGTAGACGGTAGATCAGGACGTTTAAAAAACTTCCTATTGAGATACCGAATAGAAACGAAAATATACAAAGGACTGATTTCAAAGTTTTTTATCTTTAAAGCGAAAATACACTTGAAATGAATCCAAGCACTTATGGATATCAGGAAGACTAGCAGATACAATGGCAAGCAGTTCTGAAATCGGATAACTGTTTAATTTTGGTAATGCCAGAGTTGCTTTCTTTACACCGGGCACGACCGACGAGAGAATAATATCTCTTTCTGCTAGACTGATAAATATATCGGTTCTATTCAGGGGATCCCGGTATTCGTTTTCAAGGATTATGCTGTGCCCTATATCGACCGTGGATTTTGTCAGACTATAAAAAAGATATCTTAGTTTCTCAAGAAGCTTCTGGTTCTTGGGTATTTCCAGCTCCTTTGGTTTCTTGATCATTTCTTTTATTTCTGCGATATTATGCTGAAGATTTTTATACAATGCTGTAAATTGCTCATCATCCATAGCGAATTATACTAACTTGATTTGTATTGTCAATGGGATAACTAAAAAGAAGAGGGGGGAGTAAACTCCCCCCTCTTCACAGTATAGAATTATCTTTTCTTAGTCTTCTTTTTCTTAGTAGCCTTTTTCTTAGTCTTTTTCTTGGCAACCTTTTTCTTGGCTGTCTTTTTCTTCGCTACCTTCTTTTTCTTAGTTGTTTTCTTTGCTTTAGTTTTCTTCTTTCTTGAACCGCTCTTCGGCATTATTACCTCCTTTTATGTGATATTATAACCATAATTTAATTTTTGTCAAGAGTTTATTTCTAGTTTCACACAGAAATATCAGTGGATATATTTTTTTCCTTGCTCTTGACTTGTTTATGCATGTGATTATTATTCTGTATGTTCACGTCACTGCTTTGTATCTTGATCAGCACAGGCGATATTTTTCTCGGCGAGGTCAACGGCATGATAAGTCCCGCGACAAGTTCTTATTTTCTGCGTACTGTATCAGTCGCCGAACAAGAAGAAGCCATGTGTTTGATTCTCAAGCTCGATACACCGGGTGGTCTGGATGCCTCGATGCGCGAAATAACAAAGAGAATCCTTAACGCAAAAATTCCTGTTGTAATTTACGTTGCACCGAAAGGAGCACGCGCTGCTTCAGCTGGCGTGTTCATTTTATATGCAAGTCATATTGCGGTAATGGCGCCGGGAACCAATGTTGGTGCGGCGCACCCGGTCAGTATCGGGGGCGAGAAACTTGATAGCGTGATGATCGAAAAAGTGACTAATGACGCAGTTGCTTATCTTAAAGCGATTGCCAAAGAGAAAGGTAGAAATATCGGCTGGGCAGAAAAGTCAGTTCGCGAAAGCGCTTCGATAGACGCCGAGACTGCTTTGACTATCGGCGTCTGTGATCTGATCGCCAAAGACGTTGATGATTTGATCGCTAAATTGCATAAACGAAAAGTTCGGATTGACGATAAAGAAATGATTCTGGATACCGAATCGGGATCCGTGCGGAATATTCCAATGACCTTTAAGGAAAACCTATTACTTATATTAACCAATCCAACAGTAGCTTATGTACTGCTATTACTCGGTGTTTATGGCCTTTTCTTTGAACTGCAGAATCCCGGTATGATCTTTCCTGGTGTGGCCGGCGGGATATGTATCATCCTTGGTTTCTATGCACTGCAGTTATTACCTGTTAATTATGCTGGTGTCGCATTGATTCTTTTATCCGCGATACTTTTTATTCTGGAAATATATATAACATCGCATGGACTGTTAACGATCGGTGGTATTATTTCTTTGATTTTCGGTTCTTTGATATTGTTTGAAAGTGATGTATCGTTTTTGAGATTATCATGGGAGGTAATTGTGATCGCGGTTGTTATTATCGCAGCATTTTTTATTTTTATTGTAAGCATGGGCATACATGCCCAGTTTAAAAAGAGGGTGACCGGTAAAGAAGGGCTCATTGGTGGATTCGGTGAGGCGAGGACAGACATTACGGTATCAGGAGGGACAGCATTTGTGCACGGCGAATTTTGGAGTGCTGTAAGTGATGTAATTATTAAGAAAGGAAGCAAAGTAAAAGTTGTATCAAGCGAGAATATGATTTTAAAAGTAGAGAAAGTATAATTAGGTAAAATCTCGCACAAATAGATAAACATGATTATATTAATGATGCTCGGTGTATTTGAAACAACGTTATTTCCACAAAATATTTTTTTTGAGAGGGAGTTTAACCCAACACTGGAAAACAGAGAGAGATTTCAAGTCGTTATTGGAACGGGTTCGAAATTTCAATTACCTGAATTACGCACTTATTATCTGTACTCATCGTTGAGATCATATCGCCTGAGTGCTTGCAGTTTCGGAAACGAATTGTACCGCGAGAATGTGCTTAGACTAGGCAGCTGCTTCAGTTTTCAAAAACTATGGTCGGTTGGCTTTGGCGTTGGTTTACTGAATAACTGGGTTAGGGATTACTCCAATCGATTTACCTACTCACTGTGCTTGAGTAGTGCGTTCCAAAAGAGAAATATGAAGCTCAGTGCCTGGGTGAATAATTTGAATTTTCCCAGATTGTCCCGTGTTGATCAGCTGCCCTTGAGTTATTCTATCCGGTTTGATTATCAGACTAAAAACAGATTCGAATTTGCCTTTGCAGTTCGCGGCATGAACAAAGAGCTGCCTTTTTTCAATTTTGGTATCACGTTTGCACCTTATAAGATCATAGATATAGGTACCGGGGTCAATACCGACCCGATCTATCTTGAATATATGGTCAAACTAAATTTAGGCGATTTTATACTGGTTTATTCAGGAAGCAATCATCAGTACCTCGGTCTATCCCATGCATTCAATTTGAAGTTCTACCCATGATTATCTTTTTCTGTTTATCTCTTCTTTATACTGATGCTGATATCTTTGAGACCGAAGAGAACAGAGATTATGATATAATACTGAGGGATCTGGAATCTTTGCGCCGAAATCCGATAAACCTGAACGCAGCTGATTTCGAAGAATTGATCAGAATCCCCTACTTATCAGCGGCTGATTGTCTTAAGATCATCGATTACCGGAAGCAGCATGGTTACTTCGCGTCAGTCTTTGATCTACTGGCGATCCCGGGTTTTGACCGCTTCCGCTTAGATGAAATACTGCCTTATATCACAGTGAGATCTGAATACCGTGATATAGAAAAATTAGTGACTAGATGGCGCGTCCGTACAGAGGTACCTGCTAAACCAGGTTCAGTTGAATACTTTACTAAATCCCAGTGTGTTTTTGGCCATTACGATGTATACTTCGTGAATGAAAAAGACCCTTACGAGAGTTCTTTGTTTGATTATTGGGCCTCAGGTCTTATTGTCAAACAAGACCAGCGGACATTTGCCTTGGGAAAATATAATCTGGATATTGGCTCGGGAGTTGTTGCCTCTCCACTGGGTTCATTTTTTAATTCCACAGATTTTCGCATCCTCATTAAAGAACGTGGTATATTACCCTATACATCAGTACTTGAAAACGGCGGTTTTTTCGGCGCCGCCCTGAGCGATTCGTTGTTTATGCACTTCACGCTCTTTTATTCCAATCAGAAACTGGATGGTCGTATCGATTCATCCGGTCATGCATTCTCATTTGATCTCTCAGGGGAACATACTGATTCGACTGGACTGGCTCATAAAGACAAAATCAGTGAAGAAATTGTCGGTTATAATATTCAATACAGATTTCGAGATCTGCTCGTCGCAAACAGAACGTATCTCTGTTCATATAATCCTTCCTTCGTATGTTCTGATTCACTTGATGATTTCTATGGCGAATCATTTTGGATCACTGGTATTGGCATGAAATATTATAGTGATGAGCTCGTCATATTCTCTGAGCTTGCGAGAACCCATCATGATCGGATAGGCGGCCTCTTCGGTTGTTCTGGTTTTGTGCCTTTTCTTGATATTCAGCTTGCTGGAAAATATTTTCCAGCAGGATTTTATTCACCCAAAGGTATTGAAGTTGAAGATAATTATTACGGCGGTGTTTTGAATATAACCAATCATTCGAAATATCTGGATCTTGGAGCAACCCTCACCCTCGATTCTGAATTGGATGAGGATTCTGTCAAATACGGGTTCAGAGTGAATGTCGAAAAGAGTTTTGGTGTGCTTCATGCCAAATTTCAAGTACGACTTAGGTATACCTCAAGATCGCTCGATTTGTCTGGTTCAAGCGTTTTCATGCGTATTAGACCGGTTAAAAGACTGTTTTTTGATCTGAGGCTTGAAGAACGATATGTCTTCAAACCCGATACCCTTGAAAAGGGGATATTCGGAGGTCTTGAAATGGGCGTTGATATCGGCAGAATAGGACTCCGAGGTAGGTATGGCATCTTTAAAAGTGATTCATATGCCTCAAGACTATTCGTTTATGAAGTAGATTTGCCAGGTGTTATTACTAATCGCATGCTTTATTATCAGGGTGAGTGTGGGTTTTTGTACCTCACTGCTCGTCCAGCGAGTTTTCTTAAGCTGACTTGCAAATATTCTACGGTCAAGCGTGATACACTGCGACAACAGCAGATCGGAGCCCAGATCGACATTACGCTGCGATAAACGAAAATCCCCTAAACTCGACAAGCATACGCATTCAGACATACTCGAAAACCATGGAGCAAAAAATCTGAAAGTCTTGAATCTTAAAAAAGCATTGGTAAGATAGCCAAGCAGGTTTTTAAGACCAAAAGATATTATTAAACATTTTGACAATTTTGTTTAATAGGCATCATAGCTATTTAACACTTGTTTGATCGTAACTAAGGTATTGACATCGATATAGTCTAGTGTATTATTAAACAATAATAATATTTTGTTTAATATCTTTATATCCTATTAAACGATCGTTAAACAAAATCGTCTACTATTAATCAAATATTGATTATCGTTTAATAGGATATTCTATCTATATCATATGGAGGAATGTATGGATCGTCTGCTTTTCAGAAATAGTAGTTCTGGTCGATTAGTAAAAACCGATGATGGGTTATGGGCATTTGTACCTAATTCATTGCCTCCAGAATTGATTTGGGATGCTTCTTTTAGCTCTCTTCTATCTAATGCTGCCAGATCTTTAGGTGTTTTGGTCGGTTTGGGAGAGACATTGCCAAATCCGCATTTACTTATTTATCCTTTTATAAGACGAGAAGCAGTTTTATCCTCACGCATTGAAGGGACACGTTCCACTCTCAGCGAGCTCTTTTTATCGGAATCAACGCAGGTTAAAGAGCAAGAGGATATCAAAGAAGTTATGAATTACGTAACTGCATTAGAATATGGTATTAGTCGTCTACAGAAATCATCACTAAGCCTGGCTCTTGTCTGTGAACTTCATAAGATCCTGATGCAAGATGTCCGTGGCGTGGATAGGAAACCGGGTGAGTACAGAGATTGTCAGAATTGGATTGGTCCACCCGGTTGTAATAAGGTCGAGGCTAGGTTTATACCACCCCCTGTACCTGAAATGAAAAAGGCTCTAAAGCAATTAGAAAAATTCTTGCTCTCGGAGAATTCTATTTCACCGTTAGTCAAGGCAGCTTTGATCCACTCGCAGTTTGAAACAATTCATCCATTTCATGATGGTAATGGAAGAATAGGACGCCTTTTGATCATTCTATTCTTGCATAAGAGGAAACTGCTGCCAAAACCTCTTCTTTACCTCAGTGCTTTCTTTGAAAAATATTCAAATGAATATCGAGATCTTCTCTTGAAAGTATGTCAGCATGGCGCATGGCGAGCATGGATCGAGTTTTTCTTGAGAGGAGTGATAGATCAATCTCAAGACGCGATAATGAGAGCACGACATCTTGTAAAACTCCAGGAGAGCTATAGAAAAAAGGTTCATGAAGAAGGTCTTTCGCCCAGTGCTGGAAGGGTCTTAGATCTTATTTTTATGAGACCAGTTATAAATATTAAATCTGGTGCAAAAGCGCTCAAATTAACTTTCCCCGCGGTGAGTAAAGCTATGAAACAACTTGAAAGAGTTGGTATTCTAAGAGAGACTACTCAGGCGAAAAGGGATAGGGTGTATGAGGCAAGTGAGATATTGAAAATCCTAGAGGAAGAGATATAAATGAATGATCATTGTGTCAAAGAGGTGGAACGATAATGTTTGAATGGTTTTCAGGACGGGCTCCCATATTAGTGTATCTTTTTTTGCTTTTCAATTGCTGTTTTGAGAGTCTGTTCCCGCCCTATCCATCTGATGTCTTTGTTCTGGTTTTTTCATTTCTTGCCGGGCAAGGCCATTTCAATATTTATATAATGTACCCATTCATTGTTATCGGTGCATTGACCGGGATGATGATACTCTATTATATCGGTGAAAAAAAGGGCGATGCACTACTCGGGCTCATGGGGCGTTCTTTTTTAGACCGGTTATTTCCCGTTAGATTGATCGAGAAGGCAAAGAGATCATTTACAAAACGGGGTGATCTGATCGTCTTGCTAAATCGTTTTTTACCCGGCATGAGAGCACCCCTTTGCTTTGCCGCGGGTATCGTCAGGATCAATAAGAAGAAGTTCTTCTGGTACAGCCTGATCAGTGTGTTGCTCTGGAATTTATTTTTAGTGATCATAGGTTTCTATGTCGGTTCTACCTGGGGTGAAGCAGCGAATTTTTTGAAGCAGTATAATATTATAGTAGCTGTAGTACTTATCGTAGTTTTGGTGATCTTTACAGTAATATACTTTCGCAAAAGAAGAGAATAAAATCTACTGAATAATTACCATAAAATCAATAGTATTCACTAATATGGTGCTGGTCCTGAATACCATATTCTAAAACGTCTTACCTCTGACCAATCAGTGAACCATGTCCAGCTTGGACTCGATGCTTTGACACGCCAGAAATGGTCGCCTGTGCTGGATCTAGTGAAGATACTGTCGAGTGTATTGTAGGATAATTCATATATTCTTGTTAATGTATCATTGAATGTTGGTTCCGAAGATATATGGAATTCGTAATATTCAGCATCTATGATTGCGTTCCAAATAAATTCTATTTGAACTACATCCAGACCGGGTATGTTAGTTAAAACGTAGCCAGTATCATCCGGTGGATAAACAAGTCTTGGTGGATTAGGCGGCGGAATCAAGGTATCTGGTTCAGGAGCAAATTCATACGGATCTTTGCACCCTGTATTGATAATGAAGAGCGCAGTAATGGAAAGAATAAGGAACCCTTTTATTGTAGATTGTAGATAATTTACTATTGTTTGTTTTTTCAAGATCGCAATTATTTCCATAGTCGATTATAACCCTGCTTTGCCAGTATGTTCGATGTCATGGTTGAACATCGGCCATGGGGTATCAGCCAAAGATCCAGAACCTTGAATAGCATAAAGCGCGGGTATCCATGCACCACTACAGCCAACATAGATAACTCCATCTGTATCTATTGCTGGTGAAGAATATATCTTACCCCAGGTTTTTGTCTGCCATTGCAAAGCACCATTATGCGAGAATGCATAGAGGTACTCATCATATGATCCAACATATACTATACCATCAGAACCGATCGCTGGTGAAGACGCTACTATATGACCTGTTCGGTAACGCCATCTGAGCGAACCAACTGGATTTACCGCATAAAAATAATGGTCCCAAGAGCCAAAATAGACCGTGCCATCAGTACCGATCGCAGGCGATGAATTTACGGCTTCACCGGTCAGGTAACGCCATTTCAATGTGGAATCCGGATTGAATGCATACAGATAATAATCATCTGAACCGACATAGATCGTGCCGTCTGATCCGATCGCCGGTGAAGACACGACATAGCTTCCAGCTTGATAACGCCACAATAGACTGCCATCAGGATTCAAAGCATATAAATAACAATCCCATGACCCGAAATATATCGTGCCGTCCGAAGCGATCGCGGGTGAAGACTGAACAGGAGCATTGGTCAAATATCGCCATTTTAACGAACCGTCCGGGTTAATTGCATACAGATAATGATCGCGCGAACCGACATAGATAGTGCCGTCATAAGCGATCGACGGTGTACAGTCCACGTTGCTGCCTGTCTGGTATCGCCACACCAGGGAGCCGTCAGGATTGAGTGCATATATGTATTTATCGCTTGAGCCAAAATAGATAGTACCATTTGAAGCAACTGCGGGTGAGGATTCAATACCACCACCTGTTACGTAGCGCCAGGCTAAAGTCCCATTAGGATTGAGCGCATAGAGATAGCCGTCATATGAACCGACATAGATAGTGCCATCAAGACCGATCGCCGGTGAAGACTTGACAATGCCATCCATTTCATAGCGCCATTTTTTGGTACCGAGGATACTTATTCTGACTGTTATGGTGTCAGAGAATCCTTCTCGTCCATATTCATCATGAGCTTTTGCATAGATCGTATGTAATGAGTTGTTCTCAAACGATGCGGTCTGCCAAGGATAAATATAAGGTTCTGAGATAGTCGTGAATTCAAGTACATCGTCGATAAACAACTCGACGTATTCAACCTGTTCCTCGGTTATGACCTCGACAGCTATATCCACAGTTCCGCTGACGATCGATCCATCCTCAGGAGCGATGATCTGAACTTCAGGAGGTTCGGCACTGGAACAGCCGATCGATCGAGAGAGAACGATAAGCGCTAGTATTAAAAAGAATAATAGTGTTCTTATTTTCATACAATTTCCTCGCTACTTAAAATTGATGGAAATACCAAGTCTTGCTCTCCTTGGTGCCGAGTTTGCATTAACCCAATCATCTGTTGCTACTACCGACGCTCTATAAGCATTGAACTCCTCGGGCGGCGTTATCAATCCATCATGATCAAAATCAGCTGCCGGACTATAATAATAATTTGTCATTGGAATATAATCATTGAACTCTTCCTTTTTAATATCCTCTAAGGATTGAAACATACCGTGCTGTGCAATTTCATATCTTGCATCGAGGATATTTATGATTTCGAAATTAGCGTTCACGACAAGGCTATTGATCTTTAGCGATTTTGAGATAACGAGATCGACACGACGCTGAAAGGGTAGGTTCAGGATATTCCTTTCTTCGTATTTCCCCTCAGGTCCGGGTGGTGTGTAGGGAAACCCTTGACCGATATGACCGAAGATGTACAAGCTTGTACGTAGAGGAAGGCTGAACACCCCTTGAATAAAAAGTCGATGGCGCTGGTCAAAATCAAGGTAATATTCTTTAGCTTCGGGGACATATGTTGTATCAAGCTGGACAATATCATAAACTTCAGCGGCATATGAACTCGAACCTCTTGTCCATGAGAGGGTATAGGATATTTTACCGGTGAATACGGGATTGACAAATTCCAAGATCGCTTCGATACCTTTGATATTAGCATATTCAACATTAAAATATTGTGCGTAGTTTCTGGGAAGAGCTGCAACAAAGCGCGTTCCAATGAGGTCGGATACGTCTTTATAAAATGTATTTATAGTAGCACTTAGATTTCTGTGTATTGCTCCCTGGAGCCCCAGTTCGTAGGACATGGTCTTTTCTGGTTCAATATTAGGATTTCCGACAACATCAGGTATGCCTGTGCTATATGGATATGGCAATAGTTGATAATAACTGTATAGATAATCATATAAGGGTGGCTGAGCATAGCGACCGATATTAGCCCGGAAAAGGAATCTATCAGTAACCATGAAAGAAAATCCAATACGCGGTGAGATAATTACCTTTGGATCAAATCCGGCTATGTCGTTTGAAAAACAATCATACCTGCAACCGATCTTGGCATATAGGCCTTTATAATCGATGTTATCCTGTAAAAATACCGAGTATTCAAAGGGTTTATGTTGATATTCATCGGTAATAGGATTTAGCGTATCATTACTTAATAGATAAGTAAAATTGTTAAAATCCTGGTACGTATATTCCAGGCCTGTATTTATTTCATGATATCTATGGACTTGTAGGACAGCCTTTGCTTGCGTTCTTAAAATATGTGATGATTTATCCTGGTATGTTTGGTACGTGCTGGGTTCTTGGTACCAGTGCCGGGAATAAACACCAAATGGATTTCTTGTGCCATATCTATAGTAACTATAGGTATTATAGTTACTAAATTCGAAATCCTCGAATAAACCATAAGTTCTATTCTCCTTTACTCCAAATATTCTTTTTGTAAACAATCTACTCATCGTGATAATGAATAATTTCCGTGAATCAGGCATGAAGTTAATATTGAGTGTTTGTAGATTGCTTTTTCTGAGATCGGAGCGATAATTATCATAGAGGAATCTGAATTTACCTGGAGCATAGCGGTCAAATTGACTTCGCGATAGCGCGCTACTTATATTGAACGTAAGTTTGCCTGAAGATATATAGAGCCATTTCCCATATAGTGAATAATCATCCCTTTGTTTGTGAGGTAATTCGTACAGCTTGGGATCCCAATCATCAGTATGCATAATGTCAATTGCTACTAATCCTTTAAAATTCTTTGCCAGAGGTACATGGACGGCAGATTGTAAATTCTCGTAACCAAAATCATAATAGAATGGCATGATCCTTTCAGTTTTACCATAGACCTTTGCCTGGAAACGATCAGCAGGGCGTTCGGTGATCAAATTGATGACCCCAGACATTGACCTTCCATACTCTACGTCAAAACCACCGGGCATAAAGATTATTTCGTCAATAATACCTTTTGATATATTTATTGCTGGATCCCCGGTCTGAGGATCGATGATCGAAACATTATCGATCATATAGAGGACTTCAGTCGCTCGTCCGCCACGCACATGGAGTGCCGTATCCAGGTTAGCAACTGAGGCCTGAAAGGCAATAAGGGACATTGTATAATCAATTGGTAGGGTAGCGATATCGGATTTTCTAATAATATAGGTTGTGCCCGTCATGTCCTTTTCCACATACGGTGTTTTGCTGATAACAGTTATCGGCTCCATCTCAATTGGTGCCGGTGTGATAGCGGCCTTTAACCGGGCCGTCTGATCTATTTCAACGATGACATCCCTGATTTGTTGGGTTTGATAACCTACGCATGAAATTTCGACGGTGTATATACCTGGCAGTACATTGAGGATAAAAAAAGTGCCGTCTTGATCAGTTGCCGTGCCTGATTCAGTTTTCAATATTATGACACTAGCATAGGGGACAGGTTCATCGGTAAGCTCATCGATTACAATACCTTGAATTTTACCACTGATACCACTGATTAATAGAAGTGCGAACAATACATTGAACACGACATCCTCCCTAAAGAATTATAATAGGATTTGTATCTATGTCAAGGATTTAGTTGCTGTTACCCTCAGCATATCGACAAGGAAGCGTGAAGGTTGTTGGCTACGACCATACCGGTATTTAGGATAGAGTAGATATAATTTACGCTGCGCCCGGGTGAGCGCAACATAGCAAAGTCGCTTTTCTTCTTCGATCTCTTGAGGTGATGCCATTTTTTTGGTCAAAGGAAGAATATCTTCACTCAGATCGACCAGGAATACGACCGGAAACTCTAGACCCTTAGCACTATGTATGGTCATAAGTTTTAAGGTATCTTTGTTCCAATCAGCCAGATCGAGTTCCTGTATCAAACTTATTTCAGTCAATAATTTCGATAATTCAGAATTCTTATACCCTTTTGATAAACTGATGAGTTCGTTTATGTTTTCGCCGGTCAAACCCACTGCCCCAGTGATCTCCGTTATTATGCGGCTTGGTCCTGATATTGTGGGGTCCTTTATGTGATGCTCGATTATTTTCTCCACACGCCTTATGTTTTTTTTCTTCATTTTGAACAAAGCAGACGCCTTTACGATGAATTCAGTGATCGCTTTGTCAGTGTTTTTCTTCGATGTATAGTGGCCAAGCAGTTCCAGATATTCGATTATCGGTTTAATACCAGAACGTTCGTAGAATGATGTACCGCTGATCAGCGAATGGGGGATTCTTGCTTTGGCAAGAGTCCCTTCATAAATCTTTGACAAGGAATTCATTCGATAAAGGATAGCGATATCCTTGAAACGGAATCCTTCTTTTTTCAAACATCTTGTCTCCTTAACGATATAATTGGCTTCATCTTTCTCTGATTTTGCAGCATAGACCAGGATATCCCCGGTTTCGGTATTAGGGATAGCAGTACTCGGCCGCATCATGAGGTTATTTGCCATCTCGAGGATCGTTTGCGGCAAGCGGAAGCTTCTGGTGAGGTTATAGGTCCTTGTATTTTCATAATCCCGAGCCACACGGTAGATTAATTTATGGTCAGCACCGCGCCAGCCATATATGGCCTGGTCCTGGTCACCGGTAAAGAATATTTTTCCATTATAGAGCAAAGAGACGAGCTTGTATTGAGCAAGATTAATATCCTGGAGTTCATCGACGAAAATATGGTCAAACAGTGTTCTGTAATATTCCTTAAGGTCTGTATTTTCCTCGAGCAACTCGATCGCATACATAATAAGATCGTCATAGTCCAGAATATTGTTTTCCCTTAAATATGTTTGGTACTGCTCGTATATTTTCTTACACGATTTTTCCCAGTCGTTTTCTGCTTTAAAGATATTCCAATTTACCCCTTTTGCCTTAAGGTTTTCAATAAATTTTATGACTGCATTTATCCGGTATTTCCCGGTACTGATCTTCATTCTCTCGAATACTTTGCGCGGTGTTTGGATCGTGAAATTCGCGTCGAGATCGAGTCTTTCTGCATCACGCCGGAGTATGCGAAAACCGATTTTGTGGAATGTACCGAGCCATAGATCATGCAGAGGAAGCTTTGCCAGGTGAGTTAAACGGGTTTTTATATCATTGGCTGCTTTATTAGTGAAGGTACAGGCAAGGATTTTCGATATAGGGATACCTTTTGATATCAAATGGGCGATAGCATAGATCAAGGTCGTGGTTTTGCCACAGCCGGCCTGACCTAACAAAAGAATATTCCCATTTACTTGATCAATAATGTCTTTTTGTGATGGCGTAAGCTTGATCGCTTTTGTTTCTTTTTCCGGTAAGCTGATGGCGTCTACTACTTTTATCGCTTCTTTCTCTTTTTTAATGAGGTTTAAAAACTCTCTGGCATCTGGTCGTGATTCCGGGGTCAGGCCAAGGCATTTTTCTATTGTATCCTCGAGATATTGCGGTATCTGAACACGAAGTACAGTGGGCAGAAGATAGCTGGTTTTACCGATTTTCTTACGTAATGAATCGAGACTATCAGCAAGAAAAGGTGGTGCTCCAGTCAACATTTCGTACAGGATTACGCCGATCGACCAGATATCGCTTTTTTTAGTATATTTACCTTGCCAGACTTCTGGTGCCATATAAATAGGCGTACCGGCAGTTGAGGCCGAAAGGGAACCGGTACGGATAAAGCGCGCTAATCCAAAATCTGTGACCTTTACAAAATTCTTTTCTTTTTCATCAGTAAGCAGGATATTTTCGGGTTTCAAATCTCGGTGCATTACGCCGCTTGTGTGAGCGTAATGAATGGCATCGAGAATTTGGACGGTGATCCTGATGGTTTTATCAGGACCGATGCCCTCATCGCTAATAATATCTCGTAGAGTATTACCCTTAATGAATTCCATGACCAAAACAAATTTGTTCTCAATAAAATCGACATTGTAAAACCTGACGATATTTGGATGATCAAGTGATGCAAGAAGCTTTGCCTCATCTTTGAGCATGGTTATTTCCTCTTTTCTCATCCTTGAGATTTTTAGAGCGAAATTTTTATCGAGAATAGTATCGTGGGCTAAAAAGACATCACCAAAACGACCGCCTCCAAGCCAGTCGATTATTTCGTACTTACCGAGTTTTTTTAAGAGCATAATTATGATGGCGTGCAATAGCCTACTATTGCATTATCCGGCGTCAGCAAGCTGACGCACTCCGGAAAGAAGTAGTATTTTAATTGGAAATATGGAGTGTAATAGCTTGCTATTACGTTGTTTGACATCAAAACCGATGATTGAGATAAACGATTCGAACGATTTTATACCGAGAAAGCAGAAACATGGATAAAATTATCCTGGTATACAAGTGTTTGTCCCAATAAACCGGCACCTTTGATCGTGATATTCTGGGTTTTTTTCCTCGGTTTGATTTTGTTGAGTATTGCGAAAGTCGTGGCTAAGAATCCCTCCACATCGGGTTGATCGTTTCCTTTATGCATGTATTCAAGGGCATCGAGCGCATAGCTTTTAATGAGTTTTTTCTCGATCTTTTTATAGATATTTGAGTTTCGGAAAATATCGCCTCCAAGGATACGGTTGCCAGCGGTACCGATGATCCCGACTGTACCGTGATTCAGGCTTTGAAAATCTTCAATATATCGGTCGATTTCTTCGGCGAGATTTTCAAAGATATCGTGCATCGATGAAGTGGCCGAGCGGGTTTTTGTAACCGTCATTTTACGTTGGATCTCTTGCCAGATCTTTTCTTGTAGATCTTTTTTGGTCTGTCTTTTTTTTATGAGCAGGGAACGTAATCTGGGGTAAGAATAGTTGCCTGTTTTAAATCCGCCTATTTCATCCCACCTGCCTTCTTCAGCACAGACAACGGGGATTCGCGCACGCTTATTGGATTCTGCAATAGTTGATATGGCGATTATTCGGTTTTGCAAAGCACCGGTGATCTCCTCGCCGTCGATCATAAGAACCGGTTCATTACCTCGATTGATAAAGAGGATTTCATTGATTTCCGGTGTATCGAGCTCACGGAATTCACCATTCCCAGCAGTCATCGTCTCTTCAACAGTGGCTAAAGATGAACCATTGTTATTTTCGGCATGGATCGGATATATCTTTAGGTTTCTCAGGAATACAGGTTCGCCGATCCCGGGTTTTGTGAATATATTATTCAACCGGCCACCAGATCCTGCAATACCACATGTCAGACCAGTCGGTAAACCATGTCCAGTGTGAACTTGATGCTCTTACGCGCCAATACACTTTTCTCGGTAAAAAGGCGATCGTTACAGTATTATACGATACTTTATATATCGTTGTGTCGACGAAATTTGAGTCGGAGTATAAATGGAGTTCATAATACTGTGCGCCCTCAACTGGCGTCCACTCAAATTCAACGATAACCGGGCCTAAAGCGGGAACATAAACCCAGCCTGTATCATCTTGAGGATTTAGTGGCTGTGGAGCAGCAGGTGGTGATATCAAGGAATCCTGGTAAGGCTCGTATTCGTCCGGATCCTTACAACCGGTCAAAAAACCGGCAAACAGGATTATACTGGTAACCAGCAAAAGTGTTTTAAGAAATAGACCGAACACTTTCATTGTCTTCTCCTTAGTTGAATTGCAAACTTATTCCTAATCTTGCCCTTCTCGGCGATGTGTAGGCATTGACCCAATCGTCACTAGCCTCGATCAATCCGCGAAAGGATAAATACTCTTCTTGAGGAGTAACGACTCCATCGTGATCCAAATCAGCCGCCGGGCTGTAATAAGAATTATGGATATCTATATAGGGCGGCCCGTGTTCAAAATCTTCCATATTGATCAATGCTAACGGGACAACCGGGAAATGTGATGCAGTTTCATACCGGTGATCGAGGAGGTTCATTATTTCAAAATCAACCATCAAATTGAAGGATCCTATGGTTAAAGCTTTTGAAATAACGCAATCAATCTGCCGCTGAAAAGTAAGGCGCTCGATATTTCTGTCTTCGTATTTCCCTTCAGGTCCTGGCGGCGTATATGGAAAACCATTACCAAAGTAACCGAAAACATAGAATTGTGTTTTTAATGGAAGTCTCACGATACCCTGTAAAAAGACCCTGTGGCGTTGATCAAAATCCAGGTCATATTCTTCAGCCGGCTGTGTTATGCTTGTATCAGCATATTCAAATGCATAAGAGCTTGTGCCACGTGCCCATGATAGGGTGTAAGATATTTTGCCGGTAAATACAGCTCTTGTGAATTCCAGAATAGTCTCGATACCTTTAATATTAGCATATTCGACATTAAAGTACATATAATAACCCGCTGGCAGCGCCGGGATATAACGTGTTCCAGTTAGATCGGATACGTCTTTGTAAAAAGTGTTTATCGTCGTGTTAAGATCAGGTTTTATTTCACCTTGAAGACCTATTTCATAGCTGATCGTTTTTTCAGGTCCAAGCCGGGGATTGCCGACCGGTGGTACGTCAAGATATGAAGGAAAAGGTAATAGACTATAATAGCCATATTGGTAATCACGCAGTGGCGGTTGCACATATCTACCAACATTTGCCCTGAGAAGGAATTTATCAGTGACCAGAAATGAAAAACCAACGCGCGGTGACAAGGCTATAGTTGGTGTAAGAAAGCTAAGCTCGTAAGTCAAGGTATCGTTGGACACGGTCGGGACGATCATGACATCTGGATCTTTACTAAAATAGTCAACCCGACAGCCGATCTTAGCATATAATCCTTTATAGTCGATATTATCTTGTATATACCATGCGTATTCATTGGGATGATACTGATATTCATCGATTATTTGATAGTTGCTATCACTAATGAAATATGAGAAATTATCAAAAGTTTGATCAGTATATTCGAATCCGGTTCTGAACTCATGATATTTATGAACCTGCATATTGACGCCCAGATTAACCCTCATTATATCCGTTGTTTTTTCCTGGTGTTCATAGTAATCACCAGCACAAATTATCGCCCAGTAATCTGCGCCAAAAGGATTCTCTATCCCAGCGTGGGGCCAAACAAGCGTCGCGTAATCACGGAATGTAAAATCATCAAAGCGACCATAAGACCCGGGATCCCGCACTCCATAAGTTCTCTGCGTGTACAATCTGCTCAAAGTCAGGTTAAAAAGGTAGCGAGTATTCGGTAAAAAACTGATATTCAAGGATTGCAAATTGCCTGTTCTCAGGTCTGATCGATAGTTATTAAGGTTGAATTTCCATTCTGAATTATACCGATCAAACTGGGTTCTGGAAAGAGCACCACTTAGACTGAAGCTAAGTTTGCCAGAAGGTAGGTAAATCCATTTTCCATATAATGAATAATCATCCCGTTGTTTATGTGGCAGAATATAAAGTTTGGGATCCCAGTCATCCGTATGCATCATGTCGAGAGAAACTAAACCCTTGAAACGGTCTGATACCGGCAGGTTAATGGAAGCCAGGTAATTCTCATAACCAAAATCATAGTAAAAAGGCATGATCCTTTCGGTTTTTGCATAAGTCCTTGCAGAAATCGTATTCTTTGGGAATACTGTGATCAGATTGATGACTCCTGACATGGCGCGACCATATTCAGCATCAAAGCCGCCGGGCAAAAATATGATCTCATCAACGATCCCCTTGGATATATTGATTGCCAGATCCCCGGTCTGGGGGTCGATGATCGGTACATTATCGATCATATACTGAACTTCGGTCGCCCGACCACCGCGTACGTATATTGCGGTGTCAGAACGGGCTACAGCGGGTTGAAAAGTCACCAGATCGACCGCGTAATCAATTGGCATGTGGGGTAACTCATTCCTCCGTATGATATAAGTAGTGCCAACCATGTCTTTTTTCACCACGGGTAACTCACTTGTCACTGTTATCGGGGTCATTTCAATAGTGGTCTGCTCGAGAGAGATATCCAGACGCACTGCCTGATCTATCTCGACAAGGATATTCGAAATTCGTTGTGACTGAAAGCCAATATATGAAATTTCAACTGTATACCTGCCGGGCGGTACATTGAGGATGAAAAATTGTCCATTTTCATCAGTAGCAGTTCCAATATCAGTGTTTAGAATAACCACGTCAGCACCAGGTATGGGTTCTTGTGTCGCATCATCCCTGACGATCCCCTGGATCTTACCACTGATACCACTAATCATAAATAAGATAAATAGAAAATTCGTCATTCAAGCTCCTTGCTCTATTATAATATGAATATAATAGATGTCAACATACTCGGATTTAATCCTAAAAAGTAGCTTGATTTCCAAAAAATAATGGTTATAATTGCGAAAAGGAGGCAAATGGACAATTATTTTATGACTTCTGAATCAGTTACTGAAGGACATCCTGATAAGATATGCGACCAGACATCAGATGCTATCCTCGATGCGATTTTGGAAAAAGATCCATTTGGACGAGTTGCAATAGAAACTCTGGCGACCCGGGGTCTGATTTTTGTAGCCGGGGAGATATCAACCGAATGTTATGTCGAACTTGCCGAGATCGCACGCGCATTATTATATGAAATCGGCTATACTGATACGGATATGGGTATTGATGCGGAAACATGCTCTGTGGTATCGGCAATTCAAGGACAATCGAGCGATATCGCGATGGGTGTTAATATTGGCGGCGCAGGTGATCAGGGGATGATGTATGGTTATGCGTCAGATGAAACCCCGGAACTCATGCCCATGCCTATTATGATTGCCCATGCTCTGGTCCGTCGTCTCGCTGAGGTTAGGAGAGCCAATATCGTCAACTATTTGCATCCAGATGGTAAAGCCCAGGTGACGGTTGAATATAATAATGAAGGTAAACCCTTACGTGTTGATACAATAGTTGTATCTGCGCAACACCATGTCGATGTTAAGAACGAGAAACTGCATGAAGATGTTAAAAAACTGGTGATCAAAGAGATCGTAGCTGATGAATTGATCGATGACAGGACTAAAATTCTCATTAACCCGACTGGTCGATTTGTGATCGGGGGACCGCAGGGAGATACTGGTTTGACCGGCAGAAAGATCATTGTGGATACCTATGGCGGAATTGCACATCACGGTGGTGGCTGTTTTTCAGGAAAGGACCCGACTAAAGTTGATCGTTCAGCATCTTATATGGCGAGGTATGTCGCCAAGAACATTGTCAGTTCAGGTATTTGTAAGAAAGTTGAAATTGCATTGTCATATGCAATCGGAGTAGCCGAACCGACATCGATCGCGGTTGATACATATGGCACAGCAAAAATAGAAGACGCAAAGATCATTGCGATCCTCAGAAAGCTGTTTGATTTTACACCACAGGGGATTATTGATAAGCTGAGATTGCGAAGACCGATATACAAGCGGACCGCTTGTTATGGACATTTTGGTCGAGAGGAACAAGGTTTTTCCTGGGAAATATGTGATATGGCTGATGCCATCAAACGTGAAGCCGGTATTTAGTAGTTGATTCGTTGGTGAATTTCAATTGTTTTATCAAAGCGTTCGTTTAACGGACAGATAATCTACTATTAATAAGGAGTAAAATGAAGTACAATATAAGAGATATTAAACTTGCTTCAGAGGGCAATAAAAAGATCGATTGGGCAGAATCAATGATGCCTGTTCTGAGAATGGTCAGGCAGCGTTTTAGAAAAGATAAACCTTTGAAAAAACGTCGTATAGGTTGTTGTTTGCACGTTACTACGGAAACCGCTAATCTTATACGTACATTGAAAGCCGGAGGCGCCCAGGTATTTCTGACCGCTTCTAATCCCTTATCTACGCAAGATTATGTGGCTGCTGCTTTAGCCAGAGATGGGATCGGAGTCTTCGCGCGTAATGGCGAATCGCGCACGTCATACTATGAGAATATGGGTAGAGTGCTTAAGAATAGACCAGAGGTGCTGATTGATGACGGTGCTGACCTTATTTCAACCGTACATAAGAGGAAAATAAAGGGCATTCTCGGAGGTACTGAGGAAACAACGACCGGGGTTATCCGATTGAAACAGATGGAACGGGATAATGTTCTGCATTTCCCCATAGTTGCGGTGAATGATTCGCTGACCAAACATCTTTTTGATAATCGATACGGTACTGGACAATCAACGATTGATGGCATCTTGCGCGCGACAAATGTTTTGATCAGCGGCAGTAATTTTGTTGTAGCCGGATACGGTTGGTGTGGCAGAGGTTTAGCCATGAGGGCAAAAGGACAAGGCGCTCAGGTAATCGTTACTGAAGTCGATCCAGTTAAAGCACTCGAAGCACGCATGGATGGCTATATGGTAATGCCCATGATCGATGCGGCTAAGATCGGTGATATTTTCATTACTGTTACCGGTGATATCCACGTGATCAGAAAAGAACATATTCTGAAGATGAAAGATGGCGCGATCATCGGTAATTCCGGACACTTCGATGTCGAGATCGACAAACCTGCTCTGGCGAAGATTACCAGGAAAAAGAGATCGATAAGGGATTTTTGTGAAGAATACACACTGAAAAACGGACGGCATGTTTATTTACTCGCACAAGGACGATTGGTCAATCTTGCGGCAGCTGAAGGGCATCCTGCTATGGTTATGGATATGTCGTTTGCTAATCAGGCACTGGCTGTCGAATATATCCTGAACAACCCCGAACTTGGACGTCGGGTATATCAACTTCCATGGAAAATAGATGAGAAGATCGCTAAAATGAAACTTAAATCCATGGGTATAAAGATCGATAACCTGACTCCTGAGCAAAAAAATTATTTAGCATCCTGGGAAATAGGAACGTAAGGAATAGATTGCAGTAGGGAGTAAGCAGCAGGCACTACAAGGATCGCAGGGCATACCGCGTTAAGCGTTTATTTTATTCAATATTTCTAACGAACATCATTCCGGGTAGTTGTTTAACTAACCCTTTTATTTCAAGATTCAGTAATGTATTTAGTATTGACCCGGTGGGTTCTTCCAAAGTATCGGAGAGAACATCAAGATAGATGGGTTCAACAGATAACCGATCCCACACTTTTATTTCGGTTTCATTAAGGGTCAGTTTTTTAACTTCCTTCTCTTGTCGGGTGTATCTGATGCCCAATGATTCCAGTATTTCATCGACCTTAGTCACCGGGATCGCACCGTCTTTTATTAAACGGTTTGTCCCGCTTGATGCCTTTGAGTAGATATTACCGGGGATTGCAAAGACATCTTTATTTTGGTCGAGAGCCCAGTTAACCGTGTTCATTACACCGCTTTTTTCCTTTGCTTCTATCGCCACAATCGCCTTGGATAGACCAGAAACAATACGGTTTCTTCTTGGAAAATGATGCGCAAGCGGTGGCGTTCCGATATTGAATTCTGATACAACCGCACCGTTTTCGATGATTTTTGTCATCAGCGTCTTGTTTTCAGGTGGATAACATCGATCAACACCGCACCCTAATACGGCAATAGTCCTACCTTTATTTTTTATAGCTCCATAATGAGCCATCGTATCAATACCCCGTGCCATGCCGCTGACGACAGTGATGCCGGTGCGAGCAAAGTCGCCGGCAAAACGTTCAGCAATGCTTTTCCCGTATACTGTAGCTCCCCTTGTACCGACAATTCCAACTGAAATTTCATCGTCCGATTTGATCGTGCCCCGCACGAAAAGGACCGGCGGGAATTGAGATATGTTTCTCAGCCATGCCGGGTATTTAGCGGAATTATAGGCAATGATATCGATAAGCAGGTTCTGGCATATTTCATATTTCCGCTCGGTTGTCTCTTCACGTTTATAGGTGAGGATTCTATGAGCAGTGTCTTGACCGACGATTGCAGCTAATTCCTGTTGTCGGGCATTAACAATTGCGGTTGGTTCTTTAAAGTGCTCAAGGAGAAGAAATAATCTGTGTTCAGTTACTTTGTCGATTGACAAAAGGTCGATAAATCCGAAATCATGATACATTTTCTAATTCTTCTTTAATTACTCCATAAATATCAGGAGCTGCATTTTTTATGGGCTCCAGAATACAAGCGATCTCCTTTTCATCAAGTGAAAGGTCTCTCAGTACATCTGAAAAAACAAGGGGTTCTTTTGTTGCGATTTTTACTAATGCGGTTGAAGCTTCTTTTCTGACGGTTGGATTATTATCGCTCATGACAAGTTCGACGAGTGAATTTGCCACCTTTATATTGCCGATTTCACCAAGTGAAAGGCATGCTGCTGCTCGTGTGAACCAATAGCTGCGCGTAAGCAACCTTTCCAGCCGCGGTACGACACGATTGCCATATTCAGCCAGCTTACGTGCTGCTTTTTCGCGCATTGTCCAGGATGTATCTTCCAGCACTTTGAGAAGTATTTTTATGCTGTCTTTTTCATTGACACCGTTAAGTCTATCGAGAATCTTGATTTTTCTTTTTATATTTGAACTCTCAAGTAATTTCAGAATCGTTATTTTATCTTGCTTAAATTTTATCTTCATTAGAAATCAATTCGATCAATGTTTCAACGCCCTGCCCGGTTAATGCTGAGATATACAGAATTTTTTCAGACAGATCATATTCTGGAATATTTTTCAAGAGGTCGATCTTATTGAAAACCACAATACGCGGTTTTTTCAATAAATCCATACTGTGCCTTTTGAATTCATTTAAAAGACATTCATAGTCTTCCAAAGGATCTTCGATCGTTGCGTCGATCACCAATATCACCAATTTGGTTCTTTCGATATGGCGGAGAAAGCGTAAACCTAAACCTTTGCCCGCGTGAGCACCTTTAACAATACCTGGCATATCCGCGACGATGACGTTTCCCTGATCGCCTTTTATGACGCCAAGATTAGGGGAGAGTGTTGTAAATGGATAATTGCCGATTTTTGATTTTGCGTTTGTTAGAGCATTAAGCAGGGTCGATTTGCCTGAATTTGGTAGGCCTACTAATCCTATATCAGAGATCAGTTTTAAGACTATTTTGAGTGTTTTTGTTTCGCCTTGACGACCTGATTCTGCAGTACGAGGTGCCATATCCGAAGCAGTTAAGAAATGAACGTTACCGCGTCCGCCTTTACCGCCTTTAGCAACAAGTAATTCTTGATCATGATCAAGAATTTCACCCAGGGGCTTTTCGCCATTGCTTACAACAACACCGAGTGGAACATTGATAAATATATCTTTACCTTTTTTTCCTTCCATTTTCTTACCTTTGCCGTGGCCACCGCGACTGGCTCGATAATGAGGCCGGATCCTTAGATCGTATAATGTTTCAAGATTTTTTTTCCCGACGAGGAATATCGAACCACCATTTCCGCCATCACCACCATCAGGACCACCCCGGGGTACATACTTTTCACGCCGGAATGATACACAGCCATTGCCTCCATTGCCAGCCGTGGCAAATATTTTTGCTTCATCAATGAACTTCATAATGTGAATTATATTTAATACAAAAACGGAGTCAATAAGAAAGACCGATAACTTCTTATTGCATAAGAATCAATGATCAAATCCGCGAAAAAAAGACCAGCAAAGATCTTCTGGCTAATACCGGAAAATCCTTGCTGCCTTAGCGACTACTATTGCCATTTCGAGTAGTTCGGGTCTATATATTACAAAAACATAAATAAATTCTGTTGGCATACATTGTTGGAAAATTGATAATCTCTAATTTAAGAAGGCATTAGTATTGAATATAGTACGAGCCTTCGTCTTTTATTGTCTCTTTTTTCGAATAATCAACACCATAGTCCTTGCTATTGTCGATGATATTCTGGACATAATCCTTATATGGTTGATCTTCTGGTCGATCAAAGGTCAAACCAGGAAATTCGTAGGCATCAAGCTCCCAACTTTCAGTATCATACCAATAACCCAAACAGAAGACGACTAATTCCCCTGACGATGATTTTAATATAACATCGGCAGCATCGTCATGACCTTCCCATAGATCAATGACTGTAAAATGTAAATTCCAGTCGTTATTTTTGATGAATTTTTCAAGTCGGCGAAAATAGTGTTCCTGTTGTTCGACAGTAAATTCAGTGTCAGCTTCAAAAAAATAGATATTCTTGCTGTATTTATTTTGTTTGACATTATTGACAAAATCAAGAACAATTCGTTCCACTTCATGTTGTGGCGTATACAATGGTGCTGAGGTTTTACCACCACCACATGCTAAAAGCATAAGGGCCAGTGTTGATAGCGTAATCCATTTGTTCATATACACTCCTTTTTAAAAAAGCATAGCCAAAAAATGGGAAAAATCAAGAGGTAGCCTAGGGCTTCTTGAGTTTTCTTTGTAGCGCCCTGGCTACTATAGGCGGAACAAGATGTGATACATCTCCATTCAAGGCCGCGATCTCTTTGGCCAGGCTCGAACTAATGAAGATATATTTTTCTGAGGGCATTAAGAAAATTGTCTCTATTTTGGGGGCGAGTTTTCGGTTCATTAAGGTAAGTTGAAGCTCATAATCAAAATCAGAGACCGCTCTCATACCTCGAATCATCGTGAAGGCACCCTTTTTTCGTGCGAGATCAACCAGAAGTGTTGAAAATCCTGCAACTTCTATATTTTTTTCATTTTTAAAAACTTCCTCGACAAGTTTCATTCGTTGTTTTTGTGTAAAGAGGGTTTTTTTCGGGTGACTGCTGACACCTATTATTATTTTATCAAATATCTTGATGGCCCGGGAAACAACATCGATATGACCATAGGTTATGGGGTCAAAAGTCCCCGCATATATTGCTTTCTTCATCACGCCTCACCTTTATCAATGTTTCTTTGGATAATAAACGTCAATGCAGTATCTCCATATTGTTTCTTTTTAAAGATCGCCAGACCATTTGGCAGATCAATTTGCTTGTCTGGAGAGTGCTCGGCAATGATCATGCCGTCGATACATAATAATTCATGAGAATATATTAAACCCAATGCTTTTTCAATGTAGTTTTTATGATAGGGAGGATCTAAAAAAATAAGATCAAAATTTCGGTGCTTAATTTTCATTAGACCTGTTCGATAATCACCTCTGATTATCTCTGCATGGTTACTAAGTAGCATTTTATCAATATTCTCAGCGAGTATTTTTGTCCGCCTTTCTATAAAAACACAGGATTCAGCACCGCGGGACAGGGATTCAATACCGAGTGCTCCGCTTCCAGCAAAAATATCCAATATCCTTGCTCCTTGAATACGATTTCTAATAATATTGAAAATTGCTTGTCTGACTATACTTTTTGTTGGTCTAATTCCCTTGTTTGAGACTTTTAGCCGCTGTCCTTTCTTATTACCACCTAGTACCCGCATTTAAATTTTTCGTAACCAACGCTCTTTGAAGGCCGGGAATTAGTAATAACCTGTGCTACGTTCGATACGCGAATCTACTCCCTATTTTATTAGCGTCGGCGTTATGAAAATTAGAAGTTCGCGATCCTCTACAGTTGTCGTAGTCTCACGGAAGAGTGCACCGAGTATCGGAATGCTCTTAAGTAATGGAATGCCCCTTACTGATTTAGTCTCCTTGCGTCGAATAAAACCACCAATAACAACGGTATTACCATCTTTAACAAGAACCTTTGAATCAGCTTCCGAGGTCGTAATAATAGGACGTCCAGCAAGTGCTGATGCACGATCCAGCTCACTGACCTCAGCGTGGATCTCCATTGTAACCTCTTCCAGCGAATTGATGTGAGGTGTAACTTCTAATTTTGTACCGACCGTGTAGAATTGTATGACCGTATTTCCAGACATGTCTCTGGTCGGAATACCAAATCTCTGGCCTCCCAGGATTTTGGCTTGCTCGTTATCTACTGCAGATATCCTTGGCGCCGAAATGGTCTGAGCTTTGCCGGTTTCTTCAAGCATGCTGATGATCGCGTTGACCTGAGCTAATGACGGAACTGTTCCAATATTGAAAATCCCATAACCGACAATAGAAGATTCTTCAGGACCACTGCTGACATCGGCTCTTAAAATTCGGCTTTCCAGTCCTTTTAGCGTCCAGTTGATGCCCAAGCCCCTTGAAGAAGAAGCATCCATGTCAACAACCTTACATAATATTTCGACCTGCGGCGTCGGTGTATCGAGAAGTTTTACAAGCTGCTGGATTCTTTGATGAATAGGGTCAACTTCAGTTACAACGAGTGCGTTGGTTCGTTGGTCAACGTTCGCTTTTCCTTTTGGCGAAAGCATAGCTTCGATCTTATCGAGCATCTTTTGTGGCGAAGCGAATTCTAATTTGTATATCTTAGAAGATAACGGCAGATCATAGTCTTGCTTGTCCAGATTATCAGCAGTATCAACTCTGATAACCCCTGGGTCTTCCCGGTATGCGAAACCCGATGCCTTGAGGATTATTTCTAATGCCTGACGCCATGGGACGTTATGTAATCGAACAGTTACCGTTCCTTTGACATCTTTACCAGCGACAATATTTACACCGGCATATTCAGACAATGCCCTTAGTACGGTTAGGATGTCCGCATTCTCAAGATCGATAGAGATCGGTCGACCAGTAACTGTAGCTACAGGTTTTGTTGCCGTAACCGGTGGAGCCACGGCTGGGGTTGTAACCGTAGGGCTAACTACCATATTCGATCCGGTTGTTTGCCATCCTGGAAATGAAGAGACTAATCCGGTAAGTATTGTAACCGCAAAATCATTGCCTTCAGTCAAAGTGAGGTAAGAATAATCATTATCCATAGTGCCGACAATCCTTATTAGTTCGGGCTGTTCATTAAAACCAGTTACTGATAATTCTTTCAAACCGCCGCGGTTTACGGAAAACTTTTTCCCAACGAGTGAACTCGTGACGCCTGAGCAATCAACGACGATTCTCGGCGGGTTTTTCAGAGTGAACGAATTCGCTACAAATGGCGCATCTGCTTTTACAAGAAGCTTTGTATTCACTCCCTCAGATACTACATGCAGATCATTAATAAGAGCACCACTTGCTAAAGAAATCAATAATGTGAGGATTAGAATATTCCTCATTTCTTACCTCCTTTCCTTTTGCTGAAGCCTTAGTTCAAATTTTGTTTGCACACCTGCATGCGTTATTTCAAAAATAATCCCTTGACGATTTATTTCAGCAACTCGACCACCCGCAACCTTGTCTCCTTTTTTAAGAATATATCCATTGTTCAAGCCGTCTTTTACCAAACCATAGTATCCTTTATCGCCCCAGAGAACACCAATTAGGGATAAATTCTCAACACTGAGATGACTTGCTTTACCACCTTCGCCTAAATCCAAGCCCACCAACGGCACAAAAGGATCTCTTCTCCCGCCTTGATTATATGTCCATTTCTCTATGGTGAATACGGAGTCGGCTGATTCCGCAGGGGTTGTTGGTGATGGTGCTTGATTGAATATGATGATCGCGCATATTATGCTAATTACGAGGTGGAACATTTTTTACCTCCTTTCCTTTTGCAACCGTATAGGTTTTGGCGCTCAGGTCTGCTTCAATACTCCGTTCTTTACCTGCTTTGATCTTAATGCTCGGAACATTGACTATTCGTGCAAGGTTACCGACATTCGATAAAAATTTCCCAAGCTGGTGATAACCACACGACACTTTTATCTGAACCGGAATTTCGGAGTAATTCGCTTGAGCGACTGCTCCGCTGGGTTTGAACAATAAGAAACTGACTCCTGCTTTTGTGCCGGAATTCGAGATCTGTTGGATAAGAGAAGATATTTCTTTCGCTTTAGGAAGCATTTCTTGCGCTTTTACCCATTCGATCTCTAACCTGGCAATTTTTGCTTGGAGCTCAGGTAGCCTCGCTCGTGCAGCCTCAGCTTTCTGAACCTCAATTTGGAGTGAATCCCGATGAGCAGTCAATTGCTGCAATTCTTTGCGATTGGCCTTATACGGCCAGACAAAGAAAAAGACAATTAAGATAAGCACCAGGATAACAAAAAATATTAGCAACTTTTGATTACCTTGTTCTTTAAGATTCATTTTTACCTCGCAGTTGATCCTTGATACCCAACACTAGCGGTCAAAGTGAATTCCATCATCTCTTGTTTTTCCACGGCTTTTTTCTCAAGTACAGTCAAATCGACATTGTGTATGTAATCAGATTCTTCGAGACGGTTCATAAAATCAGCGACCAATAAATTAGATGCAGTAACACCCTGCATCCGCAGGTCAGTACTTGTGATATCAAGAGACTTCAACCAGGTAAATTCGGGGATACGCGATGATACTTCATCGAGAATATGTGCAATAAAGAATCGATTTTGATTAAGCTGTTTTATCGGATTTATCAAAGCAGCTAGTTCACGCTCTCTTTTTTCTAAACTGTCGACTGTTGCTTTATAAACTTTTAATTCTTCAAGTCGACCATTGAGACGGGAAATATCTTTATTTAAACCACCTTTTTGATTGAGTTGTATAAGAAGGGTAACACCAATTACGACAACAACAATAACGACGCCGATTATGTAGAGGACAGTGCTCTGTATAGAGGGTAGTTTGATGCCTGGGCGCGCTGCTTTTGCTGCCTTGCGCTTTGGTGCTCGTCTTTTTTTGGCAGTTGGCGCTAAGTTTATCTTGATCATTTTACTCCCCCCTTAATGCCAGGCCAGTGGCCTGGGTCAATATTGGACCTGTAATATCGACGCCTTCAGGACCAAATATTGTTGGGTCATAAATAATATTTTTAAAGGGATTGAGAAGTTCGATCGGTATCCCAAGCCTTCTTTTTAAATATTCAAGAAGATTAGGTATTAGTGAACCACCGCCAGAAAGATACATGCGACTTACTTTTTCTTCACCAGTTACACTGGAGAGAAACTGCAAGCTGCGTTCGATCTGGGTTCCGAGATCACCGACAAAAGCCTCGAAAACACCTTGCACAGAATCTTGTGATGCACCAACTGGGATAGTGCCTTTTACCGCATTAGCAGCATCCTCGTAATTAAAACCGACTTCCTTCTGCAGTTTACTGATAAAGGCATTTACTCCATAATATACATCACGTGCTGAAAGCGACGAACCACCTTTAATGACGTTGATGACCGTCATTCCAGCGCCGATATGGATCAGACAGACAATTTCATCCGCGGCAGGTGTGTAGTTATGCTCGAACACATTTTGTATCGCGAATGCGGTGGTGTCGACAATAATTGGATTAAGATTAAGCTCTTTTAATAGTGCAGAGAGATTACTGATCAACTCATTCTTGGCCGCAACGAGGATAACCTCCTGCTGATTCTCACCGAAATTCGGATTAACAACGTCGAAGTCGAGCGAAACTTCATTGATATCAAATGGTACATATTGCTCAGCTTCCCATTTGATTTGTTCTCTTGTATCAGCTTCGCTCATACGATCCATTGTTATCCGTTTGATGATGACATCACGGCCTGCTAAACCGATTACTACATCCTTGGTAGTAAATCCTTTGCTTTCAATTAAACTCCTAATTGAATCTAATACAGCCTCCCTGTCAATAATCTCTCCCTCGACTATAGCATCGGGCAAGACTTTTGAAATACCGTAATTAATAAGTTTTTTGCTCTTACCCGAGCTTAATTCCACCATCTTAGTTTGGCTTGAACCAATATCAAGCCCAATAACCTTTTTCTTCTTTCCGAACATGGCTACTCCTTTTTATTTTCACATTTTGCATTATTATATATATAATTATTTATATGTCAAGAGGCAATTTAATAACAAAGAGCAAATTAGTTAAAAATAAGGTTTAGCATGAGGCTCTTTTTCAAAAGTATCCAACAAGAAAATTCTCCATGCAAAATTCAATAGGATCGGTCTGGTTAGATGGTTTGTAATATCGAGTTATCGTAAATCAAGTTTCACGAAAATTGAAATTCCCCCCGACTTTTTTCTTAAATTGCAGAAAATTACCTTGGCTTATGCTTTTTCTGATACCAGCCATCAATTGCATATAAAAGAAGATGTTGTGATAACTGACTAAACGGCCGGCAAGTATTTCACCGGCATTGAACAGGTGTCTAATATAAGCGCGCGAAAAGTTACGACAGGTATAGCATTGACAATCTTTATCGATTGGTGCCTCATCCTCGGCATATTTGCCGGCCTTTACGATCAATTTCCCCTGAAAAGTAAATGCCATACCAGTGCGGCCGTTACGTGTCGGCAGGACACAATCAAATAGATCGACACCTTGTTCAACTGATTCAAGGATGTCCTCGGGATAACCACACCCCATAAGGTATCTGATTTCACCATCTGGTATTGCCTGGGTACAGATTTTGACCATTTCATTTGTTAGTATTGAAGGTTCACCGATCATAAGGCCGCCAATACCATAACCAGTGAATTTCATGTCAAGGATCCGATTCGTACACTCGCGACGCAGATCCTTGTATGTGGCACCCTGGATTATTCCGAATACATTGTGGTTTTTTTTATTTTCAATACTCCTTCTCGCCCAGTTGACAGTGCGCTCAACCGCGAGTCTGGCATCGAGAAATTGTGAAGGGTAGGGAGTAAAGAAATCCAACACCATCGAGATATCCGATCCAAGTTCATCCTGGATATTAATCGCAAGCTCAGGGCTTAAAAAATGTTTCGAACCATCGAGGTGAGATGAGAACTCGATACCTTCGTCTTTGATCTTTATTAATCGGCTCAGGGAATATGCTTGAAAGCCTCCTGAATCAGTGAGTATCGCCCGGTTCCAATTCATAAACTTGTGAAGTCCACCTTTTTCCTTGATGAGTTGTGAGCCTGGTCGCAACATCAAATGATAAGTATTGGCTACGATGATCTGGACATCCAGCTCGGTTAATTCAGCAGGTGAAGTTGCTTTTACAGACCCCTGTGTAGCTACCGGCATGAAGTTCGGGGTGGCGACTTCGTAATGTGGTGTTTTTAGAATACCGCTGCGGGCTTTTGAATTTAAATCCTTGTTAAGAACCTTGAATTGAATCACTTCATAACTTCTTTACTGGAGTAATCTCTTTTCAGAGCGAAGGCACTAATATCATATGTAGTTTTCTCATCAGCGATGAAATCAGCAGCTAGTGAGCCGATCTCTGGCCCCAGCATAAAACCGTGGCCACACATGCCGCCGACAATAAAGAAACCCGTGACATCTGTTTTATCGAGGACCGGATTACCGTCGGGTGTCATTTCATAGCTGCCTGACCAGTGGCGGATTATCTTGGAGTCTTTTAATCTGGGGATCAAACGGCCGGTGCGGCGTCCCATTTCTTTGACAAATTCGAATGAAGTGCCAAGGCTATGACCAGGAACATTCGGTTTCGGCGTATAACAACCGATAATGCTTCCTTTACCCCATTTCTGGTTAAAATAGCATCCGTCATCTCGATAGTCAACGATCATCATATCGAAAAATCTATCCATGGGTTCAGTTATTAGTGCCTCATGACGTTCGGCCGCAATAGGTACATCAATGCCGACGAGTTGTGCGGTCTTTTTTAAGAATGGGCCAGCCGCATTGACAAGAACGGGTGAATAATAGATCTCATTATCAGTGGTCTTGATCGATTTGATTTTCCCTCCCGCAATATTAATGCCGGTGACCTCTTTGTAAGCAAAGACCTCACCTCTTTTCCTGATGCCTTTTGCGTAACCGTCAACACACAAAAATGGATTTGCCTGGGCATCAGTCGGGCAGTAAGCGCCGCCCAACAGATCAGTTGTGTTTATACCGGGCACAATTTTTTTGATATCATCGGTATTGATATATTCAACGTCAAGTCCCATACTTTGTTGTAATTCGATCAATCGTAAATATGTTTTCATTTTACTTTCGCTATGCGCTAAGAAAAGATAGCCACCTTGATGAAACTCAATGTCCTGGTTCAATTCATCTGCCATCGTTTTGAATTTTTTCATCGATTCCATCGCGACCTTTATGCTGAGTTCAGTGGAAAACTGTTGACGGATACCACCGATGCAGCGACCTGTGGAACCTGCTGTTAAGTATTTTTTTTCAAATAGATATACCTTGAAACCTTTTTTTGCCAGGTAGTAACCCGTGGCACAACCAATAATACCTCCACCGATGATAATTGCATCTGCTGTGTTATTCATAGTACGATACTGTTTGGTGCCATTCGGTTACGAGATCCTCAGGTCCGGTGATATATGGTAACGTGGGAAAAACATCACTGTAACCTGTTTTACCGAGATGGGCGTCGCTGCCTTGGAACAATGACCCATTTTTTAATATCCGTACATCTCAATTATTTCCTTTTTGCCTTTGCCAAGGATCTTATATTTTTCACCGACCTTGGTAAATGCCGCTATCGCTTTATCAAGGTGTTCCTTTTCATGTCCGGCTGATATTTGAACTCGGATCCTTGCCTGACCTTTCGCAACAACCGGGAATGAAAAACCGATTACGTAAATACCTTCGTCGTACATATCGCGGGCGATATCCTGAGCGAGTTTGGCGTTGTATAACATTATCGGGACAATGGGATGAACGCCCTCTTTTATATCGAAACCGGCAGCGGTTATTTTATCCCTGAAGTAATTCGTATTTTTCTCAAGCTTGTCCCGACGGTCAGTCGTTTTGGATATCAGATCTATCACTTTGTTAGCGGCTGTGATTATGACCGGTGGGACAGTATTGGAAAAAAGATAGGGACGGGCGCGTTGTCGACAAAGATCGACGATCTCCTGGCGTCCGCTTACACAACCCCCGGATGCTCCACCAAGCGCCTTGCCAAGCGTGGTCGTGATGACATCGATCTCGCCGAGTACGCCGCAGTGTTCGTGTGTACCACGACCCTTCTTGCCCATAAAACCAGTCGCATGTGAGTCATCGATCATGACCATAGCATCATACTTTTTGCCTAGTGCCACAATTTCATCGAGCTTTGCGATATCTCCATCCATGGAAAAAACGCCATCGGTGATTATCATACGGAAACGGCATCCTTGCGTTTCTTTTAACTTTTCCTCGAGATGTTCCATATTCGAATGTTTATAATTGTATAGCTGGGCTTTGCATAGGCGCATACCGTCAACAATGGATGCGTGTACTAAACGATCAGCGATCATCGCGTCTTCTTTTCCCAAGACAACATCGAAGACACCAGCGTTAGCGTCCATGCATGAAGCGAAAAGTACAGTTGCTTCAGTTCCAAGGAATACACTCAATTTTTTTTCCAGTTCATCATGAATGTCCTGGGTGCCGCAAATGAAGCGGACTGAGGACATACCGTATCCTCGAGAATCGAGTCCTTGATGGGCTGCCTGGACAACTTCTGGATGGCTGGAAAGACCCAGGTAGTTGTTTGCACAGAAATTTAAAACCTCTTTTGCCGGGGAGCCCGTCGGGTACTCGACTGAAATATTCGCAGCCTGAGGCGATTCGATAAAACGTTCCTCTTTAAAAGTACCTGCTTTATGGATTCCGCTTAGCTCGTCTTTAAAAAAATCTTTTGCCTTAGTACTATATGCCATGTTCCCTCCCTAATTTATATTGAATTCCTTCAGGAGACCCATGATGTTATTTACAGAATCAAAAGCTTCAGTTGTCGCTTTCTCGTCGGGGATTTTGATATCAAATTTCTTTTCCAGGAAAGTTTTAAGAGAGACCATTGAAAAAGAGTCGACGATCCCACTGGAAATTAACGGTGTGTTTTCATCGATCTCGTCCTCAGAATCATCCTCCAGATATTCTTTTTTTACATAATCAATTATCATGCCTTTAATTTCTTCACTCATTGTTCCTCCTTATCAGTCATCTTCGAGTGTTGATGTATCACCTATTTCCTCACCCCACTCCTTAGCGCGGAGAAGTCTTCTCATGATCTTCCCACTTCTTGTTTTAGGCAAGGATTTGACAAATTCTATCTCCTGAGGCATAGCAAGCGGAGATAATTTTTTCCTGATAAAATTCATGATACTCAATTCTAAATCTGCATTGATTTCATAACCCGGCTTCAATGCAACAAATGCTTTTACTACTTCCATATTAACTGGATCGGGTTTACCGACCGCGGCCGATTCTGCAACAGCCTCATGTTCGAGCAAAGCTGATTCAATTTCAAAGGGACCAACAAGATGGCCGCCAGTATTTATTACATCATCATCCCGTCCGACGAACCAGAAATAACCTTCTTCATCAATGCTTGAACGGTCACCGCAAATATACCAACCAGCTTTGAATTTACTTTCGTACATTTCTCTATTATTCCTATAAGTTCGGAACATGGATGGCCAACCTGGCTTAAGAGCGATGAGACCAACTGTTCCGGCTTTTGTGATCGGCTGGTATGTTTTTTGATCAAGCACGGTCGCGGTGATCCCGGGGAATGGTTTACCCATTGACCCGGGCTTTACCTCCATGCCGGGATAATTCGTAATGACGATAGCGCCGGTTTCTGTTTGCCAGTATGAATCATAAAATGGTTTACCAAAAGCCTCTCGCGACCAGATCACAGCTTCAGCATTGAGCGGTTCGCCAACACTGATCAGGTGTCTGAGGCAAGAAAGGTCATGTTGTTTTACAGCTTCAGTGCCATCTTTCATAAGTAACCGAATCGCCGTAGGTGCTGTATACCATACCGTGACCCTGTGTTTTTCAATAAATTGGTACCATTTATGTGAGCTGAATCCCGAGTCGAGAATTACCTGGGTCGTGCCGTTTGACCAGGGCCCGATGATACCGTATGAGGTGCCGGTTACCCAGCCCGGGTCGGCCGTGCACCAGTATATATCATCGGGGTTGATATCGAGTGCCCACTTAGCTGTAATATATTGAGCTATTATCGAAGCATGCACGTGCTGTGCGCCTTTTGGCTTGCCCGTTGTCCCAGATGTATAATGCAGTACTGAAGGTGCTTCAGGATCGGCTCTGAAAATATCAAAGTGTTCCGGTTTTGGAGCATCTTTCATAGAAAAAGGGATTTCGTTTTTTTCAAGCGGCTTATCACCAGCGTCGACAACGATGATTTTTTCAAGTGCGGGTAGTCTGTCACGAATCCTTCGGATTTTTCTAATATGTTTTTTTGTTGTGAATATCGCTTTGGTTCCGGCATCTTCCAATCGGGTAAACAAAGCATCTTCACCAAAGGCAGAAAACAGCGGTTGTACGATACCACCCATTTTTAAGGCACCCAAAAATGAAATATAGAGTTCTGGGATGCGATCCATGAATAAACAAATACGATCTTCTGCACGTATGCCGATTTCTTGTAAGTACTCGGCAAATGCGTTGCTATATCTTCTTAAATCATGATACGTGAATTGACTTTCTTCACCCTTGAAACCTTCCCAGATGAGGGCCATTTTTTCGCCGTTACCCTTTTCACAGATACGGTCGCAGCAATAATAAGCAAGGTTATACATGCCGTTCTTGCCATATTCGAGCTCTTGTTCAGACATTTTCCAGTTAAAATTCTTATATTTTTCATCATATGAACCAATATTACCCATAGTACCTCCTACTTGTATGTAAGAGCCAAACCCAATGCATATTTCTCTGAACTGGTTTCAGAAATTAATACTTGCATTTTATTTTTGCTGATTTTATTGAAGATACCACGTAAATCTACATTGAGACCTTTATGGATCGAAATATCATGTAAATAAGTGCCAGCGTGAAATCCAATCTTAAAAGCTTTCATTACCGCCTCTTTCAACGCAAACATCGTCGCCCAATAGCGGTTCTTATTTTTTAAAATACCGGCCCGAGAGATTTCATGGTCATTAAGGAAATTTTTCACAAACGTTTTTTGGTTCCTTGGATTTTTAAACCTTTTTATTGTGGTTATATCGATTCCGATACCTTGGACCATTAGGTTTTTGGATGGGGATAAAGAAGCACTTTGCCGCAGTTGCCGGATTTCATCAATTCCATGCCTTTTTCAAATTCGTCGAGCCGAAAACGATGGGTAATTATCGGTTCCAAGTCAAGCCTGCCAGAACTCAAGAAACGGGATGTCTTGTACCAGGTTGAAAACATAAGGCGACCATTAATACCTTGAACAGTAGCATATTTGAAGACGATCGTTTTGCCCAGGTCGATCTCCATTGATTTATCAGGGATACCGAGGATCGAGAATCTACCACCCGGACGCAGTGCATCAAATCCTTGCTGTATCGCAGTCGGCGCACCTGACATTTCAAGGACAACATCGACACCCAAGCCATTGGTTTCCTGCAAGATTCTTTGCACAACATCTTCTTGTTTTGGGTTGAGAACCAGATCAGCACCCGCCTTTTTTGCCATTTTGCGGCGATATTCGTTTAATTCCGTAACAATTATCTTTGTGGCACCACAAAGTCGAGTGACGGCAACACTCATTACTCCGATAGGACCACATCCGGTGATCAAAACAGTATTGCCCGTTATTTCGCCAGCCAGAACTGTGTGCACGGCATTTCCTAAAGGCTCCATTACCGAGGCAAAATCCCGTCGTATTTTTTTGTCCAGTACCCAGGCATTGGATGAGGGAACGATGGCGTATTCAGCGAAGACACCGTCCAGATCGACCCCAAAAATGCGCCCGTTGATACAAATGTGTGCCTTGCCCGTATGACACAGATAGCAATGGCCGCATGCAATATGAGTTTCAGCGGATATGATGTCTCCGACATTTATGTTCTTTACGTCAACGCCCAATTCAAGGACTTCGCCACATAGTTCATGACCCATGATCTGGGGGATTTTTTTTATGCGGTTCTGCGCCCATTCATTCCATTCATAGATATGTAAGTCCGTACCGCAAATAGATGTCGCCAATACTTTGACGAGGACATCATCAGGTCCGGGTACAGGGATTTCGATATCGATGAGTTCTGCACCTGGTCCCGGCTTGGTTTTCACTACCGCTTTCATCTTTTTCATATGTTCTCCAGGCACAATTATAGTCATAAAATAACCAAAGTCAACAATGCCCGGCTCTGCTAAGATTCATCTTTGAATTGATGGTAATAATATGCTTGACTTTTAATAAAGAGGTACTACAATAAGACTGCTAGGTTGAAAGGAGGTAACCATGAGAGTTCCCGGGATAATAATCACAGTTATTGGAATAATTCTTCTTGTCACGGGGATTATTCAAACGACTGCCATTCATACCTATAATATGGCCCATGTGACTGAAGGTATTGCCAGAAGTGATGTCCTTTCAATCCTTGTGGGGATTTGCGGCAGTATTTTTATTATCGTCGGTTTTGTTTTTGTTGCTAAACCTAAAAAGAGACGTTCATAGTCGCTCTATTATTAAATCCAGTAATATAAGAATAACACGTTTCGACTTATTCAATAACGACTATTTTTGTGAATTCAGTCACGCGGTCGTCTGTAAACTTCAAAAAGTAGACGCCTGCAGGCAGATCGATACTAAATGTATTGGTACTTATTAGATGTCCGGTATGAAGATTGGCAATGAAACGGCCAGTCTTATCGTATATGTCGATGCTAGCTTCTCCGCCAGAAGATTTATTCAGTATGATCTTGGTTTGTTTATTTAAAGGGTTAGGGTATATTGTAAAAGAGGGACTGATTTTTGCTTCTGTCAATTCTCCAACGGCCACAAACCTCCCGAACTGACGCGATGCTGGGTCACCAAACAGATTGTAATGGTATGCACATAACCAAAAACTGGTTACACCCATAAAGTCATCGCGGGCAAGATCATATGCCGTACCGATAAGTCCATTGCTTAGCGTAGTATCTTTGACCAATCGGTAAAAGAAATGGTAGGGTATCCCACCGGCATCAGCCTGAGTCATCCAGCAGACACGAGAGCTACTTATTACGGCAGATGAGCCATAGCGTAAGAGCTGAGCACCAAGACCCGTGACCTCGGGTTTACCGCAGAGACATGACCTTAAAAAAGTAGTTGCGGGATGAACATTATCTAATTGATAGACGTCGCTCATATGGAGACTCGTAGGCCATTCTATCTCATTGTTTTCAGGGATGCTATCGCCATCATCCCAGGACCAAATTTTTCTTGCATACATATTATACGCACCGTGGTGGCATTCATAAAAAATACCTTTGTCCTGCCAGTAGGAGATCGTATTATTTCTCGTGAGTGAATCAGTGCACGATAGCGTACATGGATGAATCCCAGCTTTTTCATACATCGTAATCGCATTAGTCCTTTCGAAAACACTGTCGATCAATAGCTGTTCACAGAATTCAGCTCCATCCATCCTTTGATTGCCACCGTTATTCTCGTTGGCAAAGTAGTATATTGCGCCGGCTAATAAAGGAGCGGTTTTATATGATATGTCGGTATTGATATCAAAAGCGATCAACTTTTCACATATTTCCACTATCGCTGTTTCACTACTGAAAGGTATTCTGCCAAGATGAATATCGGCGTGGTAATCCGGATTATCTTCACCATTGGGTTGCATGTTCTGATCGTAAACCTCGCCATAATAGTTGTCTCGGTCACTATTCCAGGAGAGAGTATCGTGGTCAGTCAATTCTGCATAATAAAGATCACTCGGTATGGGCGAATAATCGACATTATTCCATGGGCTGTCCGGATCGTTATTGAACGGAACCATGGAACGCCATGGCAAATTATTTGCAAAGCCAACGAGCAATACGCAGTCAATATCGGCCATGTTAGCACGTAAGTAATTCCTGATCTTTTGAGCAAGGTCATCACCAGTAATATTCATTTCGATATATTCCGTGGTAACGACATTGACATCATACCCCTGGTTTTGACGGTAGGTGATTAGGGTATCGACTGAGCTCTGCAGTGTCGATGGGATGATAATGTAGTAACCGTTTGCTCGATGAGGCGTGTCAGTATGATACCACTGCTCAGCTTGCTCCCAATTATAGATGATCGTTTCAGCCGCTTCATCAGCTGTGATGTCGTCACGCAACCCTTTCCAGAACCGAGCTCTTTCGCTTTTTTGATCGGGCAGTCTGTATCGGATCTGCACGCTGATATTAGGTGACCACATGAGATTGTTAGTCGATGGTTCATAGGCAAAATGATGACACAGGACATCAATTACAGTGTATTTCCTCAAACCGCCTTTTGATAGTAGAACGCCATAAGATTCCGGATAAATCGCATTCGAACATTCGTATTTTCTCTTATTGTATTCATAATTCGCCTGAATATTCTCCAATACACCGTCGCCGGTTCTCAATGGTTGTGCTGGTTGAGCAGGCGGTAGCTCGACATTAGCGATGGTTTCACGCATGCCATGGAATTCGACTGATTCAATAAACGCGCCTGAAGGCAAGGCGATTGATATTTTACGATTAGGTAGATTCGGTGCACCTGGTGCATTAATATAGACACACTCTGGCGCGATTACATTCCCGTTTTCGATCTCAAACTCTGGTGCTGGCACATTTATATTCAAAACTTGCGCTGAAACAAACGTTGTGAGCAATAAACAAATGATGACCTTCATATCGATCCTCCAATTTCATAACGAATATAGCGCGCTGTTGAATACATGTCAAGACATCATTTGATTTTCACATTTGTTTGTTGAAAATGCCGTTGTCGGGTATTTCTTCTTTTATGTTTTGCTGTTCACCGAGCATGCCATGTGTCATATTGCCAGCTTTGTTCTCCATGCATACCACAATCATGCGGAATTATCGGGTCGATTGACAGAATCTATTTATTGGATAAGATGGACATGATGGAATCTTAAGGAGGCAAAAAATGAAGTTTTTAAAGATAGCTTTATTGGTAATTGGCGGTATTGTTGTATTGCTCGCTATTCTGTTTGGAATTTATTTGCTGGTCAATAGACAGGGCGTCATTGAATCGTCAGATGTTGGCGAACCTGATTTCGAGAAGAGAGTTTTAATCGCCAGTCAAGGAAGCAGTTTTAAAAATGCTTTGGTAGATGAACTTAGCACATATCTTAAGGAAAAAAAGGTATATCTTAAGATCGTGGACGTTACCGCATTAACAGATATACCTGAAAACAATTGGGATGCAGTGATCCTCATTCACACGACCGAGATGAACAAATTACAGCCAGATGTGAAAGCCTACCTCGATAGAATTCAAGATTATGGCCGGGTGATTCTTATAACCACATCTGGGCCCGGTACATGGAAAACAGATGAATATAATGTCGATATAATTACGTCAGCATCCAAACAAGAGGAACTGCCAGGACTGGCTAAAGATGTCATTAAACGCCTTGACCTCATGCTCAGGGAGTAATACAGCATTTGATCGACCAAGCAGTCGTCAAATCGTATCGATTTCACATATTTTTCACAAACAAGGGATATATTTAAACGCCGTAAGTCAAGATACCAAAGGTGGGCTTATGAGTAGGGAACCTGCTTTTTCTATCCTTCACCCCTTTCAGTCGAGGCTTACGGCATTTCCTATTGACAAGATATGACGGTCCTGTATAATATGATAATCGTAACAAGATATGCCGAAGTATTAGGTATGAAGGAGGCACTATGACGACGTTCTTGATAACCCTTCCACCTATGGAAAAAGATCAGGTTATGTCCGCGTGATCAAAGATCATGAATGCTTCAGTTGGAAGCAACCTTAAGATGGACAGAGCCTATATCGATGAGGATAGAGGTCAGGCCATATGTTGCTGGAATGCACCTGACCGAAAGAGTGTCGAGGATCTTTTTACCAAAGCACAGGTGGAACCAGAGTCAATAAAAGAAGTAGCAATATACTCTGGTTAAATTATCCACGACTTGATTAGCTGATACTTAGCTTAATTGAGTATTTATTAATAGGGGCTGGCGGATGACTACCAGCCCCCTGTTTTTTATCTACCATTTTTGGCCAAGATTAATATTATGCTGCTTTGATAAATGGTTTAGCTGAAGATTTTCTTCGTTAGCCCAGCGATTTTTTGTCCGTATTTCTCACATATATCTATTGCATTTCCATCGGGCTCGCCGATCGCCAGTGGACCGTAATGCTGCGTTCGTGCATCACCGATTACGATCATACCGTGTACAAGGAGTGCTTGGAGAATACTCAAGATCGTGGTTTCACCGCCGCCGCCCATCATACCGCTTGTGGAAAAAGCGCCGCCGATCTTTCCAGATAACTTGCCGTGGTATTTCACGCTTTCATCGAGAAGCTTTTTTAGATCTGCGGCCATCATACCATAGTATGTTGGTGAACCAAAAATAATGGTTTCAAATTCGAGTAGCTCGTCAACGCTGATATCCTTCACTTTTTTCATTTCGGCGGTCACATTTTCTTTTTTAATACCCTTAGCGATCGCTTCAGCCATTTTCTTCGTATGGCCGGTTTTTGAGTAGTAACCGATCAATATTTTCATTGAATCCTCCTGACATTTTTCTAAAATATTTGATCACCGTGATATTATCCTTGTCGCGGTGATCACTCTCTATTCTCTCGCAGCATTACTTTAGCAAATATTCTCTCAAGAACAATACTTTGGCCTGCTCGTAAAAATCACGGTTGCTTTTTTTTGATAAACCATGCCCCTCATCTTCAGCAAGCAGATACCATACCTCAACTTTGTTTTTTCTTATGGCATTAACGATCTGCTCGGCTTCAGTAACTGGTACGCGTGGATCGTTCAAGCCTTGAACCACAAATAAAGGCTTGGTGATTTTATGGGCGTTGGTTAATGGCGATATCTGATCTAGAAATTTGCGCATTTCCGGATCACGTTCGTCGCCGTACTCTTGTCGTCTCGTATCCTGTCGGTATTTGCCGGTATTTTCTAAAAAAGTAACGAAATTACTTATACCAAAAGCTTCGATACCGCAACGTATTCTCTCCGGGTAGTTGACCATAGATGACAGAACCATGTAGCCTCCATAAGAGCCACCTGATATCGCAATACGCGAAGCATCCAATTCGGATCGCCCTTCGATCCAATCGAGCAAGGCGCCGATATCGCGCACTGCATTTTCGCGGGAGTATCCATCATCAAGAGACATATATTCTTTGCCATAGCCCGAGGAACCCCGGATATTCGGAGCAATGACCGCAATACCCATTTCTTTCAAACAGAACTGAGTTATTGGCGAAAAACCGGGTACATACTGGCTAGCAGGTCCGCCGTGGCATATGATCAATACCGGGTAAGGAGGTTTATATCCTGTGGGCTTGAAATAAAAAGCCGGGATGAGACGCGGTTCCCCGTCTACACTGTCGAATGTTGGATAATGGATCAACTGATATTTCACAAAACCGCTGGTATCAACGCCGGCACACTCGCTATAGGTCCAGCGTATGAATTTTTTTTGCTTGAGGTCTAACGTATAAACATCAGTTGGCAGTTTCGGTGTGTTGATGACCATCGCCAGGCGTCCGGTATTCGGTTCGTATTCAAGGTTATAAATCAGACCTTCTGGCAAACGAGCCTGACTGAGAGAATCATTCTTGGTGTTCAGAAAATATAATCTGCTGATACCGTTTTCATTGCTTATCAGAGCGATCGTATCGCCGGACCGAGATAACTCGAATTCCTCAATGTCCCACGGGATATCTTTGGTTAGAAGCTTGATCTGATCGGTCTTGAGATCACGGTACAGCAGTTGTTTGAATTCACCGGATTGATCAGAGACGAGATAGATACCACTGCCGTTTTTTGCCCAATGCGCTGTACCGTATGCGATCGATGAGTCATTTTCGTTTATCTTGTTCAGCGCCCGTGTATCGATGTTCAGGATATAATAGTGTGATTCACTTGAGGAAACATACTCTTTGACAAGAAGATTTTTGTCATCCGGGGAGAATTCGATGGGGATCCAGTAACCAGTACTTTCATGTATTCTTTTGAAAGCTTTGCCTTTTTGCAGATCACCCAGATAAATATCAAAATCCTTATTGGTTCGCATCGTACTGCGAAAGGCGAATTTATCGCCACTATTAGACCACACGACAGAACCATATTTAGCTTTGCCATCAGTTAATAATTGCTGTTCATTGGTTTGATAATTAAAACTATATATTTGATATCTTTCATCACCGGCCGAATCACTAGTGAATAAGAAGCATTTTTTATTAACATCTGGACATATATACACTGCATTCAATGGCTCTTTTGAAAACGTGAGTTGCTGGCGATATCCTTTTGGTGTTTCAACAAGATGAATTTGAGAAACATCAGAGAACCTCGTTCGAATGAGCATTCCTTTATTGTCAGGTAACCAGCCGCGAAAAGACGCATACCGTATATTTAGATATGGTGCCAGCCGGTCGATCAAAGCACCTGGTATCTCAGGGATATTCTCAATAAGTAGATTACCCTTTCTTAATCTATCAGTCTTAGCAAAGCACACCGTAACGAGCCGACATATTAATAACAAATAGATTATTTTTTTCATTATGTTAATAGAAGGATAGTGATACTTACAAGCAGACAATATATGCCAAAAAGATGAAAGTACTTTTGAACCAATTGACGCAAGATCCCTAGGGCAATAAGACCGAAAATGAAGCTGCATAACATCCCGACCAGGATGCTGAGTGGATTAGCTATGACTGTGACTCTCCTCAGTTCGAATATATTAGCGCCAAGTATTGCTGGTAAGGACAGCAGGAATGAGAATTTGAATGATTCTTGGGGGCTGATTTTGGCAAAAAGCCCGGCAGAGATCGTCATCCCCGAACGTGAAATACCTGGGAATGTAGCAAACATCTGTGCAATACCGATTATCACTGCCGTAATGATACTGATCTGTTCATTGTTTTTTCTTACGACCATCGTCATAATGAGCACCAAACCAGTTATTCCTAAGAAGATACTGACCAGGATTACATTGTTGAATGTCTGCTCGATCTGAGTCCTTAATAGTAAAGCAAAAATTATGATCGGGATTGAACCGACGATAATGTTCAGCACATAATTGATGCTTTTTTTCTCACCTGTGAATACACCTTTTAATAGAGCAGTGATGGGTTTGAAAAAAAACACCAAGGTTGCCAGGAAAGTACCGAGATGCAAAAATGTTGCCAAGACAACTGGTTCCGTAATGCCAAAATATTTTTCTAGGATGGCCAGATGACCCGAACTTGAAACAGGTAGAAATTCAGTGAGACCCTGGATAATGCCGAGAATAATGGATTTTACTATCATATTATCATCGCCACAAGACCAGTACCCATTGCGATTTTTAAGACCCGACTGAGAGTGATGAATTCGCGGTCGTCAGGTTTTTTCAAAAGTATTATCAGACAATATATCAACAGGGGGTACGCAAAGATAAGGATGATAAATATGTATTTTATGGAAAGAACCTTAAAAATATACGGTAGCGGTAAGAGGATACACATAAAAGCTATAAAAAAAGCGCTGATCAGGGATGCTTTTTCAATGCCGAATACGATCGGCATCGAAGAAACATTATTCTCCCGGTCACCTTTGATATCAATGATATCTTTTATTATCTCACGGGGCATATGGATGAAGAGCGAAAACACAAAAGGAAAAATACAAATCGGATTTCTCGAGACAATCCCGCCTAACACAAAGCTCAGACCAGTGATCAAGGATACGATAATATTTGCGATAATCGTCTTTTTCAGGTATGCGGCATAGACAAATAGTGAGATCGATGCAACAAGAACGAGTAAGAATACCATAAAGTCTATTGAAAGAGCAAATATTACTGATATGATGAACAGACTTAACGCCAGAACGATAACCCATTTTCGATCGGCTGTGCCCGACGGCAAAGGACGCAGGGGATTATTGACCCTGTCTATTTCGATGTCATAGAGGTCGTTGACAAGATTACCAAATCCACAAACCGTGAATCCGATCATCCCGGCAAGAATCAGTGATGGTGAAAGGGTAAAACGGTGTCCGATCCATGCACCTACCCATACCGCTCCCACGGTTATAATGCAGTTAAGGGGACGAAGCATCGTGATATAGGCCATTTGCTATATTGTATTTATATGATCACTAAAGTCAACTATCCAAGACCTATGTATATGGTTTTTGTATTGACATCCAGAGAGATTTCACTATAATTTTCTTTGACTGCCGCAAATATTTTTTTCATTACAGCGTCATTAGGAGAGAAAAATGAGGATTATGGCCGTTGATTATGGGAAAAAGCGAGTTGGAATTGCCCTGACAGATCCTTTGGGCATAATAGCTCAACCCCTGATAACGATAAACGTAAAATCTCAGAAAGCGCTCCTTAGAAAAATCATAACGATAATTAACGAAAATAACGTCGGCCTTTTGATCATCGGTAATCCTGTTTCGCATAAAGGCGAACCCACAGAAATGTCTTCTGAAATAGAGAGATTCGTGAAACGGTTGAAAGAAAAGATAACTATCGATATCAAATTATGGGACGAAAGGTTTACGAGTCAATATGCAACGAACATGCTAAAAAACATGAGTATTAAGAAAAGACCGGGGATCGTAGATCGAATTGCAGCTTCAATAATGCTCGATGAATTTCTGAGATCCAGGTCTTCCTGTGCGACATGAAACGAACATTATTCGCCATATTAATATTGTTTATTGTCGGTCTTGTATGGCTACAGCCTGTAAACCTCGGTACAATGGAAGTGACTGTTCCGGATGGTGCTACTGCCCGGGAGATCGCGGAGAATCTTGCTTATCATCATGTGGTCCGGGATAAGGAAGAATTCATTCTTTGGTTGAAGATATCAGGCCGGGAAAAGGATTTGAAGTCCGGTACTTATACACTGCAAAAATATAAAAACCCACTTTATCTTATAACTCAACTCTCAAAAGGAGGTCGCTCTGACGTCGTTGTGATCATCCCCGAAGGTCTAACGGTTTATGAGGTTGCTAATATTCTTGACAACAATGGTGTCGTCAACAAAGATAGCTTCATATCCCTTTGCAAGAACAGAACATTTCTCAATAAGATCGGGCTTTCAGGTGCCTCTGTTGAAGGCTACTTATTCCCTGATACTTATTCATTCAGTCAAAGTCAAACAGATTCTCAGATTATTGCACAATTCCTCAATAATTTTAAAAAACATATTAAGAAGTATGCGATCTTAGAGACCGATTCAGTTTTAAAAGTACTGATCTTAGCGTCACTTGTTGAGAAAGAAGCAAGGATTGATGAAGAGAGACCGATTATAGCCAGGGTTTTTTTGAACCGGCTCAAGACTAACCGACCTTTGGAATCATGCGCCACAGTTTTCTATGCCTTGAGAGCGACTGATCCTGAAAAATATATGAACAAGAGCATATTAAGCAAGAGCAATTTACGATTCGAATCAGCTTATAATACATACTTACATACTGGTCTGCCACCTGGCCCGATCTGTTCACCGGGCGAGAATTCAATCAAGGCGGTTATTTATCCGGCTGATGTTGAATACCTTTATTTTGTCGCGAAAGGAGACGGTCACCATCATTTTTCAAAAACATACCGGGAGCATATTGCCGCGAAGGAAAAATATAATGCTGAGAAATGAATTCGAAGACATCCTGATACTGGAGACACCCTATTATAAGAATCTCACTAAAACATACCGTGATGCGGTAAATTTTGAACGCTATATAAAAATATTAGAGAAGATTGCTAAAGTCGATGATTTCATTAAGATGCTTAAAGATAAGAAGGGAAAGGAATTAGTCTACTTAGGGCGTAAGATATTTTCATTACAAGAAGAATTTGTTACTAATTATCTGGATTTTTTGTCCGATCAATCGAATGTGAATAAGTGGGAGACGTTTTTTGAAAGATACAGCAACAATGTGTTTGAGATATACAAAAAGTTTGTCGGGCAGGATAGCAATAAAATTTTCGTTTTTGAGATCGTAAACAGGAAATTATTACGTGATCTTTTGACCAAACATACTTACAATATACCATTTGAGAACAAAGCATTGATCGCTGAGCGCTTCGGAGTCGTCGTGAATCAATTGTTCAATTATATACGGCATTCATTGACAAAAGAGACCACTATTGATGATGCGCTGATCAGGGATTCTTACGAAAAAATACCGCTTTTGCCCCGTTGTGATCGTAGTGAAACGATGAAATTACTGAGTAAAAATTTCCTTGGTCATGGATTACCCGAGACTCTATATACCGCCATTTCACAGAGTATTATGACTTCCCACTATGTTGAAACAAAAACCACGGTCCAGGATTTGATTGAAAAATTGACGGTTCTAACGAAAGACAGTATTCGTGAGATATTCCGGACACACTTTTTCTTTCCCGATGAAAACAGTCTAACCGAGATTATCGAGCTGCTTAAAAAGAAAGCCCAGGAAAAAGTAAAATTGGTCAAAAAGAAGAAAGAAGAGTTAGACAAAGAGGTTTTGATGACGCGCAGTAAGATCAAAGAAACCATGAATGCAATGAGAGTCAAGTTAATGGAGCTGACCGAGAATTTTTCAACCGAAGAGTCGATCGACAATATGATAAAAAGACTGCGCCGTAATTTGATCAGCGGCGCTTATGATTTGCGGATTTTTAAGAACCAGTATCAGGAATTCCTTAAAAAGGAAAGCGAGCTGAGTAATATCTTGAATTTCAAGACGAGTGATCTTCAAAAATTCGTATTGAAAAAAGAGTGGGATCCGTATATCATCTTGACTTTCGGTGATAATAAAAAATTGAGTGATGAGCAATTGCAGGCAATGATCAAAGATGCCATTAGTGAAATTAAAGGGAACAAAGATGCCATTGAAGTGATGAACAAATACCGGGTAACCGGGTTTCTCAAGGATAAGTATGATGGTACCAAGATCTTAGCCAAAGTCGATACGATCAACCGAGAAATTATTTTGCCTCTTGTCAAATCATTTTTGTTGGAGGAATTGATCGATTACTACCCGAAATTATCAGGGGTTGTATCGGCAGAAGGTATTCGCTATTTAGCTGAAGAAGCTGTATCGGACAAGGTCTCCATGATCGAAAAAGAGGTTAAACTGCAAGCCACTTCGAATAAAGAGGAATATCCTTTGCTTAATGTCTCTCGCTATAAGGATCTGGTATCGGTTTTTATCTATGATATAAGGGGATCCACTTTTATGGGTACAAAGTTGAGGGATGCCCGGCGGGAAAGCGAAATAAGAAATCTATTTCAGGAATCGATGTTGTCAGTGGCCGAAAAATATGGCGGGATTCCTATTAAAGATACCGGGGATGGTGGAATCATTATTTTTTCAGCCAATCACCAAGCTATAAAGAAAGATGAAACCCTGGAACTCGAAGCAGGCAGTGCTCTTTCTGCAGTCAGAAGCGGTTTGGAAATGGTCTATGCGGCAAAGAACTTCGTACAAGAGAACATGAATAAATATCAGGATTGGTTTAGAGAGACAGAGGAACGAAAGATCGATTTCGAGGGTGCTACCTATGCGACCCTACCACCTTCATACCAGTCCATTTTTCAGATCGGGGTCGGTATTGCCTCGGGAATATACCCCAAAGAAATATTTTTAGATAAAAACTCTTTCGGAGAACTCGATGTTACAGGGATGCTTGTCCGTGAAGCTAATTTTTATGCGAAAGTGAAAGCAAAGGCAAAATCGACAGTAATTGTGGATGACGCAACGGTTTATAATTTGCTTTTGAATATCAATAAATTTTCTTTTTTCAATGAGACAGGGTTAAGGATCGATCCTCTATTATTGAATATCGAACAAGGTCTTGAATACTGGATAAATCAAAAAGTAACAAGAAGGGGTTTTATCCTTGATCTTTACAAAATATTCGTAACGCAGCTGGGGCAGGAAATGTCACATCCGGGTAGTCTTAAAATAATGATCGGTGATTTTGATATCGAGATTGATGAGACCGGTGAAATAAAAGACGAGAAGGGTGGACGCGGAAAGTTCCTCTTTGAGGTTTCCTCGGAGGCAACAAAATGAACAAATATTTGATATCTGATATCCAAAATTGCGTGGAAGAACAAAGTCACCAATGTAAATTGCTCAACGAAAGATTCATAAATGTCAGCAATTATACTTACTTCTTGAGCGCGATAAAACAGGGGTTGGGATTTCTCGCTATCTCTGACGAGCCATTGGCTGTTTTTGATAACCGTGCAAATTTCGTAATATGGCTCGGACGTCGACTCGCTGAATACGCAGGTTATGAACTACCACTTTATATAGGTCACAAGAAAATGGGTTTACCGGTTCCCGATGCGCTCCTCGAAAAATGTCCGCATGCTATTGTCGGTTTGATCGAAAAGATGGGTCAGCAAAAGTATATACAGGATTTCACAAAAGAATTGAGGAAAGTTTCATTTTCGCCCGACATATTTCTTTTTGTACACAAGAGCATAATATCATCGCGTGTGGAAAGTCTTTTACCCGGTTTGCTTTCCGATGTTGATAGACTCGGTTTCACAAGTATCAAAGAAGCTCTTAAGAAAGTGCCGCAGATATACCTTGATTATCTATCTGATAGTTCAATGTTAAAATTAATCAAAAAGATGTCTTCGGTGATTCAGGGTATAACAACAAAAATGGAGCAGGAGCTTAAGAATATAGACCTATATTCACTGCGTCTGAAAGAACAACTGCAGGAGTTATATCTTGAAGCTGATAGAGGTTTAAGGAATATCATCGACAACGAGGTAGAAAAACAAAATGATGTGAAGATCGTAACTCAAAAAACGTCCAACTTATTTTCACGATTAGATAGGCTTTTTCTCGGTAATATCTATCACTTAAAGGATTATGAGAACCGGCGCAAAGAGATAATTCAAATATTGCAGCAGGAGGAAGATTTTAAATTCAGCGTTGAGAAACGTGAATTCAATAAGCACAAGAAGATGGGTGAAATATACGATGAATTCATGTTCTACCATAAATTCGGTGCTTTGACCAAAGATGAAGAAAAGGTTTTCACCAAAGAACTTACCCGTGAATTTGAGCAGCTGCATCGTAAGAAAAGCCCGAGTTTAGCGATGCTTAATAAATTCGAAAAGCGGGGTCTATTGTCCGTTGATCTGGATTTTGAAGGTATTATCAAAGCCTACCATAATGCGATGAGTGATTACATTGTTCCTCAATATCTCGCTTCGTGTTTGCTTGACCTGGTCAGTTGTTTCCCGCCGGCGGACGATCAGCCATCAAGAGTTATCAGGGATAATGCAAATTTGAAGATATTATCTCTGGAGGGAAAAAACATTTTGAGTTTGCCGACCGAAAAACAATCTTATCCAGAAGATGTTATTAAATACATAGAAACACTGCAAAAATGTATCACCATCATGGTTTATGATATCCGCGGGTCATCTTATATGGGTATTAAGTTACATGATGCCGCCAAGGAGCAGCGAATCAAATATAAGTTTGCAAAGGAGATGGCTGATATCGTTAAGGGACACGGAGGTTTTCTTTTGAAAGATACCGGGGATGGCGGTCTTGTTTGGTTTGCTGAAAACTCAGGTTCATTATATAATCATCTTTATACCGAATCAGTTACCGGTCGTGGGATCAAACTGCGCTCTTCGATTTTTTCCGGTGCGGAGTTTGATCTCATATCAGCGGCTGACGCAGCGAAACGTGCGATCCTCTGTGCTCGTGATATGGTCCAGCGAGCAGAAGAATTTATTCGTGCTAATTTCATGCACTATCGTGAATGGTTTGCAGAAGTTGCTGAGCGAACCCTTGAATTAGATGGTATTACATATGCCTTGCTGCCACCTGAGTTTAAAAGTCTTTTCCGTATGGGGATCGGTATCGCATCAGGTATCCCAGTCCGGGATGTCGTATTTTCAGCGAATTCGTTTGGTGATCCTGATCTTGTTGGTCCGGTCATATCGGATGCTAATCTATATTCAATGGAACGCCAGCCTGGGCGATCGGTGATCATCTGTGATTTTCCATCGCTGGTAAATTTGTTACTAAATATTGAAGGGTATGATTATCCGATCGATGAAGATGATTTTGAAAAATATATCCGGGCGGTTGAGGATCTGAGACTCAGTAACCACGGCTATAAATTAAATGATCATAAAATTGCTATTATGCCCCGCGGTATTCATTATATGGAGGAATTGAACAAAATGAAAGCGGTCTTGGGTGATGAGGTTTCCGAGGTTTGGATCGGTGCAGATTCTCTATATAATAATAAGAAGAAGAAAATAAAACCAATATACGAAGTGATAAATATATAATGGAAGCTCTTATCTACGACAGCGATCGACTGCGGCTTGCGACAATGGCACGAAACCTGCAAGATGTGGGTTTGAATTGGTCTGCGGTTACTGAACTTGAGGATATAAAAAAACGTCTGAGAAAGAAAAAATTCGATATTCTGATCCTCGATAGCTCAGCCATGAAAATAATCGAACGCCTCAAAAAATTAGATGCAACCGTTCCCATCATCATGATAACTGACAAGACAACGAATATCGATCACGAAAAGCTTGTTTTCATCGGCGCTGAAGGACTGGTCACCAGGCCTTATCACATAGAATTCTTCAAGATGGTCGTAGCCAAAGCGATCAAGAGAAGGAAGGTTGTTCTGGCCAATATGAAAGCGATGGCTTCATTAAAACAGAAAATCCAGGAACTGCAAACCCTCAATGAAATAGTCCAGGCGATAAGTTCATCTTTGAAACCCAAAGAAATACTTCGTATCATCATGGAAAAAACCGCTGATTTGATAAAAGCAGAGGGTTGGTCAGTACTGCTTCTTGACCATGAGCAGGGTGAACTTGTTTTTGAAGCCGCTGCAGGTGAAGCGGGAAAGCAGCTTTTGGGTCTGCGATTGAAAATAGGTCAGGGTGTTGCCGGATGGGTTGCCCGCTATGGACAATCGCTGATCGTATCCGATGTGACCAAAGATCCGAGATTTTACTCGGGGGTCGATAAAAAAACAAAATTCATAACAAAATCAATACTGTGCGTGCCGATGAGAAGCCGTGATAAAATTATCGGCGTTGTCGAGGTTGTTAATAAGATCGGTGGTGAACCATTCACCCCGGATGATCTTGAAATATTCGAAAATCTTGTGGCTCATGTGACGATCGCACTGCAAAATGCCGCGATGTACCGGAAAATGGAGGAGGCGAGCCTTATTGATGATCTAACACGGCTTTATAATGTACGGTTCTGTAATAAGTACCTCGATGGATACCTCGACGGCCGGAAACCACCAAAGGGTTTCATTTCTTTGATTTTTCTCGACATCGATTTTTTCAAGCTTGTTGATGATAATTATGGACATCTTGTCGGCAGTGAAACATTAAGATATGTTGGAGAGAGGATAAGCCGGGTCGTAAGAAGCGAGGATGTCGTAATACGGTACGGAGGGGATGAGTATATCGTTATTCTGCCTAATACTGATAAGAAGACAGCCCGGGTTATTGCTGAACGGATAAGAAAAGAAATCAATCAAGAACCTTTTTACGCTTTCAATAATAAGAAATTCAATATATCAGTGACTTTGGGTGTGGCCAGCTATCCAGATGATGCCAAGACTCGTGATACCTTGATCGGGAAAGCAGACAAAGCGATGTATGAAGGGAAGTTATCGGGGCGTGATAAAGTGGTTCTTGCATAATGTAATATATTATTGAAAAGGAAGGAAATAAGGGTATAATATTATATGAAGATCGAAGAACTTTTAGTTTCTGAAGTAATGGACCGGGATATCATTACGGTAAAACCCTCCACGACCTTGCTTGAATTGATAAAACTAATGAGAAAGCTCAACCAGCACATGTTCCCAGTTGTTGATGATGATAATAATCTACTCGGTATTGTCAATTACCGCGGTATATGCAGCATCTTCAGGCCTTTTTCAAGGTCGATCAGTGAGATCGTTAAAAGAATGCCTTTTGTTGAAAATACCGATGACGAAGATATGAATTTAGAATTATCGCCGGAAATGGGTGTGTTGATCCTGGTCGATGATATAATCAATACCAACTATGTTTCAGTAAAAGAAGATGCCAAGATCAAGGAGGCTCGTCGTTTGATGAGGTTGCATAACATTGAACTGCTGCCCGTGGTTTCTGAGAAAAAATTAGTTGGTATGCTGTCGTTGCTCGATCTTTTCATATATATCTTCAAAGAACACGACATCATTAAAAAGTGAATACACTTCTGAGTGCTGGTTTAATACTATTACTCGGTTTTGTCGGCGCTCGTCTTTTAAAGTACGCGCGTTTACCAAGTGTTACCGCATTTCTCATTGTTGGCATTCTTATTGGTCCCCATCTTTTAAATATCGTCACCGAAGAAATTTTTGCGGCATCGGATTTCTTTTCAAACCTTGTGCTTGGAGTAATCGCCTTCAGCCTGGGCGAGAATTTCCGTTTCGAAGAGATCAAGAAGGGCATGAAACAGGTACTATGGATATCACTGACCGCGGCTCTTACGACGTGGTTGCTCGTTTCTGCGGCGATCATCCTGTATTTGATCATGATGAAATACCCGATATATCCAGCCATTGTTCTTGGTGCAGCTGCCTCAGCGACCGCTCCGGCAGCAACCGTGCTGGTTATCCGGGAATACCGTGCCAGCGGGTTATTCACGGAGATCTTGCTTAAGGTTGTCGCTATCGATGATGCGTGGTGTCTTATGCTTGCTGCACTAGCTATCGCATTTGCCAATGCGATGAGAGCCGAGGTTTTTCAGGTGGCCATAGTCTTTGCAGGAATAGGTGAGATATTTGGAGCGCTCATTTTGGGTGCATCATTCGGTTATCTTTTTTCTTTCTTAAAACGTTTTGTGAAAACCTCCGAGGAATTTATCGTCTATATTTTTGGGTTACTATTATTGAACGTTGGATTTTCTATTACGATACATGTATCGGTTTTGTTGTCTTCGATGATGATGGGGGTCATGGTCATTAACCTGGCGCGTGAGAATTACAAGTTCTTTGATGTTTTGCGAACGGTTGATGCGCCGCTTTATTTGATATTTTTTATCCTCGCCGGTGCTCATCTTGATTTTAATATTCTCTATAAAATGGGTATCGTCGGTGTCATTTATATAATCTTCCGAGTTATCGGGAAAGTCTACGGTGCAAAATACGGCGCGCAGTTTAGCAAAGCGCCAAAACCTGTTGCCGACTGGATTGGCTTGAGCCTGACCCCGCAGGCCGGTGTTGCACTCGGTATCGGGCTTGTTGCCAAGACGACATTCCCCGATTTTGGTAACTACATATTTACGATTATTGCGGCAACCACAGTTGTCTTTGAACTGGTCGGTCCGCTTTTGACAAAGTATAGTCTGATAAAAGTTGGGGAGATCGCATCCACTGAATAACATCCTGGGTCTGGCGTTAATCCTCATTACTGGTTATTCTGGTGCGAAATTAATGCGCCGGATCCATTTTCCTGCGGTAACAACATATCTTTTGGTCGGTATCCTTATCGGGCCGAGGATACTTGATCTTATACCCGGACGTATAATGATGCTGTCCGACCCTGTGTCGAATTTTGTCTTGGGGATAATAGCATTCTCCCTTGGTGCAAGTTTCTCCTTAGAAAACATCAGAGAATCTGGCAGGTCGGTTTTCTGGATATCTGCACTCGAGGCATGCGGTGCGTGGATAGCGGTCACCACGGTAATGATCATTTATGCTGTTCTGAGACACACGCCGATTCACCCTTCTTTTGTCCTTGGCGCAGCTGCTGCAGCCACTGCACCGGCTGCAACAGTCATGGTCATCAGGGAATACCGTGCACGTGGACCGGTCACGGATATGCTCCTGCGGGTGGTAGCGATCGATGATGCATGGTGTTTGATCTTATCCGCTTTTGGTATAATGTTTGCAAGTGCGATCGCAAGCGGGGCATTGAATCTAAGCATAATCGTGAATTCAATCGTCCATGTTCTTTTTTCTATTGTTTTGGGCGGTGCAATGGGTGCTGGTCTTCACTATTTTTCAAGACTCATAAGGGATAATGAGGAATTACTGATCGTTACTCACGGATTTATTCTTTTGTTGGTCGGTTCTTCTGTTATACTGCATCTATCACCACTTCTTACATGTATGGCAAGCGGTGTTGTCATCGCCAATATATCGAAACGCAGCACCCTCTATTTTGAATCCTTGCGTAAACTCGACACAGCATTATTTTTAGGATTTTTCATCCTGGTCGGTGCAAACCTCGAGATTAGCTTGATCCCTCAAGTCGGTTTTATCGGGATTCTCTACATCATATCAAGGGTAATAGGTAAATTCGCAGGTGTTGCGTTGGGTGCCCGGATCAGCCGGGCTGATCCCCGAATCGGTAAATATCTGGCCTGGGGACTTGTGCCGCAGGCTGGTGTAGCTCTGGGCGTAGCGCTGTCAGCTAAAGCATTATACCCGGCATACGGGACGATGATTTTTACGACAATAACCGCGACCACCGTTGTCTACGAATTGATCGGTCCTTTATCGACTAAATATGGTCTAACAAAAGCTGGCGAGATAGTGTCTGTCGGATAATGCCCCCACGCAAATATGATTAGTGTGGGGGTAATTCGGGGCGATCCGATTTGAACGGACGACCTCCAGCACCCCAAGCTGGCGCGCTAATCCACTGCGCCACGCCCCGTGTGAAATTTTGTACCTTTCCGGCATGTGATTCCCTTTCAGGTATCACAGATCCGGCTGAAAAATTATATCTATAAGAATTTTAAAGTCAAGCGATTGCAAAGCTATTTCCAGAAAAGCCAGAATTCCAAGATTAGCGGACTTTCCGTCCAGTTGTCGTGGTCATTAATTTGCCGTGTTTTACACCTTTCGTGCTCTGGAGTTTATCCGCGATCTTTTTAATAACTCTCCCTTTGCCTTTCACAATAAGAACTTCAAGGCAGTTGTGTTTATCGAGGTGAATGTGCATTGTTGAGACAATCTGTTTATGGTATTTATGTTGTAGAGTAGTGAGTGTATCGGTCAGTTCATGCACTTCATGGTCATAAACGAGGGTGATCGTTCCGACTGTCTCTTTATCGGTCGCCTGCCATTCTTGCTGAACAAGGCGTTCCCGGATCAGATCACGGATCGCTTCGGAACGGTTCGTATAACCCATTTTGGCAATGAGTTCATCAAAATCCTTTAACAGAACCTTATCCATGGAAACACCGAATCTTGTCGCATCAGCCATATTATATTCTAGATTATATCTGGAATAACGACTACGTCAATGAAATATTGGGGTTAAATCTTGGTTCTGATGTCGGCGGGTATTGAGAAATATAGGAGCAAGCCAAGACCAGTAACGAGGCTGAGAAATATACCGATACCAAAAATGATGGTATAGGGTTTCATATTATTTGAAATGATACCGATGAAAACTGCGCAGAGCATAAAGGTAACATTTATGAGGAACTCCTTGGTGGCAAAGATCCGACCCCTTATTTTTTTGAGCACATCTTCCTGAAGGATCGTATCCTGGGATATGCCTATGATAGAAAAGACCATTCCCGAGATTACAGAAATAATGTACAGGAAATAAATGCTGACAAAGACAGGTCCGATCAAAAAGAATACAGCGAGGATGGCCATACCTAAGATTATCATCTTGCCGCGATTGACGTTTTTGCCGAGCAAACCCATGAGCACGCCACCGGCAAGCATACCCAAACCAACAATAGCACCAAGCAAGCCAACACCTATCGTTCCCATGCCGAATTCTTGTTGAACCAAATATATAAGTACAGTATATGAGACCGCAGCAACAAAAGGTAGTACGAAAACAGACAACATGACAAAGACTACAATGCGATCTTTGATAAGAAGAATCCCCAATTCCTTCAAGTCCAAAAGAAAACGGTTGAAAGATTTCTTGAGTTCTTTGGACAAGGAAAACTCAAACTTCTCGATCGGTTCAAAGAGGATTCTGGCGCCCATGCCGAGCACCAGAATACCAGCGACAAAATGAGTCGAGGCGTCGATATAGAAACCGAGCTGCCAGCCGACCATGTGAACGAGATAACCGCCGCCAAGCATGCCTGCAAAAGTGGCGATGCGCGCAAGAGAAATAATGAGTGAATTTGCCTGGACCAATTCATTATGCTCGACAAGATCGGGTATGACTGCATTGCGTGATGTATTATTAAAAAGATCGAGTGAGAAAAAAAGCACGACCAATATCCATATGGGCATGATACTGTGAGTTAGCATCACGAACGTCGGCGTCAGAAATATCAATAGAGCTTGAATAAGATGGCAGCGAAGCATAATCGTTTGTTTATTGTAATGATCGATAATAACTCCAGCAAATGGAGCAAGGACAATGATCGGTAAGGTAAAAGCAACCGAGAATTCGCTGAACGCTGAGATACGTCCCGGCGCTATGATACCGATCAGGGTAATGATCACCATGTGGGTAAGACGGTCGCCGAGTTGTGAAATCGTATTGGAAAAACTTAAGAAAGTAATACCGCGTTTTTTTAAGAGACTGAACATTAAAGAGGTATCACGCAGATGAACATAAAGGTTTTTTTTGAAATGTTTGTGAAGCTGTGCTTATCACCAGGTTTTACAAAAATAACATCACCTTTCTTGACCGTGATTCTATTTTCATCATCATCAAAGATCGCGGTGCCTTCGATGATATATATTTCGTGCTCGCTATCATCATGTTTGTGTACCGGGATCAACCCGCCTGGTTTGAGCTCGAACAAACGCATGGCATAGTGTTCAGCACCGTCTTTTTCAGCGATAAGCCAACGAAGCGTGCATTCTTTGGTTCCTTTTAGACTCGACCTTTCATCGGGAACATCACTGCTGTGTTTGATCATCATGGTATTTAACACTATTCAAAAATGATATGGTGTCAAGCACCAGAGGTCGAAGGGATTAAGTCTTGACAAGCCATTATTAACTGCTAGAATGAAGAAAAAGGAGGTGTGTATGAAATATATGGTTATTGTAATGGCGACAGCAATGTTCATGAGCTTTGCCATAGGAGCGGATGGTGATATCGAGTACAGCGCCGCAATCACGCCTGATACCTATCTCAAACCTAATTTCAAACAGGAAACAGCCCAGCGTGAAACGATCGAAGTTATCATCGGTGTCCAGGTGACCGGTAACTATATTCCTTTCTGGGGTAATAGTTATGATGCATGTCGATTCATGACTTTGTATCTCCAGAGTGAAATAAACGTTGCTGGTCAAATCGTAACCCTGTCCTTTATGCCCTCAACTAGCAGTACTGGTACCTTTGACAATCTCAGGGTGAATCTCTGCCATACAAGTGCTACGCAGTTAAGTACTACATTCGATGCAAACTATACTGGTAACACACCGATTGAGGTAATGAATGAGCCGAGCTTACTCATCGGTAATGCCGGTGATGTATGGATGGATTGGGATATTGCCTTTGATTATAATAATACTGATAACCTGCTCGTTGAAATACTCTGGAATGGTGATGGTGGTGTTGGTGTTCCGATCTGGCGTACGACTGAAGCAGTGCCGAGAAGATTATACGCCTGGAATGATATGGCAACGACCGGTACGACGGGTACTCAATGTTACTATGTAAAACTTGCGATCTCGACGGGTCCACCGCCTGATCATGATGCCGGTGTCGTGTCGATCGATGCACCGGGTCTTAATCTCATGCCCAATACAACACTCGATCCCACTGCAACCTATCGGAACTTTGGCACAAGTCAGGAAACTTTTGATGTTTATTATGTGATCGATTCAGCCGGAGTCAACATCTATAATGAAACTGCTAATATCACACTCGATGCAACGACCGATACGACGATATCCTTTGCATCCTGGACCTGCGGTTCAGGTACAGGTACAACCTATGATATAACTGCCTACACAGTTCTCAGCGGTGACGTCAATCCTGCGAACGATACACTTACCCAGCAGAGTGTTGTCAACCCAACGTTCTGGGAGATCCTGACGAGTATCCCAGTAGGAACATCTGGCCATTCAGAATCCACGGTCCACGATGGTGTCTATCTGGTCACCGGTTTTCACACAACGACTACATATCCGCCAACCGTGTACGAGTATGACATTGCCA
>CAYQPW010000014.1:0-63323 GCA_964419565.1 uncultured bacterium
AGTCGTCCGATTTATCGGACCAGACTTCTTAAAATCCTTTTAAAAGTTCATCAACTATATCATCGGATCTTACATCTTCAGCTTCGGCAGTGAAATTTGTTATTATACGATGGCGCAGCACTGGATGAGCGACATATTTAATATCATCAATATTTGGTGAATAGCGGCCATCGAGCGCAGCCCTTGTTTTAGCACCGAGAATAAGGTATTGCGATGCTCTGGGACCAGCACCCCAACCAACATACTTTTTTACGATCTCAGGACTCGTTTCCTGTCCCGGTCTTGTCATACTGACCAGCTTTATGGTCCTTTCAATAACATCGTCGGCCACGGGCATCTTTCTTATCAATTTCTGCAATGATATTAATGTCGCCGAACCGATGATATTTTTCAGATCAGCGTGATACGCTGATGTTGTGGTCTTGATTATTTCGACTTCCTCTCGGGAACTCGGGTAGTCGATATTGATCGTGAACATAAAACGGTCGAGTTGTGCTTCTGGCAGAGGATAAGTACCCTCTTGCTCGATCGGGTTCTGGGTAGCCAAGACAAAGAAAGGTCGGGATAGCTCATATGTCTGTCCAGCGTAGGTAACTTGATATTCTTGCATGGCCTGGAGCAATGCCGATTGGGTCTTGGGTGGTGCCCGATTGATCTCGTCAGCGAGTATTACATTTGCAAAAATCGGACCACGTACAAACCGAAAACTCCTTTTCCCGGTCGTCAGATCCTCTTCAATTACATCAGTACCAGTGATATCTGCCGGCATAAGATCGGGCGTGAACTGAATACGGTTAAAGGATAGATCGAGGATACTAGCGATCGTATTGACGAGCATTGTCTTTGCAAGACCAGGCACGCCGATGATCAAGGCATGACCGTCACAGAATAGACTTATGAGCACCTGATCAATGACCTGATTTTGTCCGATTATTACCTTAGCTATCTCTGAACACAAGTCTTTGTGGACTGTTTTGAGCTCATTTATCTGGGATATATCGCCTTTTTTCATTTATTCGAATTATAAACAGGTTGTGGATAACTCATAAAGGCCATTGTTAATAGATGGCCAAAAGCCTTGAAATTTAAGGCTCTTACATTTATCCACAACTTTTGCGCATTTATCCACATTGTTTTTCACAGAATTACCCACAAGATGAACCCTCATACAGCTCCTTTCTCTTTGCCTCGAGGATATCTTCGGGCTTGCCTAAATAAGCTGCTGCTGAACATACCTTTACATCTTTTCCCAGTTCATGGAGTTCATGCAGGTAGTCTGCCCAATTGAGATCACGCAGTAAATGGTGGTCAATGATCAGCTCTTTGACCGGTGTTTTTTGCAGAATATGTTTTATATTATTGATCGACTGTGTAATATGACTCTTTTTATAATGAGACCCCAGTAAATATGTTGCCGGACCGTCGAGGATTATTGTGTCCGGCGATTTTTCCATAATGAAATCGATCGCCGCGGTATCTAATAAACCATGGACATCAGATGTGAAGAGAAACTTTTCTTTTTCAGCAATAAACACTTCGATAACATAACCGAGTCGTGCAGAAAGACCATGGAGGACTGGTTTGGAAAAAGCAATATTTGTATTTCCAAAAGTGAATTCCCTGCCGTCAGCGATATTTATCGCTTTTGCACAGGGTTCGATCATTGCAAGGAGTGCTTCAGCACGCTGTTTTTGACTTTGATTAATCGATTCTCTCGGGTGTTTGAGAAAAACTTCTTTTTCCTTATACAATCCTTCGTCATCAGGGTTATGGTGATCATAATGATAATGGGTTATGATCACAATGTCGGCAACACTTGCCCAGTGTTTTATCGCAGCCAGCATCTCGCGCCGGCGATCCAATTCTATGCGATGTGGCGGTAGCGAGTAACGGTCTGGAGAAACAGAAACTCCCGGATCGATGACGATCCTGACATCACCGGTTTCAACATAGGTCGCCATACTGCGCACGCCCAGTGAATCAAATGCGATAGGAAGAACCTTCATAACATGTCCTGTATGGTATGATTTTTTTCGTATTTTTTTATTATTTGCACCCGTCGAAGGTGACGACCTCTTTCGAATTTCGTATTTAAAAAAGTCTTTATGATCGCTTTTGTTTTCTTGTCATATTTAATAAATCCGGCCGGCAATACCAGAATATTCGCATCGTTATGAGCGCGCGTCAATGCAGCGATTTTTGGAGTTGTACAGATCGCCGCACGCACACCAGGCACTTTATTGGCGGTCATCGCCATACCCTGACCCGTATAACACATAAGTATCCCAAAACGCAGTTTCTTCTTTGCCACATCACGACCAAGACGTAAACCTATTATTGGATAATCAACCGATACTGCAGAATCAGTACCATAATCCTTGATACTATGCCCCAATCCCTTTAGAAATTTTATGATTTTTGCCTTTAGAACGACCCCGCGATGATCAGCACCTATACCTATCTTCATAAGACAGATACACCCATCAAATAACCAGTCAAGGCGTTGATCAAAGAACCAATAAACGAAAAAACGATTTTATTCATTTGAATATTTATCTTTTAACTAACCAGGGTTTCTCCTTCATAAAACTATAATTAAAAACAATTGAAAGTCAAGTCCATAAAGCTTCGTCAGAGACAATACTAATTTTCCTGAACGACCAAAGAAAAAAACTCTTTTCAATTGACATAAATACTTTTTTGTTTATAATTTCAGAATATGAAGCAAACAAAGATATCTGAACTTAAAAACAAGCTACAAAAAGCCGGAGCTGAATTTATCGATTTGAAATACGCATCATTAACTGGAAGTCTCCATCATATTACGGTCCCGATCGAACGTTTTGAAATTGTCGCACACGACGGTGTCGGTGCTGACGGTTCGAGTTTGCCTGGTTATAAAGAAGTTGAGAAAGGAGATATGCTGTTGTTCCCTGATCTGAGTACTCTTTTCTTTGATCCGTTTTTCGAAAAGAAGACCGCTTCATTTTTATGTAGTGTATACACCCCAGATACATTGAAGCCTTTTCATCGGGATACGCGTCACATTGCAGAAAGAGCTGTCAAATATCTGCAAAAAGAACTTAAAACCGAGGCGTTTTTCCAACCAGAGTTGGAATTCTATATATTTGATAATTGCAGTTTCAAGGAAGGACCAGGATACAGCTACTACAAAATGCAATCCGGCGATCCAGAACAATCAGCCTATCCGGTGAGAAACCGGGGAGGTTATCACATCGGACCGCCTGAAGACCGTTATTCTGATTTCCGTAATGCCCTGGTTACGACATTATCACAGTGTGATATTAAAACCAAGTACCACCATCCAGAGGTAGGATCCAAAGGACAGATGGAGATCGAACTGCTTTTCGAACCACTGTGTCGAACTGCCGATAATATTTTCCTGGCAAAATATATCTTTAAATGCTTAAGCCGGCGGTTTGGAAAATACGTATCTTTCATGCCTAAGCCACTATTCAATGAACCGGGCAGCGGGCTTCATTTACATCAGTACTTGGGCAGCAAAAAAGCGTCCCTTTTCTACCATCCCAAAAAAGCAAAACACCTGTCTGACATATGTCTCTATTATATCGCAGGTATTCTCCACCATTCTCGTGCACTGTGTTCTTTAACCAACCCGAGTACCAATTCCTACAAGCGACTCATCCCCGGTTTCGAAGCACCGACGTATACGGATTTTGCCGTAGGAAACCGGAAGACCGCGATTCGTTTACCAAAATATCTTAAAAACAAAAAGATGATGGAGATAGAATACCGTATCCCGGATGCCACTGCCAACCCCTACCTTGCTCTTTCCGCAATTCTGCTTGCTGGCATTGACGGTATTAAGAATCGTTTCAAGGTTGACAAAAGAGAAAAATTACCGACCAATGTTTATGAAGCGATAAATGCGCTAAAACAAGATCACGATTTCTTGTTCCAGGGAGGAATTTTCTCAGAGGACCTGCTCGATTCCTGGATAGAAGTGAAAACAAAGCAATTTGAAGAAGTGCATATTAGACCACACCCTCATGAGTTTACGCTGTATTTCGGAACCTAGCAAGAGTAAAAATGAATAATAAGATCAAGATTGGTATCGTTGGTTGCGGCGCACATGCTCAAATAGCCCATATGCCGTTCTTTAAGAAAAATCCAGCTTGCACTCTGGTTGCCATATGTGATTCAAATATTAGAATAATAGACCACCTCTGCACAAAATATCAGATACCGAAAAAATATCAAGACTTCCAGGAGATCATCGCTGATACACAAATCGATGCGCTGGTCATCAGTACTCCGAATTACCTTCATGCGCCAATGACAATCGCTGCGCTCAAGTATGGCAAGCATGTCTTCTGTGAAAATCCCATGGCAATAAATCTCGATGAAGCGACGGAGATGATCAAGATCGCTCAATCATCCGGTAAGAAATTAGCCCTTGCTGCTAATAACCGCTTGAGACCTGATGTCCAGACTCTGAAAAATTTTATTAAGGAGGGAGAACTGGGTGATCCCTATTATATAAAATCAGGCTGGCTTATCGGTCGTAGAGAATGGATACTGAGCCCGTGGCGTCGCGAAAGGCTGAAAAGCGGCGGTGGAGCTTTTCTGAGTCTGGGTACAAATCTCTTAGACATCGGTTTATATTTTCTCAAAAACAAAAAAGCAGCATCGATATTTGCCTCAATCCATAAGCGGGAACCAGAAGCAGAGGTCGAAGATACCGCGATGTGTATCATCAATTTCACTGACGGTACACTACTCACCATCGAAGTAAGCTGGTCATTGCTCTTTGAGGATGATTTTCTGTACTGCAATGTGTTCGGGAAAAAAGGCGCGGCATTACTCAATCCGTTGAAAATACAGAAGGAATTGCACAACGAATTGTACAATGTCACACCCATGTTGGAGCACACCAATTTATACCGCGAATCCTATGAACTCCAGGCAAATAGCTTTCTAGACTTTCTGATAAAAGACCAGCAACCACCGATAACATATGAAGATGGATTGAGCATCGCCAAAATAACTGAAGCCTTTTACAAATCTGCACGTGAACAGAAATTAGTAAAACTATAGTGATGGATTCGTATCATTCACTGTCAATGATCTTCTGGTCAGACGAATCCATAACGACAAAATGAACAAGAAACAGTATTTATTCATTTTATTATCATCGGTCCTTATGTCGCTCTCCTTTCACCCGATAGGTCTTCACTTTCTTGCCTGGTTTGCTCTGGTTCCTCTTCTTTTTGTTATTACCGAAGTCAAACCCGCAAAGGCATTCAAAACCGGTATAATCTTTGGTTTTCTATTTTCCTTATTTTCGCTGTTCTGGCTTGTTTTCCTGCAGATCGAAACGAATATCAAAATACTCTTATTTTTTGGTCTGATAATCTTATTTCTTTATTTTGGCATCTATTATGGCGTCGGTTTTCTTATCATGAGAAAAATAGGGCTTTGGTCGCTCCCCCTTGTAATAACGGGGATGGAATTTATCCGGGGTACGGGTGAATTAGGTTTCCCCTGGCTTGTTTTCGGCTATTCGCAAGCCAGATACCCGCTGTTCATTCAGCAAGCGTCAATTTATGGTGTGTACGGCATCTCGGCTTGGCTCATACTCATCAATGTAATGCTCTACAAATTGATCAAAACGAAAATGTCAAAATATCTAATCGCTCTCATTATTGCTTTCAGTCTCCCCCTTGTCTATGCAGTCGTTAGAATGAATGAACCCGTTGAACAACCTGTGATCATCGGCATCGTGCAACCGAATATCGATCCAAACCTGAAGTTCACTCGGGCTATGCGGGAAATAACCTTTCAACGCCTTATTCAATTATCAGAACAATGTAGTGAGGCATCTTTAGAACGTCATGGCCGTTCACCCCAGCTAATTGTATGGCCTGAAACCGCCACCCCCATTTTTTTGACCTTCCCGGGTGCGTATCAAGACCGTGTATATGCACTTGCCGACAGAATAAGATCGCCCGTATTTACAGGCACGCCGATCTATGATCATAAAAACCGTGAAATCTATAACGGTGCAGTACTTATTGAACCAGGTTCAGGTATTGCCCAGGAGTACAGGAAGACCCATCTCGTGCCCTTTGGTGAACACATACCCTTTGACCAATATCTCGCGATATTGAAGAAGATTGATGTTGGCGGTGGAGATTATACACCAGGGAACAATTTGACCGTATTTAATAGCGGACAATTGACCTTTTCGTGCTTGATTTGCTTTGAATCGATCTTCCCTGAACTGTCCCGTAAATTCGTCATTAATGGTGCTGAGTTGCTTATCAATATAACGAATGACGGCTGGTTTGGTAAGATCTCTGGTCCCCAGCAACATAATGATATGGCGATCTTACGCACGGTTGAAAACGGTGTTCCTCTTGTTCGGTGTGCAAACACTGGCATATCCATGGTCGTCGATAAGTACGGGAGAATTTTACTTGAGAGTAGGCTTTTTACTGAAACTTTCATACTCCAACAACTTTCTATATCACCAGCTAAAACAGTATTTTTGTATATCGGCAATGCATTACCTGCACTCTGTCTTTTTATCGTCACGCTCTTGCTCATTTTAAGATTATATCGTGATTGGAAAGGCACAAAGCAGCATTAATATCGTTCAACTAAAAAAGCATATCAGAGAATCAGATTACTGCCATATTTGAGCCCTTAATTACTAATTGTCTAGTAACTGAGAACAGCTTAGCATGGCTTCAACAAAGTGTGTCTTAAGGAACGAAGCGACATGACTCCAGTCCGCTATGTTGTCTTACAGACGTATTTTCAGCGCAGCGTGTCTGCTTTTCGCCGGTTTCCGGTACTGAAGATGTTTTTTCTTTCTAGTTATTAGTTCCTAGTTCTCACTGTTTAGCGTCTTCTTCCCCTATATCCTTATATACTTACCCCTATTCCAATCCGTTGACAATTAGTAATATCATTATATAATTAGAATTAGGATGGAAAATAGTCTATACAAAAATTTAACTGCAATTACTGAATCCTTACTCGAGAAAAAAGAGATTAACAGTGTGTTTGATGCGATCGCCAAAACCGCTTGCTCTTTTTTCAATGCCTTTGCATCTTCGATCATGCTCTTTGATGATAACAAAGAATACCTAACGATAATAAGATCCTACAATCTGTCGGCTGATTACCTGAAAGTCGTCAAAGTTCACCGTGATCAGGAAATCGCCGGCAAAGTATGCCAGGCGAAAAAACCCCGTTTTGTACCAAATGTGCTGGAAGTATTCCGTGGGATAGATGACGACTTCACAGTTCAATGGGCTGGTAAAGAAGGTATTGTATCATTAGTCTGTGCGCCACTGCTCATCAAAGAAGAACCAATCGGTTGCCTTAACATCTATTATCGGGAGGCTCAGGCGACTTTCGAAAAAGAAAATGCACTGGAATTCTTTACAAGGCTTGCATCACTGGCGATCGAGTATTCAAGAATGATCGGCCAAAGTGAAGGGAAAACCCAGGCCTTAACAGTACTTGAAGAAGTTGGATTACTACTGACTTCTTCATTCAATATTAATGAAATCATGCGGGTATTCCTCTCTACTGCAGTATCTATAACCAACAGCGATGTCGGTGCTCTTGTTCTCGTCGATAGTACAGGGAACAAAGTCATTGACGCTTTTGAATACAGCAAAGATACAGATATGCCAAAGAGATATATAAAAACTGCACGCCTGACAAACGACATCTCCACCCAGACCCTTAAAACCCAGAAACCGGTCGTTATCTCAGACTTAAAAGAACACGGCAATATCAATCCTATTAATAATGACGATAATAAAGCTGCTACTGTTGCCGTACCCCTGATTGCAAGAGGAAAACCTATCGGCATACTGTATGTAGATTCATTTACCGAAAGGGATTATTCAAGCAATGAGATCGACTACCTGGTGATCCTGTGCAATCAGGCGGCGATCGCACTGAATAATACTGAACTCTACAAAAAAATAACCCGTGAAGCCAAGGACATGGCACTTCTCTACGAAATAAGTCAGAGTTTTATGTCAACCCTGAATTTCGATAAACTCCTTACAAATATACTGCTGCGTTTAAAAGATACACTGGGTTATCTTAACCTGGCGATAATGCTCATTGATGAAGAAAAACAAGAACTATTCGTACGTTCGTATATTAATTACCCTGAACATACCAAAAAAATGCGCTTTAAAATAGGTCGGGACGGGATAACCGGCCACGTGGCTCATACCAAGAAGATGTACTATTGCCCTGATCTATCAAAAGATCCCTATTATATCGTAGGCGCAGAGAAAGCAAAAAGTGAACTCTGCTTCCCGCTCTTGCTCGGGGATAGAGTGATCGGTGTCCTGGACGTGGAAAGCCCTGAACTCGACGGTTTTACAGAAGACGACATGAAACTTCTTTCTGCAACGAGTGCTCAAATCGCAGTCGCCCTGTATAACTCGCAGTTATTTGAACAGACAAAAGCACTTTCACTGACCGACCCTCTTACCGCGCTGCCAAACCGTCGAAGTTTTGATATGTTCATAGATGCCGAGATCAGAAGGGCTGGTCGGTATCACCGTTCTTTTTCTGTATTGATGATAGATTTTGATAATTTCAAAAAGTATAACGATGCATTTGGACATCCAGCCGGTGATAAAATTCTAAGCAAATGCTGCAACCTTATGAAATCAACGATAAGAGATGTTGATTTCTTGGGACGTCACGGGGGTGACGAATTCATTGCAGTTTTACCGGAAACCGATAGTACATTCGCGCTTGAGGTTGCAGAACGGATGAGAAAAACGATCGCAGCCCAATCTATTGAACCACGTATCACTTTAAGTATTGGTATCGCCGCATTCCCCCAGGATGGCGATAATAAAAATACCTTGATTGAAATTGCTGATAATGCCTGTTATGAAGCAAAACAATTAGGCGGAGATTGTGTCAACTTCGCCTCGAGAAAAAAGGAGTAGTCATGATACCATCTGTGATTTTAGCATTAATGCTCTTGAGCAGCACTTCAGTCCACAGTATTGGAGTCAATAGCAGTGATGTTATTCTACAATCAAATATGGAATATACAAAAATCAGGATAAATGGATATGAAATTTCCGACGAGGTGGGTGCACCGGAACTTCCGGTAAAGGCATTGCGTATTGCCCTGCCTTATGGGGCACAGGTTACCGGTATCCGCATCCTCAACGAAGAGGTCAGCGAGTTGACCGGAGAATTCATGCCGAGCTATGTACACCCACCAAATATTCTGTCCCAAAAAACAGCTGTACGATTGGGTGAACCAGATCAAAATATTTATTCTTCGAACACACCCTATCCAGAGAATAAACTGGTAATAAAAGGAAACAGCCTGTACGATAATTATCAGATATGCGAACTCATCTTCTATCCGATACAATACATGCCACAAAGTAAAACTCTTAAGATAACAAACTCACTTACTTTTGAAATTACCTATCAGGGTGGTACACGCCGGCAGGCCCTTTCAGGTGCCCTTAAGGAACTGGTCATAAACCCTGAAGATATTAGTTATAGCCCAGCGCGTCTGCAGACCAACCAATTCGATTACCTGATCATCACACACGCATCAATGGATTCAGTATTCCAGCGTTTGGCAGACTGGAAAACCAAAAAAGGTGTGAAAACTGAGATCCGTACGATTGATTGGATATTGGCAAATTACTCTGGAGAAGATGATCCAGCAGCGATCAGAAACTATCTTAAAACTTTGCCCGACTCTAATGTCAAATACGTCCTGTTGGGCGGCGATACAGACATAATCCCCTGTCGATTTGCATATGCAATGTCTTGCAGTGCAGGGATACAACCTGGCCGCGAAGATACCATGCCTGCTGATCTGTACTATGCTGATTTGCAGGGATCATGGAATTTTGATAATGACGGCAGTTATGGTGAAATCGAAGATAGTGTGGATCTGTATCCTGACCTCATTATTGGTCGCGCGCCAACCAGTAATTTCTATGAAGCTCAGCGTTTCGTCAACAAGATCCTGATATACGAAAAAACACCTGAACTGGCGTATCTCGACGATGCGATGTTTTCGGCTGATATTCTCTGGTCAAATCCATACACAGATATGGGCGTGCACAAAAATGCGATCGAAGATGAATCATTCCCGGGTTATTTCAATATCACCAAGCTCTATCACAGTCAGGGGAACCTTTCACCAACTGCTTTTAAAAATGCACTGCGCCAGGGACAGGGTCTGATTAATCACGATGGTCACGGCTGGATCAATAGCATGGGTGCAGGAACAGGTTATCTACACAATGCTGATTTCGATACACTAACCAATGCACCGCGCTTTGGAATTATGACCTCTATCGGTTGCTGGACAACAGCATACGACTACGCTTGCATAGCAGAATCCTATGTAACGAGCGCGAATGGCGGCGGCGTTGCATTCATTGGTAATTCAAGTTATGGCTGGGGTTCACCCGGCAATCCAGGACACGGTTATTCTGACCGTTTTGACAGCCGCCTTTACTATTCCCTGCTCAAAGAAAACCACTTCCATGTCGGCAACATGCTCGCCTTCTGCAAAATACATTTTATCCCGTTCTCAAGGGAGAAAAATGTCTATCGCTGGCATCAATATCAAACGAACCTGCTCGGTGATCCAGAAATGCCTGTTTGGACAGACATCCCGGATACTCTTGTTGTATCTTACCCGCAATCGATCCCCCAAGGAACGAGCAGCATTTTGATATCGGTCATGGATAAGAATACTGAAGCTCCTATTGAAGATGCCCTGGTATGTTTGATGAAAGGTTCAGAATCATACAATGCAGGATATACCGATGCAAGCGGTTCTATTTTCTTGGATGCGAGTCCATCAACATCAGGTGATTTTGATCTAACCGTAACTGCTCAAAACCACCTTCCAGATGAGACCATCATACCGGTTATTACTGGTTCTTATGTAGATTTCCTGGCATATGCAGTTGAAGACTCATTAGGCAATGACGACGGGATTGTAAATCCCTATGAAAGCGTATTCCTTGATATCGCGATCAAAAATACCGGTAGTGCGACATCGAGTGGTATTCAAATAATACTGACTACACTGGACCCGCAGACGACAATCCAGGATAGCACAGAGAACATAAGTTCACTAAATGTCGGTGAATCCCTGTACATAGAAAATGCCTTTCAAATTTCGTCTGATTGCGCAATCAATGGTCACGGCATCCATTTTGACCTTGAAATAACCGATGCCGCAAGAACGATCAACTACTCCCCTACAATCCTTGTCGGAACACCGGTATTCGATTTCAAGGGTCTGGTGATCAGCGAACCGCCAACTATGCCGGGCGATACGGAAGACGTCTATCTCGAAATATCAAACACAGGTTATGGCTATGCACACGCACCCGTGGTAACTCTTACAACGTCTGATCCCTATATCGCCTTGTTAGTCGACAGTGTAACATGTCCGGATATTCCACCAGAATCATCGGCAAATGCCGGTCCTTTCAGCATTGTAGTCGACCCGGCTTGTCCGCAGGGTCATCATCCAGATCTGGATTTCATACTCATATCAGAGATCTATAATCACAGTGACAACTTTCCTTTGATCGTCGGACAAACTGGATTTTCTGATGACATGGAATCCGGTTCCAGCTTGTGGACAACTGCCGGCACTAATAATCTCTGGCATATTTCAACACGCCGGGCATTCTCTCAAACCCATTCATGGTACTGCGGTGATGAAAACAATGGTCTGTACGTAAACAATATGAACTGCTATATACAAACGATACCATTCATGATAAATACAAACTCGATCTTGAAATTCTACCGTTGGTTCCATGTGCCGCTTTACGGTACAGACGGCATATACATAATAATAATGGGCAATGGTTATACTGACACCCTGGATTTTATAGGCACGGGCGGCGCGCTCGATGGCCGAGGCATCCAGAGCGAATGGTTTGAGGAAAAATATTCACTCGAAAAATATCCGGCAGGCGATACTATCCAGATACGCATTGCTTTTATCAGTGACAATGGAGATGGCGTTAGTGAAGGATTCTATATCGACGACTTTAATGCTGAACACGTCACATTTATCGAGGAAGATGTAAACAGCAACGCGATTTTTGAAACGATGACGATTCACCCCAATCCTTTTAGAAATGCAATGACTATTAAGGTCAATAATACAAACGGGCTGCTCAGCACTAATGGTATGATAATGAAGATCTACGATGTTACTGGCCGGATCATAAAAGAATATAGCGCAGAAGAGCTGATGGTATCCGGTCAGATCGCATGGTATGGTCTTGATAAAGAAAATCGACGTGTACCAGCTGGTGTTTACTTCGTACGTTTACAGACCGATACGAAAACTATAACGAAAAAGGCGATACTGCTGAAATAATGGCAGAGATATAGTAATTGTGTAACTAGGTAATTAAAAGATTAAGGCTCCCGGATGTCCTGATCTACTGGTACCCTGATTCCCTGATCTACTTCCCACTGATCTTCTGATATCCTGATACGCTAGATCGCAACGAATACTACTTATCCCGCTTTGCGGGACGAGACACGAGTACGTTTCAGGATTTGGAATATTCTCGCTACTTCGTCTTTTGTATTATAAAAATGCGGAGAAAAACGAAGCGCACCACTTCTCAATGATATAATGACATTTTCCTTTTTCAACCGTTGATATAATTCTTGTGCATCGCCTGGAGGTCGTACTGTAAGGATACCTGACTGTGGTGGCTTGTCCGGTGTCAAGATCTCATAACCCAGGGTCTGAAACATCTCGCGCATGTCATGCTTCAGGGATATGATTCTCTTTTGAACATTGGCCATGCCGTAATCAAGCAAGATCCTTATGTTCTCCACCAATGCGCTGATACCGATGATGTTCCTCGAACCGAGTTCGAACATCCTAGCATCAGGATAAAGTGGCGGGCTGATTCGACAATCTTCAAACCCGCTCCACTGAGCACCCAGCCAACCGACATGTGTACCCTTTAATCTCCTGGCATGCTCACTGTTAACGTATAAAAATCCTGCACCAGTCGGTCCGAAAAGCCATTTTCCTGCGCCGCAGGCCAAAAAATCCACGCCCATTGTTGAAATATCGAGATCTAACGCACCAACTACCTGAATACCATCGACAATAAGAAAAATATTCCTTTCTCTAAGAAATTTCACGAGCGGCTCAAGATCAAACATTTCCCCGGTTAAATAGTGGGCGAGTTCCAGAACTACCACTTTCAACCTATCATCGAGATTATCCTTTAGCACCTGGACCGGATCCTTATTTAAGAATGGCACAAAGATCTTCTCGACCCCGGGAAGATTATTCTCTACAATATACCTTATCGCCGGGAAAGACTCTTCCATGACCAGGACCTTATCACCACACTCTAAAGGTACATTGACAAGGGCGATATACAGCGCTTCTGAAGTATTGTGAACAAAGGTAATATCTTGAATTTTGGCATTGATCATATTTGCGACAGTCGCACGCCATTCTTTGACTTTGGCGAAATATTCATCGACCGGCAATTCGGCATGCGCCGTGAATATCGCCATGCACTCTTCCATCGCTCGACGCGCCGGCATCGATAAAGGCCCAGTACCCGCATGGTTGAAATAAATAAACTCCTTTGTTATCGGGAAAAGTTCCCTTATTGGGGTCAGGTCTTGACTTAGAGACATAAGCATTTACTCTCTAAATCATTGATTATTCTATCCATCTCCTCATTCCCTTCTATCTCATTATGTATACGCCTCACTGCTTTTGAAACCGCAGGGTATTCTATGCCAAAAACCAATGCAATCTCACCTATTGACGCCTGTGTTAATTTCCTTACCAGAAAAAGCGCAACTTTGCGCGGTAAAAATCCCCTACTTCTCTTGATAATGTCACTTCTGTCTACCTGAAAGTATTTACACGTTTCCTTGATTACCTTATCCAATGTTAGTCCTGTGAGTTTTTTTGAAGCTGGGATTTCTCTATCTATATGTCTACTGTCTAATTTTGATTTGATCTCATCTACAAAAGAATCAGAACCAAGTATGAATCCGGCTTTTAAACCATCAAATGGATTTTCGATAGTCACATCTTGTTGTACATATTCACGATATCTTGCACGCCAACGACGTCCAAATTTTTCTTTTGCCCACGAAGTATCTATCCACTGATCTTCATCTTTTCCAAGATACACACGATAACTACTCCACATATACTCTTCTGCACGCACAACAATCCTGGCACGGACCGGGTTCAGATGAATATAACGACTGAGTTCTAACATATATATGTCGCTGTCCACGATTATGGATTTGTAGCGTCCTTGGAGAAGTGGTCCGACACGGTTACGTCTCTTATTAAAATATACTGTGTATGAAGTATTAATGTCATGCATAAATCTACTTAAATTTGGTGACAAGGTTTTAATAAATAGATGATAATGAGTTTTCATCACTACATACGCAAACATAATAATATTATATCGCTGCATGTTTTCCCGCAAATAAAACAAAAATCTATTGCGATCATTACGATCAAGAAAAATGGATCTGCGTTCAATCCCGCGTGAGGTCACATGATAGAATGCATTCTCGAACTCAACTCTTATCGGTCGTGCCATATTATAACATATATACTTATGTCTCTAAGTCAAGACCTGACCCTTCATAGGAGGTTGCGAAGACATCGTCAGGGATCTCTCTGAAAAAAGGTGAGATCATTGTATACATTAAGCCGCCCCGGAATGTAGGCCGCTGCCGCGCATAGGTTAAGAACAGTCTTTGACGAGCGCGGGTTATGCCAACGTATAATAGCCGTCGTTCTTCTTCATATTGTTTCATTTCAAATTTAGATTTATAATGTGGGATCAATCCATCCTCAAGACCGGTTATGAAAACAGTGTCGAATTCGAGTCCTTTGGCATTATGCAAAGTCATAAGACTGACGCGTTGTGACGATGCATCCCATTCATCGATCTCGCTGCGCAGCGAAACATCGGCCAGATACCTGCTGAGCGTCGCATCAGGGCTCTGTTTAGCGTAGTCTTTGATTGAAATAATAAGTTCTTCTACATTCTTACGCCGGATATAGTCTTTTTCGCTTTTATCTGGATCAAGGCTTTCCATATATGCAGAATCTTTCACTACCTTCAAAACAAAATCAGAAAGATCCATAGCAGTACTATCTTTACGCAACTGTTCCATTAAATTACTGAACTCAAGGACACGTGCTTTTGTTTTCCTCGTAAGATCCTCGACCTTGTCAGCTTCCTTCAATGCATTATACAGAGAGATCCTTGCACGCTTGGCATAAGCGACGATCCTTTCCAGTGTAATATGACCGATCTTACGCGTTGGGACATTGATGATGCGACGCAAACTAACTGCGTCACGAGGATTATCGATCACCTTAAGGTAAGCCAGGATGTCTTTTATTTCTGCTCTTTCATAGAATTTCAAGGCGCCAACGACCTCATAAGGTATCTGAAATCTTATGAATGCTTCTTCAAAGACCCGCGACTGAAAATTTATGCGGTAAAAAACTGCCATCTGTCCCAGTCCCAGCCCTTGAAATTTTGCTTCGATGATCTTACGAGCGACAAATGCCGCTTCTGCATATGCGTCGTCGAGTGCGCTGAATTCAAGCTTCTCCCCTTGTTCGTTATCAGACCAAAGCACTTTTGTTTTACGATGTTCATTATTCATAACCACGGCAGACGCGGCCTGAAGAATCGTTCTGGTCGACCGGTAATTCTGCTCAAGCTTTATCACTACGGCATCAGGAAAATCTTTTTCGAATTCAAGGATATTTTTTATTTCAGCACCGCGCCAGGAGTAGATCGATTGATCATCATCACCGACAACACACAAATTGCGGTGCTCTTGAGCAAGGAGCTTTGTCAGAATATACTGGGCATTGTTAGTATCCTGATATTCATCAACGAGAACATACTTGAAACGTCTTTGATAGTAGGATAAGACGTCCTTGTCCTTTTGCAGTACATTCACGACCCGCATTATTAAATCACCAAAATCGAGCGCATTATATTCAGTAAGTTTCTTATCATAATGTTCGTACAGCTCCTTCATGAAATCACTATCAATATCTTTAGTATCACGCAGGTCCTGTTTGACACGACTAATATATGCAGCGACTGTTGACGGAGAGAATTCCCGTGGATCCATATTCAGATCTTTAAAGCACTCCTTGATCAATCCGATCTGATCTTGTTCATCATAGATAGTAAAGTTGGCTGTTACACCGATAATATCGCAAGTTGCTGGTTTATGAATCAAAACTTCCCTTAGAATTCTTGCGCAGCTGGAATGGAATGTCCTGATCCACATTTGATAGGGATTATCGAGCAAGCTGTATATACGTGACCGCATTTCGTCGGCAGCTTTATTGGTAAATGTGATCGCTAATATGCCACGCGGATCAACGATCCCTTTTTTCAATAAATGGGCGATCCGGTATGTAATGACCCTTGTCTTTCCGCTGCCTGCGCCAGCAAGGATGAGGATCGGACCCTTTGTTATTCTTACTGCTTTTTGTTGTTCTTTATTCAGCTGTGCCAGCAAATCATCCACGCTGGTATTATATGCTCTAACCTATATAAGTCAAGAAAGACCATGTAACATCGAAGGCAATATCAGGCACTTGACTTTGCATTTTTTATTTGTAGAATTTACCAAGGAGGTTTAATGCGAAGAACAATATTATTTTTGATTGCGATATTGGTTTTAGCTGCAGCACAAGATAACGTAACACTTTTACGGTGGGCTGGTCCTGATGATTCGAAACCAGAATCATTTGAAGAATGGATTAAATTACACCCGTACACGGATTTTTTTTACACACTCGATTATATAAAACATGGTGACCGGGCCGGCAACATCGCAATATTTACTGAACAAAGTATTGCCAACGCCCTGACTACCGATCTGAACCGACTGACCAGCAGTCTGCAGACCGAGGGATATACAGTATACAGCTATCAAATGACTGGAGGAACACCAGAAACACTACGGACAATGCTTCAGAATCTTTACAATGGGAACGGTCTCGACGGTGCATTGTTCATAGGGAACCTTCCTATCGCGTGGTTCGAAGTCGCTAATGATTTTAATCAGTACGGCTACGCCGATTTCCCTATTGATCTCTTTTTTATGGACCTCGACGGTACCTGGCTCGATACGATGAATACCGGGAATGGTAAATACGATGGTCATACTGGTAATGTCCACCCTGATATATTTGTTGGCCGACTTTACCCGACAGGATTGGGTGATGACACATTACTCCTGCAAAACTATTTTAGAAAGAACAACTCCTTTCGTCATGACACGCTGCTCTTGACTCAACGTGCCCTGGTGTTTGTCGATGACGACTGGATACCATGGGCTGGTCAGTGGGCTGGCGACGTGGCACTCCTGTATTCTGACACAATGAATTACTGGGATGCAGAGACAACGAGAGCGACTATCTATCGCCGGAACCTCGATACAACCCAGGCTTTTGTGCAGGTCTGTGCGCACTCGTGGCCTGGCGGTCACCAATTCACGTACAACTACGGCGGCGCATATGATATGTACTATTCTTATGAATACACTAATCAAGACCCGCCTTCAAATTTCTATAATTTTTTCGCTTGTTCATTCAGCCGGTATACCGCCTCAGGTAATTGTGGTGGTAACCAAGCAATATTCAATGCAAGTTCTGGCGTGGGCTCGATCGGTTCCACAAAAACTGGCAGCATGCTCGACTTTCAGTATTTTTACCGACCTCTGGGTCAGGGCAAAACCCTGGGCGAAGCATTCAAATACTGGTTCTGTTGTATCTACGATTCAGTCGGCATGTCCTTTGATAAGCTGTGCTGGCACTATGGCATGACCTTGTCCGCCGACCCATTTCTCATCCCGCTCGGACATAACACAGGGATCGCCGATCATAGCGCAGATGAAAATACAAGCTCGATATTCAGCGTGCAGAGCAATCCGGTAGCCAAACATGTTCAAATGAACTTCATGCTTAAAACCGAACAAGAATTGACGATCGCTGTTTATGACTGTTCCGGCAGAAAACTGAAGAACACGGCTTATCATCTAGCAGCCGGAAAACACAATATCGCTCTTGTGTTGAATGATAAATCCGGTAATGAACTCACCGCAGGTATTTATGTCCTGAGGGTGAATATCGATAATAAGATACTCACCAGAAAGATAGTCAAAATATAATGTATTGATGTAATATGGAAAATAAAAAAGGCGCTGATTTTTGTCAGCGCCTTTTTTATCGAGGTATTACTGATGCAGCCTGACTACATTTACCAGATTATTACCCTGATCATCAACGATAAAATATACTCCAGGTGCTGCGCTGTTGCCTTTATTATCTTTGCCATCCCAGGCAATAGTAGTAGGCACAAGGGAGTAAGCAGTAGGCAGTGACAAATCCTTTATCAAACGTCCCGTAGCATCATAGATTTTTAACCCCGAGTACTCGATACTCTGTGTTTTATTGAAACTTATAGTGGTACTGTATCGAAAAGGATTAGGTGAAACTGAAAAAAAGGATTTTGTAGCTAGCCCGTGTTCTTCAATTCCGGTCACGTCCAATACGATTATATTATCGCATTTTGTCGAGATCGTATCCGCCATACTAAAAGTATATATACCAAAATAGCCTGAAGATACACTATCATTTATGATCGGGCATCCCGGGAGTTCCTGGTCATCATAATAACACCATAGCGAATCGTGTGACACCTGCAATTTGAATTTATGCCAGGAGGATGTAGTCGGTACACCACCAGGGATCTCTCCAGATGCCCAATCTCGTATGGCAACTGGATAACCACCAGAACCGACTAAACCCAGTCTCAAACGACCACTATTGTCAAAATCAGATACTAACCGATAATAATAGCGTGTCGTTGGATTCAACCTTGCTGCTACCCCATTATACGGTCCGCTCGCAGTAGCGACTACTGTATATATCCATGCTTCAATATAATAATCCGCCATATTAGAAACACCTGAATAAGTCAATCCAGCTACACCCATGTATTCATTAGAAATTCTTCCGGCCCAGGAATCGCCGCCCGGCGTAGTCGGGTCATTGATAACACTCATGCTATCACCGATACCCACACTATCTGTAAACCACGCATGCCAGTCAAGCTGCATATTACCGCCGGTAAAGTACTCTTCGTACAAAACCTGACTGAATAATAAGCTACACAATATACATAAAGTTAGTAAAACTCTCATAATGCCTCCTCTTTCTATTCTTCCTTGGGTCTTTCGGGTACTGTCCTGATACCTAATTTTGAACCCGGTGTATTATCGAATTCCTCGATCATGTAGAATAATAGTAGTGGAAAAACACGCGAAAACTTGCCGTGCATATATTCATGTGCGAGGTTGACGAATTCAAGCAGTTTTTTTTCTGAAGTTAATGCTGTCTTATCGTCCGGGTGAACGACGCGTGCTATCGTACGTATCTCAAAAGACGGAATGTCAAGGTACACGACCGTTGCCACCGGATTATCCATGACATTGAGAAATGTGTGGGTTTCAAAGGTCGGTGAACTATAGAGTTCCAGAGAAGTCTGTTTACGCCAGTCAAAGAACTCGGGGTCTTCGTACATTGTTCTCAGAACATCCATCTTCTCAGGCATCGGACTTTCAAAGGTGTCTTTTAGCCGCTTGATCGCTTTATCAAGATTTTCATCTTTAGGAGCCAAGCCCATACCCTTTATCGCATTATTGACCGTGAATTCGGAATCGAGACGACCGAGTCCATAAGTCGCTACTGCACCCTGATGCGGACCCCCCCAGTTCATCTGACCTTTTTTAATATCCTCAAGAAATTGAAGCCGTTTATCTGCATTCCATTTTATGAATTCATCACTTGCTTTGCGTATTTTAAATTCCTTCCAGTTGCCATCGATTTTTGCCTTGATCACACCCTTTTCATAGCCTTTCATATCAACAACATTCTGGATAAATTTTTTATCTTTCCAGAACTCCTTTTTCGAATGTTCCAATTTCCCGGCCAAGAGCAATTTCGGTAGACTGCTGATAAACGCGGCTACCGGCATAGCAAAACCGAAATATTTGAGGAAACTTCTTCTATTCATAAAACCTCCTCTAAATTTATGAAATACCTAAAATCCTATAGTCAAGGTCATGCGATGTGTCGCGTCTAATATGTCCATATCAACGTATGCATAGTCGATGTAGATATCGCGGCCAGCTATCCCTGCTTTAACTCCGGCACCTGCGGTATATTTTTGTGTGTCATAGTTGACCTTATAACCACCTCTCAAGAACAAAATATCATAGATACCGTATTCAACTCCGACTTGCAACTTCTCCTCACCGTCATTAGGATGGATCCCATCAACCGCGATCATGAGTTGGTAATTATCATGGATAATAAAGGCATCTTCATGGCCGACGATTTGAAAGGCCAAACCTAATTTAAAAGCCATGGGTAAGGGGAAAGATTCAGTCGATAAACGTGCCTCGACCTCAGAATTACCCTGGTATTCAGGCCAGGGATCAGCTTCGACGATCAGGTCATTACCTGATAATTGCATCCTGCCGCCATAATTCACCAGGCACATGCCCAACCTTGTACCGGTAAGTGGTGTCCTCAAGACTGACCCGATATCCAGCGCAAGAGTAGCGGCACTTTCATTGTAGAGCGACTGCTGGATATATTTCGCCGAAAAACCTACTGAAAGCCGGTCTGACAATAACGCCGATGTTGTAAAGGCGAACAAACCATCGATATACCTGAAATATTGCCCTGTCCCCTCTGGTGCTTCAACGGTCGTTACTTCCATATCAGCAGAGGAAAGAAACGTACCCCAGAGACAGAAATTAATCCTTTTCATAGGCAAGATAAAAGCAGCATATTCGTAGTTGAGCTCGGCAAACCACTCAGTGTGCCCTCCAGCAATATACGGACGCTGAAGTTCAGCAATACCCGCAGGATTATAATAGACACCTGAAGGATCGTTAGCCAGAGCAACAAAAGAACCGCCCATAGCAACTGCCCGGGCACCGAATTCGATCTTTAAAAAAGGTGCGGCAGTCGTACCTACCTTATTGAAGCCATGACCCGCGGTAAAGAGGATCATAATACCCAATATGAACCGTACGGCAGAATGTGCTAAACTCGAAAAAGATATCTTCATTCGATCCCTCCTATTTAATGATAACAAACTTGCCTTTTGCTTTGGTCTGGGCATCATTTTTAACGACAAACACGTAAAGCCCATATGCAACCTCGAGTCCATATTTGGTACGCAAATCCCAGTATTCATAGCCAAGATTATTCGTGTGCTGGATCGTTTTGATATGTTCGCCAGCGATATTATATATTTGTATTTCGCACTGCTGGGGTAGATTCGCGAACATCAACCTGCGGTCATACGGCGTACTTTCATATTTTGAATGCAGCATGTACGGGTTTGGCACGACGCGGACTGCGTTCAGGTCGATCTGTTCTGTATCGATGGAAAATGCTATTATCGTAAATTCATATTTGACACTGGAAGAAAACGGCTTGAATGTCAGGATCGTGAATTCATCACCTTCTGACGGTGGAGTTTCTGTATCCGGGCCATTTTGCGTAGCAAAATATACCGCATCACCATTTGCATTCCAGCATCCGATTTGATCAACAAAGCCATATTCAGTACCGGTCGGATCCGGGTTATAGCCAGCACCACCAGGGATAAGATCCCAGCCTTCTGGTCCAAAAAGCGGGTTACCCGGGAACGCATAGGCGAAATCAAGCAACCAGGTGGAATCACTTACATCGACCGGGTTGAGAGAATCAGTTATATCATACACCCTGATCGGTATTTGAATCGGCGGATACGTACCACCGAACCCATCCTCGATCTGCGCATTTGCCGGGTTTGTATGGTCAACGACGATGCGAAAATCGGAAATGCCGGAAATGTACGTGTATATAGGCCCCATAGAACCTACATAGCCAGTCCACCAATCGAACGTACAGGTGTCACTGGCGACATCTGTCCAACCAAGAAATTTCACACCGCTGCCGCAATTCTGGAGGGTCAAACGAAAACCATCGACAGAAGGAATATTATCGAGTGATGAATCAGAAAGTTGTGCAAAAGCGAATAGAGTATCACCAGAGGTTAAATCTATGAGATTGAACGTCACGGAATCCACCCAGGCAGTATCTTCGAATAGTGAATCGTTAAAAGTTATTTCATAGTCGTGTGCCTGAAGCTGACCCGGGTCGAGGATACTAACGATAGCTAACCCTTCACAAGGGCTGCCGACTGATTGCAGTGTATCGCCTCCCTGGATATACGCAGGGACATAGCCCGAAGCCATTCGAGCCGGGATCACGGATACGATGTTTGCCGCTTGTGGTCTTCCTTTGGGATTTTCATACGAAGGCTCGAGTGAATCAAGTACCTGGTTACCTTGATCATATGCAGCCACACAATACCAATATTCAATTCCGTTATAAACCGAGGAATCCACAAAGGTATGTTTCAAACCGGTCTCCTCGCCCAATGACTGATAAGGAAATGCTGGGTCGATACCAAAAATAGAATCCCGGAGATCAAATTGTGCGATCGGTACATAACCAACGACTTCACCTTTATTATTCGTTATCTCCTTACCCCATGTTGCACCTTGATCTTCACTGCGGTATATTTTATATCCCTCAAAATCATCCTTGCCGGTAATTATATCAGAGGATGATTCTGACGGCTCGGATTCCCAGTAAAGTGTTGCTCTTTTCTCTCCAGGTACACCATAGACAACCGGCGGCAGCGGCGGTCCGCTGCCCAGGAAATAATTATCCGCCATTACCAGTGCCATACTCAGGTTGCTAAAAAGATCGAGCGAATCTTCGCCGCAAACAACTACTATTGTAAGTTGCATGGTATCGTTCGGGGCAAATGTTCTGGGCCCGGACGAAACTATGAAATTATAAGCGCTCGTTGATTCCGGCGGAAGAGCTTGAACCAAGGATGGATCATCGATATGCATATCAGCGCCATGGAAGAATAGCGCTGGATCAATATCCGGGTCAGACGGATCAGAAATGATTATCGGGTAGTACATATTATCATAATTGGCATCTGGTTCATCTTCTTTCTGGTAATAATGGAAATCGGTTATCTGCTGATTCAAAAATCCGATCCCGATCATGCCCACTGATTCCCAAGGATCTTGAGGCACACCGTCTGCATCCCAGTAATAGACAAAGGTTACCGTAGAATCACGATACAACCCGATATAATCCTGCATATCATAATCGCAGCGAAGTTTGCAGCGAAACCCAAGATAGATATCATCAAGAGTCGTATTTCGGGTATTATATATGTTAAAATCGTAAAAGAGAAAATCCTGTGCATAGATCCTGCCGTATGAATATACCGATTGATCAACCTGCAAACCAAATACATCCTGGTCATTGAGAATAAAAAATAAATCCTGATCTGAGGTGAACTCACCTTCAACTTCCTGCCCGGTAGAATCCCGGCGAAAAGGACCAGGCCACACGCGCTCTCCAGCTACCCAGGGCCAAGTCTCGATATTATCCGATGTCGCTACTATCGGTGTGCCGTCAGATGATGTTACTTCTCCAGAATATAATGTACCATATGAACCTTCAAGAGGCGCCCATTCAGGAGTCACGTGATCAAAAGATTCGACGACAGTATCGTTGCGAGCTGCACAGAATCCGAATCCGACACAATACTGTTGCGGAAAAGGAGCAGCATTATTCCAGTGAAATGCCGGTGTGAAATAGTGATGGTAAGAGATCAACCCGAAATTGGATGTGACGTTCGATAGTTCACCTTTGTCCGATATGCCTAATGCCTTATCGGCCTCAGGGTACAACATCAAAAAAAGTATTAAAATCATGCAAACTCCTTTATCAGAATCCTACGCTGATACCTGCTTTAATAACCCGGCGCGGTCCGACATGTGCCGGATTCATGATGTAGTCTTGGGAACCCATAAGACCACCCGCAGGCTCACCGGTCTCCCACGGTTCGCCGCTGCGTGAATAAACATAAAGAGGATTTATATGATCCGTAATATTAGTACCCTTTACAAAGAAGTCCACGATCGCGCTGCCGAATTTAATACCCTGATGGACCATTATATCGAAAGAATATTCCCAGGCCATACGACCTGAATTTTCCTCGACAACAACGCCTTCGCTAATATAAGGAGTATAAGGCAGACCGCTTGCTGCTTTGAGATTTAGTCCTAAACCACCACGCGCGTCGAATGCAATGTTGAGTACCCCCGCAAGAGTGTGACGTCGGTCGAAATCAAGGTAGTATTCTTTCATTCTCTCTGGTAAACCAGTATAAACATCATAGAATCCCTGCATAGCAAAGGAACGATTACCACGGGCGATCTGGTATGTATAATTTATACTGAATCCAAATCCAGCGATCAATCTCCGTTTGATGGTAATGTCAAAACCCTGGACTGAACCAAAATCCTCATTCGTATAGATTATATAATCAAATGGAAAGCTGCGAACCTCTGTCGTTGCGAGCAGGTTCTTGATATCCTTTAAAAAGAGTGTCACATCGATCCCGTAGATGTCTTTTATCGCATACTTAATGCCCGCTTCATACGTTGTAGTACGCTGAGGTTCGATGCGCGGATTGCCGACCAGACCATACTGCGGGATAGACTCAGGATATGTTATGTAGCCACCATTGAAATACATGATCTCATAAGGAGGTGTCTGGAAAAAATGACCGTATGCAAAATGGAACATTGCATTTTCTGTGATCGGGTGTGATAACCCAAGGCGTGGAGAAAGCTGGTAGCGCGGTTCGACATCACTGACCGGTGATACCGGATCTTCGATATCTTCCCACATGACAGCATTTGGGTAATAATAATCAAAACGCATACCGACATTCATCACCAGATAATTATGTTCGATCTTATCCTGGATAAATACTGCGCCATCGTGCGGTTCTCTTGCGTATTTTTGATAAACGAGCGGACCTCGCGTGAATAACTGCTGACGGTTGTCCAGGTCGAATCTGTAGAAATTACTTTCGATACCGAGTTTCAAATTATGTATTTTAGCTGCCTGGAGTGTTATGTCAGCCTTTATTGCGTATTTCTTCGTAACAACTTCCTGCCAGAATATCGGATATCCAGAGACATAAAACTCAGAATAATTGTCGTAAGATGGTTCGATAACACTATCGGCAACAAGATCCGAAGATTTCGTTTCGATACTATCGACTATATAGCCGAACCTGACATTGTAAAAAAGATTATTGCGCAAGGCATGATTAATTCCACCGATAACCCTTATGTTACGTGTGTAGTTAACAAGATAATTATCGTAAAGATACTTATACAGATGGTTGTAGTTCTGCTCTTCGCCACGGGAATAATGGACATCAATGAATGCTTTAAACTTCGCACCGAAACGACGAGTCAGTTTACCATGCGCGCCATAATTATAATCATAACCAAATGGCAGGTATGATTCCTGATTCAGATAATGCGTACTTAAATAGAAACGCGTATCTTTATCAAACGGAACCGGTCCGGTGACATGTGCGCCAACCTCACCGGAAAATGCGACATCAAGTTTCTGGGGTTCGTACAGTGAATTGCCAGCTGAATCGCGGTGAACATCAGTAGCTGCATCCGGATCTATCCAATCGGCTGTGCGGTACGGTGATGAATTAAGTGCAAAAGAAGTGTATTCAATATGCGATGATAGCTTCGGACTTCCCTCTGGAGTCACAACATTAACAACACCGCTCATAACATTGCCGTATTCGGCGTTGAAAGTACCGGAAAGAAGGGACATCTCTGACACGATATTCTTTTCAAATGCAGGAGCACTATTTAACAGCGGGTTGGACACCTCAATTCCATCAATGTAATAAGCCAGTTCACCAGTACGACCACCGCGAATGTGCAGATCACCGCTCGCATCAGTAGTTACACCACCTTGCAGAGCGATGACTTCTTTTGGAGTGGTGACCGGTAACAGGTCCATTTCATCGCGTGTGATCCTTATTTCTTTGGAAGTCATGTCAATTTCTATAACTGGCTCCTGGGCCACGACAATGACTGGATTATCGATCTCAATGACACCTGGTGCCAATGCAAAATCAAGATATGTCGTTCGATCAGCATATACCTTAACATCGCGCTTTATCTCCGTGCGATAACCGATCATCGACGCTTCAACTTCATAATTGCCAGGTGGTATATTAAGGATGAAAAAACCACCCTCGACATCTGATGCTCCGCCACAAAGAATCGACATGATACATACATTTGCACCAACAAGCGCATCACCAATTTCAGCATCTATGATACGACCACTGATTTTACCGACGGTCCCGGCGCCAAGTAGTAAAGGCAAACAAAAGAGTATGATTTTCTTCATAATCCTCCTTCCTGCATGCTTAATATAAAATAATAATAACTCGCTTATCAAATAATGTCAACGATGTGATTTCTGCAAAAATTGCGCATATAAACTCGTATAATGCTCAGCCGACCACGAGTTCTTATATATTATAAACATTATGTTATTTTTATGTTATTTGCTATTTTTATGATTGTCATATAAAACTGCAGTATATTGCGATCAAGTCTATCACAATATACTGCCTACTCGTTTTATTAAGATATACTTACCAGCCGGTAAATATCTCACGTCTCACAAATGCTGCCGACTTTATTTATTCAGGTTTAATCCGCTTATTTATTTCGTTTTTAAATATCTTTGAAGGGCGGAAAAAAGGAACATATCGATCAGCTAAGGTGTATTCCTTGCCGCTTTTTGGTGCTCGGGCAGTACGTCCAGGGCGTTTTCTCAATTCAAAAGTTCCGAATCTTCTCAGTTCCACCCTTTTGTCTTTGGTAAGAACATCAAAGATCGTATCTAGAAAAGCATCTATCAATTTCTCAATATCTGCCTTGGTAAAGGCGGGTCCGAATTTTTCACCAATCTTCTCAACCAATAGCTCTCTCCTCATCTTGCCTCCTTCTATTTGGAACATCCTGCACAAGAAGTCAATGAACAACTTGTACATGACGGACCAGAATTTCTTGACAATTTGCCATCACCACGAAAACCGAATGTCGAACATAAGCGGGTTAAATCCCTGCCTTGGCAATGTGGACATGTTATCGTTTCCATTTCTTCTTTCTTTAGTATCAAATCCTCGAATTTGTTATGACATTCATTACATGAGAATTCTAAGATTGGCATGATATTTCAATTATATCTAATATACCTATTCTGTCAATATCAAATACCCATCTGTCGCTTGCGGCGTTTAGTTTTCCTCCGCTTATCATAGGCTCGCTTGTCACTCGCTGAAACCTTACCTTGCTCGATAACCTCTTTGAATTGCCCTTCGGTCAATTTCTTTCTTCGCTTCGCACCACGCCTTTCGCTTTTTTTCCGTCTTTCTTGATTCATCCATACCCCCTGTCATTCCCATCTTTTTATAATTTTATCTAAGAAAAAGATTGTGTCAAGCCATAGGTCAAACCCAGCACAAAGCGTTTTGTCTCTTGACTTTGTTCAAAAAATAAATATTATTCAATAAAGGAGGAAAAGAAGTGGCAATCGATTTGACTTCAGTTTTAAAATTTTTCAGGCTTGTAAGAAGCCAATTCGTTAGTGATATCGCTATTGATCTGGGGACTTGTACCACCCTGATATACGTAAACGATAGAGGTATCGTTCTCAATGAACCAACCGTCGTTGCTATCGATACTAAAACCAAAAAATGCCTGGCAGCTGGTGACGAAGCGAAAATGATGCTCGGTAGAACACCGGGTGAAATAAAAGCGATCCGACCCATGAAAGATGGCGTAATTGCGGACTTTGAGATGGTTGAGCTTCTCTTACGCACTTTCATTGAAAAAGTTCAGAAAAAAAGATTGTTTACTCGCCCAAGGATCATTATTTGTGTTCCCTCTGGCATAACTGAGGTCGAGAAGAGAGCAGTTCGTGACTCGGCTGAAGCTGCTGGTGCTCGAGAAGTCTTTCTCGTATCTGAACCGATCGCTGCAGCTATCGGTATAGATCTACCTGTTCAATCGCCTACTGGCAATATGGTCATCGATATTGGTGGCGGGACAACAGAGATCGCGGTCATTGCTCTTTCAGGTATTGTCACGAATAGTTCGGTGCGTATTGCCGGTGATGAGATGGATGATTCGATACTCCAATATATAAAAAAGAATTACAATCTTATTATCGGTGAGCAGACTGCAGAACAGATAAAGATCGACATCGGTAATGCTTTCCCTACAACAGAAGATAGAAGCTTTGAAGTCCGGGGCCGTGATCTGGTCTCGGGAATCCCGAAGACGATCAAACTTACCAGCCATGAGGTTAGAGAAGCGATCCAAGAACCACTCTCGATGATCATCGAAGCAATAAGATTGACTCTCGAGAGGACCCCTCCTGAGCTTGCGGCTGATATTGTAAATTCGGGTATATACATGGCAGGAGGTGGTTCATTGCTGAACGGCATCGATACCCTGATCCGTGAGGAGACCAATTTGCCGGTAAGGGTTGCGAATGAACCAAACAAAGCGATCGTTATCGGTGCTGGTAAAATACTCGATGACATGCCCACCTATGAAAAAGTAATATTCCAAATGAAGAGAGAATAGTTGTCGCGCCGTCAGTTAGTATTTTTTTCGGTTTTACTAATAATCTCCATTACTTTCCTATCATTGGGGGAACATACCAAGCTGACTATTTCAGCCCGTATTTCTCCAATCCTGCTTTTTCCAGTGAGAACGATAACAACACTCCTTGATTTTCTAACCGTTTCAAGTGCCCGTATCACCGAACTTGAAACAACTGTAAACCAATTACGTCTTGAAAAAGCTGAATGGAAGAAAATAATACTCCTCGATACAACAGAGTACCAGACTACCATGTACCGACTAAAAAAGGCACAAATAATAGGACGCGATCCGTCAAATATAAATGGATATCTATACATCGATGTCGGTCATAAGGAAGAGGTTCGGACTGAACAACCTGTGCTCTCGATAGACGGTTTGATCGGTAAAACGAAATATGTCGGGGTTGATTATACGATCGTTGAAACCGTTGAAAAAAACGGTTTTGCAGTTAGTGCGCTAGATGTAAACACCGGGATCCACGGTATTGTAAAAAATCAAGGTAATTTGGTCTTTGATTTTGTCAGGATCGAAGACGAAATAAACATTGGCGACTCAGTATTTACTTCAGGTATGAGTAATATTTTTCCTGAGGGTATCTTGATCGGTACCGTTAAAAAAATCGGTGAATCCTCTGATCAATTTTTCAAACCAGTCTATTTAAAACCAAGCGTTCGGATCAATCAACTCAATTATGTTTACCTGTTATATGGCGATGAACCGTCATCTGTTAAAAATAGCGGTCAAACGAGTGTTCAAATCGATGATAACACCGACGAGTAGCGAAAAAAGGGAATGAAGTACCTGTGGTATTTTGTTTTACTTTATATTTTATTACCCTTTAACCTATACGTTGATCTTATTTCGATATTGATTTTTTATTTGGTCTTTAATGAAGATGAAAGATTCACCCTGATATTTTCTTTTTTAGCCGGTCTTCTCATTGATCTGTTCTACCCCGTAGTCCTTGGCGTTAACATCATTATTTATATCGTTCTTGTGCAGATCATGTTCTACATAAAAAAGTACATCGTCCATAGTATATGGGCTAGCTGGATCGTATTCACTGCTTACTACCTCGCGAAAACGATCGTAACTCACCTCGTTTTTTCTGCACCGCTTAGAGTGATCTGTATTCTTCTAACTATCGTAAGTTTCTTGCCTTTCATGCTTACATTGAACAAGCTGAAGTATAGGGTATGGATGAAAACATAAAAAAATTCAGATTTTTGCGCAATATCATAATCGGCGGCGCAATCATCATCATCCTCGCAAGTATAAGATTACAGGTAATTGAAGGCACGAAGTATTCACGTCTTTCTGAAAAAAACCGAATAAGACAGCGTCATATCGCCGCACAGCGTGGTAAGATCTTTGATCGAAATGGAATTGAAATAGCCAATACCAGACCTGGTTTTTATGTTTCCGTGATCCAATCTATCATTAATGACACTACCTTAGACCGCATCTGTGAAATCCTTAATATAGATAAAGAAGTCGCTCTAGATAAATTCAAACTGGAGGAAAACCCCTTCATGCCCGTTAAAATAGCACATGATATATCATACGAGGAACTATCTATCATTGAAGAGAATATCGACGATCTCAACGGCGTCGAAGTGGGTGTTGAACCATTAAGAAACTATCCATACGGTAAACTGCTCTGTCACATCCTCGGCTATGTGGGTGAGATAACGTCTGCCGAGATAGAACGTTCGAAAAATTACTCGATCAACGACTATATCGGAAGGATGGGGATCGAGGAGTATTATGAAGAGTATTTAAGAGGCAAACCCGGTGCCGAGTTTATCGAGGTCGATGCACTGGGCAGAGAGATCGGTAAAATCACTGAAAAACGACCTATCCCGGTGACCCATGGAGAGAATCTCTATACGACGATCGATGTTGTACTTGCCGAATCAGTTGCGGTATACTTAACTGAATACCAACGGGCTGCTTGTGTATGTATAGATCCGAAAAGCGGCGATATCCTTGTTCTCTATTCAAAACCGGGTTTTGATCCTAATCTTTTTGTTCATGGATTACAGAAAAAAGAATGGCAAATACTCAATACTACACCGGATGCACCGATGTACAACCGAGCGTTGATGAGCTGTTACCCGTGTGGTTCCACGTTCAAGCCTTTTATTGCACTCGCCGGTCTGGATGCTAATATCATCACCCCGGAAAAGACCTTTAAGCCTTGCACTGGTAAATACCGCTTGGGCAGAAGAACATTTAACTGCTGGAAAAAACACGGTAGATTAGACCTTGCTGGTGCATTAGTCAACTCGTGCGATGTATATTTCTATCAGCTCGGCCGCTTGATAGGCATCGATACGATCGCGTCAAGATGTCGTGAGCTTGGTTTTGGCGAGCTTACCGGGATCGACCTTCCCGGCGAGAAAAAAGGCTGTATGCCAGACCGTTCTCTCTTTGAGAAAAAATACGGAAAGAACTGGACTGCTGGTCACATCTTTAACCTGAGTATCGGACAGGGCGACCTGCTCGCAACGCCGCTTCAGATGGCATGCGCCTACACAATATTCGCTAATCATGGAAAGACCGTCGTGCCCCATGTCATAGCCGTCAAAGAATATGCCTACCATCCAACCAAAATTTCCAATAAAGCGATAAAACTCGTCGAAGAAATGCTTGCCGGGGTCGTTGCATCTGGAACCGGCGGTTCAGCACGTCTCAAGGATTTTGTGGTCTGCGGCAAAACCGGGACGGTCCAGAATCCTCATGGCGAAGATCATGCTCTGTTCATAGGTTTTGCCCCGCAGGATGACCCGAAGATATTGGTCTGTCTGGTTGTGGAGAATGCTGGACACGGCGGAAGTGTTGCCGCTCCGCTTGTCGGCAAGATAATTAAGGCATACCTCAAAAAAGCAAGTATCGCACAAAATGCAAAATAAAAGAAGCTTCGTCATTATCGCTGCAGTGACTATCTTATCGCTTATCGGTCTTATTATGATATTTTCAACGGCTGATATACAGACGTTTGTCAAACAGTCGATCTGGCTGGTTATCGGGATGTTTGCCGCGATAATCATTTCAAGGATCCCGCCGAGATTCTGGTCGAACATCGCACCGATCATTTACACCATAGGTATAATACTTCTCTTGCTCCTGCTTCTCACCCATGGGTCCTACCCAAAAAGATGGTTTCGTATCGGAACAATAGCCATACAACCATCTGAATTTGCAAAATTCGCCACGATTATTCTTCTGGCAAGCTATCTTGCCGGTCGAAAAAGATTAAAGCGCTTTTCAGACCTTATGGTCCCTTTGGCCATAGTTGCGATACCCGCTCTTTTGATATTTTTAGAACCCGATCTGGGGAGTGCCCAGATATTCTTCCCGATCCTCCTCCTCATGCTATTCTGGGCTGGTATGCCGGCAGCGAGGATTTTTATTTATTTTTCCCCTCTTGTCTCAGCCGCCGCGAGTTTTGTTATCTATGTGTGGGTCGTGTATTTCATCGGCTTAACGGTCTTTTTATATTTTCATAAACAAATGAGCGATTTCATCTATGGCGTCGTTAGTAATTTCCTTGCCGGTCTAATAATGCCCCTTATCTGGAATCTCCTGAAGCCATATCAACAGGAACGGATCGTATCATTCTTCTCACCCTGGGTAGATCCACGGGGTATGGCATGGCAGACCATACAATCTAAGATAGCGATCGGTTCAGGAGGTATTATTGGCAAGGGTTTCCTATCCGGGACACAGAAGAAGCTGGAATTCCTGCCCCTTAGACACACTGATTTCGTTTTTTCCTGCCTCGGTGAGGAATTCGGGTTGATCGGCATCGTTTTGACAACCCTTGTCTTTGCCTACTTGCTTTATAAGCTGCTGTTTCTTGCACGATCGACAAAGAACCGCTTTGCCAATATCTTTGTCTCCGGAGTACTCGCGTGGATAGGATATCAGACTTTCGTAAACATGGGGATCACTTTGGGACTGCTGCCGATAACCGGCGTACCCCTGCCATTCATTAGTTATGGTGGTTCTTCACTCCTGGCCTGCTACATGGCTATCGGCATCTGTATCGCCATATCAAGGCCAAAATTTCAATACTAAATTCCGAAGATCGCCGCGGACATAATCTGTCAGGAAAAAACATAGATTTCCCTTGACAAACAATGTAAAATTGGCTATTCTTTATGAACATGAAGGAGGAACAATGAAACGAATCGCGGTTTTGATAATAGCATTTTTTCTGCTCACCTGCAATACAGGACTTGAGATCAATACCGAGTGTGTACTCAAACATACCGCTGAAATGGTTATCTTCGAAAACACGGTCGGTAATGTTGAAGGATCACTCGTTAACCTTTCCTGGACCTGGGTCTGGGGCATACCTGATGGCGACGGTGTAATTATTGAAAGACAATTGACGAGCAGCTATGATTCTATCGGCTACGTGAGTCCTATCGGTTCGCTGATGACCTACACTGATACTTCTGCTCTATTAACATCAAATGCTGATGTTTCCTATCGTCTTGGTTTCTTGGCTGGTAAAGCGGTGGATTATTTCGTCACGGTTGATTTCACGATCCCCGGGACCCAACATTTTGTGGCGCCAGATACTGAACTTATCTTGATAGACAGTACTAATACGCTGACCATTACTTTTGATGCACTGGCCGGTTTTGACGAAACAGATGTGGCGATCTATAAAACATCGTTCACCACGATCGATAGTCTTCTCAACACACCGCTAGAAACGATCCTGGAGATACTCACCAATCCTCTGGTCGACACAACCCTCACAGGAACAGAATTGCTCGTGTACCGAGCTGATACATTAATAGATACATTAGCTGTTCATATGATCAAAATATCCTCCTCCAAAATAGGCCAGTTAGACTATATCACTGACACTTCGATCGGGCTTCGTGCTTTCATGAGAACACCGTAAGTGAGGTAATAAAAAGTCCACATGGCCGCTCAAATAGAGCTAGACATCCTGCTTGAAGAATTAGTCCTGAGAGAAGGCTCAGATCTCCACCTTCGTTATGGAGAACCGCCTATTCTCAGGGTCGGTGGAAAGCTCCAGCGAATGGAGCAAAAACCACTCACTGATCAGAACCTCGAATATCTTGTCTTTGGTCTTATGAACGCGTTGCAGAAGAAGCAATTTTGCAAAACACTGGAATTCGACATGGCCTATGAAATATCCGGGGTTGCGCGTTTCAGGGTCAACTGCTTTTTACAGATGGGTCATATCGGCGCGGTCATGCGGATCATCCCGCTTAAGATAAAAACTATTGATGAATGGGGTTTCCCTGCAGTTTTCAAAAAAATCGCAAGCCTCCCCCGCGGCCTGGTTCTTGTGACCGGTCCAACTGGCAGCGGAAAATCCACATCCTTAGCGGCAATTATAGAACACATTAACCAAAACGGCAAAAAACACATAATTACGGTGGAAGATCCCATTGAATTTTTACATCGTGACCGCAAATCAATTATCGAACAGCGGGAAATCGGCATTGATACGCATTCGTATGCAGAAGCTTTACGACGGGTTATCAGACAAAATCCTGACATTATTTTGGTCGGCGAAATGCGTGATCTTGAAACCGTTGCTCAAACCATAACCGCTGCAGAAACAGGTCATCTGGTTTTTTCTACTCTGCACACTGTCGACGCTGTGCAAACCATCGACCGGATCATCGATGTCTTTCCGCCAGCTCAACAACAGCAAATCCGTCTACAACTCTCAACTACCCTTCAAGCCGTGATAACTGAAACCCTGGTGCGTCGTAAAGGTGGAACTGGAAGAGCTGCTGCTTTTGAGATCATGGTCTGCACACCGGCAATAAGAAGTGCGATACGAGAAGCTAAAACGCCTCAGATCTACACTTCTATTCAAACGGGTTCAAGATTGGGCATGATACAAATGGATCAATACCTCTGGAATCTGTTCAATCAGGGGGTAGTCGACTATGAAGAAGCGCTCGCCCACTGTAATAATCCGGATGAGTTTGAAAGAAAGGCAAAACGATGATCAGACTACAGGATCTTATCAAAGCACAAATACAATATAACGCGTCAGACCTCATACTTAAAGTCAATTCACCCCCGATAATGCGGGTTGATGGTGACCTTAAGTTGCTCGATCTGCCACCGATCAGCAAAGTCGATATTGAAACCGGTCTTATTGAACTGCTGTCGAAAAATCAGGTCGAGGAATATAAAAAAACTTTTGAACTTGATTTCTCATATACAATGCCAACTGGCGAAAGGTTCAGGGTCAATCTTTTCAAACAAAAGGGCAATTTAGGTGGTGTCTTCCGTTTGATACCTTCAAAAATACCCAGCCTTGATGAAATAGGATTTCCTGAGGAAGTCAAGAAAATGGCCTTACGACCACGCGGCCTGATCATTGTAACAGGGCCTTCTGGTTGCGGTAAATCAACGACTCAGGCATCTTTGCTCGATCATCGAAATGCTAACGATACATGCCATATCGTAACAGTCGAAGACCCGGTCGAATTCGTACATCACAGCAAAAAAGCATTAGTCACCCAAAGGGAAGTCGGGAAAGACACGCGCTCTTTTGCGAGTGCTTTGAAATTCGTTCTGAGACAAGACCCTGATGTTATCCTGGTCGGTGAGATGAGAGACCTGGAAACGATCGCACTTGCAATAACCGCAGCTGAAACAGGACATACCGTGATTACAACATTGCACACTGCTGATTCTATTTCCACTATCGATCGCATTATCGATGTCTTTCCTCCCCATCAGCAAAACCAGATAAGAATGCAACTTTCGCTGAACATGCTTTGTGTCTTATCCCAGAATCTCCTTAAACGCGCCGACGGAAAGGGACGAATCGCCGTGGCCGAAATACTGATCGCCATTCCGGCAGTAAGAAATCTCATAAGGGAATCAAAAACCCACCAAATTTCATCTATCTTGCAGACATCCCAGCAAATTGGCATGACAACCTTTGATGCATCGCTTGCTAAATTGGTCAAGAAGAATGTCATTACAAGGGAGGAGGCTGAATTAAAAGCCCTCAATCCGGACACGTTCCATAAAGAAATGGAACTAGTTGCGAAATCTGGATAGTGAAAAAAACTTACCTAAAACTCAAGAGCCCAGTGCAATATATCAAAGGGATAGGTCCAAAACGTTCATCGTATTTCAAAAAACTGAACGTTGAAACAGTCAACGATCTATTATTTCTTGTCCCGAGAAGATATGTTGATTACTCCTCAATGCGCCCGATAAGGGATTTGAAAATCAACGATGAAGTAACGATTCTGGGAAAGATAAAAGTGGTAGAACTTCAGCGAACAAGAAACCGCAGGCAGCTCGTTAAAGTACTCGTCGCTGATGATTCAGATACGATTAATCTCAAATGGTTCAACCGTCCTGATCTTAAAAAGAAATTCAAAACCGGAGATAACCTTCTGGTATCTGGCAAAGTGTCTTTCTTTTATGGTCGGCAGCTTGTTAACCCCATTTATGAAGTTATTAGCGACCTGGAAAAGGAAGAGAGCAAAGGGGCTATCATACCGATATATCCACTGACTGATGGACTCGGTCTTTGGGATGTAAAACGAGCAGTCAAAATATGCATCGATGAATGCCTCGACGATATCATTGAAACACTGCCGCAAGCATTGATCCGGCAAAATGATCTGATGCCCCTGGATCAGGCGATAATCAACCTTCATTTCCCGCAAAGTCTTGAAGTCGCGCGTGAGGCGCGGCGGCGTTTGGTTTATGATGAGTTTTTCTTCTTTGAATTAATACTGGCAAAACGACGTTCTCTTGCCAAAACCAAGAACGGCGTTAGCCTGACAGAACATGGTACGCTGACAAAACGACTCGTTGACGCCTTGCCATTTGAACTGACCAAAGGACAGATTGAGGTGATAAAAGGTATAACTTCGGATATGGCAAAACAAAGACCCATGAACCGGCTGCTTCAGGGCGATGTCGGCGCTGGAAAAACGGTTGTCGCGCTATACTCCATGCTCATTGCGATCGAAAACGGTTATCAGTCAGCGCTCATGGCGCCGACGGAAATACTCGCTGAACAACACTACATCGGCTTATCTGAAATATTAAGGGGGTTGGGTGTTGAAGCGGTGCTTCTGACCAGCAGTATAAAAACTTCAAAACGTAAGGATATAGTGGGAAAAATAGCAGATGGAAAAGCACAGATCGTATTTGGAACCCATGCACTCATCGAAGAAGAGATAAAATTCAACAGACTTGGTCTCGTTGTCGTCGATGAACAACACCGGTTCGGTGTTATGCAACGAGCGGCTCTTGTTAATAAAGGCGTCAATCCGGATTTTCTTGTCCTTTCTGCAACACCGATACCCCGGACTCTAGCACTTACACTATACGGGGATCTCGATGTTTCCATATTAAAAGATAAGCCGCCGAGACGAGGCACGGTATTAACAAAAATAATAAAAGAAACCCAGAAAACCGGAGTCCATTCATTTATAAAGGATGAGTTAAAAAAAGGACGCCAGGCTTTCATAATATGCCCGCTAATCGAAAAATCTGAGAAGCTTGATCTAAAATCAGTAGAAGAAACACACAAAGAGATAAGTTCGATCTACAAGAACTTTGCAATCGGTGTTCTTCATGGTCGCTTAAAAAGTTCGGAGCGTCTCAAAATAATGAATGCATTCCGCTCTGGAAAAATTGATATGCTTATCGCCACGACGGTCGTTGAGGTTGGTGTCGATATTCCGAATGCCAGCATAATGCTCATTGAGCATCCGGAGCGATTCGGCCTAGCTCAGCTCCATCAGTTACGAGGCCGCATCGGTCGCGGTTCACAAAAATCATACTGCTTTTTGATCCTCGACCGCTATGTTGTCGCTGAAACCTATGAGCGTATTGCATACTTTGAAAAGAATAATGATGGTTTTGCACTCGCCCAGAAGGATATAAAACTGCGCGGACCCGGAGAGATCCTCGGCAAAAAACAACATGGTTTACCAGACCTGAAAATCGGTGATCTTGAAGAAGATAAAGAATTGCTTTTTCTTGCCCGTGATGATGCTTTTGCGGTTATTTCAAAAGATCCGGACATGCAGTCCTTGGAATTTATCGCAATTAAGAAAAAATTAAAGACATTGGCTACAAAAGAAAAATTATTGAGCATTGGTTAAGGAGGTAATTATGAAAAGGCTCCCAGCGTGGTTAGTAAAATTCTCTCTTATTATCGCTGTCTTCATGGCGGTGATCTTCACAACATCCTGTGAAAATATCCCCTCTAATATCGGAAAGAGCCACGAGATAGTCGTGGCAGCACCCTCGATCGACACCAGCATCATTATCAACAATATCCAGTTATACAACTACGTTCCTCAAAGAGAAGGTCTCTTCACATTTCTTTTCAAAGCAGACACTGCGATCAAGCAATTCAGCCGCTATCATACGATCATCATCTATGGAACACTCGCAGATGAATCGATCGCCACGCTCTTGAATGATGACGCTAAACTAACAACTCAAAAAGACACTTTTACGTTGTTTAAACTCAATGACCTTTGGGCAAAAGAACAACTCGTTATCATCATGGCGGTATCTGAACCTATTTACATCTCTTCAGGTATCGAAAAATACGGTAATATCATTTCCAGTATTCTCGAAGAAGACTATTACCAGCGTATAAAGAAAAACTACTATTACCGAGATATCGATAAAAAGCACAAAGCAACTCTTGAAGAGTTCGGCGTAACCTTTGATCTGACAAAATCGTGGATTATTGATTCCACATACTGGAATGAACATTTTCTTTTCTTCCACACCCATTTTCCAGACCGGAGTATCTTTTTTTATAAAGAGCCTGCGAGCGAGGCTATATCCCTAACAATGGCTCTGGAAAAACGTGACGCGCTCACGAGCAAGTATTATAATGGTGACTATGTTCTGACTGATCTGGTCAACAGCGAGGAAATAGAATTCAAAAATATGAAGGGGCTGAAACTAGAGGGCGTGTGGCAAAATGATTCGCTCATCGCCGGCGGTCCTTTTATTTCATATTTCCTGACCGACGGTGATACTCTGTTCATCATTGATGGAGTGCTTTTTAACCCAGGCAAGAGAAAAAGTGATTATTTCACGACACTTGAGGTCATTATGAATTCTTTTCAGATAGTCAGACAGAAACCGGAATGAGACTTGACAAAGTTTATAATATGATTAATATATATTATTAAAGATAACGGAGGAAGAAATGGGAGAAAAAGACTTTTCTGAAATTGCCCGACTGAGCGAACGCTACAACAAAGACCCGAAATCAAGGATTTTTGTACAACTCGCTGATGCTTACCGGAAAAGCAATATGATTGACGAAGCTCTTGAAATATTGAACAAAGGATTATCGTTCAATCCCAACTATCCACTGGCCTATTTGATACTCGGTAAATGCTACTTTGATAAGAGGATGTATGAACAAGCCAAGGACTCATTCAGCAAAACCCTTAACTATGATCCCCAGAACATCGTCGCATTAAGAATGCTCGCCCAAACCTGTGAAGCCACTAAAGATGAAGAAGGACAAATGGAAGCCTACAGAGGTATTATCGCCATTGATCCTTTTGATGCCCCGGCCAAAGAAAAACTCACTTATCTTGAATCAATACACAAGAAAGAACCTCTCTACACAGTAGCTATGGCTCAGGAATATGAAAAACAGGGTAATTTTGAAAAAGCTCTGTCGATTTACGAAAATTTGTCTTTTACTGATCCAACTGACCTGGTACTCCAACAAAAAGTCACTGAGTTAAAAGAAAAAGCGAAAAGCGAAAAACAAACGCTGGAAAAAGAAGACATCGAAGGGCTCCAACTCGATACTTATTTTCATCCTGAAGATCTCGAAAAGGAAAATGAACCAGGTCCGGTCCAACCCGAAAAGATCGAGCCAGAACCCATCCCCCAACCGGTCGAAACTCAAGAAACGGGCACTACAGAAAAACCCGAAGAATCTTATGTAAAGGATGCCGGTGCGATGCCAGAAGTAAAGCCATCTCAGGAACCCGAAATTGCCCAACCACCTCAGCCAGCCGTCACACCTGAAACACAGGACCATGAAGAACCTGAGGGCCTGGATCTTCTTGAACCGATCGAATCTGCCGCAGCAGACCTAACAGCAGAAACAATTCAACCTGTTGAAGAAGAAAATATCCCCGAGCCAGCCGAAAAACCTGAAGAGATAAGCGACGCGCAAGATCTGCTACAACCGATAGAAACGACTCCAGAACCAGTCGGGGCTGAACCTGTGCAAGAAAGCACGACCCAGCAGGAACCTGATACTGGGTTTGATTTGCTGCAACCGATAGAAACATCTCCAGAGTCCGCTGCAGAACAGGAAGAACCTGTAATGCCAAAACTTGTCGATATCACGGACCCTGAACCAGCAGTTGAAACTTCTCAACGAGAAACCCCAGCACCATCTTATCAACCTGAGACTTCTGGCGATCTCCTTGAACCAATCGAGGAAGCAGAAGACATTAAAACACCAGAGATAACAGAGGAAGAAACCGCGACCGAAACAAAAAGCGAAGTTGCAGATATGGAAAGCCCTGGTCCCCAGGCACCCGATATCACCGAAACTCCGGATGAAGGTCCTCCTCCTGAAACCGACAAGAAACCACAGGAGGCAAAACCCCAGGAAGAAGATTTTCAGTCTTTCAAGGATTGGCTGGGAGGATTGCTCAAATGAGGTTTAAGGATATTGAGAGACTTGTGAAGATACTCGAGAATAGTAATGTTTCAGAGATCGAAGTGACCAAATTTCTGGGCAGGAAAATCAGGATCGCGAAATCCGCGAATAATACGATGCCATCAAAGATCGAGCATACTGCGCAATTGACCAAAGATAAAGTTGAATCATCGGTTACTGAAGACGTTAAAGCAAAAGAAAACCTTGTCGCGATAAAATCGCCCATCGTAGGCACTTTCTATCGATCACCTGCTCCGGATGCACCACCATATGTAGACATCGGGGATGTTGTAAAACCCGGTCAGGCCGTCTGTATTGTCGAAGCGATGAAACTGATGAATGAAATTGAATCAGATGTAACTGGAAAAATCGTTAAAATACTCGTAAAAAATGAGGACCCAGTAGAATATAACCAAGAACTATTCATGGTTGAGCCAACTTAACCTTATTAATAGGAGAATGAACTATGGAACTAAAGACACTCCTTGATAAAATGATAAAAGTCAATGCTTCGGATTTACATCTAAAAGCGAATTCAACACCGGTATTTAGAATCGACGGTAAATTAGTCGCAGAAAAAGGAGAATCATTGACCCCGGAAACGATCAAGACTATGGCTTACCAGATCATGACATCTTCTCAGCAGCAGACATTCGAACGGATGAAAGAAATGGACTTTGCCATAGGGGTCAGAGGAATAGGCAGGTTCAGGGTAAATATATTTCTGCAGCGCGGTAGCCTCGCCATTGCAATGCGAGCTATCCCCATCTCAGTCAAACGAATTGAAGAACTAAACCTCCCTCTTGTTTTAAAAGACCTTTCACTAAAGCCACGCGGTCTCATTCTCTGTACTGGCACTACCGGCAGTGGCAAGTCAACGAGCTTGGCTGCGATGATCGAACATATCAACGAAAACACTTCACGCCACATTATTACTATTGAAGACCCGATCGAATACCTTTTCCGTGACAATTTGTCGATCATATGTCAGCGAGAGGTATTAATGGACACGATCTCCTTTTCTATCGCGCTAAAACATATCCTCCGTCAAGATCCAGATGTTATTCTAATCGGTGAGATCAGGGATCGGGAAACAATGGATACCGCGTTGAAAGCAGCAGATACAGGTCACCTTGTGCTTTCGACACTTCATACATTGAACGCAACCGAAACAATCAACCGAATTATTTCTTTTTATCCACCTCATCAGCATCAGCACATCCGTGTCTTGCTTGCAACTACCCTGGTTGGCGTTGCTTCGCTTAGGCTATTACCAAGATCTGATGGCAAAGGAAGGATACCGGCTGTGGAAGTTCTTCTAACGACACCGACGATCAGGGATTATCTTCTGGATCCGGTGAAAACAATGCTCATTCAATCAGCTATCGAGGAAGGTTATGGACAGTATGGCATGCAAACATTCGACCAATCCATATTTAAGCTTTACAAAGATGGTATGATTGCTTACGACGATGCGATCCAAGCCGTTACCAACCCCGATGAGTTCAAATTGAGACTTGTAGGCATCGAAGCTACTGCTGAACGAGGCTGGGGTTCGTTCGACAAGAAATAGACAAGGTGGATTCGCTCGCATGGGATTGGTGAAAAAGTACGTCTGAATCCCAGTCTATCTAAATAAATCCCGGGTTTCTTTATGAAATTTCAAAAAATCCTTATCGCCAATCGTGGTGAAATTGCAATACGCATTATTCGAGCTGCGAAGGAGCTTAAACTCGACACAGTTGCAGTGTATTCGGAAGTCGATAGTGATGCCCTACATACCCGGATCGCTGATGAAGCGGTATGCATAGGCCCGCCGCCGAGCAAAGAATCATACCTGAATATAACAAGGATTATCAGCGCCGCTGAGATAACCGGAGCCAAAGCAATCCATCCGGGCTATGGATTTCTGGCGGAAAATGCGGAATTTGCCGAAATTTGCGAATCCTGCGGGATAACCTTTATCGGCCCTGATCCCAGACATATAAGGGATATGGGCGATAAGATCAAAGCAAAGAAAACCATGTTTGAGGCAGGTATTTCCGGGATTCCCGGGAGCGACGGCGCATTAGAATCACTCGCCAAAGTCAAAAAAATAACCCAGGAGATCGGCTATCCGATCATGCTGAAAGCCGCGTCAGGCGGCGGTGGTAAAGGCATGAGGATTGCCCGTAATAATGAAGAGCTCGAATCAGGTTTTCGTATTGCTCAGGCTGAAGCCAAAGCAGCCTTTGGTGACGGCAGGATCTATATCGAGAAATTCATCAATCGTCCCAGACATATCGAGGTTCAAATAATGGGCGACACTCATGGCAATGTAATAGCACTCGGTGAAAGAGATTGTTCTATTCAGCGTCGCCATCAGAAGCTACTTGAAGAATCTCCGGCAACCGGAATAGATAACAAACTGAGGCAAACACTCATGAAGAACGCAATTATGGCAGCGAAGAAGATCGCCTATCATTCTGCCGGTACTATTGAATTCCTTCTGGATGAAGACAAGAAATTTTATTTTATGGAAATGAATACAAGGATTCAGGTCGAACACCCAGTTACCGAAATGGTAACCGGTATCGATCTTCTGAAAGAGCAAATAAGGGTCGCGCTCGGTGAGAAACTGGCATTTAAACAAAATGATGTAAAATTACACGGCAATGCCATTGAATGCCGTATCAATGCCGAGAATCCTGCACGTAATTTTATTCCGATGCCCGGTCGGATCAATTTCTTCCATATGCCCCAAGGTCTTGGCATACGTTTTGATACCCATATATTTGCCGGGTATAATATCCCCAGTCATTATGATTCACTGATCGGCAAGTTAATATGTCACGGATCAACGCGCCAGGAAGCGATCGCACGAATGAAACATGCACTCGATGAGATCGTCATAGAAGGCATCCCGACAACGATACCCTTTCACCAGAAGATCATGAGCAATGAAAAATTCATCAAAGGCGAGATCACTACCCATTTCATAGAAGAAATGTAAAAATCCGCATCTGTATACCGGCATCCACACCCAAACCTGTTTTTCTATTGACAGAACACACTATTGGTGTATAATATATTTTTAGAATGCCACGTGCTCTCCTCGTCCTCGAGGACGGAACAATCATCAAAGCCCAACACACCGGTGCCAGGAAAGACGTTTTTGGTGAAATAGTCTTCAATACATCGATGACCGGTTATGAGGAAGCCTTTACTGATCCCTCATATGCCGGCCAAATACTGTTAATGACCTATCCGCTGATCGGGAATTACGGTCTGCGGATCAAGAATTTTGAATCGGACAGGGTTCAGATAAGAGCACTGATTTTAAAAGAACCCTTTTTTTCCTCATATCGGGGCATGCATCTCGATAAATTCCTGACCAAAGCAAAAATACCCTGTCTTTATAATATCGACACGCGTGCTTTAACCCTGAAGATAAGAGAATACGGCACCATGAAAGCGATGGTTGCAGCAAGCTCGACCAAACTAAGCCCTGACATATTACTGCGTAAACTTAATAAAACACCTCACCCGGACACTGAAAATCTTGTCGGCAGCGTATCCTGCGCCAGACAGATCGATCACTTCAGAAGATCGAGACGAATTATCTTGATCGACTGCGGCGTTAAAAGATCGATCTTATATCACTTGAAAAAATATGCGACGGTCTTTCAGGTACCTTATGACACATCTTTTTATACCATCGAGAAATTAAAGCCGCACGGCATCGTTATTTCTAACGGACCAGGAAACCCGGCACACCAGAGTTTGCTTTCAACGACCGCGAAAACAGTCGAGAAACTTATCGACAGATATCCACTCATGGGTATTTGTCTCGGCCATCAAATATTAGGGCTCGTGCTTGGATTTAAAACGTATAAATTAAAGTTCGGACATCGCGGGTCAAACCACGCGGTCATGTACCTGCGCAGTAAAAAGATATATATAACGTCACAAAACCATGGGTACGCGCTACGCGCTGATAAAAACGTCGATGCTGAGATTACGTGGGTAAATGTCAATGACAGGACAGTCGAGGGTATTCGACATCGAAAACGACCTGTTTTCTCAGTGCAATTCCATCCTGAAGCTTCTCCTGGACCACATGACACCAGGTTTCTTTTTAAAGAATTCATGGACCTTGCATCATGCCCAAACGCAAAGACCTGAAAAGAATACTCATTATCGGTTCGGGGCCGATCATTATCGGACAGGCTGCAGAGTTTGATTTTTCAGGTTCTCAAGCAAGCTGGTCGCTCAGGGAAGAAGGATATCAAACGATCATTGTCAACTCCAACCCGGCGACGATCCAGACCGATGCACGAACTGCGGATATCGTCTATATCGAACCACTCAATGTCGATACATTAACGAAGATCATCGCTAAGGAACGACCTGACGGTCTATTACCGGGCTTTGGCGGACAGGTCGCACTGAATCTATCGTATGAATTAGCGCAACAGGGTATATTAGACAGATATTCGGTCGAATTGCTCGGCTCGAATTACGAGACAATAGAAATGGCTGAGAACAGACAAGCCTTCCGTGGTCTTATGGAATCCGTAAATGAACCCAGTCCAAAAAGCTTTGTCTGCCAGACCATTGAACAGGTCCGGCAAGCAGTAGAACAGATCTCCTATCCGGTTCTTGTCAGACCTGCTTATACCCTTGGCGGCACCGGCAGCGGCGTTGCTGAATCCTGGGTCGATATGCAGGAAATAGCATCAGCCGGGTTGAGACAATCACCGATCAAACAAGTTTTAGTAGAAGAGAATTTGTTGGGCTGGAAAGAATTCGAGTATGAAGTCATGCGTGACGGTAAAGATAATTGTATAACGATATGCAGCATGGAAAATATCAATCCAATGGGTGTTCATACGGGCGAAAGCACGGTCGTTGCTCCAGCGCAGACGCTCACGGATAAAGAAAATCAAAAACTGAGAAGCATCAGTTTGAAGATCATCAGAGCCCTTAAAATATGCGGTGGCTGCAATATCCAGTTCGCAGTAGACCAGCACCAATGGAAGTATAGAATAATCGAAGTAAATCCCCGGGTCTCGAGGTCCTCGGCACTCGCGTCAAAGGCGACCGGGTATCCGATCGCCCGGGTCAGTGCAAAGATCGCGGTTGGTATGACCTTAGACGAAATACCGAATGCGGTGACCAAAAAAACATTCGCGGCATTTGAACCTGCTCTTGACTACGTCGTTGTGAAGATCCCGCGCTGGCCATTCGATAAATTCCCCACGGTCGACCGGGAAATATCGACTCAGATGAAATCTACGGGTGAAGCGATGGCGATCGGCAGCACCATTGAGGAAGCTCTTCAGAAAGCAGTCCGGGCCCTGGAGATCGACCAATCTGGCTTTGCTCCAGAACCCATCATCGAGTACGAACTCATCAAAGAACTGCAACAGCCAACTGACAGATTGCTCTTTTGTATGGCCGAAGCATTACGCCGCGGCTACTCTCTCGGTAAGGTGGCGGAATTGACAAAAATAGATAGATTCTTCATCCAGAAAATCTCGAAAATTATATCTCTTGAAAAAGAATTGACTAAAGATCCTCTTAATAAATCGCTTCTTAAAAAAGCAAAAGTCCTCGGCTATTCAGACCAAACGATTGCCCAGCTCTGTGGACAGACCGCTGATCATGTGCGGGAAATGAGAAATTCATATGATCTAAGACCCGGTTTTAACATGGTCGATACGTGCGCCGGAGAGTTTAAAGCGATAACACCTTATTTTTATTCCACTTATTATACTGCTTCTGTGCATAATAAGAGAAAACGCAGCAGAAAAAGGATATTGATCGTCGGCTCAGGACCGATCCGCATCGGTCAGGGTATTGAATTCGATTATTGCTGTGTGCATGCGGCATTAACCTTAAAAGATGCAGGCTATGAAGCGATCATGATAAACAGTAATCCTGAGACTGTTTCGACTGATTTTGATGTTTCGAGCCGGCTTTACTTCGAGCCTTTGACATTCGAGGATGTCTTGAATGTTCTTGAAGAAGAAAATTGCGATAAAATCATTCTGCAATTTGGCGGGCAAACATCGGTTAACCTTTCCCTTCCTCTGGCAAGACTCAATGAGAGGAGTGAAAGAAAAATATCGATCCTGGGCACCCAGCCTGATGATATTCATCGCGCTGAAAACCGAAAAATATTCTCCCAGCTTCTGAAAAATCTAAGAATTGAACACCCGGCATTTGGAACTGGTTATACATATGAAGATGTAAAAAATGTCGCAGAAACAGTTGGTTATCCAGTGATCGTCAGACCCAGTTATGTTCTCGGCGGCCGGGCTATGGAGATCGTGTACGAACCTGAAGGTCTTGAAAAATATATCGAGAGCGCAGCTAAAGTGTCAAAAGAACACCCTGTACTCGTCGATAAATATATCGCTGATGCTATTGAAGTCGATGTCGATGCGCTGTGCGATGGACAGCATGTTTATGTTGCCGGTATTATGGAGCATATCGAACAAGCCGGGGTTCATTCTGGTGACTCATATTGTGTCATGCCTCCGTATACGCTTTCAAAGAACATAGTTGGCAAGATAAGAACCCTAACAAAGAAACTCGCCCTCGCCTTAAACACAAAAGGATTCATCAATATACAATTCGCGATCAAGAATAGCAGGGTATTCGTATTAGAAGCGAACCCCCGAGCTTCGCGAACGATCCCCTATGTATCAAAAACGATCGGCATACCGCTTGCCGCACTGGCAACGAAAATTATCATCGGCATGAAATTACCAGACCTCATCAAAGAAAAGAAATCAACCGGGTCAAGGAAAAAATTCGTATCGATAAAAGGACCCTCTTTCCCCTTTTTAAAATTGCCAGGGGTCGATCCCATCCTCGGACCGGAAATGAAATCGACCGGCGAGATCATGTCGATCGACCGCAGTTTTGGCGCGGCATATTACAAGGCGATACTATCTGATAACAAATTCAGCGACCACGGCACTGTCTATATGACGGTACGGGACAATGACAAACCGAAAATAGTAAAATTAGCCAAGGATTTCATAGGTCTTGGGTTTAATATCGTGGCAACACGGGGTACTGCAGAATACCTTCGTAAATACGGGATATCGGTCAAGACTGTTTACCGGATCAGCGAACATAAATCGCCCAATGCACTCGATCTCATGCGCCGCGATAAGATCCAGCTGATCGTCAATACCCCGACCCTCACTTTTCGGGCAAAACGCGACGGCTATGCCATGAGACGCCTTGCCGTTGAACTCAATATACCTTTTATTACTGCCTTGACCTCAGCGAGCGCAGAAATCGAGGCGATCCGCTTTGCAAAAAGTGCATCACCGACAACCAGACCGCTTCATTATTACCATGAATAATAATTGATACAGAGAACAGGAGATACGGTTCTTGGGTGGCCGGTAGTCGTAAGTAATATGGAATGTACGCCAATCGTATTCGATTTAGATCTTGATGATAATGGCAAAAGAGAAATCGTCGTGGATGGTGTGATCACACAGAAAGTCGTGAAAATCAGATAACGAGAATCAATCTCCACCTCTTGACAACCCGCCAGCATTTTCTATAATAGAAAAAGAAGGTATGTTACCCGTGTTGTGGACCGCAGATCTACCATTTGTATTGACACAACGATTCTTATGTTTTCTGCTTATTCTCTAGTGCCAAGTAAATACTATTTGTCCACTTCCCAGTGCCCACTTTTTTTAATCCTTGACCTCGGCTGATTTTTTTGTATACTAAAGCATGCCTATAGAGGATTACTGGCGTAAGCTGATCCCTGAACAGATAAAAAATGCTCCGGATTTTCCAGGCGTCTATGAATTCGCGGATATTCTCCAAGAAAGGATATTCATCGGGAAAACAGAAAGCCTCGCCCATACAATACAGCAGGTATTCGAGAAAAGAGAACCCATCTTTGCTACTGTGCATTTTTTTAGATTCCACGCTACCCAGGAATTTGAACAAGAATACAACGGATTAATAGAAGAATGCAAACAGCAGTTCAACAATTTACCACTGCTCAATCAAAAAATGGCCGCTGATGCCTGATCAAAGTATTGAATAGAGAAGATCTGAAGTATTTGGCATAACCTGCGCTATGAGTTGGAACTACACCATGCAGGTATGCAGATCCTTTCCTGTTAAGTGAGTTTATCTATCTTTATCTTTACAAGCCCGAGGTTTGCGTCCTTCTGGCAAATGACAAAATAAATCCCCTCATCCGTCTCTTTTACAAAAAACACATTATTCTGTGTATACAGGATAGCCGAGGCTTTTTCCAAATCCAAGCTGCTTTTGATCCTGCTTACCACCCGCGCTGCCATGGCTGCGGATTTTTCTGCATCATAGCCAATTGTGAATTGACTATCGATTATAAAACCGTCATCTGTACTAAGGCCAGCACCCAGCACTTTTGGTATTCTTGTCAGTTCTGTTACTTTCATTCTTTAACCCCTTTCACAGCATCTTGTGTAGTGGGATTCATCCTAATATCTCCCTTATTTCATCGATGATCTTTCGCGCATAAACAAATACTAAGCCGGGTTTCGCTTCAGGCTGTGTGACCACAGTAAGGAGCGAATCGCCTGCAGTGATCACGCACAGCGGGTAGTCTATCTTATCAATAATGAACTTCTCTACGCTCCCCTCTTTTAGATATTTAAATGCTTCTTGAGCCTCATTATGTATCGCTGCGATCATAGCGCTGATCACCTCAATATCAGCACACTTTTCATAATAATTTTTGATGAGTAAACCGTCTTTGGAGCAGATAAATGCACCTTTCACTGTTTTCATGTTCAAAAGCCTTTTCATCGGTTTATCTAAAGCTTCTAACGGAAAAACAGCTTCTGCCTCCTCGGCTTTTTTTGTTTCCGTTGCCGCCAATCCAAGATCGACTACCGGCTCTTTTTGAACTTCTGGCCGGGGTGCTTCAGTCTCTACTTTTTGCGGTGCTTTGGCAGCGCCTGGTTCAATTTTTTCTTCGATTTGGGAAGGTGCTGGTTTTGCTACTGGTGCTGGTTTCACTTCTTCGGATTCTATAAGGGCTCTTTCAGGCTCTTTTTTTACTTTCTCTTCAACAACAGGTTCTGCTTTTTCTTCCGCTATTTCTTTCTCAGCCACTGCTTCTGGTTTAATCGCTTGCTCAGCGGTCGGGGGTTCAACCACTGTTTCAGCCTTTGTTGGTTCTTCTATCTTAGGCGCCTCTATCTGTTGCCCGGTCGAAATTTTTGCATCCACAGGTAGTGCAACCCCGATAGCGGGTTCCTCGGTCACTTCTTGTGTTGCTGCCGGTTCAACGATTTCGGCCTTTTTCGGTTCTGGTGTTGCTGAAGCTTCGTCTTGTTTTTCTACAACCGGTTCTTTTGCTCCGGTTCCAAGAGCCTCAAGTCCTTGTTTTGCATCCAGATTACCGGGATTTAACTTGAGAGTCACATTATAGTATTCTGTCGCTTTTTCATATTCACCGAGTTTCCTGTAGCAGTGCCCGATATATAGATTGGTATTTTCGCTGTCTTTAAGCTCATCATATCCGCCTTCCAGGATCTTAAGTGACTGTTCGATATCCCCTTTTATATAATATGCTCGTCCGAGTATTATCTTGGCCAGACTATAAGTCGGGTTGCGTGACAAACCATCTTTCAGGATAGAAATCGCCTCATCCACCATCCCTGATGATAAGTAGACATCTGCTAAGGTTGCAAAAATCAGTGCTCCAGAATCCATAGTCAAGTCATCAGACATGCGTTCACCCCCTTTTCATGCTTGTTGTTTTATGAACTCTGACAATTCAACGGTCATTTTTAGACAATGCCTTGTCTTCTTTGCCAATTCCTCATCAGGACTCAGAAGTAAGGCCTTTTTCCAATTATCACAAGCTTTTCCAAAATCCCCTTTTTGCACTAATAAAAGACCGAGTTGATAGTATGGCAGTGCCTGAGAAGAATCGAGTTCTATCGCTTTTTCGAAATAATGAACTGCCTCATCATGTTTATTCTTCTCATGATAGTACAGTCCGGCGAGTACGTTATAATCATAAATATCCGAGTGCTTATCGTTAAAAAAATTCAAATAAGGTTCGGCTTTTTCGAAATCCTTTTTGCTTACATGTATCTTTAAGAAACCCAGATTTGCTGCTATATTTTCACTATCCAGAACATATATTTTATCGTAGTACTCAAGAGCATCATCCAGCTCACCCAGAACAGCCAGGATCTCTGCTTCCTGGGTTAACCAATCAATGTTATTTGTATCCGAATCAAGCAGATCAAGATAGATCTTTTTTGCCTCTTGAAGGCGACTATTTTGTCTCAGCATGCTTCCTAAAGCTGCCTTCACCTCAACATCCTTAGGGTGTGCCCCGATATGCTGCTCAAGAACGGCAATCGCATCGTCATTTCTTGTCATGCGTGACAAGATATCTGCTTTTAGAGTAATCGCTTTACTCCAATCAGATTCTAATCCAAGAGCCTGATCAACCATGCTTAGAGCATCTTCGTAGCTGTTATTTCTCAAATAAGACTCAGCATTGGTAAAATAGTTATCCGCACTGGGAATTTCAAGAACCGGCAAATCCTTCTCAACTGTCCTGGCTTTCTCTACTTGACCTATGCGTGGAGAATAGTATAAACCATATCCAGACAGTTCCGGTTCCAACGCTATCAAATACTTATCTTTATCGTAATTCGGTTCGATCTCCATACCCTTTTTTATGTTATCGAGACCTTCTTTAAACTTGCCGAGTTTGGTATAAATAAATCCTATATTGTAATATGCACCAGCATGGTTCGGCATGGTCGACAATGTTTTCTTAAAAGACGCGATCGCATCATCATCCTTACCCTGTTCATAGTAGACTAATCCTTTACCGAATTCTTCATCAGCAGTTGCACCTGAGAAAGATTCGAGTGCCTTATCATGTGCCCCGCTTCGTAAATAGTGCATACCGAGGTTAAATCGCGCTTCCGCGCAGCCGCCGCGGATCGCTTTTTGATAATAATCAAGAGCTTTATCCGGATTGTTCAAATTACTCTGGGTTACAGCCATGTTATTCAGGACCGCTGAATGGTTATCTTCAATTGCGAGCGCTCTATCAAAAAACTTAACCGCATCACCCAACTCACCCCTTAGACAGTGTACGACTCCTAATACATTTATGCAGGAGGCAGAATCGAAATCAGATTCATACGCCTTTTGCACATATTTCTGTGCGCTGTCAAGTCTACCAAGGAACAACTCAACTTCGCCGAAAACGAGTTGAAGATCAGGATTATCAGGCTGCAGTTTATGACACTCTTCAAATTCTCTCTTTGCTTCATTAAACAACCCTTTGTTGCGATAGGTCATACCCAGGTTATAATGAACCTGGTAATCGTTATCCGATATCTTTGGCGTCCCAAGTTGATCCTTTAAGAATTCCCAATGACCCTTATGCTCCTTGATATCGATCGGTAAATTGGGTTCAAATTGAGCAAGCGCAGGATTCAAGGCGATCGCTTTTTTAACTTCCTCAAGGCTCTCATCGATTTTTCCCTTTTCACCAAGTGCAAATCCAAGCAAAAAGTGCCCTTCAGCTAAAGAAGGGTCAAGGATTATCGATTCTTGAAAATTTCTTATCGCTAAGTCTATTATCCCCTTGTTAAAATATATTTCTCCCAGAGTTCGGTAAACATCAGGTGATATTTTTATCTCGAGAGCTGTTTTTATTTCCTCAAGAGCATCATCGTACTTACCTAAAAGCTTTAAGGTAATACCTAGACCATAGTGGGCTTCAAATGAACCTGGATTGAAATCGAGAACCTTTCGGTAGAATATGATCGCTTGTGAATAGCGGTTTAATTTTCTGTAGGTATCAGCAAGCTCCAGAGTCTTTGTTTCATCGTAGGGCTCGCGGTCTACGATCCGAACGAGTTGTTCGATCTTCTCCTCCAGGCGTCCGGTTTTCTTTAAAATAATGTCGAGATTATTGCGCGCTAATATAAAATTCGGGTCGATCTTAAGAGCCCGCTCAAGTTCATCAATAGCTTCATCATACAAACCTTTGTTATAGTAGACGATAGCAAGGTTGTTATGCGCACCCGGATCACTCTCGGGTATCCGTTCTGCGAAACTCTTAAGTATCCTTAGCTCTTCTTGTGATATCATATTATTTCGCTAAATTAAGTTTCTTCAATATTAATTCCAGGCTTGCAGTATCTGGCAGAAGAAGAAAAAACGTACTCAGCGGTCTTTTGACATCTCCAAAATCAAATTCCGTTTCAACACAGAAGATGAAATCCTTTTCCCGCCCGAATTCGAGTACGACGCTTGAAAGAACAGCACCGACCATATCAACGATCATACCTGGCACCGATGGTAAGATCAGCAATCCGAGTAGCTCACCTAATGCATTCATATAAGAACACGAAAGTATATTCGATACTTCCTTGAGGAGTGATTCCTGGACCTCGGCCGAGTTGTCCTGAACCGTAGGCATTAAAAGAGATGTGATCTCCTGAGCATCCTCAAAAGGATAAAGTAACAAAGTCCTTCCTGTTAAATCACCAAGAAAGTACAATAAAACGGAAACTACAACATCATTAGGGTCAGCAATTTTCAGTATGACGTCTTCAAGCGGCCCGGTGAGTATCTTTGGAACGCGCACCATCACTTTCTTGCTCATCAACTGCGAAAGAGAAGTCGCCGCATGACCGCTTCCGATATTTGCTACTTCTTTTAAGGCATCGAGTTGTTCTGGCGACAAACGCTTTGCATCAATCATCCAAACCCCCTTGGGTCTAATATCAATATTGGCAAACCATCAGCATATATCGAACAACCTGAGTAAACAGGAACCGCAAGCAACGGATCCAGCTTTTTCACCACAATTTCTTCCTCATCAATAATTTCATCGGTAACAAACCCTCGACGTTTTCCCGGGGTTTGAACGACAATTACTGATTTTCTACCTTTCTTGCCGCTGCAACCCAAGCGATCGCCCAACCTTACCAAAGGCAGTATTTCATCACGCAGGGGAAATAGTTCACGGTGGTAGACACTCTGAAACATATTTTCGTTTGCATAAAAGGTTTCTTGTATATAATTTAAAGGAAGCGCAAATCTCTGTCCGTCCAGTTTGAAAACCATGGTCCGGATAATTGCCAGGCTCAGCGGCAATTCAAGGGTAAATGATGAACCCTCGCCCAGTCGTGAAGAGATCATAAGTTTTCCGCCCAGTTTATTGACCGTTGAATTGACTATATCCAAGCCGATACCCCTTCCTGACATCGTGGTGACTTCATCTTTTGTAGAAAAAGCCGGGTGCGTTAGAAGTTGGTACAATTCCTCGTCACTTAAATGCTGAGCCTCTGTTTCACTGATCAAACCACTCTTTATCGCTTTGTTACGAACTTTGTCAAGATCAATACCCTTACCATTATCCAGAACAGAAATGACTATCCTCTCCTTCTCACGTGTCGCTTTAAGTACGACCATACTTTTCTTTTGACTAGAGGATGATTTTTCGATCCCGTGGTCAAGAGCATTTCGTATCAAGTGCATAAGAGGTTCTTTAAGAACATCAATGATCGAACGATCGACTTCAATGTTCCCACCGATTATTTCAAGACTGACTTTCTTGCCAAGGTGTTTTGCCTCATCACGAAACCATCTTGGGAAAAATTCAAAGACCGTTTTCAAAGGCAACATCCTTAAGCGCATCACTTCGTCCTGGAGTGATGATATGAGCCTTGAAGCAGTATCTGCCAACGTCTTCAGACCAGTATCATCCCAGACTTCACTCAATTTAACCAATCGCGACCGTGTAATGGTTAGTTCATTCGCTAAGTTGAATAATGTATCGAGTTTTTCTATCTTGATGCGGATCTCGCCAAGATCTTTCGAACTTAGATCCTCTTGCTGATATACGAATGATTCTCCTCTTTTTATTTTTGAAATAACATTGAGGATATCGCCGACTCCGGGAAGTCCCTTTCTGCTCTTCAGGGCTTTTGAAGATTTAGCAAGTAAATCAGCCGCGATAAAAAGAAAATCGATCAGGTTGGGGCTTATTTCTCCCTTATCTTTCGCATCTCCCAGCAGATCCTCAATCGCATGGCTGAGATCCGATAATCCCTCATAGCCCATGGTTTGAGACATACCTTTTATCGTATGAAAGATGCGAAAAACCTCGATTATTGACTTAGTATCATGGTTATTCGATTCCAGGTTAAGCAACTGCTTATTCAATTGCTTAGTATATTCTTCGAGTTCGCTGATGAATAGCTCTAAGTAATTATCCATTTTATTTTTCGATAATACGCTCAATAGACTCTAAAACTCTTGATGGCTGAAAAGGCTTAACAACATAGTCAATGGCGCCTGCTTGTACAGCCTCCAGAACTAATGCTTGTTGTCCCATAGCCGAAACCATTAGAATCTTTGCTTCACCGTCTAATTTCCTTATTTCCTTAACCGCTTCGATACCACTCATATCAGGCATGATTATGTCCATTGTCACAAGGTCAGGTTTCAATTCCTTATAGCGATCTACTGCTTCTTTACCAGTCGCCGCTTCACCACAGACTATATGCCCGCCTTTTTCAAGAATGTCGCTGAGCATACGACGCATGAACATTGCGTCGTCTACGACCAATACCCTCATTTATCCTCCTTTGATAGTACCTTACCCAAGTCTAAAATAAGTATTGGTTTACCGTCATCTTCGTAAACACCATAGAAGAAATCTTTTTCTTTTCGCGTCGATAGCAACTCCGCACGCCGGTTAATACGAGCATCAATAACCTTTTTTGTACCAAATAATTCGTCCACCTTAACACCAGCCAGACGTCCTTCATCTTCAACAATGAGCAAGAGCTTACCTGCATCGTCACCTGTAAAACCCAGACGTTTTTTTAAAGAAATCACTGGTATCACTTCTCCTCTTATATTTACCAAACCTAGCAAGAAATCAGGCGACCTCGGCACAGGCACCGGTAACAGAGCTTCGGTAACCTCACGCACCTGTGCAATATCGACCCCGATATGCTCATCACCAATCCGAAAAACGATCATCGCTTCCATTATTTACTCCATAAATAACGGAATTTGTTTATCCCAAAGGGGTCGACCTTAAAACCCCCGATCTTCTTGCTTACCGCGTACGTATCCACGGCATGAGAAAGAAACACCCAAGGTGCATCTTCAACTATCATCTTCTCAGCCTCCTGATAAATAGTCCTACGCTTCTGGCTGCTGCGTTCAGATCTTGCATCTTCTATCATAGTATCCACGATGTGGTTACTATAGTAAAAGGTATTACCAGCACGACCAAAACTCTTAGAGTGAAATAGAGGATAAACAAAATTATCCGGATCTCCATTATCCGAAACCCAACTCTTCATACAGATAATGCTTTCACCGCGATAACCTCGCTCTAAGAAATCACCCCACGGTAATGGGTTAAGTATAAGCCTAATCCCGATTTTTTCAAGACTTTTAATTATATATTCAGCTCGCTTTATTGCCGCCTCACTATCCCTGATATCGAACGGATAAGTGCTGTCAAGACCGCTGCCAAAACCAGCTTCAGCCATGAGCTGTCTTGCCTTATCCGGGTCATAAGCATAGCCGGTCAGATCTTTGTTATAGGAATACATCCCGGGCGGAAATACACCGCGGGCCGGGATCGCCTGCCCCTCCATGGCAAAATCAACGAAATAATCCTTGTCTATCGCATAATTCATCGCCTGCCGGACTTTTTTGTTGTTAAAAGGTGTTTCCTTTTTGACATTTATGCCGATATACTGGGTCGATAAGCCGGGTCCAGATACGATCTCTTCAGGTGAAAAATGCTTTACTGTATCGGGGGTAACCGCCATTATTGAAATCTCACCTTTTTTAAACCGCTCGACCGCTTCATCACTGTCCTTAATAAAACGAAAGACTATCCTATCGATCGCTGGTCGACCATCAAAAAAATCATCAAAGACTTCAAGGACAAGCTCTTTTCCCTTGTCCCAGTGTATGAATTTGTATGGACCAGCCCCGTTCGGTTTGTCAACCGATAAATTCCGATGTGTGATATCGCATACGCCGCAGGCAAGATTGGCAAGAAACGGCAGATAAGGAAATTTCAGATTAAACCTCAGGTTGAGTTCATCGAGAACTTTAACGTCATCCACATAATCGATAAAATTCTCATTAGGACCTGCTTTAACACGTGAGATCGTATTGGCGACATCCTTTGCACTCACCATATCCCCATTGTGAAATTTGATGTTTTTCTTGATCTTAAAATCCCAGATCAATCCATCTTCGGATACTGAAAAAGTGTCAACCATACCCGGAACCATATGATTGGCCGAATCAAATGTCAACAAACCGATGAATATCTGTTCAATCACTTCATGACTGCGTGCATCAGTTTTATTTGCTGGATCCAGAATTATCGGCTCGACTGATTGATGATAAATGATCGTCTTGGGCTGGCGAGTAATAACTGCGAATTCTTTGCTAAAAGAACCAACACTCTTTAACAGCTCTTCAGCAATTGTGCCGCAGTTACCGATCGTCTCTGAATAGCCGTGAAACCCCTTTTCTATGTTTTCATAATCAGTATTCAGTTCTCTTACATGAGCACTAAGATCATTACACTGCGTCTTCATCTTATCGGTCGAACTGATCATTTCCAGAGCAAGGTTATCGAGACTTTGCAGCAGCCCTTTGTTCTTTTCGAGGATAGCTGTTGCCGCTTTCAAAGACCCGACGCCCTGTTCAACATCACTCATGCTTCTTATCAGAAATATCGATAGTTCATCAAAGCTCTTGGTAATATTCACCGCCACATTATCGATATCATTAACAAATGAAGTGGTTTTTTCTGATAAATCCTTAATCTCCTTGGTTACAACACCCAGTGACTCTGAATGCAGTCCGCCCCTTGCGCTTTCAATACTGGCGTATAAACCAAGAACACGGGAGCGTTCAGTTATTTTTTTAAGATTGAAAAGCGGTTCGTCGATCCGCTCCGCCTTTGTTCGTATAGTCTGGAGTTTTTTATTTAGTGATGCAAGGATATTAATGATATCCTGATAAAAAGTAACGCCCTTGGTCAACACATCACAGGCGATACCGTTTGTTTTCAACCAATTTTTGATCTCGGTGGCGATATTGCCGATAACTGAAGAAAGTTGATTCGATTCACTGACTAACTGAAGTATAGAACGTTCAGATAATCTAATATCACTTTGACTGATATCTTTATCAGAAAGATCTCTCATCCCCTTAGCATAACTTTTCGATGCATCGGTCAGAGCGACTTTCAAATTATTGAATATCCATGCAAAAGAGGTATTATCCTCGACCGCCATCAGACTTTCGCGAATATTACTGACGCGACGAAACATCGCTTCAAGGTATTGTTCAAGGATAGCTGAAGACCGGGCGATATCCTGAATATTATTTAACCACTGTGAAGAACGCTCATTTTCAGTAAGGAGCAGCTGGTGTAATTCTTTTTGCGATTTTACGCTTTTTGCCAGGTTTTTGATGCCATCTTCGATATTCGGTATCAAAGCGAGTAGTTCACTGGTAATACTCGAAAAACGATCGTTGATATCCACCAAATCATGAACGATATTGCCTATTCTCAATAGATCTTGACCAAGATCGTCTGTTCCCTTAACGATTTCTTCAGAAACTTCGGGGATGAGCCTTGTCGGCTTTTGCACACTGCGCACGAGCATCGTCATTTCACGGGAGATAACTTCGAAACCTCTCCCCTGTTCACCCGCATGAAAAGCAGTTATCCCGGCATTGCGTGAAGCAACCTCGATGGAGTCTGAAACAGACGCGATATTCTTCACGATATCATCGAGTTCTTCAGCATAACCATGAATGATGTCGAATGATTTGGAGATATCGTCAAGGTCTTTTGATATCCGGTTTGACACGGTCAAGGATTCATTAACCTTGACAATACTCTGTTCAAGAATTTCCTTGGTTTTCTTTATTTCCTGGTCAAAAACCGATATCCCTTCAAATTCAAGTTCAACCGCTGCAGAAAGAATATCGAATTTCTTCCTGATTTCCGACAGAAGTTCAGCATCGTGGACAAAACGATTCTCTATCTGCTGGCTGGTTTTCAAAAGATCCCCGAAAGAAGTGTTATATTCTTCCAAAGGTGCTCTAATTCTATTAATTACAACATCCTTCAGATTTTGACTCATGTAGCATAATTGTATAAAATTCTATGGAAATGTCAATAAGGTATCACGTCCGTAGAAAAATACAGACTGAAGACACGCTGCGTTGCAGATATATCCGCCATCTTGCATGGCGGATCGAGGACACGTCGTTTCGCTCCTGCACTCCAATGGTGCATTGACCCTATTTGCATCCGATTCTCCCTGTTATCACCGTAAGTAAACCCTCTGGAAATAGATTTCAGCGAAATTGACTCTTGTGTTAAGATTGGAAATATATAATATAGTAGAACAAAGGGAAGTATGATGAATAATCCAGTAAAGAATAAAGTACCATTGATCCTGCTCATCCTTCTCGTCATTAGTAGTATTGTAAGATTTTGGGGAATAAATTTCGGGCTACCAGGCACTGAATGTCGACCGGATGAGAGTACTATCATACAAATCTCATTGCAATTCTTCAGGGGTGATTTCAACCCCTATTTCTTCAAATATCCAAGTTTTTATATGTATTTACTTTTCTTTATTTACGCAGGTTATTTTCTTATAGGCAAGATTTTCGGATTATATGCGTCGCCAGCATATTTTGCCGCATCTTTTATTGTTTATCCCAATAATTTTTACATAATAGATAGACTAATTGTAGCATGTATGGGAATCATCACAGTTTTTGTAGTCTATAAGATCGCTCAGCTGCTATTCAATAACAAAACAGCTATCCTTGCAGCATTGTTTTGCGGTCTGGCTTATCTACACGTGAGAGAATCACATTTCGGTGTAACTGATGTTCCCGCGACCCTTTTTATTATGTGTTCAATCTTCTATATCATAAGAAGCTATAAGAATAACATCTTAAAAAATTTCATAACTGCTGGTCTATTTGTCGGTCTTGCAATATCTACAAAATATATTGGTATACTGCTTTTCGTACCTATGTTTTTTGTACATCTATTCAATGCCAAAGACAGAAAAGATAAAAGAATCAAATTGCTGCACGACAGAAAAATATGGCTATTCTCAGGGATAGCTATAGCTGTATTTTTACTAACGAATCCCTTCATGATACTGAATTTTTCGAAATTTATTGCTGACCTTTCGTTTGAAATTAATCATTTAAACCGAGGTCATCTTATAATTTTGAATCAAGGCTGGTGGTATCATCTGAAATTTTCTTTATTTTTTGGTTTAGGATGGAGTTTACTCCTTAGCTCTTTAATCGGTTTCCTCTTCTTAATAAAAATCAATTTTAGAAAGTTCTTAATACTCTGTTCTTTTCCCTTTATTTACTATCTTCTCATTGGCAAAGGTTATACTGTATTTTTGAGATACATTGTACCGGTTATTCCATTTCTTTGTATAACGAGCGCCTTTCTTATTAGTTATCTAAGTGATAATTTATTCAAACCCCTTAAGCTACGCGTGAATCATGTATTAACGTGTTCACTTGCGGTTTTAATAATAATTCCATCAGTCTGCAATATAATAAAGTTTGATAGCTTGCTGGCAAAAGAGGATAATCGTATCACAACTAAAAAATGGATCGAAGAAAATATCAAAGAGGGTAGTTCAATTTATCAAACTGGTGCTGCATGGGGAAATATTCAGTTGCATCCCACACTAGAAACACTTAACCGGGAACTCGGTAAGTTAATAGCCTTATACGAATCAAAAGGCCGTCAAAGTCAGATATTAAAAGATGAAATAGACTACCTAATTGCACAGATATACTATTTTAGAAAAGAGCATATTAAGGGATACGATTGCTGGCAATATGACAGCAAGCTGCAAAGATTTAAACATAATGAAGAATACCAAAATACATTACCTGATTTTATAATCATACAAGAATCATCTTTAACGGCATATAGCAAAGTCCATAAACGAGTAATGGAATTAGTACAAATAGCTTATGAGCTTAAAAAGACATTTAAGGTCATTAATGTTAGAAATACCGAGAATTTCTTCGATCAACAAGACTGCTTTTTTATCCCGTACGCTGGATTCAAGGATGTTAAACAGCCCGGACCTAATTATCATATTTTTGAAAAGAAATCTATCTATACAGAAAATTTGTGAATTGCGAAGATTTGACCCCATTTCTCCCCAAGCCATACTAAGCGCTACAGCGCTTCCAAACCAAAAACCAGTATACTTTACCGTGAGCACCCGGGAAAAGACAAACAAGGCAAGTGTATCATTTATTATGCAAAACGATTTCCTCAAAAGTACTGCCTTGACACAACTAAAACATCCGGTATAATCATCCCGAAGGAGGCAATAATGCATATTTCATGCATAGTCATCAAAACCCGGTGCGCACTATACGGTCTTTTGCTTGCAGTTTTAATGCTCCCGATCTATGGACGTGCTCAGGTAGTTGAACAAACCATTTTTATTCCGGATTCGTTTTCCGGTGTTATCCGACCTGTGGTCTTTGTCTATAATGAGATCAGCGATAAAATATACGTAGGTGGAGATTACGGCGAGCACCTCATTGTAATAAACAGTGCGACGAATGAGAAAATCGGCAAAGTGCAGGTTGGTTCAAGAACCAGTGCGCTCTGCTGTAACGATTATGAAAACAAAATTTATTGTTCTAATTACGATGACAATACCGTGACCGTAATAAACAGCTCGACCGATGAGGTTATTTCCACTGTCCCGGTGGGAAATTGTCCGAGTGCATTGTCGTACAATTCCGCGCATAATAAAATTTATGTAGCTAACGAGTTAAGTAAGAGCATCACGGTCATCGATTGTGCAGGCGATACTGTCCTGGCAACGATCAATACACCTGAAGCTGCGCTTGCCCTGGCATATAATCCCGCGTATGATAAGATCTACTGCGCACAGTATAACAGTAATTATTATGGCAGCGTAAGTATAATCGATGCCGGTGCAGATACTATCATTACAACCGTAGGGGTCGGCAATTATCCCTGTTTCTTATTGTATAATTCGGTTAATACGAATATCTATAGTGCGAACTTTCACAGTGATAACATCTCGGTTATCGATGGCGAAACAAACCAGGTAATAGCTACGTTCTCTGCGCAGTCATGGAATCCGCACTATCTGCTGCATAATACGGCAACGAATACGATCTACTGTGCGAATTGGGACAGTGAAAGAGTAAGCGTAATCGACTGTTCAACAAACACGGTCAGCACATTAATACATGTAGGACAGCAGCCGGATGCACTCGCATATAATGAAATGAACAATAAAATTTATGCAGCGAATGCATTAACACACGATGTTACGATAATCGATGCCGCAACAAACTACGTAATAACAACCGTAAATGCAGGTACTACACCCCATGCCTTAATATACAGCCCGTCAAGCAATACAGTGTACTGTGCGAACTGGGAAAGCCACGATATCACGCTCATCCATGGAGCATCGAACACTGTAATAGGAGAAATTATGCTGGGTTGTGAAGCATGGGTCATCGGGTACAATGCAGAAAATAACAGAATCTACTGCCCGAACCGCTACGGCAAAACGCTTACAGTCGTAAGTACGTCTGATAATAATGTGATCACACAGATCGAGGTTGGCAAGAATCCAGGAGCGATCGCGCATAATACTATCGACAATAAAATATACTGCGCAAACTCGGGCGACAACAGTGTCACTGTGATCGATGCTGTAACAAACGCCGTGATCACAACAATCACCGTGGGGATCGAGCCCGGGTATCTTGTATTCAATCCCAATGACGACAAGGTGTACTGCTCAAATACCATGGCACAGAGCGTAACGGTTATTGACGGTGCAAACGACTATATCATCACCACGATACCGTTGGTAGGTTCTTTGAGTACACCCAAAAATCTATGCTACAATCCGATCGATAATAAAGTGTATTGTCTGGACAGCCATGGTGATGATGTAACGATTATTGATGGCACGACCAATGCCATAATAACAACACTCGGGATCTGTGACTGGCCCTATGATATAGTGCACAATCCCACGGACAATAAAATCTATATTGCTGGCCATCTATCTGATAATGTTACGATCCTCGACGGCACGAACGATATCGTTATCGCCACAGTACCGGCAGGAGACTGGCCCTCTGACCTTGAATACAGCAATATATCAAACAAGGTATATTGTGCGAACTATTATGGTCATATAGTCAGTGTGATCGACGGATCGGGTGACTCGCTGGTTGCAACGATCAATGTAGGAGAAAACCCGAATGCCCTTACGTATGATCTACTGAATAATCACATATATTGTGCTAATTGCGGGACCAATGACGTATCCTGTATCGACTGTGCAACAGATCTCATAGTCATAACGCTTCCTACAGGGAATAGCCCGGCGGCCTGTATCTGGACAGATCCGAAAAGCCGTGCATATATATCGAATATCCGCAGTTCAACGCTTACGGTTCTGCAAAATGATGTCGGTACTGAAGAATACTACGAACAAAATCCTGATCCTGGTTGCGCATTGCCAACTGTGTTTTCAGGAGCGATCAATATACCTGGAGGTGTCAAATACAAGGTCTTCGACATCACCGGGCGCACCGTCGTGCCCGAGAAAATGAAGCCCGGGATCTACTTCATTGAAGTCGACGGTGTGATCACACGAAAGGTTGTTAAAATTAAGTAGGCTGTTCAGTGATC
>CAYQPW010000015.1:0-61868 GCA_964419565.1 uncultured bacterium
GAATTTTGGTGATATCGATCCTGATTATCCTGGCCTTGAGATCGTTGTCTGCGGTGAAGACGGTTATGTCTATGCCTGGCATTATGATGGTTCGCCGGTGAGTGGGTATGACGGCCGTCTTTTTTATGCCGGACCCGATAAAATCTGGACATCTCCGGCGATCGGTGATGTGGATAATGACGGCCATTTCGAGATAGTTTTTAATGTCATGAGAAATAGTGATAATATTTATATTATCAGATATAATCCTTATTATGACCAGACCACTGTGCTTCCCGGTTGGCCAAGATCATTGAACGGAGGCGGTCTGCTTGCTTCACCGGTTCTTGCAGATATCGATGATGATGGGGATTTAGAGATATTTGCAGTAACTCTGTCGCCAGCAAATATCTACGCGTTTCACCATAACGGTCATGCTGTTTATGGTGACTCAAGTGGATTATTAGATTCATTGAGTGGTATTATACGCGGCGCACCGGCAATAGGCGATCTGAATCACGATGGTTATCTTGAGATCGTGTGCTGCGGCGGTAGTGGATCGAGCCGGTTATATGTGTGGGATCGGTCGGGCAATTACTTTCCGCCGTTTCCAGTCCAGATTGAACCTGATCAGGAGTATTCGGTAGTGCTTGGCGACATCGTAGGTGATGAAAATCTCGAAATCTGTTTTTATACTGGGAATTCTTCCAACAAACTTAATCTTGTTGGCAGTGACGGAAGTGTCATCTGGCAGAATTCTATGATCGCAAATTACATTGAATTGTGCCCTGCCTTCGGTGACATAAACAGTGATGGCGAAGTCGACGTTGTATTTGGCTATAATGACGGCCTTGATTTTGGCCTTGCTGTTTACGATTCGTCAGGCAACCCGCTACCTGGTTTTCCTAAGAGAGGACATGATGCCTATCCACCGATAGTCGCAGATGCCGACGATGATGGTATTTTTGATGTATTATGCGGCAGTACCGAATGGCAGATACATGCTTATGACGGCAATGGTCAATGGAACCCCGGATTTCCGATCAAACTCGGTAACAGGATTAATTCATCGCCTGCTGTTTTTGATATAGATTTTGACGGAAAGTTAGAGCTTTTGGTAGGTTGTTATGATTTTAAATTTTATGTATTTGACCTTGACGGCATTAATTTTGATTGGCCACGCTTCCATTATGACCCTTATAATTCAGGTTGGTATAGATCTGGTTTTTACGCCGGCGCGCGTGAGAATAAAAGTATGGAGACCGATGCTCATTTCGGTTTTGAGGTCTTCCCAAATCCATTCAGAGATATCCTCAATATCAGTTTTTCCCCTGGACCTCAAGGCCAGACCGGACAGATAAAGATATACGACGTTGCGGGACGTCTGGTAAAGAATTTGGCTTGTCCTGCGCCCGATATTTCCTATCCTACACAGATTACCTGGTATGGTGATGATGATATCGGCCGTGCTGTACCTTGTGGTGTCTATTTTGTAAGATTTTTTAATGACGACGATTGTCAGATCGAAAAAATCATAAAAATCCACTAGATATTAAGATATTAGTTGACTTTTCTGTAGAATAATGTAAAATAAGACATAAGGAGGTTTGATGGCTAAGATTAGAGTTGCTATTATCGGTGTAGGTAACTGTGCGTCCAGTTTGGTCCAAGGTGTCTACTACTATCGAAATGCAAAGGAAGGTACTATCATCCCAGGTATCATGCACACGCGCCTCGGTGGCTATCATATTAATGACATTGATTTTACTTTTGGCATAGATATAGATAGAAACAAAGTAGGCAAGGATTTAGCTGAAGCCATCTATACCAAACCCAATAATACATTTAAATTCTGCACGGTTCCGAAACTGGGTGTCCCGGTCGTTCGTGGAATGACCCATGATGGGTTAGGTTATTATTTATCCCAGATTATCAAAAAAGCACCGGGTCCGACCGCAGATATTGTAGGTCTTTTAAGACAGACAAAAACAGATGTCGTGATAAGTTATTTACCGGTAGGGAGTGAAGAAGCAACTAAATGGTATGTTGAGCAGATTTTGACTGCTGGTTGTGCATTCATCAACTGCATACCAGTGTTTATCGCAAGCCAGAAATATTGGCAAAAAAGATTTTCTGAAAAAGGTTTGCCAGTGCTCGGTGACGATATAAAATCCCAGGTTGGTGCGACGATTCTCCACCGTGTTCTTGTTAATCTTTTCAATGACCGCGGTGTCAAGATCGAAAGAACATCACAGCTCAATGTCGGTGGCAACACGGATTTTTTGAATATGCTGGAAAGAAGTCGTTTGGTTTCAAAAAGGATATCTAAAACCCAGGCAGTGACTTCTCTCTTGAAATATGATATCGGAGAGGACAATATTTATATCGGCCCTTCAGACTATATCGCCTGGTTAAAAGATAGAAAATGGGCTCACATGAGATTGGAGGGTAGGACTTTTGGTGATGTTCCTCTTAATATCGAATTGAAGCTTGAAGTTTGGGATTCACCTAATTCCGCCGGAGTCGTTATTGATGCAATAAGGTGCGCTAAATTAGCCCTCGACAAAAAGCTGAGCGGCGCGATGGTCGAACCTTCAAGTTATTTCTTCAAATCACCGCCAGTTCAATTCCCCGACTATATATGCCGTGAGAAGACTGAGAATTTCATAAAAAAATACGGGATGAAGAGAAGGCGAAAACGCAAGTAGGATCTTTATGCACGGCGTTCGTCGCGGGGTCTTGATAACCTTCGAGGGTGTCGAAGGTTCTGGCAAGACAACGCAGGCAAAGAATCTGGTTGACTGGCTTGAACAAAGAAAGATCTCACATATTTTTGTCCGCGAACCAGGGGGAACCACAGTCAGTGAGGCAATTAGAAATATCCTGTTAAATCCTGCATATGAGGAAATGAAAAGTAAATGCGAAGTGCTATTGTTCCTTGCAGCCCGTAGCCAGCTTATCTACGAAAGGATTCTGCCCGCGCTACAACAGAAACAAGTCGTTGTCGCTGATCGCTTTTATGATTCAACGTATGCATATCAGGTCTGCGGACGTGCTTTGCCACCGCGTCTGATTTCGGTTTTCAATAAATTTGCTACCGCCGGGATCAAACCGGACTTAACGTTTCTTTTTGATCTTGATATAGCAAAAGGACGCAAACGGGGTATTTTTGATGACCGTATGGAAACTGTGGGCAGTACATACCATGAGAAGGTACGTAAAGCATACCTGCAGCTTGCACATCGAGCAAAAAAAAGGATCAAAATACTCGATGGAGAAAGAAAATTAGATGAATTGGCAAACGAGGTAATTGAATGTGCAAAGGCTTTCTTAATGAGAAAGGGGTATAAATTATGAAGAAACTGCTAATTATATTGGTTACATTATCACTCATATGCGGTGTTTTTATCGGTAACAGCCTCTGGGCAAAAGCCGATACATACACGCAATTGAGGATCTTCAACAAAATCCTGAAAGAGATTGAGAACAACTATGTCGATGAAGTACCTACGGACAGTTTGATAAGGGGTGCTATCGACGGGATGATTGCAATCCTCGAAGATCCACATACTGATTTCCTGTCAAAACAAGAATACGAGGCTTTGATGATCTCGACAAAAGGCGAATTTGGCGGCATCGGGGCTACTATCGGTACACGCCATGAAAAGATCACAGTCATCTCACCGCTTGAAGGGACACCTGCATACCAGGCGGGTTTATTACCTGGCGATGCGATCATTTCAGTCAATGGAGTGTCTACTGAAGGTAAGGGGGTCGATGTTGTGGTCCGCGAGATCAGAGGAAAACCTGGTACTGAAGTCATCCTGACGATTGAACGGTCTATGATCGATGAACCCTTTGATGTCAGGATAATAAGAGCTATTATAAAGCTCGATGCAGTACCGTATTTTGGCATGCTCGATAATTCGATCGGTTATGTGCAGCTTGCGAGTTTTTCACGGTCGGCTGATGTTGAACTTAAATTAGCCATTGATTCGATGTTTTCAGCCGGCGCTAAGAAGCTTATTCTCGATCTGAGATTGAATTCCGGCGGGCTGCTCAATGAAGGCGTATCGATAAGCGAGCTCTTTCTCTCTAAAGATAAGGAAGTTGTCACGACCAAAGGTAGATTCGAGGGACAGCGTATTTTGCGTTCTCAAAGGTCCTATTCTTATGGGGATTATCCGATGATAACCTTAGTCGACGGCGGTTCTGCGTCGGCATCAGAGATCGTTGCGGGTGCCCTGCAGGATTGGGAGAGGAGTTTGATTATCGGAACGACGACCTTTGGCAAAGGATCAGTACAACATATTGTTGGACCTTTTGAAGATAGTTCAGCGCTGCGTGTTACTACGGCTCGCTGGTATACCCCATCAGGAAGAAGTATTGATAAGCCTGCAGATGAACAAGGATATGATATTGATGAATCAGAAGAAATCAAGGTACCGGATTCAACGGAAGTTGAACAGAAGGTATTTACAACATTAGGACCTCTGCGCCGAAAAGTCTATGGTGAAGGCGGCATAACGCCTGATATCATTATCAAACCCACGCGACTGACAAAACTGGAAACAGAAATATATACCAAGGGACTGAATTTTGATTTTGTCGTTCAATATACTGCCGTGCACAAGGATATCCCCAAGGACTTTGAAGCTAATGACGAGATACTCAGTAGTTTTGCTGATTACTTAGCAACAAAGGACATAGAATTTACTGAGGAAGCATACGATTCAGTGAAAAGCCAACTCAAGAAGAGATTGACCCAGGATATCCACTCCAATATCTGGGGTTTGAAAGATGGCTATCGTGTGAGGGTTTCTAATGACCCGCTTGTTGCCAAGGCAGTTGATCTGCTAAAGGAGGTGAGTGCTCAGCAGGATCTTTTTCGTCTTGCTGGAGAGTAGTGAGCATTCTTTAGATAATCAAGAATACCTGTTACTTGTTTTAATAAGCATTGCTTGTCTTTTGGCGGTAATTCTACTGATGAAGATCATCAGCGCTCACGCCGGAAGGAAAAAACGTAGAAAAAAGATGTAGACTTTATGTTCGTTGATGAAAATTCGAAGGGAGTCGATCGAGATTGGCGATATTCCGAGTTGAAGTAGAAAGAAGAAATGACCCGCGTGGTAGATTGATCAAGGATGATTTTGCGTCCTTTGGGTTCGATGCTATAGATCATATTCAAGTAAGGGATGTTTATTATCTTCACGGTGATATAACTAATCAATTAGCTGAGAGGATAGCACGCGATTTGCTGTGTGACCCGGTCATTGAGGAGTACCGTATTGGTGATCCTCAAGGATTCGAAATACTCTTTAATCCCGGCGTTACTGATCCAAGAGAAGATAGTATTAGAAAAGCACTAGCTGATCTGGATATAAAAATAGATGGTGTAAAAACAGGAACGAATTATATTATTACCGGTTCTTATGATGAAACCAGGCTACAACAGACTGCTGGTTTGTTTTTATTCAATCCTCTTGTCCAACACATAAAACACGCTGAGGAAGAGGTATATAAACCGGCCGAGTATAAACTAGCTGTTCACACGGTCGATCTCAGTGGAGATCTCATGGAAATAAGTCACGGCATGGGATTATTTTTATCTAATATCGAAATGAAACAGATCAAAGAGTATTTTAAGAAGGAAGGGAAAAAGCCGACAGATGTGGAACTTGAAAGCATAGCGCAAACCTGGAGTGAACATTGTCGTCACAAGACATTCTTAGGGAAAATAGCCATAGATCATGAAAGAATAGACAACTTATTGAAAAATACTATTATACGTGCAACCCATGAGATCGATCATCCGATGTGTCTTTCAGTCTTTCATGATAACTCGGGGGTAATAGATTTCGATGATGAATATGGCGTATGTTTTAAGGTGGAAACGCATAATCACCCGTCAGCTCTCGAACCCTATGGCGGTGCAGCTACTGGAACCGGCGGGGTAATACGCGATATACTCGGCACTGGGTTGGGAGCCAAGCCAGTATTGAATACTGATATATTTTGTTTTGGCATGCCTGATATTGATTATCATGAATTACCCGAGGGCATATTGCATCCCAAGACGATCATAAAGGGTGTTATCCGCGGGGTCAGGGATTATGGTAACCGCATGGGCATACCGACCGCGAGCGGTGCTGTATATTTTGATAAGGATTACCTGTATAACCCCCTGGTTTACTGCGGTTGCGTTGGACTTATACGAAAAGACCGTATTATGAAAAACGCAAAACCAGGTGATGTCGTATTGCTTGTCGGTGGTCGTACCGGTCGTGATGGCATTCACGGTGTTACCTTTGCATCTGCTGAGCTCTCTGAGGAATCTGAGAAATCGTGTGTTCAGATCGGTAATCCAATAATGGAAAGGCGAGTTATGGATTGTCTGCTGCGTGTATCAGATGAAGGTATCCTTACTTCGTTGACTGATTGCGGTGGTGGTGGTTTGTCTAGTGCAGTAGGAGAGATGGGGAAATCTATTGGAGTTAAAGTATGGCTCGATCGTGTTCCATTGAAATATGCAGGGTTATCACCGCGTGAGATTTGGATTTCAGAATCACAGGAGCGTATGGTGCTCGCTGTGGCTCCGGACCACTTAGCCAGGGTAGTAGAAATTTTCCACAGTGAGAGCGTCGAAGCAACTGCGGTTGGTGAATTCACTGATGACAAGAGGTTACGTCTATTTTACAAAGATGATCTGGTGTGTGATCTGGACATGGGATTCCTGCATGATGGATTGCCCATGCCCTTTAAAAAAGCAAAGATAAAGGCTATTCCAAAAGAGCATTATGATCTTCCGAAACCGATCGAATTTAACTCGATACTTCTTGCCTTGGTGAGCAGTATTAATTCATGTTCACGAGAGTGGGTAATAAGGGAATACGACCATGAGGTGCAAGGAGGTAGTATTATCAAGCCTCTTACCGGGGTTAATGGATCTGGCCCTCAGGACGGCGTTGTTATTAAACCCCGACTCGATAAGGATCGTGGGATCGTTGTTACCTGTGGTATCAACCCGAGTTACGGTCGGCTTAATGCATACAATATGGCATTATCAGTTATTGATGAGGCCCTTCGTAATCTTGTTGCGACCGGTGGCGATATAGAAAAAGCTGCAATGCTCGATAATTTTTGCTTTTCTTCACCCGAGCGTGAAGACGTCCTGGGTGACATAGTCATGTCAGCTCGGGGTTGTTATGATGCTGCAGTAGCTTTCGGGGTACCGTTCATTTCTGGAAAAGACAGTCTTTACAATGAATGGTCAGACAAACAGGGAAAGATACATATGATACCACCAACACTCCTCATTTCGGCGATCGGCATAATCGAAAACGTTGAAACCTGCGTGACCATGGATCTGAAAGCACCGGGTAATGATATTTATATGATCGGCGAAACGTCGGCTGAACTTGGTGGCTCTGAGTATTTTAAGATGTTAGGTATTAAAAACGGTCAGGTGCCGGATGTCGATCTGGATCGGGCTCCAAGAATAATGAAGCAGTTATGTGCTGCTATTAGAAAGGGAGTTGTCAGATCGTGTCATGATCTGTCTGAGGGTGGTTTGGCACTGGCGATCAGCGAGATGGCGTTTAGCGGTAATATTGGCGTCCGAATGGATATCAAGGACTTGGTCTATTTTGGTGAGGACAAGCGTTTCGATTTTTTCCTGTTCTCTGAATCAAATACCAGATTTTTAATTGAAGTTGAGGAAAAAAATATCGATAGCATAGTAACGATATTCAAAGGACTGCCTTTTGCAAAACTCGGTGAAACGATGGAAGCAAAACAGCTGCAGATATATTTTAAGGATAAGAAACTGATAGATTTGCCGTTGTCGATTATACAAAACAAATGGCGGCGGAAGATAATTTAGGAATTACAAAATTCAAATAAAAAATATCAATTCAATACCAGAGTTGAAAATTTAAATGTCAAAAAAATCACATCTGAAAACTAATAATTCTGATTTTGACATTTGGCATTTGATAGCCAGTCGATCTTTGGCATTTGTGATTTGATATTAATGTTCTATTTCACTACCGCGATTTTCACAACGTCGCTTCCACCTCCGCGCGTCACCAATAAACAATAGTACAGACCACTCGGGACATCTTCACCGTCTTCATCCTTGCCATCCCAGATAAATGCAGCATTTGCAGATTGTGGATCTGTCTCGATATAGTGTCCTGGCAATAGTAATCCCCTGTTTTCAGAGCGAAGCAGTCGACCGCTGATCGAGTAGATGCGAAATTCAACACTATTTGACACTTCCAATTGAAACGGTATATAAATCATATCATGTAATGGAAGGATGAAGGGGTTTGGATACGGCGTCAGGAAATTGGAACCCCCAGATGTATCAAAAGGCGTTGGTGATGCGTAAAATGCCGCCAAGGCATCGGGCCAACCATAGCCCATGCTATCAGTGGGTGTGTTTGCGTAACTCGCAGTTTGGAAAAGAGCATTTCTTACTGAATCGGCATTCCATGTGGGATGCCCTTCTAATAAGAGGGCGCAGACCCCGGAGACCATTGCTGCAGCCCCTGAAGTTCCGCTCGAAGCAAGATAAGAGTTTGTTGAATCAGGATGAACAACAACGACCGCATGTGATAAGCATACTACTTCGGGTTTTTTTAACGAATGGTCGGTTGTTGGAAAATATCCGGAAGACTGCCATCTGTTGTATAGACTATCTATGCCGCCAACTGTAATTACACCCTCAGCATCGCCGGGTATGCAAATCCGGGGTATGCTGAAATTCCCTACCGAGTTGACAATGATCATGCCGCGTTTGACCGCTTCGCTCGCGGCAATAGATGCCGGTGATGTATTCCCATCATAGTCATTGGGCCAGTAATAGCCTTCAGTATAGCCGAGTGAGCTGTTGACAATATCGGCTCCCTTTGACTCAAACCATTCAAGACCGGCGATCCATGTGTCTTCTTCAACCGGGAATTCGTATGATTCATCCGGATTTTCAGTTTTCGCGACGAGAAATTGGGTCGCTGGAGCGACACCCACGTAGGTATCTCTTAGATAACCGCCGATAGCACTGAGCATTTCAGTCCCGTGCCGAAGATGCGAATATTCTGGGTCAGCCGGTGAATAACCATCGGTAATTGAATCTCCCCTTGTGCAGTAAAACCTTATGATATCAATATTATCAGTACCGAGCGTTGGTAAGTAGGCAAATTCGGCAGCCAGAGAATCAAGATTTTGAAAATGGTAGCCGTTATCATAAGAAGTTCGCATGTATATCTTACCGTGTGTTTCCCATGATGCAGTGATAGTAGCACCGTTTTTCTCGAGTGATATTTTTCCAATTGCGTTGCTCATGCTGGAAAGGTAGACCGGCATACTGAATGTACTGCCGAAATCATTTGATGTGCAAAATGCGATCCTCGAAAGCGGGTTGTTCGACCGGTCTTCCCAGAGCAGAAAAATCGTATCGCCCACAGTTTTGGCTTCGATATTTTTACCCGCCCAAAGTGTTGTTTTCACGAATGTCGTCTCAGGCACTGAAGATCTGAGCAAATAGACGGTATCCTCTGGTATCGTATGATAGAAGACACCTATTTTATCGATGCCAGCGACTACCTTTGGTGAATGTATATCCGAAATTGTAGAATCGATCAAAACCTCACTTAAAAAACCACTGATATCACCTTTTCTCTGATATAGATAATTTTGCGTGTGATATATTACATGGATCGTGTCGTCGATCTGCACAGCCGATGGTTCACGGTAGGATATTCCATTAACCAAGGTTGTCGGCGGTACCAGTACAGTTGTGTCTGTAAGAACCATGTATTTCATATCATGGTAGGGAGCTTGGCTGCCATAGCGGTGACGGTAAAACAGAAATACAGTATCATGACCACAGATAGCCAGGTCATTGACCCATTGATAAAGGTAATTGCCAGAAAGCTTGATGAGCGGCGACCAGGTATAGCCATTATCTGCTGAGTATGTATACATGACATCGCGTACATTCACATTATTGTTCAGGGTATCGCCGGTAAGAAATAGATAAAGAAGAGAGCCTGTTTTATGAAAGAGCATTCTATCGAACACACCTGAGCCTCGTGATATCAATACATCGTTCATATAGATCTGGTCTCCTTCGAGAAAATCGTGTTCAGCTAATACGATTATATTATCAAGAGCCGTATGTTTCCGTCTTAAGCCAGTATCGAGTATCCCTACGATCACACCTGATCCAAAGAACCCCTGGCTATGTAATTCATCGATATTGAACATATGCAGTTGATGAAAGGAAATACCAAAAACCAGTGAATCCAAAAGTGCAGCATCGGTTCCTTTGGTTCCCTGAAAAGATGCCACCTTATCAATTTTATAGACAAAATCGAGACCGGCTATGCGGTCGATATCTTGTTCAAAGAGCCAGAAGCTCGCTGCATTGAGCCATTTCGATTTACTGATGAGTAATCCTCCAAGCGCTTCCACTTCTTTTATATAATCCCGGTCAAGCGGGATGTCGCCATAACCAATGATACTGCCTTTGCTTATTCTCTTATCGTATGCGGATCTGTTCATGTTATTGCCAACCGCCTGTAAAACGCGTGCATAATCATCACTACTGATTCCTTTATCAGTAAAGTATATCCAGGCGCGAATAGGGTTGTTTCCGTAGCATTCGCTATCGATTTTATTGGGAAGAGGTGCTCGATAGCCATACATGTTTTGCTGTGGCGTTGGGTAGAGATAAGTAAGGCACAAAATAAGCAACAAACTGGACATTATTCCTCCTTTGCCATTTTTTTTGCTATATTAAGATATTTTATATTCATAGTGTTTTTTTTGTTTGAACTTAAACGGCAGGGCCCAGAGCAAACCGACCACAAACCCGCCGACATGTGCAAGATATGCGACACCACCCCCAGTGCCACGTATTGAAGAAATGCTGAATAAAAACTGCATCAGGAACCATATGCCCAAAAATACTACAGAAGGTAGCTGCACGACTCTGAGAAAGAATCCAAAAGGTATCAAAGCCGATATCCGTGCTTTGGGATAGAGGATGATATAAGCACCAAGAACTCCGGATATCGCGCCGCTTGCACCGATCATCGGAATTGTCGAGGCCGGAGTGACAACAGCGTGCAATAAGGTGCCTGCCAGACCGCACGTCAAATAAAATATTATGAACATGACATGACCGATATGGTCTTCGATATTATCGGCGAATATCCATAAAAAGAGCATATTACCGATAATATGCATAAGGTTAGCATGCATAAACATGCTCGTGAATAGAGTCATATATGATGCTAACCCGCCCTGGCTAAAAATATTATACGGTACCGCACCAAACTGGTTGATAAAAACATCGAGGTGTGTACCTAATGATATTTCGTAAATGAAGACCAAAATATTGAGACCTAATATAATATAGGTAATGATAGGCCGGGAGATAGCTTGTATGTTATCCCTGAGAGGAAGCATAGATACTTTCTACTTCACAAATAGCCCAGACTGCTATTGCTTTTCCCTCACCAATTTCACCCAGCTGTTCATTGGTTTTTCCTTTTATTGATATTGCATTTTCGGGGATATTAAGGATCGTCGCGATATTTTTTTTCATAGCGCTTACATAAGGTAGGATCTTCGGGTGTTCAGCGATTACAACAGCATCAATGTTTTTTGTTATTAGTCCGGAATTTTCGAGAAATTTGTTCGTTTTTATGAGTATTTTATTGCTCGTTATGTTCTTGTATTGATTATCATCAGGAGGGAAATGCTGGCCTATATCGCCGAGATTCGCAGCACCGAGTAATGCATCACAGATAGCATGGAGCAAAACGTCACCATCTGAATGACCGATCAAACCTCGGTCAAAATCGATCTTCACGCCGCCGAGGTAAAGCGCTCTATTTTCTACCAAACGATGAATGTCATAACCAATTCCGACCATTTTTATATTTTATCCCTTAATTATCCTAAGTCAAGCTTTGAAATCACATTTGTTTTATGTCTGATCAGGATCTCTGGCGTTTGCCAAGGAGTATTATATCGCGTAAATTCTCTGCTTTTCTTGCCTCCAACCACTTTTTGTCAAAATCACGGCGTTGAGTTATCTGGGCGATCGCCATGAGCGCACGCAGATGTGAATTCCTCATATCTTGCGATCCAACCAGAGTAAAAACGATATGGACCGGATCAGGTGCATCAGGAAAAATTATGCCTTGCTTTGCCCGTACCAGGAGCACTTCGAATTTATTTTCACCCTGAATTATGATATGAGGGATCGCCAGACCAGGTCTTAGCGCAGTGCATGATTGCTTTTCTCTTTCAATAAAGAGCTGGATAAGAGTCCTGGTTTCTACGCCGGTTCGATCGCTGAGTTTTTTGGCCGCAACTTTTATAAAATCATCAAATTGTATTTTTTCCTCGAAATCAAGTATCAAGGCATCTTTGATCGATTTATCGAATTTGTCTTCGATTATTTCGTCCCTTTCTTTTACTACTTCTCTCAATTCTTCACGTAAACTGTCAGTTACGATCTTGCGGTCGGTAATACGTTCGACAACATACATCAAAGCTGATTCTCTGCTGATCCGCTGTCTGACATAGATGAGGTACCAGAAAACCGCGCAGAGAATGAAGACCAAGGTTATCAAGAGGGTATCCTTTCCCATATCATAGATCAGAAAACCATAGCTTAGAATACCTATTATTTGGATATAGGGATAAAGAGGCGAACGGAAACTTGGCTGATAGTTCTGCAATTTGCTTTCCCGCATAATGATCACTGCGAGATTGGCTGACATGTACAATAGCAACAGCATGGTAGATGCCGCCTCGACCAGAACCTCCAGATTCAGAAATAGAATGATGAATATCATAAAGGCGGTCGTACATATAATCGCGATGTGTGGAGTCTTGAATCTTTTATTGATTTTCAGGAAGAACTTAGGCATGATATGATCCCGGCTCATTGCCAGTGGATAGCGTGATGCAGACATTATACCGGCGTTCGCAGTTGAAACAAATGCCAATATAGCGGCGATTGCAGTTATGATAACACCAGTAATACCCCAAAAAGTTCTTGCTCCATCTGAGATCGGTGTGAGTGAATTTCGTAATATATCAAAATCCAGTACGCCTACTGTAACGAAAGCTACCGCTGCATAAAGCGCCAGAACAACGATATAAGCGAGGAACATACCCAGCGGCACATTGATTTTCGGATTTTTAATTTCTTCTGCGATACTTGCGATTTTTGTCAGGCCGCCGAATGAAATGAAGACAAAACCTGCAGTTGCAAAAACTGCGAATATTCCATTTGGAGCAAAAGGAGTGAATTTTGCTGGTGTAACAGCGACAAAACCACGTATTACGTATAAGACAAGAATGACAATGAGGGCGAGAACGAGGATAATTTGGATCGTTCCTGCTTGTTTTATGCCGAGAAGGTTCAACAACATGAAAACAATGCATAAGGCGATAGCGATGATCTTTATTTCGGTCATACTGAACGCAGGGTTTATTAACATTGCGAAGATACCCATACCGACAAGGGCAAATGCACTCTTTAGGCTCAAGGAAAACCAGCTTGCTAAACCACTTATCGTTCCTGCTGAAAGCCCCATGCTTCTTGTTATGTAGAAGTAATCCCCGCCAGCTTTGGGCATTGCAGTTACTAACTCTGCCTTACTGAATATTGTCGGGATAACCAATATCCCCGCGATGACATATCCGAGGATCATGCCGGGACCAGCTTTTGCAAATGCAAGACCGGGGAGAATGAACAAACCCGAGCTGATCATCGCCCCTGCTGCGATCGCGAAAACGTCTAAAAGTCCGAGGCCTTTTTTTAGTTCCATGTGGTCCATTATATATGTATTGTTGGTTTCAGTCAACATTGGTTCTTGAATATTGAAAGGAAATGAATAAGATTATTTTCATGGTTGATGAGAAGAATATTGTCCTTACTGATCTAGTCAAGGTATTCAAAAAGAGGCGTAAAGATGAAGTCAGAGCAGTAGATGGAGTGAACATGGAGATCAAACAAGGCGAGCTGTTTGGTTTGCTCGGTCCAAATGGCGCTGGGAAAACGACGCTTATCAAATGCATATCAACTTTGCTCATACCTGATGCTGGGACTGCAACCGTTGGTGGTGCTGATATTCAGAAAGATCCTCTGGGTGTGAGAAGGATGATCGGCGTGCTTACCGGTGGTGAGCGGTCGCTTTACTGGAAACTAACACCCCTTGAGAATCTAAAATACTTCGCTGCGCTTTATGGTGTTCCCCGAAAAATAACCGCTGAGCGGATAGACTACTTGCTTGACTTAATGGAGCTAAAGGACAAATCGCATGAAAGGGTTGAGAGGCTTTCATCCGGTATGAAACAAAAATTATCGATCGCGCGTACCCTGATTCACGATCCACCGATCTTGCTTATCGATGAACCGACCCTTGGTCTTGATCCATATTTTGCCCGTTTTATTCGTGGCTTTATCAAAAAGGAGCTGCACGACAAGTTAGGTAAGACAATTCTTCTGACAACTCATTATATGGACGAGGCTGATGAACTCTGTGAGCGAGTTGCATTTATGTATAATGGGAAGCTAACTGCGCTTGATACACCGGTTTTGCTGAAACAGAGTATGTCTCAGGAACAGATTCTTGAAGTAAAGTGCCTCGGTGATCTGGATGAAAAAGCTTTTAGCCATATGCATGAAGAAATGGGAATTAGTATTACTAAAAGCGATGGTCTTACATACATTCATATCAGCACTGAAAATCCAGAGGACCTTTTAAGCCGTGTGATCGACACGGTACGCGACCATGTGAAAGTTCTCTCGGTAAATGTTACAACACCTACTCTGGAAGATGTTTTTGTCCATCTCACCGGTGTTAGTTTAAAAGATGACACGACGCAAAGAGAATGATGATGAAATGAAACCATGAGAGTTATTATCGAAGAAATAAAGAAAGATATAAGGATCCTGCTTACATATCCAGCCGAGATCGCCTTCTGGATCATTTCGCCGCTGCTCTGGGTGGTGCCACTCGTTTTCCAGGGAAAAGCACTTATCGGTGGGTTACAGTCCACCGCGTTCGCTAACCTGGCTGGAACTGGTGAATACATCCCCTATGTACTCATCGGCGGAATCTTCAGTACTTATATGTTCACTGCCGTGTGGAGTATGGGTAATGCCCTGAGGAATGAAATGTTCTATGGAACACTCGAACATATCCTGTCATCACCAGTACGGCCGATCTACATATTGTTGGGGAAAGGATTGTATAATTCATTGCTTTCGACCTTTTTTGTCACTATTCAAATACTGATTTGTGTTTTTTTGTTTGGTCTTGATATTACACTACAGAAGATCGTTCCGATCGCATTTTTTCTTGTTCTTTTGATGATCGGTCTTTATGGTGTTGGTTTTATCGCATCTGCGCTGACATTACTTATTAAGGAAGCACAAGGAGTACTGCATTTGTTCGAATACATCCTTTTTCTCTTCACGCCGATACGATATCCAGTTGAGGTCCATCCTATAACAAGAGCAGTTAGCTTATTTATTCCCTTAACTTATGCACTCGTTGCTCTGCGCGGTATCTTGTTGGGTATTGAATTTGATTTTGTTAAAAATAGTCTTATACTCGTTGCCCTAGATGCAATTATCGTTCCGGTCGGCATATGGATTTTCATGCGTATCGAGCAAAGAACTAAGAGACGCGGGACTTTGGCGCACTATTGATAACTAATGAATATTGAATAGTCTAATGGTCAGATTGAATAAATTAACTCATTATATTCGTGCAATCAATGCCGAAAACATAAAAGAATGGCGTATCGAATGGAAATATAAACCTGATTTTTTCAGACAGTTTCTTGCGCCTTTTGTTTATCTTCTACCGTTCTTTCTTTATGGCGTTGCATTGCTCGGCGGTCGTTTTTCAGAACATCTGAGGTCCCTTACCGGGGTTGGTGATATGATCGCGTATACATTCATCGGCTATTTAATTATGGGTTTTCTTAATACCGCTTGTTGGGCGATGGGGTGGTCGCTTCGTAAAGAACAATGGTATGGCACGCTCGATACTATCTTTGCAGCACCTGTACCGCGCTGGGTATATGTTGCAGGCATGGCTGCACATTCGACATGTCATCAGGGTCTTATCATGCTCTTACAAGCGATCGTTATAACTATTCTCTTTTCAATCGCATTCCAAACATCAGGTATAATGTTAGTTTTCCTTATAGTCGCCCTGATGGTCATCGGGCTGTATGGTCTTGGCGTTCTGATAGCCGGTTTGACTATCGGATTGAAACAATGGTGGGTTATTTCTGAAGCATTGAGTACTTTGATGCTTATTGTGACCCCGATCGCTTATCCACTTGCGGTTTTGCCGGTTTTCTTACGTAGAGTTTCAATGTTACTACCAACGACCTATGGTGTTATGGGTGCGAGGTATTTGCTCCTTGGTGAACAGATCAATATTGGATTGGGGATGATATTCATAAGACTTGCTGTGATATTAGTCGTTTGGTTGTCGATCGGTATGACAATTTTTCTACTCATGGATCGATTTGGCCGAAAAAAAGGTTTTGCATCTCTTTACTGATGGACTATGATGTTCTGGAGGTGGTAGATGAATACAATAATCACAATTGAGTTTGTTATATACCTTGCTCTAATGCTGGGTATCGGTTTGTATTTTGCCCGAAAAAAGATGAGCCAGGCGGATTTTCATCTCGGCGGTAAGAAAATACCTGGCTGGGCACTTGCTTTGTCTGAGCGCGCGACAGGAGAGTCTGCATGGTGCTTATTAGGCCTGACCGGATTTGCATTTGCATCGGGATTATCAGCGGTCTGGATCGCCCTTGGCTGTGTTTCCGGGATTATTCTTTCGTGGCTGTGGCTGGCAAGGGGTTTTAGACGGGAAAGGGATAAGTATGAAACCTTGACGCTCCCTGGTTACTTCGCCACAAAATATTCCGGGCAGAGCAAATTCATACGATGGTTTTCATCTCTGATAATTATATTCTTCTTTGTATTATACGTTGCCGCCCAATTCAGCGGTGGTGGTAAGACCCTTAATATCACCTTCGGAATCCCGGTAACGACAGGTATTATCATGTCTGCAGTCGTCGTTATGATTTACGCGATCGCAGGTGGTTTTTTCTCGGTTGTCTGGACTGATGTTATTCAGGCGATATTAATGATAATTACACTCGTCGTGACTCCGATCATCGCTCTTATAGTCATTGCACAGAGTGATCTCAACATAGCTCATGCTCTTGCTGCAGCGGGCAGTGGCGTTGATTCATTGACCGGAGGTGCGGTCGGTTTTGGTCTTGGTGTTTTAATCGTTAACAATTTTTCCTGGTTCTTTGGCTATCTAGGCGGTCAGCCACAGCTCGACGCACGGTGGATGGCGATGAGGACCGACAAAGAAGTCAAGGTCGGGGCGCGTATCGCAATAATCTGGACTTTACTCGCTTATACCGGCGCGATCACTCTTGGGCTCGCTGCAATCACACTATATGGCCAGAATTGTGTTGCTGATCCTGAACAGATACTTCCTTTTATGTTGATGAAACTCATGCCGCCGTGGATCGCCGGTATCCTTTTGGCCGGTGCAGTAGCAGCAATGATGTCAACTGCAGATTCGCAATTATTGATTGCTACATCGTCGATCAGTGAGGATGTTATCCACAAGGCCATGAAAAAGAAGATAACGGATAAGACTCTGGTTGTGATATCAAGGATAACGATATTGATTGTCGGTATCCTGGCACTTATTCTTGCTTTTACATCAAAAAGTTTGATCTATACGATCGTGCATTTTGCCTGGGCTGGGATAGGTTGCTCATTTTCACCAGCGGTGATACTTTCGTTCTTCTGGAAACGTTTTAATGCTGCCGGTGTCGTAGCATCACTCGTTTCTGGATTCACGGTGACTGTTTTATGGATGGTGACAGGATGGGATAAGGTAATAGCGGCGACATTCGTTACATTTATCATAGCATTTATCTGCGCACTCGTGGTAACTTTGTTGACTTCTAAACAAGTGGAACAAAGAATGTAATTTACTTGCTTCGCCCGCAACACTTCTTATACTTTTTTCCGCTACCGCATGGGCATGGGTCGTTTCTGCCGACCTTGACTTCAGGTATTGATTTCTTGGCAGGTTTCTTCTTACTCGCTACTTTCTTGCTGACCGTGCTTTTTTTGCCGGTCTTTTTTGTTGGTTTTTGTTTTGTTTTTGGGAGTAGCTTAAGAAAAGTACGGTTGTTCTTCTTGACTACCGAGCTTAGTTCACCACCATTATGTATGTGTCCTTCGGTGTTGAGAAAAACAAGGAATTTTGTGAGAATTTCAGAGACATCTTTTGCTGCTTCAGGTGTAAAAGTGAGTTTTCTGGGTGCAAATTCTACCATGAAGTCCTTGGTCAGTCCATCATTGAGTTCACGGATTTCTTTATGTTCGTTAAAAAAAACATAATCGAGAAAACTTTTGACGATGTAATCAACATTGTCTTTATATGCCTTAGGTTTGGATTTGAAAACTTTGGACGTTTGAAAATCCCGGCTCACGGCATTCGTGAAATGAACGAGTCTTTTCTCACGCTGTCTTTCCTCACTTTGTTTTTTCTGTATGTCAGCTAGACCCATGAGTTTATTATATATACTGTAAAAATGATGTCAATAGATGAATACGGGTAAAGTTCTCCTGATCCTATCATTATCCGATCACCATCCTGTCATTCCCCGACTTGCCTGTCCCGTAGATCATAGCTCGTACGGAAATCGGGGAATCTAGCAACACCGCCAACTTCTGGATTATCCAATCGAGTTGGATAATGACTTAAAAGGTCAAGGAAAAGTATCTCATTTTGCCCAATAAAACCGCGCACGATCATTCTTCTTTATTGCTATCATCGATTCTGTCGCAGATGGAATAAATGTTGATTTTTGCTCTTTTTCCTCTATTATATATTATGACTAAAGCAAGGGAATTCGATATCATCGTCGTTGGTGGGGGTCATGCAGGTGTCGAAGCGGCTCTTGCGCCGGCACATATGGGTCATAGAATACTGCTATTGACCCTCAATATCGATACGATCGGTCAGATGTCCTGTAACCCTTCGATAGGTGGTTTGGCCAAGGGCCATCTTGTCATGGAAGTCGATGCTCTGGGCGGTGCGATCGGTGCACTGGCAGATAGAACAGCTGTTCAACTGCGCATGCTCAACAAATCAAAAGGTCCGGCAGTCTGGTCACCACGCTCACAGAATGACCGGGAGCAATATAAAGAAGCGGTGCGCACAACCCTGGAAAATACCGAGAACATTGTAATAAAGCAGGAAGAAGTAACCGATATCATTGTTCATGATAGCAAAGCAGTCGGTGTTCGTACAAACATAGGCAGTGAATATCTTTCAAAGGCGGTTATTATAACGACCGGCACTTTTTTGAATGGCTTGATGCACATCGGTATGGAACACTTCTCCGGCGGCAGATTAGCTGAATCAAGGGCATCATCTTTGAGCGGCTCCCTCCAAAATATTGGACTACATGTCGGGCGATTGAAAACCGGTACATCTCCACGTATCGCCAAAAGCACAGTCGATCTATCCGAGTTGCGTATCCAAAACGGCGATGAAGAGCCCTTCAGTTTTTCTTTCCGTACAAAGGAGCATGTTAAGGATCAGTTACCTTGTTTTATAACTCATACGAATAAGACGACTCACGAGATAATCCAAAAGAATCTCGACCGTTCGCCATTATACACCGGCAAGATCATCGGTACGGGCCCGCGTTACTGCCCTTCCATAGAGACAAAAATCTTACGTTTTGCTGGACGCGATTCACATATGGTCTTCATCGAACCCGAAGGCAGGCATTCAGGTGAACTATATCTGAACGGTCTGGCAACTTCATTGCCTTATGATGTACAATCAGATATGCTTCATACGATAAAAGGGTTAGAACAGGTAGAGATAACAAGACCCGGGTATGCAGTGGAGTACGATTTTGTTTATCCTGTCCAACTCCACCCGAGCCTTGAAACAAAAGTAGTGCATAATCTCTATTGTGCAGGACAGATAAACGGTACCTCAGGTTATGAGGAAGCAGCAGCTCAAGGGATAATCGCCGGTATCAATGCGGCCATCAAGATTCGTGATGAGAAACCTTTTGTGCTAAAAAGATATGAAGCGTACATCGGCGTACTTATTGACGATTTGATCACAAAGAATACAGAGGAACCTTATAGAATGTTCACCTCATTGGTTGAACATCGGCTTTTATTGAGGATCGACAATGTTGCTGACCGTATCATGCATTACGGCGTCAAGTATGGGCTTGTAGCGCAGGATGATTTCGATGGATTTATCGATGAGAGGAAACAGATCGACACGGTAATTGTGGATTTAAAGAGCACTTTTATAAAACCCGATATAGCCAATCCTGTTTTGAAGGAATGCGGTGATAGTGAAATACCACCAGAACGCGGCGGACAGAGTCTTTTTCAAATATTGACAAGACCGGGTATTCATATTCAAGATATCGCGCGTATGTGTGATATTGCGTTAAACGAGAACATTGGTCAGCGTGTCGAAATAGAAGCTAAATATGAAGGTTATATTAAAAGAGAAGAGGAACTGATAGAAAAATTAAAAGAGCTTGAAAGAATCAGAGTGCCGGGGAATTTTGATTACTCGGCGGTCAAGGGATTATCTAATGAAGCAAAATCAAAATTGTCTGAGATAAAGCCAATAAATCTCGACCAGGCTTCAAGGATCCAGGGCATAAGTCCATCCGATGTACTGTTGCTTTTATTGCATGTCAAAAAAGACAGAGGGTAGGTATGGGTGAGGATGTCGGAAAAGAGGGAAGTTAAGAAGAGATGAAGAATGGAACCAGGAGAAGATGGAAGAAATACTGAATTATCTAAAAACAAAAATGACGGTTGAGGATATGAGCGGGGGATTAACAGTTGCCCAGGTTTCTGGTAGCTTGAATCCACCGGTTGACCGGACGATCAAAGATATAAAGGAATATTTTTCGCATACTGATTATACCCCTTTGTTTGACAGCGATGGTAACAGACACATCATCAAATATGGAATTTTTAAAAAGGCAGTAGATAATCCAAAATATTGGCTAAATCTATTGCTTTTTATTGCAACATTATTCTCAACAATATTTGCTGGTTCTTTGAATAGTGGCGGTAATCCCTTTAAGAATTCTTCCGATTTATGGTTGGGTATACCGTTTTCATTTTCTATAATGGCTATCCTTACTTGCCATGAATTCGGTCATTATTTTGTATCGAGAAAAGCTGGTATGATTACGACATTACCTTATTTTATCCCGGTGCCTTTTCACTTTATAGGTACTCTCGGTGCGGTAATAAGAATGAAGTCGATAGTGCCTGACCGACGTTCTCTGCTCAAGGTTGGCATGGCCGGTCCACTCGCTGGATTCTTGGTGGCATTACCAATTGCAATTATCGGCATCGCATTATCTGAATTCAGACCTGCTCAACAGAGCGCTGAGTTTCTTAAGCTTGGTGATTCGTTGCTCTTCTGGGGTTTGGCTAAGATCCTGCATCCGAATATTCCCCAAGGGCATGATCTTTTCTTGCACCCCATAGCTTTTGCAGGATGGCTTGGTTTTCTTGTAACATCCATGAATCTCATTCCAATCGGGCAACTCGACGGTGGTCACATAGCCTACAGTATTTTCTTCAAAAAACGCAGATATATGTATGTTCCGATATTTGCCGGTATGATCGCATTGGGCTTTCTGTGGCCCGGATGGATATTCTGGGCTTTACTGATTTTTCTATTTGCGCGCAGAAATGCAGTAATACAGGATGCAATTACACCGCTGACCTCAAGAGAGAAATTGCTTGCGGTCATGCCATTGTTAGTGTTTATCTTCACTTTCACACCACGGCCATTCATATTCTGGTAAACAAGAAAAGCCAGAACAACAGGAAGAAAAATCAGCCGTTTGTTGACAATTTTTTTCAACTGATTACAATATATATCCATGCGCGATACATATACACAGGGGCAGCCAGTTAATGCATACAGGCGTTTACTCGATCGTGAGCTTATCCCTTTTATAAGCAGAGAAAATGTAATTTTAGAGATGCGTGAGCATTTAAATAATGTGTTCGAAAACCAGGGACGTACCGTAATCGTCAATGGTGAAAGCGGTATCGGTAAGACAAGGTTGGTTACTCAATTTTTGGATACTCTCGATCCCAATGATATGACGATATTAAAGACCCGTATTTTCGGTCCGAGCAGCAAACCGTACGAGCCGTTCAGTTCAATTTTCAGCCATTATTTTGATGGTTTTGATAACAAATCCAAGATGCTAACACACCTCGTGCCCATGGAAATTGCGCCTGTGATCTTATCATTATTGCCGCATTTGAGATCATATTATCCAGTGGAAGCCCCGGGTGAAACACATTCTGACCTGGATGTCTGTTCTGCGATAAATCAATTACTGGAAAATATGTCACGGCTTAAACCGATCGTGGTCTTTTTTGATGATCTACAATTATTATCTATTCGTGGGAAAAAGATCATCCAGTTCATCCATGAAAGGATCGATGCCAGGGCTCTTTTTATTATTGGATGTTTTACCAGTCAAGAAGTGGAAAAAAAAGATGAAAGCAACGGATTTTTTGATAACAAAAACAAAGTATATGAAATAGAGCTTAGTTCTTTTGCCTTAGATGAAACCGAGTTGTTCATCAATAATATTTTCGAACAGGATTTTCCACCATCCTTTTACAAGTGGATGTTTGGCATAACACAAGGTAATCCATATTTTATCAAGGAATTTATAAAAGAAATCGTGAGCCAGAATATTCTTAAATTTGACGAGAATAGCCAGAAATGGAATATTGAAAAGAGTTACCGGAGTATTAAGGTCCCGGACAGTATCAATACTATTTTCCGCGAACGTTTTCAGCAACTCAGTCAGACAGCTTTCTCTTTCCTGCAAGTTGCTTCTTTGATCGGGGAGCAGTTTGAACCGGCTATGGTCAAGTTGGTTCTTAAACTTACCAAGAGTGAGGCGGTAAAGATACAGGCTTGTTTTGCTCAGGAGTTTTTTTCACCAGTCATGAGAACCAATTATGTGCAGTTCACCCATCCAGTAGAGCGGGAGATACTCCGTGAGAGCCTTTCTGAGCAAGACGAGCGATCATTTCATCGACAGCTGGCTAGGATATTCAAGAAAAAACAGCCGTCAGATTGTGAGGCAATAGCGAGACACGCTACTGAGTTGCTCGTTGATAAAGAAAAAACCCCGCAGCTTTGCCGATTGGTTTTCAATGCCAGTAAACGATTGGCGGTTACCGGTGATCTTGCGGAAGCACATAAGTATTGTGTTCTGGCACTGGAAATCGCCAATACATTCGGTGAGCGATTTGGAACCGCGCGAAATATTATCGAAGCGAGGTTGACAACTCTGACGATGTCCTTAAAACATATAGTCCATGACCAGAAAAGAGCAACAGAAATAGCTGACAAATTGTTGCATCGTGGTATGACCAGGCTCGCAATACATCTCCATATAATGATATACCGCTATTTGTATGCTCAAACCTCGTTTCAAAAAGCCGCCAAATATATCGCCAAGGTGATCAGAGCCGTTCCCAGGAACAAGGAATTTGAAAGCGTGTTATTTAGATTAAGAATAGAACAGAGTATGGTTTGGAGGTATATCGGGAAAGTAGAAAGTGCCCGTCGTTTGATTCGCAGGCTCCTTAAGAAGTATTCATTGCATACTAATTTTGATGCATATTGTTACGGATTGAATATTATCGGTTTGATATATTATCGAGAAGGTGATTTAAAGACCGCCCGCAAGTATTTTGAGCAACTTGTCAATATTGCAGATGAACTGAATAATGTGCCGATGAAAGCAGTGGCACTGGTCAATCTCAATGCGGCGAGTTCTAAAATGGGCGATATTGAACATGCCCGTGATCTGACGCGGCAGTACCAGCAGTTGATACTCAGGACTGGCCAAGAATATAAAATGTCCATTTACTGGGGTTCTATGGCATATTGTTCGCTCTTTGAGGGTGATCTTGAGGAGGCATTGCAGTATTTCATAAAAGCACTCGAAGAACCGATAACCATTTATTCTGAATTTTCTTCGAGCTATATAAAAGCTGAAGTCCTCATTCACATGGACCGGTTGGACGAGGCATACGATATCTTCACTAAGTATCCTATTGATCGACCCGAGCCGCCAGCTCAGGAGGAGTGGTTGTCTTATGCCCATACGGTTCACGCGCTGTATTACTTGAAACGTGACGATTTAACAAAAGCACAGCAGTCTATAGATAAAGCGATCCATATCGCTGATGCAAATGCTTTAGGTATTGAGCATGGAGTCGCGCTGATTATCAAAGGGATCATACAGGAAACAAAAACAAAGAAAAAGGCTGGTTTGATCAACATGAAAAGTGGGGTGGAGATCCTACGTGAGAATGGTGCGAAAAGTTACCTTGCACCACTTTTGTGTGAAGCGGGTTTGGTTTTCGTAGATCAAAAGCTTTTTGATCAAGGGATGGAATTGCTCACTGAAATTGGCGCCAGTGGTTGGATAAGGAATTTCAGGAAAAGGGCAAACAAGACAGCGATGAAGATAGCACATGATCACCGGGTTTCTGCTGAGCCATTACGCATCAATACATTCGGCGGGTTGTCCGTTGTCGATTCTGGTCACTTGGGGATGATCTTGCCAAAACACTGGAAATCAGCAAAGGCTCGTGAACTGCTTGGATTATTTATTGTTAGTACAGGGTCTCGAGGTGCATCTTGGGGAGAATTCGCCCTTTATCTATGGCCTGATTTCGGTACAAAAACCGCACGTAATAATTTCCATTTTACCTTATCGACTCTACGTGATATAATAGGTGAGCAGTTCATTATCCACGAGAACAATTTTTACGCGCTCGATAAAACTAAGATCCAGGTCGACCTGTGGGATTTTGAGGAACTCTATGGAAAATTCAAACAGCATCGCGCCCAGAATAAGGTCCATCTTGCCGATCGATGTGCAAAAAATGCGGTAAAGCTCATGAATGGGGATTTCCTGCCTGAATTCCACAATGAAGCTATTCAAGCAAGAAGAACTGGCATCAATCATAAGAGTGAGGACCTTATGATGTGGATGGCCAATCGTTGCTTAGAACGGCATGAATTTCAAGAAGCAATAAGATTAGCCTACAAAATCGTAGAAAAAGATCCGGTAAGCGAAGCTGCGCACCAAGTGATAATAAAATCGTATATTGAAATGGGTGAGCGGGCGCGTGCAATACGGCAATATGAACGTTTTTTCTTGATCCTAAAACAAGATTTTGATCTTGAACCATCGGTTGAGACAAAGCAGCTGATCGGTCATTTAAAAATCAGCGACAAAGACTAGATCGTACCAGATCTAATTACATTATTATTCTAATTATTTTCTAATACCCGATTACTATAATAAGTCATGAAGATATGTCCTAGTTGTCATTATTTTGGAGAAAACGGGCAGAAATTCTGTCCATTGTGCGGGCATGAGCTGATATGCAAGTGCCCGAAGTGCAAACTTCCGATTAGTAATCCTCTATCTCGGTACTGCGCTGCCTGCGGTTGCAAATATGAAAAGGCAGCACTAACGAGCCATAATAAGGAAAGAGATTAGATTTTTATTAAAATACACTAATCATGGGATGTTTATGTTATTCATGAACTGGATGCAGAAATATGTCGAAAAATAGTAGTATTTATCAGCAAAGAGGAGGTTCTAATGCCGCGTAAAATAATGCTGTGTGTATTTCTTGTGGTTATGGCTATTAGCTATGGCCAGGGCAATATTGATTTAGACAATATAGAGGAGCAAGGGCGTTTTGTCCCCAAGTTAATGAGTTACCAGGGTTATCTGACTGATACCCTGGGTATTCCGATAGATGATACTTTGGATATGACCTTTAGTATCTATGATAATGTTACCGGAGGCAATCTATGGTGGAGTGAGACGCAGACAAATATTCCAATTGAACAAGGGGTATTTAATGTTATCCTTGGAAATAGCAATACCATACCTGACAGTGTTTTTGTTAACGGCACAGACCGATGGTTAGAACTGGTAATTGAAGGTCCAGTGACTCTTGCGCCGCGTACACAGATCACGTCAGCTGGTTATGCTTATATGGCGACCTATTCTGATACTGCTGAATATGCGCGAAATTCGTCTTTTGATAGTGACTGGTTAGTTACGGATTCAATCATCCATACAAACAGCTATTGGGGGATAGCACGCGGCAGCGTCGAAAATGCATTATTTGGTAGCAGCAATTTCACTCATATAAACTTCGGCGTTCAGTGCACAACCGGCATTTCATCGGTAGCCCGTTCCTACATTACTATCTCAGGCGGGTACCGAAACCGGGCAACGGGTGACTATTCGACGATTGGTGGTGGGCGTTTCAACCGGGTCGGCAGTGGTCACTTTTCTACGGTTGCAGGCGGCGACAGTAACTATGCAACTGGTGATTACGCCACAATAGCTGGGGGATTGGAAAATAATGCTAATAATGACTATGCCGTCGTTGTTGGTGGTTGGAATAACCATGCTGGACGAAATTATACCTTTATTGGCGGGGGCGTTGATAATTCTCTTGGAGGATTCTATTCTGCGATTGGTGGTGGGTATCAAAACCTTGTCAACGGCAGCTATTCTTCGATACTTGGTGGCTATGCAGATACGATTGATGTCGGTGCAGACTATTCGTATCTTTTTGGAATCGGCAGCAGATTAACCGAGGATTCAACATTCATGGTTGACATACCACATATACATTTTGGGAGTGAAATGAGTGGTTATGAATTCCCCGCAGTTGATGGCTCGGCTGATCAGGTGCTGGTTACTAATGGTGGTGGTGCACTGTCCTGGGTAGATGGACTAGATTTCTCCCATTGGTCAGTCACTGATTCTGTTCTTTATACAAAAGACTACTGGGGATTAGCAAGGGGTGGTGCTGGTAATGTGCTCTATAGTACGGAAAGCACTCAGACCCATATAAATTTTGGCAGGATATGTACGACTGGTGTTGACGGCGCGAATTTCCACAGTATGACCATAGGTGGCGGCAGTCATAATTGCGCTGATTCAAACTGGTCTACGGTTGCTGGCGGATTGGCAAATAAGGCAATCGGAGGATATAGTTGCGTAAGTGGCGGTGCGTATAACGAGGTTTATGGCCGGCTTGGGACGATATGTGCCGGGTACGAGAATACCGTAAAAAGTATGTATGGAGGTATTTTTTCTGGCTATTATTGTGATGCAGGAAACGATGCTACTTTGGATACCGGGATAATTATCACCGGTGGTATAAATAACGATGCATTTGCTAGTTATTCTTTTATTGGTGGCGGCAGGCATAATTATATAGATGGCAAATATTCAGCAATAGTCGGCGGATATGCAGATACTATTGCAGCAGGTGCAGATTATTCTTATCTTTTTGGTATCGGCAGTAAACTTACCGCGGATTCCACGTTCATGATCGATATGCCACATATTCATTTTGGTAATGAAGCGATGGGTTATGAATTTCCGAATCAAGACGGCGCCGCGGATCAGGTCCTCGTTACCGACGGCAGTGGTCAGCTTTCATGGGTGAATTCAGGTGACAATGATTGGGTGCGTGGTACACCTGATAGCGTGTTATTTACGGCGAATTATGTCAGTATCGCGCGTGGTGGTGCAGGTAATCTATTCTATGGAGACAGTCTGCATACACATATTAATTTCGGAGTAAGTTGTACGACCGGCTCAAGTGGCTACAATTGGCGGTATACAACGATCTGCGGTGGTGTCGGGCATCATACCGCAGACAATTATTCATTTATTGGAGGAGGTTTAAACAACTCTGTTTTCGGCATGTACGGGGTTGTAGCCGGTGGTAATAATAACAATGCGAATAATAACGGCGGTGCGGTTTGCGGCGGTGAGGATAATCTCGCTATGGGACTTTACTCGTTTGTGGGCGGCGGAAAAGCTGATACAACATGGAGTCCATATAACGGCGTACTGTCTGGCTACAGTAATAGGGCTGGTTCTTATACGAGTGATTCTGCATGTGTTGTTGCTGGCGGCTGGGATAATTTTGCCGATGCAAAATTTTCATTCATCGGCGGCGGTCAGGGCAATAGCGCGCTTGATAACTGGGCTGTTGTTTGCGGCGGCGGCGGTAATACTGTAGATGCCCGTCTCGCAGTCATCTGCGGCGGTGCTAACAATCAAGTCAATGATGATTATTCATCAGTCGTTGGTGGCGTTGGCAATATAATCGACGGCAGCGAGAGTTTTATCGGTGGAGGTCAGGCTAATTATATTATCGGGGATCGTGCGGTTATCGGCGGGGGGTATCAGGATTCAGTACGGGCGCAGTACGGCGCTGTTTTATCAGGCTACAGTTGCCTTGCCGGTATTGTAACTGGGGATACAGCAGCGGTTGTTTGTGGAGGTTGGGATAACCAGGCACGGGCTGATTATTCATTCACCGGCGGTGGGGAAAGCAATACTGCGTCAGCGACACATAGTACATGTGTTGGCGGCTACACTAATACTGCATTCAGTACCTATTCTGCGGTCATCGGCGGACGCCAAAATTATTCCCAGGGTTCTTTTAGCTGTGTTGCAGGTGGTTATAATAACCGAACCCTTGACGACCGTGCATTTGTCGGTTGTGGTTCAGGTAATCAAGCGACCGGTTTCAGTTCAGCCATCACTGGCGGTGAGGATAATCGTGCGATGGGTGACTATGCTGTTGTCTGCGGCGGTATATACGACTCGACCGAGGCGTTTGCCGGCGGCATCCTTACAGGATGGTATAATAATGCTGGAGATGATTATAGCGATTCTTTCGCTATTGTAGTTGGTGGTTACAATAATTCAGCGATAGCTCGCTATGCTTTTATCGGTGGAGGCATTGATAATAGTGCAACAGGCATTCATTGTGTTGTCGTCGGTGGTTTGAATAATACAGCGAGTGTCCTGCGCACATTTGTAGGTGGGGGTTATAATAACACATCTTCTGCTGACGGTGCGGCTATTTGTGGTGGTTTGGATAATAATGCTGATGGCTGGTTTACTTTTGTCGGTGGCGGATATGCTGATACAGTTATGGGCTACTGGGGTAATATTGCTGGTGGTTACAGCAACTTAGCTGGCAATGCTGTAGGAGATACTGCTGCGACTATTGCTGGAGGGTGGAATAATGTCGTAAATGCAAAATACAGTACTATTGGCGGCGGTAAAGATAATACGATCGATCAAGCCTTTTCTTTCATCGGCGGTGGTTATTCAAATGAGACCGTTGAGCAATATTCAGTTATCTGCGGTGGTTATAACAATATAACAAATGGGCATCGTGCTTTTATCGGCGGCGGCTATAGCAATACCACGGGTACTGACTATCATAGTTTTATCGGCAATGGATACGTGAATTATAATGCCGGTTATTGTTCGGCTATTCCCTGCGGCTACCGGGATTCAATAACTACATATGCTGATTATTCTATGGCTTTTGGAGATTACGTCTATATTAATGCCGATCATTATGTCATCTTTTATGATGGCAGTAACTCAGGTTGTTTGTGGATCAATGCTGATCATCATGATATTAGTCCAGGAAACTGGCCGATCGTCGTTGGAACGAGCACTTCCAATGGGAATACTGCATATCTTACCCCGGGTGGAGTGTGGACTGATGGAACATTTGACCGTAATAAATATGATGTTCAACCGATCACTCGGGCGACCGTCCTCAATAAATTAAAACAAATTCCAATCTTGCGTCATAAAATAACAGATGGCAAAGAGCAGCATATTATCCCTGATGCCGAAAAATTCTACAATGAATTCGGCTGTGGAACAGGAAAAGTCACTTTTGATAAGAAACATGTTTCTGCAACCGATATGGCCGGTGTTTCACTCGCTGCGATCCAAGAATTAACTCTTATGATCGAAAACCTCCAAAAAGAAAATACAGAATTGAAGAAAAGACTTGAAATTCTGGAAGATAAGATGAGTTTTTAAGGTTAAGAGGTTTGTTAATAGTCAGCACATATAATGAATCAGTAAAAGACAAGAAAATGGAGCATGAGGTTATGCTTGACATCAGGGGAATATCTTATAGGATTATATGGTAGGAGGCGAGATGAAAAAGGCAATATTATTATTAATACCGTTATTATTGTTTGCACAGAATTATATTTTAAAAAAGGATGTTCTTTCATCAGGTGGACGGAAGATGACATCTACAGATTATATTTTGCAGGGTACAATAAGCCAGACTGCGATCGGTAGTGTAACCGACACTGATTATCAAGGCGTGATCGGTTTCTGGCATCCGCCAGAGGCATTTCCACCGATCGCGCCCTATATAAATCCAGCTGAGAAATCAGGCAGCGACGTTAAACTCACCTGGAATATGATTACCACAGATACCCTTGGTAATCCTGAAACAGTCCATTACTATGTCGTGTACCGAAGCACTTCACCTTCTTTTATCCCGGGTGTTTCAGATTCCGTCGGTGCAACTATCCAACCCGATACAGTATTCACTGACGTGGGAGCGTTGAGCTCTGGTAATAGTTATTATTATCTTGTAAAAGCAGTCGATATAGCACGAAACCGCAGCGTAAAATCGAATATGGGGTATAAGTTAAACAAATTTTTTAACGAGAGTGCTTCTTCCAGTGATAGGAATTGGGTTAGTCTACCATGGCATAGTAATTACACTGTGGCTTCAGATTTGACAGATGATTTAAGTTCCTCCGGTGTTCCATTGATTAAGATCGTTAATTTACGTGGTGATCAGTTATATGAGAACTGGTTATGGGACCCTGATTTTCTTGAATGGTACGGCGATGATTTTTCAATAGTATCAGGTTGTGGATATGAAATGGAGACGACAATTGATACTTCTTTGATCTTTGTTGGTGCCAACAACCCAAATGGTCTAGTGAGCCTTAATGAAAATGCAGCAACCACTGACAGGAATTGGATTTCCATACCGTATAATGCAGCATACAGTACAGTAAGCGATATAACAACTAGCTACAGTCCATCTGGTATTCCATTGATTAAGATCGTCAATTTACGTGATGATCAGTTATATGAGAACTGGCTATGGGACCCTGATTTTCTTGAATGGTACGGCGATGATTTTAGTATTGCGGCTGGACGGGGTTACGAATTTGAAAGTACAACGGACACAACCTGGAATCCTACAGAGTATTCTAATAAAACCGGTGATCTTGTGCTCTTATTGACTAAGAACTTACGTCAGACTTCAGAGGTCAAAATTGGAAGGTTTGCTGAGTCTGATCGTGAACCGATATGGAAAATCAAATTCCCTGAGAGAATAAAAGAGGGGAAGTTGACAGAAGAGCAAGTTCTGATGGATGCTAAACAATATGAACCAGCACGATCAGTAGTACAAACAAAAAAGGATTTCCGAGAAGCAGGTGTATCACATGTTGTACGGTGTCATCTGGATTTTGAGGGCTTTAGCAATCTGGTTTTTACTACTTACCGAGTAAATAAACCAATAGATGTTCTTACAGAAAAAATAATCGGTTGCGGGTATGCAACAAATGATAATAAAGGTGCCATATGGTTTAATACTGGCAACTTTAAATCACCATGGTTACCCAATGAAAAAATGATACTCATTATTGAGGCTATCTTTAATAGTAAAGGTTATTATTCAGTGACTAGTTTCGAACTTGATGAAAATGTTGATATCCAGGACTTGGGTGATTTTGTACTTGCACCCATACCTGAACCGAGACGCCAGTCGCGTTCAAAATCGCTAACATGGGATGAGGCCGAAGATCCTAACGTTATAGGTTATAGTGTTTACAAATCGGATAAACGTATAAATAAGAAAGTCATAGATGAAGAGTCCTTTACAGTTGATGGTGAATGTTATCTTAGACCCATAGTCCTTGGCGGTTATGAGACTGTTTATTCAACATACCAAGAGCTTGCTTCAATAGAGAATCAGCATACGCCGATACATTTTGCGTTCAATATGCATCCGAACCCATTTAGGACGCAGACTCAAATCGATTATGCACTTCCATATCTACAAAAGGTAACAATCAAGGTTTATGATGTTTCAGGCAGGAAAGTCAAGACAATTGTCGATAAGAAACAGAAATCGGGGTACTATTCTGAAATATGGCGTGGTGATGATGACAACGGACGGGAAGTTGCTGCAGGAGTTTACTTTATGAGAATAACCACAAAAGAGAACGAGAAACAGAAAAAAGTTATTTTGGTACACTGATTGCTATAAGGAGCTATTGAATAATGTATAAGATACTAAGACATCTACAAACAATAGTTTTGCTGGTGGTGTTTGGTTTTGCATCACCGCCCCATGTATTGCGACAGCTGGTGCGAAATTGGCCTGTAGGTCTGGATCAAACTGGCACGTACTGGATGATCTATGACCTAAATCATGCAACAACACATTGGTTTGATCAAGATACAACAGGATCGTATACGACTTATTCGGCAACACTAAACGCAGTCCGCTGGACCGCTGAGATCGGTGTTCTTCCTGATTGGCAAGATGGCGATACCATCATTGCCTTTGGCTCCTGGGATTCTGCGTATGCCGGTAATCCAGGGACATATAGTGATAATATAAACCATACGGGGTTTTACTGGTTATATTCAGATACATTAGATGAATCAATGGCAACCCAAAGCTGGACCCCTGATGATACTGTATGGGTTATGCCGAAAATAGATGTTACCAAGACTGGTCCGGGTGGCGGTGCCAATGATACTGTCTGGTTTGAATTCCCTAATCCCAAAGAGACGCGTGATACCGGACAGACTGACTATGATGTCTATGGTTACTGGCTTTTTGCCGATACAACTGGGACGGGTACGCCTAATGCTTTTAATGCGGGCACGGTAATGGACCTGGGAGTTATTCCAGTAGACGGAGTATATGGTGATACTACGGTGCACTGGATGCTCGAGAGCGATGGTTTTGAAGCCTGGCAAACCTGGACTGTTTATTTTGCTTATAAGATCATCGCCCGACCCGATACTACTGCTGATAATATCGGTTATTCGACTTATTATTTTTCACAGAATTCAGATCCTACAACTGTTTACCAGAATGTCATAGCGGTTGAGGAAAAACAGAGTACAGGATTCAATATCAATAAAATGGAGGTTTCACCAAATCCCTCGCGCGGAAATTTCAGTGTCAGATTCAATGTATCAGGAACCGGTTATGCAAGACTCCGGCTTTATGATGTGCTGGGGCGTGATACCGGTATAATCTGGCAGGGTGATGTGAAAAATGGATCAAACAGCATCGATATACATGGACAATCAAAGGGTGTTTATTTTCTTGTTTTTGAGTCGGGCGAACTGGAAGCAAAACAGAAAATTGTAATCGATTGATTGACTTAATAAGGTTTTAATGTATAGACAAAAGCGGTCTACAATAAGTAGACCGCTTTTGTTTCTCTGAAAAGATTTCAACCGATTTAATCTTCTTCTTTTTTTCTGGTTTCAAGATAGGTGCCAACAAGGTATCCAAGAACGATGAGAAAGATGATCATCAAAGTCCGCCAAAATCCGACCGTGGCAAAAAAGATACCCAAGAAACCAGCAATGATTGCACCGAATAGAGCTTTATTGAATTTAAACATATTCTATTTTAATCGCCAATTTAATTTTGTCAATACCTGTCTTATGCCTCAGGTTTTTGTGGGTTGTTTGGTGGAGCGGGGGTATTTTTTTCACTGATATTTGTCTGCTCAATGGCTGGTGCTTTATTGAGCAGCTCTTCTTCCAGTAAGGCTTGTTTTTTCTCTTCGATCTCATCAGCAAGTCTCTTTTTACTCTGCAATTCTGCTTTTTTTAGATGTTTCCGAACGTGTAATCCGAGTCCGATAATAAGTACGATAACGAGCAGCGCGAGTAAAGTTTCTGTAAGTAGAAGAAAATCATAAAGGCCATGAAAGAAAACCGCCAGGAAAACGCCTTTTAAAATTAATTTTGTTTCGTTTTCCTTGTCGAATTTTGCCCGGCCAATATAGTATCCCATTAAAGCACCGAAGAACGCATGTCCGGGTATTGCCAGAAAAGCGCGGGCAATACCGGTTGTAATGCCATGTTGAAGTACATAGAGCACATTTTCAATCGTGGCAAATCCGAGTGAAGCAGCGACAGTGTAGACAATGCCATCCATGACTTCGTCAAATTCAAGTGAGCGATATATCCAGCGTTTTACCGCAAAAAATTTCAATAATTCTTCAGTCGGCGCGATTATAATAAAGGACATAATGAAGATATTCATAATACCGCCGACAAGCGCATTTAGACCATACAAAAGAGCTGTTTCAATTATACCGGCAGGTATTACCATTAATGCACCGATCAGAAAGATCTTGAGGATTTTCTTTTTTGGTTCAGGCTCATATTTGTCCCGATTACAGAAATACCATAACATAAACAGGCATGGCGCAAGAGCGATGAGTAATAATACGATGACCATTTATTTAGCATAGTCACAATCTATAGGTTGTCAATGTTATTTCCTTTCATGTCCATGCTTGATAAGTGTTTTTATCTGGATAAAATAATATATGATCACTCTTGGTATTGAGACATCCTGCGATGAAACTGCGATAGGCGTTATCAAGGATAACAAGGTGTTAGCGAATATCGTATCTTCTCAAATCGATCATACAAAGTACGGTGGTGTAGTCCCTGAGCTTGCAGCGCGAAATCATATAAAAGTAATAATGTCGCTCGTGAAAATCGCTTTGGAAATTTCCGAATTGGATTTGGGCAGCATTGATCTGATCAGTGTGACGCGTGGTCCTGGTTTGGTTGGCGCTTTGCTGGTCGGTCTTTCATTTGCCAAAGCGCTCGCCGTCGCTTTGAATAAGCCTTTTATCGCTGTTAATCACCTTGAAGGTCATCTCTACGCTCTACATTTGGACCATCGGGTTATGAACTATCCTTTTTTGGTCCTGCTTGTTTCCGGTGGTCATACCGAAATTATCCTGGTTAAAGACAGATTCGTTTATCAGACTTATGGTAAAACAGTTGACGACGCGTGTGGTGAAGCTTTTGACAAAGTCGCCAAGATGATGGGCTTGCCTTATCCTGGAGGTCCCTATATTGAAAGAGAAGCAAAAAAAGGAAAAATCGGCGCGGTTAAATTTTCCGTGCCAAAGCCGAAATTCTACAACTTCAGCTATTCTGGTTTAAAGACAGCAGTTCTATATTACCTCAGGGATAACCCGGAATATGATCGATCTGATATCGCTGCGAATTTTCAAAATGTCGCGATTGAACATTTGATTCAGGTTGTTTCAAAAGCGATAGCATCAACAAAAGTAACGAGTCTCGGTATTGTCGGCGGGGTCTCGGTAAATAGCCGGCTAAGAGAAAAATTCAATGATCTGGCACAGAAAATGGATTTCAGCTTACGTATTCCGGATATTCAATATTGCACTGATAATGCAGTCATGATAGCACTTGCCGGAGCTGATCGTTTCAAGGAATTCGGACCATCCAAACTAAATATTGATGCAGTATCCCGTGAAGCCCTTGACAAGATATGAAGAAGCTTATCAGGGCATCAGGGAACCAGCAGATCAGGATTACTTATCAGTGGTCCTGATTTTCTTATGTCCACAAGCTGATATTCTGGTATCTTTTATCACTGCAATTCTTTTTTAAATCTCCGATCTAAAATATTTTTTAGCTCGAATCTGATATCTACAATCCAAAATCTTAAATTTTAATTCTATATGTATTCTATCGTACTCGGTGGTTTTGGAGACATATCGTATAGGACTTTTGTGACCTGCGGTATTTCGCGTACAATTCTTTTCTGAATTTTTTCAAGAACCTCATACGGTATCTTTGTTGGCGTTGCCGTCAATGCATCCTTTGATTCGACGCTTCTTATAACGATAATATTACCGAAGGCACGTTTTCCCTTTTTGACCCCGGTCGCACGATCATTGAGAAGAACTGCAAAGGCTTGAAATGGTTTGAATCTTTTCAATTCTTTCTCAACAATAGTCGTTGCTTTGCGGACAATGCTGACACGCGGTGGTGTTACTTCACCGACAATTCTGGTCGCAAGTCCTGGACCCGGGAACGGCATTCTCTGATAGATGTCTTTTGACAGACCGAGTTTTTTGCCGACTGTCCGGACACCTGGTTTGTACAAATTAACCAGCGGTTCGATAATGACTAATCCATATTTCTTTGGGCTGATACCTATCTGGGAAAGAACATTGTGTTGAGATTTTATCTTGCCTTTGGTTTCTTTTATGTCAGCTGCAATCGTACCCTGAATTAAAAAGTCAGCTTTATATTTTTTTACCGCTTTACCTAAAGTCTTATAAAATGTATCCCGGAAAGCCTTGCGCATATCTTCCGGATCTTCTTTTCCTTTAAGCGCTTTGAAAAAATCCTTTGCAGCGTATAAAACGACAGTTCTTATGCCATGTTTTCTCAGTATTTTCGATACGGTTCGAGCTTCTTTTTCTCTCATTAATCCATCGTCGATAAATAGTGCGATTAATTTCCTGCCCAGTGCTTTGTAACCGAGAAATGCACAGACCATGGAATCAACACCCCCGCTCGTTGCGCATAAAGCTGTTCCTTTACCGACTTTTCCTCTGATCATTGCGATCTGTTTATCTATAAATGCTGATGTTCTCATATTATTCAGTCCTCCTTAGGAATGATTTTATCCTGTTTACGTAAAATGTCAACTATTACCCTTTAAAAACCCGTAAAAACACATATTTCCATTGACTTTTACGTTGATTTTGCTACAATAAAGGGATGAGGAAGATTGCAGTTTGTAATCAGAAAGGTGGTGTTGCAAAAACTGCTACCGCAGTGAACCTTACTGCCGGCCTGTCGCTCGCTGAAAAAAAGGTGCTCCTCGTTGATATCGATCCGCAAGCTAATGCAACGAGCGGATTTGGCATTGATTACCACTCACTGGGATCCTCTATTTATGACTGTCTTTATGAACCCGCGATGCTCAAACAGACTATTATCAATACAAAATGGCCCCGGCTTTCGGTTCTGCCTTCCAGCCCTGATCTGGCTGGTGCAGAGATCGAATTGGTTGAAAAGGATGACCGTGAGGGCAGGTTGAAGAAATTACTCGATTCTTTTCGTGATGAATATGACTTCGTAATCGTTGATTGTCCTCCGTCGCTCGGCATTCTAACGATCAATGGTTTGGTCGCGTGCGATAGTGTGATAATACCGATACAGTGTGAATATTACGCTCTTGAGGGTTTAGAAAAACTCCTAAAGACCCTCAAAGCAATAAAACAAGGATTGAACAAGAATCTTGTCATCGAAGGCATCTTGCTGACAATGTATGATGCCAGACTAAATTTAGCTAAGGATGTTGTTGAGGATATTCAGCAGCATTTTCCCAATGTTGTTTTTAAAACAGTGATACCACGTTCTGTACGGATTGCCGAGGCACCATCTTATGGTAAATCCGTCATTCACTATAGAATTTCATCAAGTGGTGCCCAGGCTTATTTGAATCTGACAAGAGAGTTATTGAATCATGCATAAACATCAAACTGATATATATGTAGTTGCCCGATTCATCGGGGGGATACTCAATGAATTGAGCGACTACCGTGATAGATTTCATGAACAGGGTCTTAATCATGCGTAAACATCAAACTGATATATATGTAGTTGCCCGATTCATCGGGGGGATACTCAATGAATTGAGCGACTACCGTGATAGATTTCATGAACAGGGTCTTAATCATGCGTAAAAGAGCATTAGGCAAAGGTCTTGAGGCATTGATCCCGACCAAAGATGAAAGTACGCTTCAAGAAGGTTATCGTATGATACCTATCGAAGATGTCAGACCAAATCCTCATCAACCACGTGCTAAGATCGAAGAATCAGATGTAAAGGACTTAATAGCTTCGATCCGGGAAAAGGGTATTATTGAACCACTCATCGTAAAAAGAGACGGACGAAAATTTATCCTTGCTGCCGGGGAGAGGAGATTTCGCGCTGCTCAGGTCGTTGGGTTAAAAGAAGTACCTGTCGTTATAAGAGATCTTAGCGATCGGGAATTATTGGAAATCGGGCTCATTGAGAATCTCCATCGAAAGGATTTGAACCCTATTGAAGAAGCACTCGCATATGAGGAATTGAACAGCAAATTCGATCTAACTCATGAAAGAATCTCGCAACTCGTTGGCAAGGACCGTTCAACGATAACTAATGCCCTGCGGCTGCTTAACCTGCCGGAGAAAGTGAAAAGATATCTTCGGAACGGAACCCTTAATCAAGGCCATGCGCGGGCATTGCTTATTCTGGAAGATGAAACGCAAATGGTCCAAATCGCTGAGCGTATCGTAGAAGATCAACTTTCAGTGCGTGCGACAGAATCTCTGCTCAAACGTTTTCAGAAGAGACCACGAATTATACCTGGTCCTGAGAAAGAACCGAACTTATTGATCCTTGAGGATGAGCTGTCGAAACTGCTCCATACTAAAGTGAATATTGAGTGGAAGAGAAACAAGGGAACGATTACCATTCACTATTATAGTCTCGAGGATTTCACTCGTATTCATAATATTCTAAAAAAAGGTAAGAAGGGGCAATAGGAGGTAGGTATGTATAGAGGTTCTTATGTAGCGATCATTACACCCTTTAAAGACAACAGATTAGATGAACCGGGGCTCAGACAGAACATAAAATTTCTTATGGACAAAGGTTCGAGTGGTATTGTCGCCTGTGCAACGACCGGTGAATGTCCAAGTCTGAATGATGATGAATATGAACGGGTCGTAAAGATAGCTGTTGAAGAAACGCAAAACAAAGTTCCTGTCATTGCTGGTGCCGGTACGAACTCTACAGAGAAAACAATAAAACTCGTGCATCGGGCGACTGATTTCGGTGCCCAGGGAGCTTTAGTCGTTACCCCATACTATAATAAACCGACTCAGGAAGGACTATACCAGCATTATCGCGCGGTTAGCAAGGCGAGCAGTATTCCGATCATTATATATAACGTACCGGGTAGAACAGGTAGCAATATTTTGCCCAAGACCATATCGCGGCTTAATCAAGATTGCGAGAATATCGTGGGTTTGAAAGCAGCCAGCGGTAACCTCGACCAGGTGTCAGAAGTCCAGCGCCTATGTGGTGATGAATTTGATATTCTGTCTGGTGACGATTCGCTGACTTTCCCCATGATGGCGATCGGTGCCAAGGGTGTGATCTCTGTCGTTGCAAATATTCTGCCAGGTCAAGTTGCTTTGATGTGCGCGGCTTTTTCAAATGGTGATCTGAAGCAGGCAAGGAAAATTCACCTCGACATATTCCCCGTCATTAAGGCGCTGTTCATTGAAACCAACCCTATCCCTGTGAAAAAAGCAATGGAACTGCTTGGTATGCCCAGTGGCAAACCACGATTACCTCTGGTCGAGATGGATAAAGCGAATATTCCGACCTTGAAAAAGGCTTTGATAGATTACGGGATTGAATTATGATCAAGTTGATTATCTGCGGAGCAGGAGGACGTATGGGGCGGGAGATATCGAATATGGCGAATGCATCACGTGATATTGAGGTTATCGCTGGTATCGAAGCAAGCGGTCATGATATGATCGGTAAACAACTGAATGGTATTGATATTACAGATGATATCGAGACAGTAATAGAAAAAGCCGACTGCATTGTCGATTTTACAAATCCTGCCGCGACAATAAAAAATCTGGGTAAAATCAAAGCCTACAAGAAGCCATATGTTACCGGCACGACCGGATTCTCCCGAGAGGAATTGAAGAGTATCGACATGCTGGCAAAATCCCTTCCCGTGTTTTTAGCACCCAATATGTCAGTCGGTGTTAATCATCTATACGATCTGGTTAATTCTTCTGCAAGTATATTAGGAAATTACGACATCGAGGTCATTGAGACTCATCATCGGGCAAAGAAAGATGCACCATCAGGTACTGCAAAAGCTATCGCCAAAATCATTGAACAGGCAAGACCAGACGCAGAATTCATCTATGGACGGGAAGGCATGGTTGGGCCAAGAAAAGATAACGAAATCTGTATAAATTCCATACGTGGTGGCGATATTGTGGGTGAACACCGGGTATTATTTTTTGGAAAAGGGGAGTTTATTGAGCTGCGTCATTACGCCACATCGAGAAGTTGCTTTGCTGCAGGTGCCCTTGAAGCGGTACGGTTTGTCATGAAAAAGGGACCTGGTTTGTATAGTATGAGCGATATGTTGACTAAGAAATAAGAATAAGTATAATATGATTCTATGAAGATATCTGTCATCGTACCGGCCTATAACGAAGCAGTGAACATACCTTTTTTGGTCGAAGAATTCGATAAATTCATTAAGAAACACAAGGATTACGAGGTGATACTCGTTGATGACGGTTCTGAAGATGGCACTTCAGAGATCGCCAAGGAGCATAAAAGACCCTATCTCAAGGTCATAAAACACAAGAGAAATCTTGGTAAGACTGATGCTATTTTGTCCGGTAAAGAAGCAGCACGGGGTGATATTCTTGTGATCTTTGATGCTGATCTGCAATTTGACCCTAATGATATCCCCAAACTGATTAAACTCATTGCACAAGGTGCTGATATCGCGGCCGGCTGGAAACAGGGTCACTACGACAAAAAATTTGTGTCGGGCATTTACAACTTCTGGGCACGTCGTCTTTTTCAGTTGAATATTCATGACATGAATTCAATCAAGGCTTTAAAAAAAGAAGTATTGGAGACGATCCCGCTGCGTAAAGACTGGCATCGCTATATTGTTCCGCTGGCAAAGGAGGAAGGTTTCAAAATAGCTGAGGTACGAGTGAAACTGAGACCAAGAAAATACGGAACGCCCAAATATCAACAGAAATCACGTATCTTAATCGGACTTTTTGATCTTATGGCGGTTAAATTCCAAATGACTTTTATTAAGAAGCCGCTTCTTTATTTCGGATCTATCGGTTTATTCTCGGCGGCACTCGGCATATTGGTTGGCATTGTCGCAATTTTCCTTCGTGTTTTTGGTCGAGGTTATCGACCTCTGCTTTATTTGGTAATTCTGCTCGTTGTTTCAGGCATTTTATTCTTTTCACTTGCTCTCATCGGTGAGTCCAACAGAGCGATCCTTGATCAACTTGAAAAAAGAAAATCGTAAGCACATAACCACAATATTGAGGATCGTAATCGGGGCTGCTCTTATTGCGATTCTCATCTGGCGTTTAGATATAAGTAAGATATTCGATAATATCCGCAGTATCGAGAAGGTTTACCTCTTATATGCACTCGTTCCTTATTTGCTTTTCATAGTGATATCAGCATGGCGCTGGCAGGTGCTTCTTGATTACAAGAAATTCAGTATCCCCTTTGGCAGGACGCTTATTATTTATTTCATAGCGACTTTTTTCAATAATTTCCTGCCGACTACAATTGGCGGTGATGTTATGCGTGTCTTGTATTCCATGAAAGAACGTCGGGCAGATGCTCTGGCAACGGTTTTAGTAGACAGGATACTTGGATTCGTCGGTCTATTTGTTTTTGCTCTTTTTGCTGTATTGTATCTTTTTGTTATTAAAAGACAGACTGAGTTCCTTCCATTTACAGTCGGTGGGTTGATCATTATTATCGTTATTACTTACCTGTTTTTTTCAGAACGTGCCTACAATAGATTCTCACCGATTGTCCAGAAAATCAGGGTCTTCAAGATCGGGGAGCGTTTGAACCGACTCCACGAAGCCGCGACTGATTTTAGCAGCGCATGGAGTACGATCACGACGTGTGTCATACTATCGATTGTCATACAAGCCCTCCTTGCGATCGGACCATTTTTCGTTATGAAAGGCATGTTAATGAATAATGAGGTGAATATACTACCGTTCTTTATTTATATACCGATTATCAATATAATCTCGATGATACCGATATCTTTCAATGCATTGGGGGTAAGAGAATATTTTTATGTTCTTTTGTTTTCCCGTGTAGGTTTTACCGCTGAAACATCAGTCGTAATTTCTCTGGTAGCATTTTTCTTGTATTTCGTATTGTCCCTCGTGGGCGGTATATTTTTTATTTTTGTCAAAAAAGATTAACTTGGATTTACAGATTCCATTATAAATGGGCTTGGTGTATTATAAGGAGGTTGAATAATGAAAGTCTGCATGATCGGGACAGGATACGTCGGTCTTGTATCTGGTACGTGTTTTGCTGAGATCGGGCACAATGTCATTTGCGTTGATAATGATGAAAGGAAGATCGAAATACTGAATAGCGGAGGTATACCGATATATGAACCGGGGCTTGAGCAACTGATCGCGAAGAATGTCAAGGCCGGAAGATTGCGTTTCACTACTTCGATAAAAGAAGGCGTTGAAAATTCATTGTTTCTTTTTATCGCCGTCGGCACGCCGCCCAAGGACGATGGTGAACCCGATCTCTCCCAGATCGAGAAAGTGGCCGAAGAGATCGGTTCGGCAATGAACGAATACAAAATAATTATTGAAAAAAGTACTGTGCCCGTTCAAACCGGTGTATGGGTAAGGACCGTTATCGAAAGATTCAGCAAGAAGGTCAAAGATTTTGATGTAGCTTCCAATCCTGAATTTTTAAGAGAAGGGTCAGCCATCGGTGATTTTTTGCATCCTGACCGCGTCGTTCTTGGGGTTGAGAGTGACCGGGCAAAAGAAAAATTACTGGAGCTTTATAAACCAATGGATGCGCCAAAGATCGTCACCGATATTGCCAGTGCGGAGTTGATTAAACACGCCTCAAATTCTCTGCTCTCAACAAAGATATCGTTTATTAATGCGATCTCGATAATATGCGAGAAGTCGGGCGCAGATGTTATAAAAGTCGCCGAAGGAGTAGGTTTGGATAGAAGGATCGGAAGAGATTTTCTTAACGCGGGAGTCGGTTTTGGAGGATTTTGTTTTCCTAAGGATCTCAAGGCATTTGTAAGCATTGCAGCAAAATTGGGGTATGATTTCCGGCTTTTGAAGGAAGTGGATAATATCAATCAGGAACAGATGCTCTATGCTGTTACAAAGTTGGAGGAAATGCTTTGGAATCTTAGAGATAAAAAAATCGGCATACTCGGCCTGGCATTCAAACCCAATACAGATGATATGCGATATGCTCCTTCAATAACGATCATTAAGGAATTGCAGCGACAGGGAGCCGTGATTAAGGCCTTTGACCCGGTGTCTATGGATCGGGCAAGAGAGATCATGCCTGATATCGAGTATTGCAAAGATGCTTACGATACGGCTAAAGACGTCGATGCTGTCGCGCTGATCACTGAATGGGATGTATTTAAAGAACTTGACATGAAGAAACTGAAGAGTTTAATGCGCCAGCCCGTATTTTTTGATGGTCGGAATGTCTTTGAAAGAAAAGAAATGGAAGCAATGGGCTTTATCTACAACGGGATCGGCAGATGAGGGTGGTAATTACTGGTGGCGCGGGTTTCATAGGCTCGCACCTTGTTGACCACTATCTGAAAGCTGGCCGTCAGGTTATCGTGGTCGATAACCTGATAACCGGCAAAGATGAGAATATTGCACAGCATATAGAAAAAGGCGCTCTGGAATTCATCAAACAGGATGTTTGTACAGTCGGCGATATCCATGGTGAAATCGATGCTATATTGCATTTTGCATGTCCGGCCAGTCCTTTTGACTACTTGAAATATCCTGTGGAGACATTACGTGTTATGTCAATCGGTACCCAAAAAATGCTTGAATTGGCGAAGAAAAAAGAAGCGAAGTTTTTTTTGGCTTCAACGAGCGAGGTATACGGTGACCCGGTTATTCATCCCCAAAAAGAAGAATACCCTGGTAATGTTAGTACGATCAGTCCTCGTGCTGTCTATGATGAAGGCAAGAGATTCGCCGAAGTGCTTACACTGACATACCACCGAAAGTTCAATATGAAAATAGGTATCATCCGTATATTCAATACATATGGCGAGAGAATGCGCGCTGGTGATGGACGTGTCGTGCCCAGTTTCATATCAGAAGCCCTGAAAAATAATCCTTTACCGATTTTTGGTGACGGGAAGCAAACCAGGAGTTTCTGCTACATTAGCGATATGGTGGATGCCATATCAAGAGCTGTCGAGATTGATTATCCATATCCTATAAACATCGGCAATCCTGCTGAGTATACGATACTTGAACTTGCTGAGAAAGTAAAGAAGTTGTGCAAAAGCAAAAGCGAGTATGAATATTTTCCTTTGCCTGATTGCGATCCGAAAAAACGTCGTCCGGATATTTCAAAAGCAAAGCAATTATTAGACTGGCAGCCAGTGATAGATCTTGAAAGTGGTTTAAAAAAAGTTATAGATTGGTTTAGGAGGCAAGATGATTGAATGGTTTCAACTCCATGGAATCAGAATATCCATCATTATTTTCATCGGCATCGTTGTTTATATCATGATTCAATATTCTGTGCCGCGTTTTATCAAACGTACCATGTTATTGAGGATGAAGGGGAAGTCGGGTATGGAGCGGGAAAAGAGAATTCGTACGCTTACCAGAGTAATGAGAAATACATTCTCCATCCTGATCGGAATCGTTATTCTTTTTACTGTTCTTGCACAAGTCGGTGTTAATATCGGACCTGCCTTAGCAGGTCTTGGAGTACTCGGTGTTGCGGTTGGTTTTGGAGCGCAGAGTTTGGTTAAAGATATCATAAATGGTATTTTTATCCTCATGGAGAATCATTTTGGCATAGGCGATGTCGTTAAGGTCGGCAGTGTATCCGGATTAGTAGAAGAAGTAAATTTACGCCGGACCATTTTACGTGATCTTGATGGCGTGGTTCACTATATACCCAATGGTGAAATAACCATTGCGAGTAATTATACAAGAGAATATTCCCGGGTAAATTTAAATGTTTCGGTCAGCTATGAGTCTGATCTCGATCGTGTCATCAAAGTGATAAATGAAGTTTGTAACAAGCTATCCAAGGAAAAGATCTGGCAGGATAAGATCATAAAAACACCACAGGTCTTGAGGGTGGATAACTTTGGCGATTCAGGTATTGAAATAAAGATAATGGGCGATACCACGCCGCTTACACAATGGGAGATCATGGGGGAGTTACGTAAACGGCTCAAAAAGGAATTCGATGAAAAATCAATAGAAATACCCTACCCTCATATGAAAGTCTATTTTGCAGGCGATATGCCCCCTAAATAGCCTTGACAGGAATAAAATCACAATTATAATGTATTTAGATATGAGGAGGTAAATTATGAAAAAATTCGTGTTCCTATTCATTGTAGTAGTATTGGCAGTTTGTTCATGTACCAAGAAAGAGGAAAAATTAATCGGTGAACAGGGAGGTAAACTCGTTATCGGAACCACAGATCTACCAGCGGTGATATCACCCCTTGCTCCATCTGTATTCGGTTCAGATGACATCCTCGATCTTCTTTTCATGCATCTTCATCGCATCGATGCTGAAACAGGAAAAATGAGACCTGAACTGGCCGCATCGTGGGAGTTTTCTGAAGATCTGACTTCAATAACCTATTATTTGAGAACTGGTGTGATTTGGTGGGATGGTGAACCAGTGACTGCAGAAGATGTCTATTTCACGTACGAGAAGATGAGAGACCCAAAAACCAATTACCCGGATATCGCCCGGTTGAGGTTTATCGAAAATGTAGAGATTGTGGGGCCCTACGCGATAAAGTTCACATTTAACAAAATATATGCTGATCTTCTTACCGATTCCGATATTATGGCCGTACCAAAACATATTTATGAAAAAGAGGGAGTTGAGTTTGGTTATAAGACTATCGTTGGCAATGGGCCATATAAAATAGCAAAATGGGAACCTGGTGCAGGCCTTGTCTTGACTTATAACGATGCTTATTTTCGCGGTCGACCACCGCTTGATGAAATATACATAAAATATTATGCTGACATAAATATGATGCTCGATGACTTTGAAGCAGGCGATCTTGATCTCGTTTTCAATATCACGCCGGTCAGAGCAAAGGAACTCGGTGCTAATCAAAATATCGAAGTCGATACGAAACCAGGAAATACCTTTACCTATATAGGCTGGAATTTCAATAATCCACATTTGAAGAACAAAGAGATCCGTAAGGCCCTGACCATGGCAATTAATACGGAAAGGATTTTAAACGAAGTGTTTGCCGGTATGGGTACGATTTCCAAGGGACCATTACCGCCTTCTTCATGGGGATATAACGAAGGTATTGAACCGATAAAATACAACCTTCCTGAAGCAAAGAAAATACTTGAAAAGTTGGGCTTTGAAGATCGGAATCGGAATAAGATATACGATATGGACCGGAAGGATTTCACGCTTAACATAATCACCAATGTTGAAAACGCCGAAAGGGTGAAGATCCTTGAATTGATAGCTCAAGACCTGAAAGCACTTGGCGTTCGTGTAAATGCAAGAAATCTCGATACGCGATCTTTCATTGAAGCTGTCGTAACGAGGAATTTTGACGGTTTCATAATGGGTTGGAGCATCGGTGAAAAGATAGATCCGACAGTATACTGGTACTCAGATCCGTCAAAGGGCAGGTTCAATTTTGTCAACTATAAAAACACCACAGTTGATTCGCTCATTGATATCGGTGTTGCAATGCTCAATAGAAAGAAGGCTGAAGATATCTGGCATGAATTTCAAAAGATCGTGTATGAAGATATCCCTTATACCTTTCTCATTGTCGCTAATGAAATCTCAGCATCGTATAAGAGGGTAAAGGGTGCGGATCAAGGTTTTGTTTTAGCTAATGCCTACACATACTGGATCCCGGAAGCCGAACGGAGGGTTGCGGTTGCAGTGCTACCGCCGTCAGTGGAGGAGGAAGTGACAGCGCCAGCCGATGTGGAAACACCAACTGAGAAACCAGAAATTAAGCCTGAAGAGGTGGTTGAAAAACCGCCTGAGATCGTTGCGCCTGAAAAATTATTAGAAGCTGCCGTGAAAAAGGAAACTACTGTTGTGGCAACAGCACCACCTGATTCTGTAACAGGAACGCCGCCTATTACACCCCCAGAACCTCCAAAACCGTCGATCGTGACGAGACCGACCGTGACCAAGCGTATTCAACCGACATATCCTGAAGCTGCAAAGGCCGTTGGTGCGACCGGGACGATCGTTGTCCGTGTCGTCGTCGGTACTGACGGAAAAGTAAAGAGTGCATCTGTCCTTTCTAGTTTTGGGAATCCGGCTTGCGAAGCCTCAGCGTTGGCAGCCGCCAAGAAATTTGAGTTTAGTCCGGCAACCAAAGACGGTGTACCGTTCGAACAAAAGATTTCTATTCCGTTTACTTTTAAGCCATAAGGCCATCAGCGTTCATCGCTGAGATCGTACATTTTGGGGCCTCTGCTTTATTTGATCTTCGCCCTCCGGTGGGGGCCCCCCAATTTCTAAAGTACAAACCAGAAACTAAGAACTAGGAAGCAGACAAAAGTAGTAATTAAGTTATTATGTAATTGAGTAACTCATGTTAGTATCGGAGTAGCAGTGTATTGGTGTACAAAGGATTTTTTATATCTTCAGCCTGCGCCGTAAAGGACTCTTTTGCGGAGCACGTGTTGTATTCAGTGAAACGTGTCTTCAATCCGCCACACAACATGGCGGATGTGTATTCAGCGTAGCGTATTCCGGTCTTACCGTGGCGTCATTACCGTGAAGGGCAGGATCATTTCCTCCATTGATATACCACCGTGCTGAAAAGTATACTTAAATTCTTTTTCATACTCAGTGGGCTTTGTTGGATAAATGAAGTAATAATCTTCCTTGGCAATGGCAAATCTTACTGACGGATCATCACTCGGCAACGAAATCTCTCCAGGATTATTCAATAACCACGAGGTTTTTTTATCCACTCTGAGTGCGGGGCCATACTTATAGCGCAGGTTTGGAGATATGGATCGTCCACCGTAAATAATACTGGGACGGCGCACACGAATGAATCCATGATCGGTCGTTAAAATTATACGTCGATCTTTCTTTGATAGTTGTTGAAACAATTCAAAAATAGGTGAAATTGGGAACCAGTAACTCAACAAATTCAGTAGAACTCGTTCGTCGTCAAGCATCCCTTTCATATCACCGCGTCCGGGTATTGAATGGAATAATAGATCAAAGAAGTTTATTACAGTGATACAAATATCTGTTTTGTCGTTAGTGATTTTTTCAATATTCCGTTCGATCTCCTGTATCGAGGATAATTTATGATATGAAAATTTGATTCTGAGGTTGTGCTGTTTCAATTGCTCGGTGAATAATTCTTTTTCATAACGATTTTGCCCTTTAGTCTCGAACGCCCAGTATTGTGGTAATTTCTGCACTATTTCAAGGGGTAAGAGACCTGCGAAAAGAGCATTCCGTGAATACGGAGTTGCTGATGGTAATACCGAATAGTAATACTGTGTATCCATCTCAAAAAAATCTCGGATATAGGGAGATAATTTCAGATGTTGATCAAGTCTCATTGAATCGAAAATAATAAGGTGAAGCGGTCCATCCTGCAATAGCGGGAAAACATTGTTTGAAAAGAGCTTCTGTGATAGAATAGGTCCTTTGCCTTTAATGAAATCTCGATACTGATTTTCGATATACTTGGCAAAACCAGCATTAGCTTCACGCTTTCTCTCTTCCTGTATTTCCATGAGGTTCTTATCGGAAAATTCAATAAGACGTAAATCCCATGATACGATGGTACGGTAGTACTCTACCCATTCATTATAATCTGCGGGTTCGGTGTAGCTTCGAAATTGGGTTGCATATTCTTCGTTCATTTTTTCACCGATGATCACTCTACGTTTTAGAGTCCGATTCAATACTGAACGTAATTGATTAAAACTGAATGGCTTTGTGATGTAATCATCGACCCAGCCACCATATGCTTTATTCATAATGTCTTCTTCTTCACTTTTCGTTACCATGACGACCAGTTGCTGCGAGTTTTCATTTTTTATCTTGCGCAGTACCTCCAGACCATCGACACCGGGCATTATTTCATCCAGAAAGATCAGGTCAAAAACTTCTTTACTTGCAAGGTTTGCACCATCTTCCCCAGAAGTAGACGTTTTTACTTCATAGCCTTCCTGCTGTAGAAGATATATAAATGGTTTTAATAGATCTATTTCATCATCTATCCACAAAATTTTCATTGTTCCGCCTTTGGCATTATTAGTTGAAATGTGGTTCCTCGTGAACCGGTTTCCTTTAATAATAATTTACCTTTATGGTAATCCTCAATAATACGTTTTGTCAATACAAGCCCAAGGCCCCAGCCATATTTTTTTGTCGTGAAACCTGGCCTGAATATTTCCCGTCCCTTTTTGATCCCTTTGCCAGTATCTTTTATCTCGATAACTGCATCAGTCGTCTCAAATGTTCTGACTGTGATTTCCCCTTTGTCAGAACCTATTGCATCTAAGCCGTTTTTCAATATGTTTTCAACTGCCCAACCGAGTAAAATATCATCGAAGAGGATCGGTGGTAGCGATGCGTAGTCCTCGTGGAATACAATATTGTTATGGGCACGTTTTCTAATATATTCAACCGATTTGCGGATTGTTTCCAATGGTTCTTTCTCCACTAATCTTGGGGGTAATCCGATCCTGGAGAATTTTTCAAGAACTTCCTTCATTTTTTGTGTATCTTCGTGAATCCCGGTGTATATATCCTGTGACATTTCTCCCTTTGCGGCTTCGAGCCAACCTACGAGCGAAGACAAGGGTGTTGCGAGTTGATGAGCAGTTTCCCGAGCAAGCGAGTTCCAGATTTTTTCTTCTTCGCTCTTTCGATATATTAGATATCCCCAGAAACCCAGGAAAAGAAAAGCAATGAGGAATACCGTTTCTACAAAGGGGAGTATTTGCAGGGATCTTGTAAAAGGAGATAAGCCATAGTGAACATGTCCGACAAGAGTTGAATCGATCCCGTGGTGTATAATAACGGGTATAGGCGTTTGGTTCTTATCCAGTTTTTCAAGTGCTTTATTGAGGTTAGTCGTACCGATATTTTTAGAAGATGTCGGGTTGCCATCTGCATCGGTCATTATCACAGGGAAATCGATCCTCTGGATCACTTCTTCGAACAGCAGTTCAAGCAGAGCTTGCTCATCCATACTTGGACCGGACGCATACTTGGCAAAAATTCTTGAGGTTGTTGCTGTTTCCTTTTTTATTCGCTGGATAAGGTAATTGGAGTAAATATAGGTGATGATGCCGATAATACCCACGCCGATCAAGAAATATATTACCAGTGCTCGCGAACTAAATTTTTCCCTAATGTTCATTGTGTTTTTCGCTTTTTTGCTGGTATAAAAGCTTATCCGCATAGTCTATTAAAGCACCTAGATTGAGTCCGTTTTTTGGATATACTGCGATCCCGTACGAAAAGCCGCATGATTCATATCGGCGGCAAACATCAGGCTTATGCTGCTGGTTAATGATCTTATTGATAAGTGTCTTACATACTCTTCTACTCGTTGCAGGTAGAAGAATAATGAATTCGTCACCACCATAGCGGACAACATATCCACGTTTGCTGATGGCATCAACAAGACATTCAGAAAATATTCTGAGTACTTCATCACCATGGAGGTGTCCGAAACTATCATTACACTCTTTGAAATTATCTAAATCGATCATAATCAGCGAAATAGGGGATATTTTCTTTTTTATCAGCAACTTGAATCTTTCTCTCAAAAAACGGTAATTGCGGACTCCGGTCATCTCATCGGTGTTCGATAATCTTTCGATTTTTTTAAACATCTGGGCATTCTCTATCGCCATACCGAGGAAATCACCAAATGTTTCAAGGAGTTTGACTTTACTCACGGTTGGTACAAGGTTGCTCATCGGCATATCGAGTGAAAGCAAAGCGACGATCTCGCGATCCTTTGAATATATCGGCGATAGAAAAATATCGCCCGGGTCCCACAGTTCAGGGATGCGGTTTTTTATCGGCGTTGATTTATACAATTCATAGCGTCTGACTTGTCTACCTATTGCTACGGCAGCTCTTGCCGGGATATAGTATGAGTTAGATATCCGAAAACGGTTACGCAGTAGTTCGTTGATCGCTTTAAGCGGGGGATTTACTCCTTTAGCTTCTTCTAATTTCTTTTTAGATACACCGACGCCGGTGATGCGGCGAAAACAATGTGTCATAGGGTCGTAAACAGAGAACAGAATGCGCTTGAAACCAAGAAATTCTTGTGCTCTTTGCAGGATTTCATTAGATAAAGATTCAAGATCAAGGGATGATATCATGATTTTTATTAGATTCTGTAAGCCGCGGCTTTCTCTTAAGGCGCTGTTCATTTTCCGGAAAAGATCGATCCTTTCAAGAGCAAGACCCGCCTGGTTCGCGAGGAATTTGATACGTGTTAAGATAAAATTCTCACTTAGCTCATCGGTCGTTCCGGAGAGCACAAAGAAACCTCTTAATCTATTCTTTATGGTGAATGGTACAAAGGTAATAGCACGAACATCCTTTAAAGGTATTATTGTTTTTAGAGGGAGTATTTTTTTCCCTGAAATTGTGAAAATATGCTGGATATCGAAAAGTTTGGTGTATGTGGACTTGGGCAGTTCGGATATCCTGAAACTGTTATTGCTTCCTATAAAATTATCATCACGTCGGTGGTAGATAAGTATGTCTTCTTTTTTTAGCATACGCCGTGCTGCCGACTCTAAATTATTAGTGATCTTATTTTCATCGAGGCTTGTTGTGATATTAAGATTGAGCTGATTTATTATCTGGGTTTCGGTTATTCGATCTTTTGAAACCTGCCTCATTGTTAGAGCCATGGATATCAAAGAGAGTAGTATGTTGATGTCAGAGCTTTGTTTTTTTGAAAGAGGGGTGATTTTTTTCTGAAAAATGTAAAGTCGATAATTATGGTCCCCGATGTCTAAAGTAAAATCCAAATATCTTTTTGGTTTTTTGAGTTGCCTTGAGAATTTTCTCTTATCCATTCCCTCAATGTATTCGATATTTGATCTGCCATTATTCCTTGTCATAATAGCATATCCGCATCCTCCTAAACCAGTGCTCAGCGCTTTGGTTATTTTAGGCACATTGATATTCCAAAGGTCGAGTTTGTTCATTTGGTGCAGTATACTATTGATGGGTTCAGTTTTCATTACGTTATTATTTCTTTGTTAAACATCTTTGCGAACTCAAAAAACTCATCGTGCTGACCGCAGTAAGCATCGGTTCCTAAAATGAGTTTGTATACCTCCGGGTTATCAGCTGTAACATCTTTGCCCAGGATTATCTTATCACCTTGCCAGGTTGCTGCATCGCTGCCATTGAGAAAGAGTATTGGTTTTTGCTTATGGTATCTTTTTAAGACACTCTTTATATCACGGCTATAAAATTTAAAGATCTTTTTTGGGTCCGCTTTTCGAAGAACGAAGAAATCACATAGTGACTCAATACTATCGCGTAGCATTATATTATAGTAGGGGAACTTCTTCCGCTCATAAAATGCGATTCTTCTTTCTACATCGGTCAAATAAACGAGCGAGATGTTTGCCGGTTTATTCAGTTCGATAATATAGTGGAAACGTTGTTCACGGAGTTGCTCTTTCAGGGCATTATGTTCTTTTGACAATACCTTGGGGATTGTTTCGTGGAAAATCAGATCGAAATTATTGGGTGTTATGAGATCACACACCGATTTACAGGTATTGGGGACAAGCATCACGATAGTCCCATATTTTTTTAATGCTGCAATGTATGGCATGATCCTTATAAATTCAGCTACGCTGGCCGGAGCCGAGATCAAAAAATTCCGGCGACTTTTATTGCTCAATGGTTTAAAAGGCTTGAGGAATCTCTTTCTGCTGAAACCAAGATATATATTCGTAAAGATACTCATAATACCTTTCTCTGTTTTTGATCAAAATAATTTATGCGGTTATTTTTTTGTGTCATGCTGCCCTTTTTGCCATGATATCATCGACTATGCTGTAATCTTTCGCTTCCTGAGCCGACATGAAATAATTACGGTCGGTATCTTTAGCTATTTTATCCTCGGTTTGGCCTGTATGCTTGGCTAAAATCTTATTGAGAACTCCCCGGATCGTGAGTACTTCTTTTGCATGGATCGCGATATCCGAAGCTTGACCAGAGAATGCGCCTTCTGGTTGATGGATCATTACCCGCGCATGGGGAAGAGCAAATCTCTTGCCGCTGTTGCCAGCGGCCAATAGAAGCGCTGCCATACTCGCCGCCATACCTATGCATATTGTAGAAACTGGAGGTTTGACAAATTGCATTGTATCATATATTGCAAGGCCCGATGAAACCACTCCACCGGGTGAATTGATATAGAGTGATATATCTTTGGATGCATCCTCGGCCTCCAGAAAAAGCAGCTGGGCGATGATCAGGTTTGCGACCGTATCATCTATTGGCGTACCGACGAATATTATACGTTCTTTGAGAAGACGCGAATAGATGTCATAGGCACGTTCACCTCGGCCTGTTTGCTCTATTACGTAGGGAACGGGTATCATTGATATCCTCCTTTGGCGATATTATCCGACTTTTTTTACTGATTTTTACATGTTTGTATAGAAAATCAATGGTTTTTTCCTTGACCAGGACATTACCTAAATAGCTGATGACGTCATTACGATTCTCATCGCTGAGCTTAATGCCCATGGCCTTAATCAGGTTCATGGTTTCTTTTTCTTCTACTTTTATATTCTCTTTGTGTGCAATTTTGTTGATGATCAAATCCAGTCGTGCCCGATTCTCTGCGGGTTTCCAAAACCTTTCTTTATTCGCTTCTGAATCCTGCAAATTCGATCTTTGCAGAATCGTTCGGTATTCACTATCGATCAATGTATTGGGAACCTCGAATTGATTTCTTTCTAAAAGGACATTGGAGAGCGTTTCTTTTGCAGCATCCTCTAACCTTTTGTCCTCGATTTTCTTGGCGTTTTCCAATAATTTTTCGCGCAACTGCTCGAGTCCTTCGAAATTCTGTAATTTAGCAAAATCATCGTCGATATTCGGCAAGATCTTTTCTTCGATTTTTTTGATATACATGTCATACAATAATTTATCGACAGGAGTCTGCTTTTTGTCTTCTTTTTTGACACCGACGAGCGCTTTGTTGATTTCGTCCGGTAGATCACGGTTACCGATATGGACTACAACATCTTTTTTATCCTCTTTTACTTGGTCATTTTCAGATATTCTGATATCCATCGTAACAAAATCATCGACCGCAGCCGGACGATCAGTCTCCTTGATTTTCGCGTACTGCTCACGGAGTTCTTTAGTCGCTTGCTCGAGTAAAAAATCATCAGGTAGTGGTTCTTCTTGAAATACTTCGACGCCTATATAATCGGTGATTTCAAAATCCGGGATTACCTCAAAGCGAAGACGGAATTTTATATCTTTATCCTCTTCAAGGTCCTTCATTTCTGCTTGGGAAGCAGGACGCCATTTTTTTTCAGCAAGAACCTTTAAAAAAGATTCCGTAACGAGATCATTCATTGCTTGTGCCTTGAGTGAATCATGATACCTGGTTTTAATAAGGCTTTTCGGTACTTTGCCTTTGCGAAAACCCTTGATAGCAAGATCCTTTCTCATTCTTTCGATCTCGATCTCAATGAACCGATCTAATTCAGTGGTCGGTACAGTAATGTCGATCTCTTTTTCAGTAGCCTTGTCTGTAGCGATATCATAGTGCAAAAAGCACCTCCGGAACATGCGAGGAGGGGGACTTGAACCCCCATTCCGATGTGGAACTGGATCCTAAATCCAGCGCGTCTGCCAATTCCGCCATCCTCGCGAAAACATTGCAGACTTGCCTAATTTACCTATAAAGTATATCCTAAAAACTACCATTGTCAAGTTTGCTTGTTTCTGTTAAACAAATACTTGAACCAAAGAGCTAAAAACACATACAGTAGCGGAACAATGAGGAAGCGAAAGCGCATATTTTCACTGACCTCAAAGAGGTTTCCAACGAGCGAGACGTAGACAATATTGAACATCGCATAAGTAAGAGTCATTAGTTCTGCTTTTTGATAGCTGAAAAAGTCTTTGCTTTTGATAACAGTAAACAGCCCCCAGAGACAAAGTGCCGGGAAAAAAATGTACAAAAAGTTGAGGTGAACTGCTCGTTCCTGTCCATATCGGTTTGTGAATCGTGTCTGCCATACCCGGGCGAGGATATCGCCGACAAAGTAGTTTTCATAAAGATATACCCAGTCTTTTATGACCCAGCGATTATAATTCCGAATTATCATGGTGTCTGAGCAAGGTTCTAAATAGGCATAAAAAGCTTTACATGTTGATAAACCATAGTATTTTGGATATTTTCTTATAAGATATTTTGCATCTTTTAAGTACTTTTTGGAAACACCAATATAACCGATATGATTAAAATTCAAGAAACCAGATGACTTATATTTCTGATCGAGTACACGAATATTAGTCAGCGTATCAAAATTCGAAAATTTACGGTACTTTTCAGGTTCTTGAAATGGCATGACCGCACAAATGCCGGAAATATGACCGGCTGCGGCATCGGATTCGATTTTTTCCAGGGGTATGGTCATGGTCATCTTTGCGAGATTCATACCAAACCATGAAGAAAGCGTAGTTTGCTTGAATATTATGTAATTTTTTACATACAAAGCACCTATGAAAAGCAAAGGCAAAAGCGCGCATAAGAATATCCGTTTTGAATTACCGCGGTCGTATATTATTAATCCGATCAGTATGATGACGAACCATAATGGATGGAAAAGTGATCTGGTCAAAACGATCAATGCGTTTACTGAAAAAAACATTACCAGGTGGCTGGTTCTTTGTTTTTCAAAATATGAATGCAAGAGAACAGTTGATATCAATATCATGAAGGTGATCGGGTAAGTATAGAAAAGCCAATTTTCGAGCAATATCGCAGGTGGACTCATCGTGAAAAATATACTAACAAGCAGAGCTAAAAAAAGCGAGATCTTTAGTTTTCTCATTAATATATAAAGACTCAACGCTAAGAGAAGTCCGATTATCTGGTATATGATGGTAAATGCCAGTAACTCATGGTTGCTGGATATTTTTAGTATCAATCCAAGGAAGAGGTTAAAAACAGGAGGTTGTGTATGAAGGTGCATGATGCTGTTGAATAATTCGGATTTCAGTAATTGCGGGTCGATGAACTGGTAAAACCAGTATAAGGGTGTTATATCAAAGCGAATACCAATTAGATAATAGAATATTCGACTCGCTATGAAAAAAAATATTAAAATAATAGAGCCATGCCTAGTGCTGTGGATTTTTGGTATTCTCACCATGACCTGTTAGTGTTTACGTGTATCCCAATCAGTATACGGTGATCTTGAATGTTTTTGGTACGGAATTTACTGGCTTGATATATTGTGGTAATTCTATTGTGGCTGGCAGGTAGTGTTCTCCTACCTGGAGCTTTGTCAGTTTTACTTTTACAGTAATATCTTTTTTCTGGAGGTTGTTTATCTCATTTGCCGGGCCTTCGACGATAAGGGTGTCCAGGCTTATTTTTTCAGAAGTAACACGCTGATCAGGTGTGAATATTAATGTCAGGGGGATATTCGTAAATGACCGTTTGACCGTCTTATCGACTTTGACCTCGATCTGTACCTGAGTTTTGGAGAATTCGAATAGATCTGACGTATCTTCAATCTTTACTCTTGCCAGAAAAGATGATTGTTTGTTTTTGATATCAAGCGTTTCTGTAAGTACTGCATCCTGGTTGAACAGGACATTTCGCGGTCCTGTAACACTTACTGTATCTCTGATCACGATATCGCTTATCGAATAACCATGTTTAAGCTCGCCTTTGGTCGGTACTTTGACCTGCATTATTCTTGTGATTCTTTCATCGATCGTTACATCTATGGATTTTGTATTGAAAGACAATCTTAGATCAGGGAAACCAAGCGGTATCATAAGGTTGGTTACCGGAACCGTATTCGTACCAAGGTTCATATCCATTACATTGCACCGTGCCTTAGGCGGTGCTGCCCATGAACTCAAAAGTGAGCCGCCGCGCCCGATGAGCGAAACATTGATGGATGCAGTGGAGTCCGTGATCATGAGCGAATCAGCGAGGTTGGTGTAGATCACTTTTATATCCTTTTTATAAATGTAGTTTTTGTCAAGTGCAACAAAGAACCAGAGTCCAAAAGCAAAGATAATGGCGAGTATTTTCCTTACTGGATTGCTGACCAGGGATCGCACAACGCTTCTTGGACTCATATTTAATTATATATAATAATGACCGATAATCAAGCTCGATATACTATGGTAATGAGGATGGCACGATCGGCATCATGACCAGAAAAGCCAAATAAATATTCCTCCGGCTGCAACTGCTGCAGCGGTAAAGGGTAGACCGACCTTCATGAAATCGAGAAAATTTATCTGGTAGCCGTTCTTTTTTAACAGGCCGACACCTACGATATTTGCGGCTGCCCCGATCGGTGTAATATTACCGCCGATCGTTGTTCCGATAATAGTGCCGAAAAGCAGGAGATAGATGGGGTATCCTTGAGTTGAAGAGAGCGTTGCCACAACACCGACCATCGCAGCAAAGTACGGTACATTATCGACAAAGGCAGATATGATAACAGAAAAGACAATGAGGAGCAGGTAGGTTATGAAAAGATTGCCCGAGGTCAGTTTGCCGACCGCTTGAGCTAAAACGATCGTTGTCTGGGTCTCGGTCAATGAACCGACCAGGGCAAAGATCGCGGCTAAAAAGAAAAAAGTATCCCAATCTGTATCGCGCAGTATATGGTAGGTCTTGATCTTTTTTGAGAACAATGACCAGATTATGCCGATTGCAGCTAAACTTACGCAGATCGTTCCGCCGATATAATCCATGAAACCTGGGGTAAAAGAACCTATGGCAAGGCCGGCGATCAGGGCGATAAGTAATAGTCCGGGGATTTTACTGACGATCTTCTCTGTTTTTATCGCTTTTATCGGCTGCTGAAATTTTCGATTGAGAAAGTATATAACGACGAGGGAGATTATTGCGCTGAATTCGACGACAAAAAACAAGCTCGGACGACCCTGGAATATAAAGAAATCATTGAAAGTCATACGCGTAGCACTCGCCAGGATCATACTCGGCGGGTCGCCGACGAGTGTTGCCGTGCCCTGCAAATTAGATGATAGACAGATCCCGAGGATAAAGGGGACAGGTGAGACCTTCAGTTTACGCGACACTTCGAATGCGATCGGAGCAACGATGAGCACGGTCGCGATATTCTCCACAAATGCCGAGATAATACCACTGAACGCAGAAAGCCAGATGATCGCCCAGACCAGACTTCTTGATCGGTCTATTATCGTTTCTGCAATATATGCCGGGATCTTTGAATAAATAAAAAGCTCGGCAATGACCAGACTGCCCCAGAATATGCCGAGGATGTTCCAGTTGATATGGTAAAGGAGCCTTAAAGGCGGCATTATACCCAGGATGACCATGATGATGACACTGATCCAGGCGATGATCGATTTATGACCGTGCAGAGCGATTATCGCTATATAGGCAGCGGCAAAGACGATCAGACAGATTATCTGGTTCTGTGCCATTTACACCCGCAAGAGATTAAATCACCTGGTATGGTTCGAAAGCCAAACCATGATCGCTTTTTGAATATGGAGTCGGTTTTCTGCCTGGTCAAACACGATCGAATGAGTACTTTCAATGACTTCGTCAGTTATTTCTTCACCGCGATGAGCTGGTAGACAGTGCATGACCAGATAACTTTTCTTAGCTGAACTTAACAGCTCGCTGTTCACCTGATACGGCGCAAAGATTTTTTTTCGTTCCTGGGCTTCGGTCTCTTGACCCATCGATGCCCAGACATCAGTATAGATTATATCAGCGTCAGCTACTGCCTGTTTAGGGTCATGACCCAGATTTGTGTTTTCTGCCCTGGCCAGGTATTGTTCATTTGGTTCATAGCCTTTGGGCACTGCAATATTGAGTTTAAATCCGAGCAGGGAAGAAGCCGCGATCATAGAATTACAGACATTATTCCCATCACCGATATAGGCGAGAGTAACCGCATCGAGGCTTTCTTTGTGTTCGATAACAGTCAAAAGGTCACATAGTATCTGACAAGGGTGTTCTAAATCGCATAGTCCATTAATTACTGGAATAGTGGCGCTTTTCGCCAAACCTTCAACCGTTTTATGAGCAAAAACACGGGCCATGATCAGGTCGACCCAGCGGCTGAGATTCCTTGCGGCATCGGCGATTGTTTCGCGCGCGCCGATCTTTGCATCGGTCGAAGCCAGGTATATGGCATGTCCGCCCAGCTGGGTCATACCGGTTTCAAAAGTCACGCGGGTGCGTAAAGACGGTTTTTCAAATAGCATGACCAGAGTCTTGCCTTTGAGCAATTTCTGTTCCTTGCCTTTTTTCTGGGCTTTTTTGAGTTCTTTGGCTAATTCAAAAATCTCATAAATTTCTTTTTTATCGAGGTCAAAGATGCTGATGAAATCCCTTTTCATATCACCTCCGTTTTAGTATCATAACGATTTTTAACCTTATGTCAATCGGAAAAAAAGAAAAGGCGTTATTAACGTTTAAAGTGCTTCTAACGTTTATGTCGTTTAATTAACAAAGCACATCAGGATATCAGGATATCAGTTAGGAAGGATATCAGCAGACCAGTATATCAGGTTTTCTTTCTTCTTAGTGCCTAGTTTCTAGTATCTACTATCTTCTCTCGACGTATGACGTTAATAACCTCTACGATCATCCATACAACAAATATGATAATAATAGCATTTATCCCCAGCAAGAGCCAGTTGGCGCTATCATAAAAATCCTTAATATTCAGTATCATACCCCAGCCCGTCATAAAAACCATAAAGACCATGGGGATCGCAGTAAAAATTATCGGTTTGCCTTTTTTATGAAGATACACAGTAATGACCATGAGCGCGAGTCCTGCAAGGAGCTGATTACTGGCACCGAATAAAGGCCATAGCACGAGCGCGCCTGTACCATCGGGTTTAACGAGTGCTAAAAGCAGGGCACAGACAATGACCAGACCCGTAGCAGCATGTCGTTTCGTAAAGATCGGTATTTTGAAATCACGGGCGAGTTCAGTAACGATATAGCGCTGGATACGCGTAGCACTATCGAGTGTCGTGGCGGCAAAACTAACGATGAAGACTCCTAATAGGGTTTGCGCAAAAGCTTTTCCAAGACCGAGACCGGTCAAGAATGTCGATGCACCATCGACAAAAGCAGTCAGTTTCGCGCCGAGTCCAGAAGCGAAAGTCCAGTCTGCATACCTTGCAGTCCATGCTTGGACATCGCCTAATCCTGCTGTGCATGCGATAATGACGATGACGGCGAGCGCACCTTCCACGAGCATTGAACCATAACCGATAAAACGGGCGTGCGTTTCATTCGATAATTGTTTGGACGATGTGCCGGATGATACCAGACTGTGGAAGCCCGATATCGCGCCGCATGCGATCGTAATAAAAAGAAATGGCCATATTGGCGGCGTTCCTTTTGGTGCAGCATTAAAAGCCGGCGCAGTGATCTGGGGATGGACAATGATCAGACCGAGGAAAAGCAATACCATGGCGATGATAAGCTGGTGTGCATTTATATAATCACGGGGCTGTAGCAGGGTTTGGACCGGTAATACTGATGCGATATATGCATAGATCAGCAGGATTATCAACCAGGTAATAAGCGGTGACCCGGCAATGATTCCGGGTAAAGAGATCGGCAAATAGGTTCCGATAAAAACCGTTATATACATTATTATCACGGCTATAATAGATAAGACCGCGGCATTCATTTTCTTTTTATAGACCAGATAACCGAGCGCGATAGCGATGGGGATTTCTATCCAGACCGGAAATACCGCAGCAGGATACATAGTAAATAGAATACCGATGATCATCGCGAATATCGATACGACGATCACGAGACAAAAGAAAATGACAAACAAAAACAGCAGGCGTGATGTCGGACTGACAATATCTTTGGTCACATCACCGATCGACTTACCCTGGTTACGTGCGGAAATTACGAGCGCGCCAAGGTCGTGGACTGCACCCATGATAATAGAACCGACAAATACCCATATAAGCGCCGGTAACCAGCCCCAGATTACACCGATCGCCGGACCAACGATCGGCCCTGTACCGGCGATAGAGGCAAAATGATGGCCAAAAAGTATCTCTTTTCTGGCGGGCACAAAATCAACACCGTCCTGCAATTCATGAGCCGGGGTTATCGCTTTTTTGCTGAGGTTGAATAACTTACTACCTAAAAATCTGCCGTATGTAAAATATGCAATAATAAAACCAAAATAAACGAGTAAACACAATACAAGAGCATTCATCGTAATACCCTGCCCATCATATCAATCATTATAGAAATGTGAAACCGTATGTCAAGAAAGAAAACACACTACACCCTGTTAGTTGTACAGTATCTAGCAGGGGTCATTCCACGGCTTGACCGGGGAATCCCAGTCTAAGATTACGATTTACGACTTACGACCCACGAAGAACGTTCTTTTTAAGCTTTCTGCCATCTTTGCCTTGACAGCGCCGTCTTTTTATGTACAATGAATTCACCAAGCCAGGATAGCTCAGTTGGTAGAGCACCGGACTGAAAATCCGGGTGTCCGCAGTTCGATTCTGCGTCCTGGCATTT
>CAYQPW010000016.1:0-61810 GCA_964419565.1 uncultured bacterium
TTTATCGGCTGGAAAGTCTGCGAATTCCTCCTTACCAAGCCCGAGTTGATCCCCAATGACATAATGACCAATGACTCAATGACTATATCTGTTGTCGGCATCGACAACATGAACGACTACTACGACGTCCGCCTTAAACAATGGCGTCTTGACCAGCTGAAACAGTTGAGTCGTCATTGCGAGGAGAGTAGCGACGAAGCAATCTCTCACAATCGATTCAAATTTCACCAACTCGACATCGAAGATCATGCTGCGCTCAAGGATTTGTTTAAAAAATACACCGATACACCGACACCCTCACACTTCCATACTCCATTCGCCGCTGTCATTAATCTCGCTGCCCGGGCTGGTGTCCGCTACAGTATGGAAAACCCGTTTGTATATTATACCACCAATGTCATTGGCAACCTCAATTTACTCGAGCTATGCCGAGAGTTTGGGGTAAATAAATTCATTTTAGCATCCACTTCTTCGCTTTATGCCGGGCAGAAAATGCCCTTTAAAGAAAATCTGCCTGTGAACGAACCGATCTCTCCGTATGCTGCATCCAAAAAAGCTGCTGAGATGACCTGCTACACATACCATCATTTGTATGGTATTGATGTAACAATACTTCGATATTTCACAGTTTATGGTCCTGCATCTAGACCAGATATGAGTCCCTTACGTTTTATATCCTGGGTATACCAGGAAAAACCAGTGATTATTTATGGGGATGGTACCCAGTCAAGGGATTTTACCTATGTTGACGACATCGCCCGGGGCACAATAATGGCATTAAAGCCATTGGGTTTTGATATAATAAACCTCGGTTGTGATAAGCCCTATAAATTGCTGGATTTCCTTGGGATGATCGAGGAAAAGCTTGGAAAAAAGGCGAAAATTGCTCATGAACCAACCCACCCAGCAGACATGCAAGCGACCTGGGCAGATATAGAAAAAGCCAAGGATATTATATACTGGGAACCAACCATTGAAATAAACCATGGTTTAAATGCGTCAATAAAATGGTTTGTTGAAAATACGAGCTGGGCAGGAAGAATAGAATTATAATTTTTTTACAATAACATCTTTATATTCACAATTCATACTATGATAAAATGTTCCTATTCCAATACCTCCTGAAGAAAATGTATCATCATTAGCCTCGACAACTTTTTCTCCATTTATATATCCAATGATATTTGATCCCCTTACTTCAATTCTCAAAGCATACCATTTATTAATCTTTGCGGTAAATGAAGTTGAGGTTATTTTCTGCCACTTGGCATCAACGTATTTCTGCAGGTCCACTTCATCGCCATATCCATGAACACCGAATCTATAGAAGTTATTTTCATCCTGTAATCTGAAATAAATATAGAAATCGGACCAATCTACAGTGGGATCGTTGCTGCCCTGAGTTCTGATTTTTACTTCAAATACATAATCTCGCCATGCGCTGTTTTGTATGAACGCAAAATGTCGTGTTCCACTGCCTTCAACTAAGCCATTTGTAGTATGCCACTGCCCTCCATTTAATGTCCACTGTTGCATCCCCCTTATAAAATTGTCAAAAAACAAATCACCTTTTTCATAAGTAAGGCTTTTTCTAATAGGAAATGTTTTATATACATTTAATTTGCCTGTATTAATAGTTAAAATCAAATCTCCTTCAGTTTTCGTAGCAATTGGAATATCTAACTCCTTATGCTCATAAGCTAGCAAGGAAAGCTTATCATGAACATCTGTTTCACCATCTCCTTTTGCAAAAGCTAAGTCCATTGTTGCTGAAATCTTTTTATTTACATTATTCACTACGTGAAATAGGACATTGTTTTCCTCATCAGACGTAATGAATATTTCTTCCTCTGGTTGAATGGAAATAGGATCTAGAACCCAGCAGCTTGTTTTATATACTTTACCATTATACAATACTTTCACAGTAACCTCACCCTCGATGCTATCTGGTATTATGGTAGAGAATGTAGCCACACTTGAAATTGTTTTTTTTGAGGCTGTGAACCATGGTGCTTCAACCTTTATTAGATCCTGACCCCAATTGTTTGCATTGTCACAACGAAATACGAAATTCTCTCTTTCTCCCTTTATTAATATTGGTGATGAAAGTCTTACTACATCATATTTTTTCTCTCGGGTAAGATATATTAATGATGATGTACAATGGTAAGGCACATTGAGCTCAATCGTTCCTTTTTGCATTTTAAAATCAATGGCATTTATCCCCATCCAATCACCTGATAATAAATATGCATATTTAATCTTATCCGCATCGTCGACATTAATAGTAACGGGGACATTGTATTCAACAAGATCAGGCACTAATTGAGATTTTCTGCTACTAATAATCACAGCGACATAATCGCCTTGCGGTGTCCGGAATATGTTGTTTTCAATCTCCCCTGGAGTTCTAATCGGAGTATTTGTTAAAACCCACTCTCGATTTTTAAGACAATGAAATAGAGGGTGATATTTTTCCTCAAGTTCATGACATTTGATTCCGCCTAAGGTAACTGATGGAAATGCACCACATAATAGTGATAATTTTAATTTTTTCTCAGTGTTTTTCGGCTCACGATCATATGGGTAGAAGATAATTGGGCGTGCTAATCCAAGATACTGTGTCTTAAACAATACTCTTGGGTAGACCTCTGCCATAACACCATCCAGATTCTTGCAGACTTCAATAGATGTAGGTATATTCCCCCATACGGCCTTTTTATGTTTATGCATGATGTCGAAAACACGTGAGTTTATTTTTTCTAATGCAAAACTGAGCATATATGCTGGTCTACCATCGATTGTGGTTATTCCATCATCATGGATAAAATCATAATCATGATAGTCCATGCGGTCATAAAATATACCATTAATATCAGGGAAACGGTCGAGTAATTTATTAGTTTGATTTATTATATGTTTACCCCAATTGCCACTTGGATCTGGGTTCATAAGATTATTTGATTTCCATGCGGGTAATGGATTACCATTTTTATCCCGCGCGATATCATTGGCGAAGTATCTCTCAGCATATTGGTACCACGCCTCAAAACTTTGCATATACAGATAAAACTGAATTCCATATCTATGTGATAACTCAATAAAACTTCTTATTGTGTTAAAACCACTTGTGGATCTATTTTTATTTTGTTCCCACACATTTAAATCTGCATCAGTTTTATTGATGACTATATCCCATTTATTCCTTTCTGGCATATATAAACCATAAAATGGAAAATAATTATGGAATTCTAACCATTTTACCTCTTGTTTTACAGCGCTTTCAATAAATGTTTTGTCATTGTGCGGCATTCCCGTTACATACCAACCTTCACCAGTTAAGATATTTTTCTCCTTAGGATAGAAATAGTCAGGATACCTACTTAATAGAAAACTCAGTCCTGGTCTCCAATCGCCCCCATGTGGTATTATATATATCGCAGCTTCAGTTTTTATATTGGTTGATGTTCTGAGATGTTCATATGAAATTTTTAAATTAGATTTATTCAAGGAAAACAGTAATGCAGGTTTGTGTATCTCAAAAGGAGCAACGATACTAATGCCACAATCGTCGACAATATTATAACCCGTGATTATTGGGCAATATATGTCACGCCTATACAGGATATCTACGTTGTCGATGGTTCTAGTTTGGCGGGGCATATCTTCGGCAGGATAGAAGATGTGATCCATGCATTTAATAATGGGTAGTGAAAAATCCACATTTATTTCTTGTGTGATATTTTTCTTACTCAAAATTTCTATCTTCCACAAGAAACATATGCTGTCAATCATATATCGATGTTTAATAATAACATCAGGGTACTCCTTTTGCAAAAAAAGTTCTGCAGATTGGGGATAATGATCTTCTTGACTTACATCGTCAAAAAAACCTCCGACGACGACATTTTGAAATTTAATATTAATAGTAGCGGGATTCGTTAACAACGATTTATTATGATATGCCAAAAATGTTATTTCGTTGTTTCCTGAAATATGGATTTCTAAATGCTTATTTTTTAAGATGTATTCTGAATTTTCTTTGTAGATATATCCATGGTGATTATTATCTGCATTAAAAGAACAGATGATGAATAACAGATATATCATTCTATGAGGAAAGATAATTTCCTTAAGTGTTTCAACACAAAAACTAGCTTTTAAACCGAGCTCTAAAGAATAGAGATATTTTGATCTTTATTTTTTGCAGATCTTTTCCTATTTTATTAAATATTTCTATCCAATTTTTATACTCAACAGATTGATTTTTAAGTTGTTCGAAGGATTCCATCATAAAAGATGCAACTATTGCAAGAAATAGACCTGCAATAGCCGAAAATATCACTATACGGCCTCGTTTTGGAGAACTTTTTCTTTCTGGTGGTGAAGCGCGGTCAAGGTATTGCACTGTTGGAGTATCCTTCAGCTCCATTATCTTTGCTTGTTCATATTGTTGTGTAAGGAGTGTGAAGATTGCCGATTGGACCTCTACATCGCGTACTAATCGAGCATATTCGAGTGCTACTTCTGGAAGTTCTGAAAAAGACACAGAAAACCCCGCACCAAATTCCATTGTAGTTGTATCTTTATCACCAAATTCAATCTTTTTTAGTTGTTTTTTTAGTTCTCTTAATTCCTTATTGATGTTGTATAAATAAGGATTGCTTAGGTTGGAAGAGGACGACATGCTTCCTTTTTGAACTTCGAGTAGAATAATTTGACTTTTTAACTCAGCAATAGTTTGAATCGCGCTGATTATTTCTTCTTCAAGAGCAATCGTGCGATGACTTTCTTGAAAACTTCTTAAATTTTCCTCTGCTTGTTGGAGAGTATCTACGTTGTCTGCTAATCTCTGTTCAATGAATATTCGATATTTTTTGCCAGCAGTCATTGCTGTTTCAGTATTGAACTTATCTAATTCTTCAACAAATGAGTTTGCGATATCTGCAGCAAGATATTTGTCATGCCAAGTCACAGAAATGGATATAATTCCTTCTGGAGTCACTCCAATTTTTGTTATACTTTTTAACATCTTATGTGTATCATCCATGGTCCGTGCTTCAAAGATATTCTTTAAATCATACTTATATATGATTTTACTTGAAATAGTACCGCTTTTTAAAATTGCTGCAAAAAGATCCGATGGTGTTGATGCACCAGGTAGGATACCCCCTAAGGACGATAATCCACCGAGATTACTACCAATCCCTCCTTGAAGTAAACTAAACATTGTCTCTTGTTGGATATTTGGAGGTAAAACATTAGCAGTAGCAGTATATTTCGGGCGTATCAAGAGACTAATAATCATCGCCGTAATTGTTACGGAAACGACTGTTTTAATAATAAAATAACGTTTCTCTACAATGATTGACAAATAATCAACAAATTTTGCTTTTTTATCTATTTTCATATGTTCTATTCTATTTAATATCAATATTTTGTCAATAGACATTTGATGAGAATTGGTTATGGATCTACGCTGATACGCCATTAATATCTATAATATAACGTGATAATTTTTATGCGATAACATCTTTAATAAAAGCATAAAAAAAGAATCTTCTTGATTTTCTGGTGGATTTTGATACAATGTCATGAATATGGAAATCAACAACAACAACCCGAAAATTTCACTATTCACCCAAATCAGACAAAAAGGTATAAAAATCCTGTGGCATAATACTAAAATCAAGGCTATCGTTATCTTGATTGGTGCAAATATAGCCAATAATCTAGTTGCTTTTCTAATAAACCTCTTTATTGCAAAAAAATTTGGTCCGAATAACTACGGGATATTTGCACTTGCTATGTCTTTTATGGAAGCTTTTCATTTAGTTGCTGACATTGGTCTAAGTCTGACAATCGTCAGGTTTTTTAACCTGTATGACACTGATGAAGAACAACAGAAAAAATTATTGGCATCTGTATTGATTCTAAAACTTGCAGTTGTCTTATTAATGATCCTAATCGCATGGCCATTGGGAAGTATATCACTTCAGATATTAAAAGTGCAGGAATTACATAAAATTCTTTTTGTAGCAGCAGCCGCTAGTGTTGGAGTTTTTGGACTTTGGGCTTATTATAAAAATATCCTGCAAGCTCATAGAAAATTTTCAAAATTAGCAATTTACAACATATTATACGCTGGTTTTCGTGTAATATGTTTTATTACGATATACAAGATATTTACTTCGTCGGTGGATCTTCCCTTAGTGTTCATTTCCTTATATACCATACCTCTTTTAATAATTATTAGTATTGGTTTTTTACCCCTAATGATCCGTATGTTCAAAGAGAGAATACCACGACTTTCTGTTATGACAAATATAATTCTAAGAATTCTTAAATATGGCAAATGGGTTGCATTATCCGGTCTTTGTCACAGTTTTATTTATCGTGGTATACAATTTATCCTTTCTACACGCACGTCAAAATTTGAATTAGGTATCTTCTCAGCTGGATTTGTCTTCACACTTGCATTTTCCCCTTTTAATATGGCAGTCAGAACAGTATTTTTCCCCCATGTTACAGCTTTTAAAGAAAAAGAAATGAAGCGGTACTTTAAAAGAATAAAAAAAGTTTTCCCTTACTATATAATTATAATATTAATAAGCATAACTGTTCTGGCTGCAATTCAAGTTTTGTTTTTAGGAGAGCAATATGCGAACGCATTACCAGTATTCTTAATTACATCCTTTTCTTTAACATTGATGATTTTTTTAGGGTTAATATCAATGCTTGTTCACACACTCATGCGGCCAGAGATCGATGCGTACACAAATATCGGTCGACTTGTAGTTTCATGTATTCTGGCTTATTTTTTAGCACCCACATTGGGAGCTATAGGTGGAGCGCTGAGTTATGCATTACCTATATTGATTGGGGAATTATTAATGGTAATGTATGTAATGAGATTAATTGATGAAAAAGTATAGATTAGAAGCGATAGCACTGGTGCTGATTACATTTATAAGTATTGTATTCGCGCTCATTTACGATAAATTGAATTATAACATGACGCGTACCGAACTATCCATACTTTTGATAATTTTTTTCGTCGTGATAGTCTGGTGCATCATCCGCAATATGTCAAAAAAAGAATCTGATCCTTATGAACTAATCAATCCTCTTTTAGTATTTTATTTATTATATTCTTTAATGTTACCATTAAACTACCTTATCCGAACCAAGTATTCAACACATTATATTGATATTCCAGGTATTGCTGATCCTCCTATGATGCAATATATGATAGTATGTACCATTGGATTATTAGGTTTGATTATCGGGTATTTTTTACCAGTTGGTAAAGCATTTGCCGGTAAAATTCCTGTCTTTAATATTAGTAAGAGAGATCTTAAAATAGCAGCGATTATTTTAGCGATATTTGGAACTTTATCCTTTGCCACTCATATAGCAGGATACGGAGGAATTAAAAATTTTATTAAGGTTGGTTATAGTGAGGAACGTTATGTAATTCAAAGAGAGATGTTGGCCTTTGGTCGTGGTCAGGAGATTATCGGCTTTGCCTGTCTAATATTATTATTTGCATACCTTAAAGAAAAAGTATGGAAAAATAAGATTATAATCTTATTGATTGCTTTGCTTGTAGCATATGTGCTTCTTTCACTGCTGATCGGACAGCGGCGTTACATTATTTACCTTTTCACCGTAGGGTTTATCATATACCATTACGGCATATCGAAAGTAAAATTGAAATGGGCAATTATCGGAGCTATTGTCGCATTCAGCTTCTTTAATATTTACGCACATACTAGAGGCGTATGGGCACAGATTGGAATTACCCAGGGTATTGCAAAAACCTTTGAAATCGCAGTACAAAACCCTTTGTATTTCATGCCTTTTGTCGGTGGTGAGTTTTTACCCCCGTCCAAAGTTCTTCTTGAGATCCTTTCGGACCAATCAGTTCAACTTAGATATGGTTTAAGTTATATTATTGCGGTTATTCGACTCATACCGCGAACTGCGAAAATATGGCCTGGTGCTCTACAAACGTTAACTGAATGGCGAATGATGACATATTACCCTGGTTTGTATGACAGGGGTATTGGGTATAACTTTTTCACGGTGGCTGAAGGATATATCAATTTTGGTTATATTGGTGCTTTTCTACATATGGCATTTTTGGGTTTTGTTGCACAGACAATATATTCGTATTTCAAACAGAATCGTACGAATATACTTGTTATAATAATATATTCAGTTTGCTTTTGTATGATATTATTTGAGGGTGTACATGCTGAATTTCGCCAGCTTATCTATTATACTACATATACATATTTGGGACCTTTATTTTTAATTATAATAGTGTTAAAATTCACCAATCGTCTTTTTAAAAAAAATCATGAAAAAACTTAAAATTGTACAATTAATAGGATACGGAGCACCTGTTAGCTCTGATAATAAAAAAAGTATTGGCGGAGTAGAAGTTTTTTTATACGACCTCATTAAGAATATGGACACAACAGCGTTTCAACATGCAGTATTGTATGCAACTGATAGTCCCATGATTGATAAATTTAAACAAAATAACGTTGAGGTCATGTTTTACCCCATTAAACATAAATTTAGTTTATTATCAATTATAAAACTAGGGCAATTATTAAAACAAAGAAATATTGATATAATTCACAGCCATGCATTACGTTATGATTTTGCAGGTGCAGTAATATCATTTATTACCAAAATACCTTTGGTCATAACTCGCCATGTAGCAATAAGTGATCACCTTATTTCATTTTGGAAAAAAATGTTATTTCTAATATTTGATTTTTTTAGTATGACTGTTGCTAAATTCGTCATTGGTATTTCAGATGATGCAAGAAACAAAATCAGAAGGAGTCACTTTATCAATCCTAAAAAGGTATTAAAAATATACTGTGGGATAGATCTAAAAAAATACCATAAAAATATGCAGAAACAAAAATTAATTAAAAAAAGATTTAAAATTGATTCAAAGGATTTCATTATTGGAACTGTTGCTCAATTGAGAGAGTATAAGGGAATCGATGTATTATTAAGAGCCGCACCTCGTGTACTTGCAAATCATCGAAATGTAAAATTTCTTATTATTGGTGGGGGTCCGGAAAAACAGAATTTAGAAAATCTAGCAAAGCAACTGAGAATTGCTGAAAATGTTATATTTGCAGGTTTTCAAAAAGATATCTTCACATGGATTAGTTTTTTCGATATATTCGCACTAACATCAAGACGTGAGGGTTTGCCGATAGCAATTTTAGAAGCTATGTATGCTGAAACACCAGTACTCGCTTCATCTGTTGGTGCAGTTGGTGAGGTTGTGAAAAATGATTACAATGGAAAAATTGTAGATCCAGACGATCATGAGCAGGTAGCTGATAAATTGGTTGAATTAATGGCGAACCGGCAAAAACTAAAGCAGTATGGAAAAAATAGTCACTACTTTGTTGTAAAAAATTTCAATATAAATAGAGCGGTCGATAATTACCAAACGCTATTTAGAAAAATTATCTTCAATTAAACCAAGTTCCACGATAATTTTAAAATTTATTATATATGTCGATAATTCTCTTTATATTCTTTTCCCAATCATAATTCTCTCTAACAAATTGAATTGCTCCATGAGATAATCGTTTTAATAGCGCAGTATCTTTTACAAGCAGATATAGCTTTTTACTGATCTCTTGTGCATTTTTTGGGTGAACCAGAAAGCCACTGAGATTGTCTTGTACAGTTTCAGGCAATCCACCGATATCAGAGGCAATTACAGGTAAACCACAAGCCTGAGCTTCAAGTGCTGCAACACCAAAACTTTCACTTTCCTCAATACTTGGCATGCAAAAAACATCAAGCTGACATAGAAATCTAGGCATTTGATCAGGTGGCACAAAACCCAGAAATTTTACCTTATCTGTAATATTGTTTCGTTTACAAAGCTGCTTCAGTTCATTTTGTTGAGGTCCTTGACCAGCAATAAGAAGTTCGGTATTAGATATTTTTCCTGCAAACTCTGTGAATGCTTCAATTAGGTATTTGATTCCATACTTAGGAGCAAGTATACGTGCTGTTCCGATTATAAACTTTTTGGATTTTTTTGGTCTTGGATAGAATTTCTTAAAATCTATACCGAATGGAGTAACAGCGATCGGCTTATCCTTTAAATATTTTCTGGTCTGTTTATACATCGTTTTACTTGTAGACATTACATAATCAGCTTTGAACAGGGCATATTGAATTAACGGACGAAGTAACAGATTCTTAGGTGCGTTATATATATCCATGCCCCATACTGAAATAATGAATGGATGGAAACCAGTTAGAGTGCCGATAACACCATAGCTAGATACATAGTGGGCATGTAATATATCCGGTTTAAGCCTTTTTAAGAAATTGCTGAGATGTATTGCACTTAAAAAGTAGTTTGCTTTTCCTGGTAACCTGTATAGAGGATGAGCTTTGTAGACATTGATGTCTTCGAGATGATCAGGATGGAATGTATAGATAAATACTTCGTGTCTAAGATGCTTTAAGGAATAAGCAAGTTTTTGCGTATGAGGATTATTTGCCGGTGCCAGAAGACATATTTTCATAGATGTAAACCCCATTATAATGATATTGCTAATACGGTCAAGCACAATCTAAATGTAGCCTATAACGTATTGCTCTTGAAATTTTTCTATTACTCAATATAATATTACCAATCTTATGCTAATTATATATTGGATAGCGGCGGTGTTGTTGGTTTTTACCTATATCGGCTACCCAACTATTATTTTTTTACTAAGTATATTTTTTAAAAAAAACACAACAAACGAGGAATACTTACCATTAATATCGATTATTATTGCAGCTTACAATGAAGATAAGGTTATAGGGGCAAAGATCAGAAACAGTATGATGTTGGACTATCCGAGAGAGAAAATGGAAATCATTATAGCTTCTGATGGTTCAACGGATGAAACGAAATCTGAGGTCAGCAAACATTTAGATGAGCGCATTAAATTCTATGAATTTACAAGAGCCGGAAAACTTGCAACACTTAATCGTGTTATTAAATATGCAAAAGGAGATATTGTTATTTTTACAGACGCAAACATAATGGTAACACAGGATTCACTAAGAAACCTGATTAGGCACTTTGCAGATGCATCTGTAGGTGTTGTTAGCGGTATCGAGAAGATCAACGTAAAAAAAGATAATATCAGCAAACATGAACATTTATATTGGAGCTATGAAATCTTGATGAAAGAATCTGAAGGAAGAATATATAGCACTGTAGGTGCTTGTGGGCCTTTATATGCTATTAGACGTGAATTGTATCCAGAAATTCCCTCACACCTTAATGTATGTGATGATATGACTATATCATTAAATGCTGTTCAGAACAATAAAAGAATTGTTCTTGAACGAAGAGCATTGGCTCTTGAAGATGTTTCCCTGACGATCCAGGAAGAATGGCGCCGAAAGAAACGCATTGCAAATAGGGCTTGGCAGTCGCTATTTTACCATAAGAATTTATTAATTCCTTTTAAAAGTCCCATTGCATTTCAAATGCTTTTCCACAAAGTCTTGCGTTGGCTGACATTGCCATTAATGGTGATACTGCTTATAAGTAACATTTTCCTACACACAGGTTTTTATTTACTAATACTAATAGTACAGCTCATAGTGTATATTCCAGGAGTGACTGGTCTTTTTCTACTGCTGTCTGGTAAAACAACTCCCTCCATCATATCACCCATAAGCTACTTCATTCTTACTCAGTGCGCACAAATAATTGGCCTCTATAATGCAGTATTTAATAAAGGTAAACCGATCTGGCAACCCATAAAAAGAGTAGAATAAGGTTATTTTTCTTTTTTTAAATTAAAACATTACTTTAATTTTACCACTTTGTGGGTAATGTAGCTACCAATCTTAATGAAATAAATACCAGGACCTATTTTAGAAGGCGTTACTTCTTTCCCCAAGATATCAAATACCCTACAGTGATTGTCCTTAGGCAGAATTAAGGGACCAGCGATAATGCAGGTAATAGGATTGATACTGCCAGTAGTTATAATGTTAGTCTCTTCAGCTATTCCTCCGACATATTCATATTTCACAGTACAGTAGTCAGTTTGGGAATTGATGGTAGTTTCTCCTGTTACAATAATATCGCCTGCTTTATCAAAAGCTACACCATAAGCATAGTCCCAATTACCTCCAATGTCAAGAATATCTTGCCAGAGTATTGTCCCAAGAGAGTCATATTTCACTATCAAGTAATCACCATAACTACCATTTGTATAGGCATAACCAGCAACGACAATATTGTTGACTGAATCAACCGCCACACTATAAGCGCCATCCGCTGCTCCCGTATTAAGGGTATCTTCCCAGAGAATTACGCCATTTGAATTATATTTTACAATATAAAAATTATTAGGGGATCCGTTTTCTGGTGCAAGAATTCCAGCCACGATAACATTGTTACTATTATCAACAGTAATATCATAAGCATAGTCACGTTCGCCATTATGATCAAGCGTATCAACACGTACCAGTGTCCCCATTGAATCATATTTTACTATTACAATATCAGAATACTGTTGTGGAGTAAAATTACAATCACTTGCAACAATGAGATTATTTTGATTATCCACTGCAACACTGTTACCACTGTGGACCTCGCCATAATTTACAGTATCAGCCCAAAGCATGGTTCCATTAGGGTTGTATTTTACGGTGACACAAGCCGGTGTTCCTGGAAACATATAGGAGATACCAGTAATGATTATATTATTTGAACTATCTACAGCAACACCCTGTGCTAATTCATAATTACCTGTATTGAGTGTATCATTCCATAACATTGCACCGGATGGATCTAGTTTGATCGTTAAATACTTGCAGCCATTAAACCATGTGTGACCGGTTATTATTACACAATCATTGCGATCGATTACTACACTGCGAGCATCCTCAGAGGAAATATCATAATCAAATGTATCTGTCCACAAAATCATGCCCGTAGGATCATACTTAACAGTGAAAACATCCTGGGTGCTGTTTATTACTGAAACTCCTGTTACGATAATGTTATTTGAATTATCAACATCTACATCATAAGCAACATCACCCCAACCATTATGGATGGTTTCTATCCATTGAATTTGATAATTTTCAGCATAACAAATCGTGGAGAGAATAAAAATGCCTTTTATTACGTTGCCCATAATACCCCCTTTATTCTACACATATGTAAATACTAATCATGTTCAAAGAAAATGTCAAGATTAATAGTTTAGAACTATTGACATCTAAAGAATAATATCTGTAATGTTAGAATCCGAAATGGGATTAATATTTTTGAAGAGGATTTTTGGGCAATTAATGATACCCTGAACCGTCTTTTGCAGGGTACTAATGCCCGTACTATCCTTCTTATTGATAAGGCTGGCCAGCTCATCACATCTTGTGGTGATACGACAAGCCTCGATACTTCCTCATTCGCAGTTCTTTTTGCTTGATATTTGCAGAGCAATCAACTTCTTAAGGCATGAGATAAATGTATTTTGTATATAAAAAGAATCTATTTCTTCTCGATGGGGATAACCAAATATTTGATAAATTTCCGTATATCTTCTATATTTGAAAGAAATGAGTATACCTTTTCTATATCAATATGAAGATACTCGTGTACAATGAGATTCCTGAATTTAGCCATATTCTTTGCCGTTTCTGCAAAATCAGACGGCAGAATTTTCTCAGAGACAAGAATTTCCACTATTTGAACATATGATTCAGGTGCTTTGCTACCAATTGAACTCAAGAGATGATTCCCGATATCCAGGCAGCCCTCGATCGCAATTTGCAGATTATGAAGTGCTGCATCCTGTGATTTCCAGTCGTTCAAGAAATCATCCAGAGATAATTCTTTAATCTGTATAAGGCGTTTCAATGTTTCATCAATTCGCTCGATTCTCTTCAATATTGCGTTATCTAAGACCAATTTTTTCCTCCCGAATTCTCGCAAGTAAATTCTCTTGAGCAGACTGTCTTAAAGGTTCGGTGTCACAATACATATCATGTACATTGCTGATGAAACTAATGCGTAATAACTCATTCTTGGAGAATAGTAACTTACCAGTTTTTAGAACCTGGTAGCATAGAGAAAGTGAAGCTTCATTAAGGATTATAAGATCTACTTCATCAGTTTTAAGGATAGATGTAATATCTCCAATTAGTTCCATCTTTTTCTTCCAAATTCTTTCTGCACTTACAAGATACAACGCAATATCAACATCGCTTAGAGGGCCTGTTTTTTCCAAACCATAGGAGCCGAAAACATATGCAAATACAACTTCCTTATCAAGTGATAGACTTTTCTTTAGCAGCTCAAGTAATGGATAGATATTATGTTCGATCTTTTTATATCTTATCATAATAACATTATACCTATAATAAACTTGGAGTCAAGTTTGCTTTGAAGAATTAGTGCCTCACTCTTGACTTTTTTTTAATAATATCTATAATGTTAGAATGCGCGATGGGATTAATATTTTTGAGGAGGATTTTTGGGCGATTAATGATACCCTGAACCGTCTCTTGCAGGGTACTAATGCCCGTACTATCCTTCTTATTGACAAGGCTGGCCAGCTCATCACTTCTTGTGGTGACACAACAAGCCTTGATACCTCCTCATTCGCAACGCTTTCTGCAGCAGACTTTGCTGCAACCAGCCAATTGGCTTCACTGATTGGCGAGAAGGAATTCTCAACACTTTTCCACCAGGGTGAAAAAGAGAATTTATATGTATGCCTTATTGCGGACCGTGTTATCCTTGCGGTTATCTTTGACCAACGGACGACGCTTGGTTTGGTGAGAGTGAAAACGAAGAATACTGCTGCCGAGCTTGAAAAAATCTTCAGTGAAATCTTCAGTAAACTCGAGAGGGAAGGTGGACCTTCTGAAGGTATCGATACTGACTTCACCAAAGCCGCAGAAGAAGAACTGGATAAGCTTTTCGGATTTTAATTAACACGAATATCAAATAGTATTGAATGAAGAGGAGATCATTCGGGATTTAGAACATGAGACTTGAACCCTGATTTGCTATGGCACTCATTAACTATGCGTCAAGAGAAATAAATGCTAAGATAGTCTATTATGGTCCGGGACTTGGCGGCAAGACTACGAATATCAAGTATATCTACACAAAGCTAAATCCGTCAGTTAAGGGAAAACTGATCAGTCTGGCGACCGAACTTGACCGGACACTGTTTTTCGATTTTTTACCGGTTGATCTTGGTACGATTCGCGGTTTTAAGACAAGGTTCCATCTTTATACGGTCCCGGGTCAAGTGTTTTACAACGCATCGCGCAAGCTCATTCTTAAAGGCGTTGACGGTATTATATTTGTTGCAGATTCTCAGATCGAGCGTTATGATGAGAATATTGAATCCTTTGATAACATGCAGGACAACCTTACAACTTATAATCTCTCTTTAGAAAGGATCCCTTTGATTATCCAGTACAATAAGAGAGATTTACCTAATATAACATCAGTTGAGGAGTTGCAAAAGGTACTCAACCCCGATAATAAGTATCCCAATTTTGAAGCTGTTGCAACTCAAGGGATTGGCGTTTTTGAAACACTAAAAGAAGTATGTAGGTTCGTGCTGAAGGCACTGTCATAAAAGCTATCAGCAAAGATCGGGCATATGTCATCACAAAGATGCAATCGGTGTGAAAAAATTATTGAACCAGGTGATTTATTCTATCGGCTGACCATTAAGATCTTTGCTGATTTTGATGGAGTCATAAATATCAAAAAGACAAAAATGAACCTTAACGAAGAATTCGAAAAAATCAGATCATATCCTGAAGCTCTAATTGAGGAAGAGGTGTATAAGGAATTTGACTTTGTGCTGTGCCCTCGATGCAAGGAGATATATTGTGCTAACCCTTTGCACCTGCCTTTAGGTTAGCGGGTGTCTGTTAAAATGAATCGAAATTATTTGTCGATACGCGCAAAGCGTTGTCTGACAAGCGTTTGCTGAAAATATGTCATTTGTTCATCTTCATAATCATACTGAATATTCATTGCTCGATGGAGCGATGAGGATCGATCGTCTGACCGAGCTTGCCGCGAAATACAAAATGCCGGCACTGGCTATCACGGATCACGGCAATATGTTTGGCGCTATCAAGTTCTATAAGAGTGCGCACCGCAGGGGAGTTAAACCGATTATCGGTATTGAAACCTATATCGCACCGAGGTCGCGAACTGATCACTCCAAGAATATCCGGATACCAGAATCTTCTTATCATCTAACTCTTTTATGTGAAGATGAGACCGGTTATAGAAATCTTATAAAGTTATCCTCATCAGCATATCTTGAAGGCTTCTACTATAAACCCAGAATAGACAAGGATATCCTAGCGAGTCATCATAAGGGCCTGATCGGGATGTCTGGGTGCCTTAAAGGCGAAGTGCCGTATAAGATCGGTATGGGTGATATCCCAGGCGCAAGGGCAGCTCTCCAGCAATACCAGGACATTTTCGGTAAAGATAATTTTTATATTGAGATAATGCGATTAGGTTTGAAAAGAGAAGAAAGGGTACACACCGAATTGATAAAACTCGCGAATGAACTCGACGCGCCTCTGGTCGCAACGAATGACTGCCACTATTTCTATCCAGAGGACTATAAGGCGCATGATATACTCTTATGTATCGGGACAAAAAAGACCTTGTCTGACCGTGAAAGACTGCGTTTTGAAACACATCACGCATATTTTCGTACGCCAAAAGAAATGGCCAAGCTTTTCGATGATCTACCCGAAGCGATTACCAATACCCAGCTCATCGGCGAAAGATGCAATCTGTTGATCGATACTTCAGGTAAAGATGTGAAATTACCGAATTTTCCCAGACCTCAGAATTTTGAAACGGATTTTGACTATTTAAAATTTCTAACATTTGAAGGCGTAAAACATCGATTCGACCGGATAACCCCGGGGATTGAAGAACGTTTGAGTTATGAATTGAACATTATTAAAAAGATGGGTTTGTCCGGATACTTCCTGATAGTGCGTGAAATAATTCAGTTTGCACGAGAAAAGGGTATCCCTGTGGGCCCAGGACGTGGTTCTGCAGTCGGCAGTCTGGCATTGTATTCACTCGGCATTACGGATGTCGATCCATTAAAATATAATTTGATTTTTGAAAGATTTCTCAATCCTGACCGGCTTAGTTTACCTGACGTGGATTCTGATTTTGGCGATACAAGACGGGATGAGGTGATCAATTTCATACGCTCGAGGTATGGTGAAAAGAACGTGACGCAGGTCATCACATTTGGAACCATGCAGGCGAGGGCCGTGCTGCGTGATGTTGCTCGGGTCATGGGTATCCCTTATGGAGAGATCGACCGTATCGCAAAACTCATACCTTTTCATAAAAGTATAGATGAAGCGATGAGCGAAGTTAAAGAACTGAAAACGCTCATTCAGTCAAAAGATGAATACAATGAACTCATAGATATCGCAAAAAAGCTTGAAGGACTGGCCCGGCATCCAGCTACGCACGCAGCTGGGGTCGTAATTACGCCAAAAGAGCTTGTTGAGTACGTCCCCTTGTATAAAAGTCCTGAAAAAAAGGAAGTTTCTACACAATATGCAAAGAATTCACTTGAAGATATCGGTATCCTTAAAATGGATATCCTCGGTCTTCGTACCCTTACTGTAATTGATGATACACTCAGATTGATCGATCGGCAAGTCGGTGATATCCCGATTTATGACAAGGATACATATGATATGTTAAAACAAGGTGAGACTGTTGGTGTATTTCAGCTTGAGAGTCAAGGTATGCAGGAGATCCTAAAGAGCTTCAAGCCGGAGAACTTTGAGGATTTAATAGCGGTTATCGCTCTTTATAGGCCAGGACCAATGGGCAATATTCAAAAGATGATCGAGAATAAGAATAACCCCAAAAAGATCAAGTATATGCATCCATTATTAGAGCCGATATTAAAGGAAACCTATGGTATGATCGTATATCAGGAACAAGTGATGCGCATCGCTTCAACTATTGCTGGTTTTACAATGGCAGAAGCTGACACGCTCCGTCGGGCCATGGGAAAGAAAATCCCGGAACTCATGGATGAAACAAGGGAGAAATTTATCTCCGGTGCTCAGGCTAAGGGTCTTGCACCCAATGTTGCCGAGAATATTTTCAACAAAGTTGCGCCTTTTGCCGGCTATGGGTTTAACAAATCCCATGCTGCTGCTTATGCAGCACTGGCAAACCAGACTGCTTATCTTAAATGTCATTTCAAACAGGAGTTTATGATTTCATCACTCAACAGCGAGATCAGTGATACTAAGCGGCTCTGGGTATTGATAAGGGAATCACGTAAAATAGGTATTGAAATACTCAGTCCAGATATTAATAAAGGTGAATATGGTTTCCAAAAACAGGGTAATAATATTAGTTATGGACTTGGTGCCCTAAAAAATCTCGGTAAACCTATAGTTGAATCGATAGTAAAGGAAAGAGAACGTGGTCCATTCAAATCATTTTTTGATTTTCAGGCTCGGACCAAGGGGTTGAACCGAAAGTCAATGGAATCTTTGATAAAATCAGGCGCATTTCAGGCATTTGATCAAGATGTCGACAAATTATTGAAATTTCTAAAGCAAGGTAAAGACATCACCAGTACTCAAGCGGGTCTTTTTGACGATTCTAATGAAGAGCAGATAGAAATTGAGGAAAATAATGCTGCAGACACATCGATCGACAATATTTCTTATCAAAAAGAAGCATTTGGTTTTTATTTTTCAAAGCATCCACTGGAAAATTTCAAAGAGGAGTTTACCGCATTAGGGTTAACATCGATCAGCGATTTGAATAATGTCAAAAATGGCGACTATATTACTATCGGCGGTTTACTCAATTCCAAGAAAATAAAAAAAGATAAAAAGGGTCGAAATTACGCAATAATAAATCTTGAAGACTTTGATGGGTCGATCGATGTATTTGTTTTTTCAGATAGTTTTGATCGATATTCACAGTTTCTAAAAGTGGATACACCCTTAATAATCAAGGGCAGGATCTCTGGTGAGGAAGACAGACGGTCGATCCGGGCTGGAGATATCTTGTTATTGAAAAATGCTAGGGATTATTATAAGAAAATATTCATTAATTTTGATACTTCTGAGATGGCGAACGAAGATTTAAAGCAATTACGCAGCATAATCGATAATAATAAGGGTGAATGTGAAGTCTGGTTTAAACTAAACGGCACTGAGGAGTGTCGAAAGTTCAGGTCTCGGACCATGAAGATCAATCCAGATCCCGATGTCCTTAACAAAATCAAAGGTATTGTTGGCGATACAGGGTTAAGGATCTACGGTAAGGTATGAAAAAAGGAGTTTATTTATCAATACTCGATGTATGAGGGGGGAGAATGACAATAATCCTTGCTTTGCTGGGATTGTATTATATTGATCAGCCATTTCTTGATGTTCCAGAGCACGGCGAATTCACCATCCAATTACGCTTTGGCCCAGGCGGTGAGATATTGGGGTTTTTCGATGTCGGTGTTTTTGATCGATTCAGCTTTGGCATCAGTTATGGCGCATCAAACCTTATTGGCGCAGGTGATCCGGAATTTTATGAAATACCCGGTGTTCAGATAAAGGCGGTTGTGATTGAACAAGGATTTGCTGCACCTGAGGTGATCTTTGGGTTTGATAATCAGGGCTATGGCGCTTATGATGGGACGAGGTACTATACGATGTCAAAGGGGTTATATTGTCAAATAGGGAAAACACTAGCGTTGAATAATATCGAATTTGTTCCGAGCCTCGGCGGTAATTACTGCTTTGAAGGTAATGATCGCTTTGATTTGTTCACTGGATTTATACTGCAGTTTGGGTCAAGCTCAGGTTTAACCTTTGACTATTCACCGAATTTCAATGATGATACTGATCAGAATAAGGGTAATATGAATATCGGGTTGAAGTTCATATTCTATGATGAACTATTCTTCGAATTTGCTTTGCGTGATTTACTCGATAATGGTCCTTTTGCAGCGGATCAACAATTCAACCGGATGATAAGGATTGGTTTTGAACAGTTTTTTTGATAATGTTTCACGTGAAACAATGAAGATACATGGTATGAAAAGGCGAAAGAATGCTCAATATGGCAATCTACAGATATTGAGATCTCTCCGTCATCTTTATGTTATTGTTGTAATCAAGGTCCCACGGGGATTCTGAGGAGGTTATTATGGTAAAAGAACTGACAGATTCTGATTTCCATCAGGAGGTTGATAAATCAGATATTCCTTATTTAGTTGATTTCTGGGCGATATGGTGTGCGCCCTGTTCAATGGTCGCTCCGGTTATGGAAGAGATTGCCAAAGACTATGATGGTAAGATCAAGGTCGGCAAAGTCAATGTTGATAATGAAATAAAGACCGCGAATGAGTTTGGAATTCAGAATATCCCGACAATGATCATATTTAAACAAGGTAAAGAAGCAGAGCGTATTATTGGTGCATTGCCAAAAGAACACCTTGTTAAAAAACTGGAAAAACATCTATAAACAATAGTAAGGAGGTCAAATGACTAAGAACATATTAGCTGGTTTATTTGTCGTTTTACTGCTTTTGTCTGCTTGTTCTCCAAAAGATCAAACTCAAACCCAGACAGATACTAAGGATTTCACGCTTACCTCTCTTGATGGTGAAGAAGTAACTTTGTCAGAACTCAAAGGACAGGTCGTACTCGTTGATTTTTGGGCAACCTGGTGTCCTCCATGCGAAAGAAGTATCCCGGTATTTGGTGCTCTTTATAATAAATACCATGAAAGAGGCTTTACAGTCCTTGGTATAAGTCGTGAAGATAAATCGAGGTTAGTAAGCTACCGTCAAGAAAACAACATTCCATATACGATCTTAATTGACAATAAAAATGTTACAAGAGAATATGGTGTCGAAGCGATCCCCACAATTATGTTTTTCGATAAAAAAGGTAAACCACGCAAAACTCAGGTTGGATTCGCCCCTGAATTGGAAGCAGCATTCGATGTGTTTATTGACTCGCTTCTAAACGAATAGGGGATTCTTTATTGTAAAAGAGCACAAGATAAATCTTTGGAGGTTTAATGATAAAACTTACTCTAAACAAAGGATTACAATTCATTGCCGAGGATGAACACAACCATAAAATAATCGTTGATACCAAGCAAGATCTTGGAGGTTTTGATCAGGGATTTCGACCTATGGATTTGCTACTTGTTTCACAAGCCGGATGTATGGGTATGGATATCGTCTATATTCTCAAGAAAAAAGGCGGGAAAATAGATAAATTTGAGATATCTATACAAGGACAAAGAGCTTCAGAGCATCCGAAAAAATATGAGAAGATAATTGTGAAATTTATATGTGAAGGGGATTATAAACGTCAAGATCTCTTGCGTTCGTTTGAACTATCCCGAGACAAATATTGCGGAGTATCTGCGACATTAAAGGGCAATCCTGAATTCGAGTTCATAATTTAACCATTTTATTCTAATTTAATAACCTTAGTTAATATACATTCCTTATTTCTTTTTAGCATACAGAAATAAGCTCCTTCTGGCAAGTCCTCGCCAGAATCATCAGTACCATCCCAGGAAACAGCACCAGACACTAGGCAGTTAGAACGAGGAACCGATAAAGATCTTACCAGGCGACCCATGGTATCGTAAATGTTTATTTCCATACTCTGTGCATATTGCGTTTTATCAAAGATAATAGTAGTTTTGTCTTTGAATGGATTTGGCCGTACTTGTATGATGTTTTGAGTTTGTGAGTCTTCAGTCTCAGCGATACCAATAGGATAACCAAAATCCGCAAAGTATATGTCATATGGCGGGTTTTCGCCCTGGGTCCAGATCAAAAAAGAACCACAGCAGGACGGATACCTTATTTGTTCGTCGATATTAAATACTGACCTAACAGTTCCATTTGACCAGCCAGTCATAAAATAATACAGGTGATAATAAATATCTTCAAAGCCACTTGAATCTTCATGCCAAAAAAGATAACTCCAAATTGAACCAACCGTTGATACAACGGGATAATATGAGAGACCGGAGGTGGCATATCCTCCGCCCGGATTACCGCCCAGGAAAAATACTTCAAGATTACCTGATGTACTGTCTTCCCATGCACCTGTTAGAGAATCAATACCATGGTCAAAATCCAGGGACGAATGGCGTAACGGAAGATAACTCGCCCATGCTTGAGTAGATGACCATGTACTGTTCTCTAAGTATTTTTGATGAATTTGATAGGGTGAATAGGATTGTGGGTCAAAACAATCCCAGAGTGCATAGACGCGATGATTCGGTCGGAAAATGCTTATCGATGGTAATGTACTTGTGGCCTGGGCTGTACCAAAATCACTCAATCGGACTGTATCTCCGAGCATGCCGGCATGACATGGTCGATAATAAATCTGGTTATAAGAAGCGACATCTTCAACCCATACGATATGAGCGGTTAAAAGAGTATCGACGACAATATCCGGTAATATTGAATTGCTCGGAGTTTCACTGACATTGATGGGTGGTGAATAGTCATCTAAACAATCATAGTATATCTCATAAGTACTGGTGACTGTATCGAGGGACTGCCAGACAACATGTCGAAATCCATAGAGATCAAGGTCAATGCCAGGGTAATTGCCGATATCGAGCAAAACAGGCGTTTGCCAGGATTGACCAAAATCAGATGTGTATGTGTACAGTATGCAGTCTTGTGAATGGTAGACAACATGTATCGAATCTCCGGGTAAAGCAAAATCCGGTGATGCGATCTTATGGCTGTTATTAAAGGCAGTGGCATCAAAAGAACTTGAGGAACTTACATAACTATAATTAAGTTGGCTAAATCCAAGCGAAAGCAAAGTGCATATACAGAACCACGACGTTAGTTTGAATTTCATAGATCACCTCCAATAAATTATACTGTATGCTGAAGTATTGTCAAGGTAGAGCCCGGTTTTGTCTCATTTTATCATTTTGGCAATTGACAAAATGATAAAATGAGATATAATAAAACATGGCTAAGAAAAAAATACCAGAAATCCACTATCGTGCATCAAGAATCTGTCGGGCTTTGGGAAATCCAACAGCCTATGAAATACTCCATCTCTTGAAAAAAGATAAAAAGACTCCTGAGCAACTCGCGGTCCTTTTGGGCGTAAGTTTACCAACGATCTCTCAGGTACTAAAAACACTTAGAGATCTTGATCTAATTCGCTATGAGGTAAAGTGGCGCACGCGTGATTATTGGATAAAGACCAATGCTGTACCCGCCGCACTGGCAAATCTTGAGCGATTGGTAAAAGTCGTTGAAACAATGGAATAAACGATCATCGAGAATATGGGCGATGGATCATACGAATTAATCTCTAAGGATAAAAATTAAGATGCAGAAAAACGCGAGTTTAGCGCAAATTAAAGCAGTACTTTTTGACCTTGATGGAGTTTTGATCGATTCTTACAATGTATGGTTTCTTCTTTTTAATGATACCTTGAAGCATTTTGGCTTCAGGCAGATCAGCGAGGTGACTTTTCGTGAACACTGGGGTCAGAGCACGAAAGATGATGTCCGCATCTTCATGCCCGGTAGAACAGTCGAAGAAGTTCGTTCATTCTTTCAAACAAATTTCGCCAATTATCTGTCGGATCTTGAAATAAACCCATCTGCACAAAAAACTTTAAAGACTTTGCTGCGATTAAATATCGAACTAGCATGCGTTACTAACTCGCACCGGGATATTACTCAGCAAATTCTCGCGGTATATTGTCTCGATAGATACTTCAAGGCTGTAATCACGGCTGATGATGTCAAAAGACCCAAGCCGGCGCCTGATATGTTATTGGATGCATGCAGATCATTGAAGGTTTTACCTGAACAAGCGTTGTTCATAGGTGATACTGAAAGCGATAAACAGGCTGGAGCTGCAGCTGGGTGTGTCTTTATCGGTTATAAACTAGACTCAACATTGACCGTGAACCGTCTGGAGGATTTATATAACCTGCTAAAAAATTAGATTCTTATCATTTTATCGTTTTGTTAATTGACAAAATGATAAAATGATGTTTTGGGCCATTAGCATACTTAAACCTCTGGATATCATATTAATAACCATTGACAATCAGTCAATGATAGTTATAATAATGGCGAGAAGGTATGAGCGCTATGAGCTTATGATTGTAGCGGTTATACCTTTTGTGTATTTACAGGGATCAGGAGAAAATGGTAGATAGAAAAGAGTTGATCAGAAATTCAAAACAGAAGTGCCGTGCTCTTGGTTTAGAGCCAGATCAAACTCAATTGCATAAAATCGTTTCCTTAAAGGAATTGACGAAAAAACAAGATAAGTATCAACATCTTATTACTGCAGCTTCTCCTTATATGGCACTCATGACTGAGACCTTCCAGGAATGTGGATCGATCCTGGCGCTCGTTGATGAAGATTGCTGTATTATTAAGTTAAATGGTCCAGAAGATACTATTCTTGATCGAGAGAAACGCGGCTTGACCGAAGGAACTTCACTGCGCGAGGAACATGCAGGTACCAATGCTGCAACCCTCTGCATGAAAACAGCGCAGCCGTTTTTTCTTGCGGGCAGCGAATACTACTTTAAACTACTCCAGCAAGGCTCTTGTTTTGCGGCGCCAATCATTGTTAATGGATGTGCTCTTGGCGCGATAATCATAATTCATCCACGCCGTGTAGGCCATCCCCACACTTTTGCACTCGTTCAAACACTGGCGCAACTTATCGCTCGGGAGTACCAGGGGTCTCGACAAGGCGATCTGGTAGTTTCTGTATGCAATTTACTGAACACGGGGATCGTGCTTGCTGAAAAGAGTGGTGAAGTGTGGTATGCAAACACCCGGGCACGCCATATCCTTGGAATAAAGAGGAAGACGAATATTGTAGATCATTTTAGTACCAATATATTTTCTGCTATTCGTGTATCAAATGAGATAGTTTTTTCAAAACATAAGCGTCATACATTTTTAGTAACCCGTAAGATTTACAACAACAAATATCTTTTTTTATTCGAGCCGATCGAGGATGAATTGAGAAAGGAAGAAAAGATCAAGACCACATTAGCGCCTTATAATTTCAATGACATCATCGGACTGGATCCCATCAAAAGAAGAGCTCGTGATCTGGCAGTTCAAAACGTTAATATCCTTATTATTGGTGAAAGCGGTACAGGAAAGGAACTTTTCGCATCGGCTATCCATAATTCGAGTTCAAGAGCGGGATCCCGTTTTGCTGTTGCTAACTGTGCAGCGATCCCGGAAACCCTTTTTGAATCGGAATTATTCGGCTATAAAAGAGGAGCTTTCACAGATGCCCGGTCTGATCGAATAGGAAGGATTGAATATGCCTCTGGCGGTACATTGTTTCTCGATGAAATCGGAGAGCTGCCACCAAATATGCAATCTAAACTTCTCCGCGTGATTGAAGATAAGTGTGTAACACCACTTGGCGCTAATAAAGCAAAGAGTATTGATGTACGATTCATTTTCGCGACAAATCGTAATCTTGAAAAATTGGTTTTCCAGAGAAAATTCCGCGAGGATCTCTATTACCGAATTAGCTCTCCTGTTATCAAAATCCCACCTTTACGCGAGCGGAAAGAGGATATACCAGATCTTGTTGATTATTTTGTGCAACGGATCCGCAGTGAATATAAACGCTTCGTTACTGGTTTGAATAAGGATACAATATCAAAGCTCATTGAATACAACTATCCAGGGAATGTAAGGGAACTTCAGGGTATTCTAAAGAATGCCTTTTTGACATGCACTCATGATTTTATAGGAAAAGAAGACCTTGAAATGCCTGAAAATACAGAAACCGTAACACTCAAAGAGCGACTGTCGGATTGTGCCTTGTCAGTAATCAAGGAGCGTCTTCAGATAAACAATAACAATGTAAATATTACTGCACAAGAACTGGGGATAAGTCCACGCACGATCTACCGGTATCTCCAAAAATAACTCGTTCTTCTTCACTATTGAACAATTTTAAATAATATATAAAATAAACTATGGTCGTATTTCTTCTTACTGATATTGAGAAATCAACGGAAAAATGGGAAAAACACCGTACTGAGATGGGTGATGTTCTTGCCCGACACGACGCGATCCTTAAAGAAGTCATTGAAGATCATGACGGGAAAGTCGTAAAACACACTGGTGATGGTATTTTTGCAGTTTTTGAGGAAGGGGCACCACTTCACTGCGCGGTTGAGATCCAAAAACGTTTTGCCCGTGAAGACTGGGGGAATATCGATGAATTACGCATACGCATCGGACTGCACGCTGGTGAAGCAGAAAGAAGAGGTAATGATTATTTCGGATCAGCGGTAAATCGTACGGCGCGGATCATGGCTGCGGCATGGGGTGGTCAAATATTACTTTCTCCTGAAGTTAAGGATTCATGTAGTCTGCCTTCAGGTACAGTGCTTAAAGATCATGGAGTTCACTTACTCCATGATCTGGGCGATCCGCAACAAATATATGGTTTACGATATGCTGATATGATCCCGCAGGAATTCCCTCCGATACATTCATTATCAGCACATCCACACAGTTTGCCATCTCAGGCAACCGCCTTTGTAGGTCGAGAAAAGGAGAGAGATAAACTAAAAAAAATGATCGATAACCCCCGTTGCCGATTGATCAATTTAGTTGGACCGGGAGGTATTGGGAAAACCAGATTAGCTCTTCAGGTAGCAGCTGAAAAAATTGAAAAATTCAAGGACGGTGTGTATTTTGTGCCTCTCGATGCGATGACAATAGGTTCTATACAATTTTTGGTATTTACTATTGCAGATTCTCTTAAATTCTCTTTTTATAGTCGGGAGGACCCGAAGGTTCAGCTTCTCAATTATTTGCGCAGAAAAGAAATGCTCATCATTATGGATAATTTTGAACATCTTATAAATGAAGCAGAATTACTCGTTGAGATATTTGAGAATGCCCCGAAAATAAAATTTTTGGTTACTTCACGGGAACGGCTGCGTCTAAAAGGTGAATGGCTAATGGAAATATTGGGATTGGATATCCCGACCGAGGTAGGATCAGATGAAATAGAAACCTATAGTGCAATTCAACTATTTGTTGAAAGTGCGAAGAGAATCAAGCCGGATTTTGTTTTGACAAAAGAAGATTACCAGTATGTCATTGAGATATGTAATTTAGTAGAGGGTATACCTTTGGGTATCGAATTAGCAGCGTCTTGGGTACGCTCACTCTCAAACCGTGAAATAGTACAGGAGATCGATAAAGGTATAGATTTCCTAACCTCAACATTACAGGATGTTCCGTCGAGGCACCGGAGTATACGCGCCGTGTTTGATTATTCATGGAATCTTCTGTCGATAAAAGAGCAGAAGATATATGGGACCTTGTCCGTATTTTGCGATGGCTTTCAAAAAGAAGCTGCAGAAAAAATCGCTCATGCTTCAATTACGGATCTATCTTTATTCACCGATAAATCACTTGTGCGCCGTACGCCTCAAGGCAGATACGAAATGCTACAGATCCTTCGTAAATATGCTGCTGAGAGACTTGAAAAAAAGCCCGATCTTAAAAGACAGGTTAGCGACATACACTGTTGCTATTATGCGAATTTTATAGAGCGACGTTCACAGGAATTGCGGGAAAAACATGTGCAAAAATTCCTGGATGAAATAGGCCGGGAAATCGAAAACCTCAGAAGTGCATGGCAATGGGCATTAGAGAATACAAAACTTGATGAATTACAGAAATTGCTCAGGAGTATTTACTATTTCTATGAAATGCGTGGTTGGCTATTAGAGGGTGAGCAAGTTTGCAGAATGACCGCAGACATGCTCAGGATCAAATACAAACAAGACCTTTCTGATAATCAAATAAAAAAATTCTATGGTGAGGTGATTTCCCGGTGGGGTGGTTTCTGCCGCCGCCTTTCGCAATATGAAAAAGCGCGGGAACTCCTTGAAGAAAGTCATAATATTTTTAAAGAACTTGGTGTGGAAAAAGATATTGCCTATACCTTGAATGAACTTGGTGTTATTGCGTATAGATTTGGAAAATTCGCGCGCGCTAAACAAATCCATCAAAGCGCCCTTGAAATCAGAAGAAAACTTGCCAATAAAAAAGCAATAGCCGTATCGCTTAATAATCTTGGTGTTGTCGCCTTTTCAGTTGGTGATTATGAAGAAGCACGCCGATTGCATGAACAAGCCCTGAAATTACGGGAGGACATTGATGATCAATATGGTCTGGCGTCATCAATGAATAATCTCGGGAATGTCGTCCATAGCCTTGGTGATCATGTTGAAGCAAAGAGGTTATACGAAAGAAGTCTTGAAATTCGCCGGGATATTGGTGACCGCCCCGGGATCGGTTCATGTCTGAATAATCTCGGGATTACTGCAGAAAAATTGGGTGATTTTACTGGAGCAAAACGTCTTTATGAAGAAAGTATCGTGATGAAGAAGGATATCGGGGATCAGCGCGCCCTGGCAAATACACTAGATAATCTGGGGAGAGTCTTATATATTTTAGGAAATAGTGACGATGCAAAGAAACAATATCGCGACGCGCTCAAAATATTGATACAAATAAAAGCAATTCCCACTCTGCTATCAGTCCTTGTTAGTGTTGCAGAACTTCTTTTAAAGGAAGAAAAAAATGAAATCGCATTAAAATGCGTATTAGCAATACTGCATCATCCAGCTGGTTCACGTGAAGCAAAAGAAGAAGCAGAACAGATGCTGGTTAGATTAACAAAGCTATTAGCACCACCACAAATTGATGCCGTTAAGAAATCTGTAGATACTGGAAGATTCGATAAGATAATCGAGGATATTTTATTAAACATTAGTTAAAACAGCAAGCAGTAGATATTATTCTGTAATCGATGGTGTCCACACAAAATTGCCCGTTTTATCAATATATGCCCAACCATCATCGGTCATAACCCGGGCTAAACCATCAACAAAATCATGGCCAATATCAAAACGCAATTCAATGATGAACTTACCAGTATTATCGATATATCCCTGTTTGCCTTCGATTTCAACGCATGCTAACCCTTCAGAAAATGGATTGGCAGCGTCGAATTGAGGTCGGATCACGAAATTACCCTTTTTATCGATATAACCCCATTTTTCATCTTTTTGCACATTGGCCAAACCCTCAGAAAACGGTCCAGCATCGTCATACTGAGGTGTTATATCATAGTCGCCTTTCTTATTTATATACCCCCACGAACCTCCCTGGGGGATACCGAAAATGATCTTTCCACCAGTATTGACGGCTGCTAATCCTTCAGAAAAACTCCAGGCAAAGGCAAACTGCGGTTCAATTAGATATTTACTCGCTTTATCAATATATCCCCATTTCCCGCCGGTTGTGCGCCCGTAGATTAGTGAACCACCAGTACTCACTGAGGCCATTCCTTCGGAAAAATCTTCGAGATCATCAAATTGTAATTCAATTGCGATTAGTCCTTGTTTATTTATAAAACCAACTTTGCCGTTTTTTGCTACAGGTGCTAAACCTTCGCTAAAAGATCCTGCAAAATCGAATTCATGATCAAAAACTATCTTTCCTGTTTTATCGATATAAACCTGGCGATTTTCTATTTCCGCTTGTGCAAGGCCTTCAGAAAAGGGCTCGGCAACTTCATAGACTGGGTCAAGAACAAACTCGCCACTCTCGTCGATATATCCCCACTTTGTACTTATTCTAACACAAGCTAATCCTTCAGTGAACGGCATGGCATCATCAAAACGTGGTTGGATCACGAGCAATCCCATATTATTAATATAACCATACTTGCCATTTTTGGATACCATAAATCGATCAGGTGTTTCTTTGATATATTTTTTGCCGCAGACAACGGTCATTAAAATCGCATAAAACAGAACACAATACATTACCACTTTTTTCATATTCGATTCCTCCATATACTACTCTATTTTACCGCATACAGCAAAGAAGTCAATATTGAGCTGTGACAAAAACGTTACAGAAAAAGGACTGAAAATATTAAAAATCAACAGAATTCTGTGCCATTTTTGACAAAACGACTGACAAATCTGTCATATCAACAAATGCATATAAAACAATAGCTTTGTTTGCATATGCACTACTCAAGTGACATAAATGTCACAAATATCAAATTTTCTTATGAAATTTAAAGATATTATTCTGGCATAAAAATTGCTAAATGATAATTATGAATATATAAAAGGAGGTGATTTATAATGATTAGGAAGATATCAGAACGTTCAGTCCATAAGAATCTTGGTGTTGCAGGTCTTGTGATCTGCTGCAATGGTAATCTGTAATAATGGTGTGAAAAATAAACTAACAAAGGCGCCTTTGTTATATATCGTCAGATATATTGTTTTTTAAGTACAGGAGTAGTGATGATGAAGTATAAGGTTAAAAGCGTAAGGTGGGATATCACAAATAAATGTAATCTTAAGTGTCTTCATTGTTATACAGTTGATAATCCTGGGGCAGATCTTAGTTATTCTCAGGTATTACATATTATCGAGAAGTTGCGGCCATTAGGCTTAGAAGAGATCAACTTTTCCGGACGTGAACCGACACTGCGCGAAGATCTACCTGCTATCATTAAAAAATGTTGTGCGGGTGATATTAGAGTGAATGTTACGACAAACGGCACTGTATTAGCCCGCAAAGGATTCAGTTCCCTGCTTCAATCTGGTTTGAACATGCTTGTTTTCAGCCTTGATGGGGTTTCTGATTCGACACACGATAAAGTGAGAGGAAAAGGCAATTTTCATAAGACTATAGGCAATATTCTAATGTGTATGAATTATATAAGAAAGAATAATATATCAACAAAAATCGGAATAAGCTGTACGCTTCAGAAAATCAATGCAAAAGAATTACCAAAAATGATATCCTTATGTAATATTTTGGGCATACATTTCCTAAGCATTAATCCCGTAAGTTTCTGTGGTTCAGCTACCGAGGTAAAATGTGCATTGCATTTATCCGCTGATGAAATTCTTTCATGCTGGTGTGAAATATGTAAAGAATACAAGAAAATAAAACCACAGTTTGGATTATTTCTCGGTACATTTCCCATGGAAACAAAACTTCTTAATGTGAAATACGATATTGAATTACCTGTTATACATACCCTTTGTTCAGCAGGAACGACTTTATATATCGACCCTCATGGTCAAGCCCTGCCGTGTTATATGTTGCCATCTATGGCAAACGAAATAACCACGTTGAATAAATACCTTTGTTATTGGGATATCCTCAATGAACCAGTAGAACATGCCTTTAATTCATTTGAACCCTTTATCTCTTACGCACACACGATATCAAAAAACGATTACAGCGGTTGCACAGACTGCCCGGATGTGGAGATATGCAAAGGGTGTCCATTGATTGTTCTGTCCGAACCTGATGCTATCCATAGATGTCAGTTAGCACAGCAGAAGCTAGCTGCCATTAGCCCGGATTTTTCTCATGATGCAGTCCCTGCAATAAAAAAAGCCATAGCCTGGGAACTCGATAATGATATCCTTCATTTGTCTCTGCAAAGCGGCGATTACTCAAGCGACAAGGTATATCAGTTTGATCATTTAACCAGATCGATATGGTTAAAAATAGATTCTAAAAGGTCGATCATGGAAATAGAAAGAGTCATGATGAATGAATTCGCAATGTTACCTGCTAAAGAGATACAAGGCTCCGTCAATAACTTCGTAGAGTATTTTTGGAAAGAAGGAATTCTATATATGCCAGGTCCTTATGAATAAAAATCTCTGGAAAAATAGATCCTTTATGATTTATTTAATCGCTCAAACCATTTCAGCACTTGGTGATGGATTTTATCTAGTAGCATTTATGTGGTTGGCTTTACAATTGTCCGGCGGTAAAGGTCTGGTCCTCGGAGGTATATTCAGTGTTTATACATTTAATGAGGTTGTATTCGGCTTTATCGCCGGGCCAATAGCAGATAAGTTCAACAAAAAAAGAATCCTCATAGTCGTTGATATTCTGCGAGGCGCAATAGTTATGCTTCTATTCCTGATGGTTCGATTTGGAATTGCTACCATTATGCATTTATACATAATTACATTTGCTTTTTCTATGTGTTCACCGTTTTTCCACCGTACAGAATTCACAATAATCCCCCAGTTAGTGTCAAAAGAATTACTTCTAAAAACAAATGGCATTATTAACGGAGCAAGGAGATTGATGCAGATAATATCTCCTGGTCTCGGTGGTATAATGATAAGCCTTATTGGTGTTGAAAATGGTTTTTTGATCGATGCGCTGACATTTTTTTTCTCTTCATTTTGTATCCTTTTTATCATAATATCTCATTCTGATCAAAAAAGCGCGAGGATTAGAATCAAATCATTGATAAACGATATAAAGAGCGGTTATAAAATATTATTGGCATCTTCGTTTCTCTTGACATTGGCTGTCTATGCAGCATGTATCAACTTTCTTGCTGGTCCGATCATCCCTCTCCTCCCTTTACTATCGTTAAAACATGGCATGCAAGCATCGGGCTATGGTTTATTAATGAGTTTTTTATCGATCGGGCTAATAGCAGCAAGTTTTTTCGTGGGATTTTTAGAGAAGTTTTTACGCAGAGTACCCATGATACTCGTTGGCTTGATTGTATCTGCAGTAGCCGTACTGGTTATGGGTATTGGTCAGGTGTCGACTATTATACTGCTCGCTGTTTTCTTTCTAGGTACCGGCATGACACTGTCCAATTTACCGATTACTACCCTATTCCAAGAAAAGGTTCCAGCTGCTAAAATAGGGGTTGTTTCGAGCTTTGTTTTTACGATAGCGCAAATAGCACAGCCCGTATCTATGGCATTGAGCGGTTTTCTCGTCGACATTCTCTCATTGAGTACTATTTTTAATGTAATTGGAATTTTGCTTTTAATAGGTGCTTTATTGGGTTTTACATTACCGCAGTTTAAAAGTGAAGCAACTGCGATAGCAGCTGGTATCTAAAACAATTATACCGGGATTAAATTTCTGAGGCGGTAATTTTTATTGAACAACAAGTTCTATACGGTTATTTTTTGCGCGACCTTGTTCTGTTTCATTGGTAGCGATCGGGCACATGGGTCCTACGCCGCTCGCGAATAAGCGATCCATATTAATGTGGTACTGGTCAGTAAGAGCACTCATCACTGCTGCTGCACGCTGCTGGGAAAGCCTCATCTGGTTGATCATATGGCCCTTATTATCAGTATGACTGACAATAAATATTTTCATTTTTGGATGATCAGTCAACATTTCCGCAATCGCCATTATACAAGAATCTGATTCCATTTCTAATCCGGCTTTTCCTTTATCAAAATAGATGCCTTCAAGGATAACATGACCATTTGCCGTGAGTTCTTGGTATAGTAAAGCTGCCTTATCGATTTCTTGGGTCGCTGATGTATATGCATCAGCTGATTTCTTTGGCGGTGAAGAAGCAGGCGGCTCAGCAGGGACTACTTCTTCCATTTCTTGTGCAGCTCCTGGTATTTCTTCAACTTGTCCATGAATATTAGTGATAAATACAAAGGAAAGCAAAATCAATATAATAACGATCTTATTTTGATAATCCATAACATATCCCCCTTTTTTTTGTACTATTTTCTATTATAGACACAGTCGATATTTTGTCAAGTAAATATGGTTGAAATCAGTGATAATGATCGATCAATAGACCTTATATCTTGACATGGCATATAGGACAAGTATACTTTAATAGAATATACAGTGATTTTTTAAGGGGATGGAGGTTTGGAAACCATAATACCATGCGTTAAATTTAAAAGATCACTTATATGTCAAAACATAAGGAGAAATATAATTCAAGAGAAGGGGTTGGTCATGATTAGAAAAAGATATATCGTATTAATGTTCTGCATAACATCAGCTTTGTTATATGGTCAGGCATGGTATGCACAAACATCTGGCACAAATTCATTCCTTATGGACACATACTTTACAAATCCAAACCGGGGATGGGTTGTCGGCATAACGAATACGATATTACATACTACTGATGGTGGAGCTAACTGGATAGACCAAAATCCACCTCCTTCGGTCAATTATTACAGTGTATTTTTTACAGATGACAGTACTGGTCATGCAGTTGGTGCAACGGTTGGAGGCAGCGGTCGGATCCGTCACACCACAAACGGTGGGACCACTTGGGCTACGATACCTGCTGCAAGCGCCTATAGCCTCTGGAGTGTCTTTTTTATAAATGACAGTATTGGCTGGATCGCAGGCGGCAGGGAAGAAAATTTTAATATACACCCGATACGCACGATACACCATACAGTCGATGGTGGATACAACTGGTCCATTCAATTTTATCAGTATGATTCTTTTCCCCTCCATGATATACATTTCACAGATGAAAATACTGGTTGTGCTGTAGGAGAACACGGTACTATATTCTGGACGACAAATGGGGGTAGCAACTGGATTCAAAAGCCTTCTGGTACAGTACGGCACTTATGGAGCGTTCATCTTCTGGATACCAATAATGCCTGGGCAGTAGGCATTAGGGGTACTGTGATATATACTACTAATGGAGGAGATACCTGGACAGCCGAGAGCGCTGATACTATGTATGGATTTGGTAGGGTATTTTTTGCGGACGCTAATAACGGCTGGATATCAGGCGGTGATAATGATAATGGTATCGTACTCCATACAACTGATCGAGGAGGTACCTGGAGTACTCAATACACAGGTGTACCTACCTCGTTCATGAGTATTCATTTTACTGATGCTGATACAGGTTGGGCTGTGGGTAATCTAGGGACTATTATGCACACCACAATCGGTGGTACAGGGATAATAGAAGATAAAAGCTTTATCGAGGTTCCTGCAGAACTAATACTCGCTCAGAATAAACCTAATCCCTTTAGCCAGACAACTGAAATCCGCTTTAGTATACCAAAACGTGAACACGTAACCTTGAAAGTCTATAATATTATCGGTCAGGATGTCGCTACGCTCGTCGACAATGAACTAGAAGCAGGTGAATTTAGAGTAAATTTTAATGCGCGAAATTTGCCCAATGGTATTTATCTATACCGACTCAATACTAATAATCAAGTTTTAATAAAAAGGTGTACTATACTGAGGTAGCTATATATGTTGAAAGATTATCCAAAAGAAATATTCTTAAAAACCGGTGAGAAAATAATTCTGCGTCCAATGGTTAAGGAAGATGAAAAAAAATTACATACATTTTTCTTGAGACTTCCTGAAAAGGATCGATTGTTTTTAAAGAACGATGTAACAGACCCTAATGTCATAAGGTCATGGGCTGAGAAATTGAATTACGAACACGTCACTCCAATATTGGCCGAAATAGATGAGCGAATTATTGGGGATGCGACATTACATCGGCTTACAACCGAGGAAATACCAGACATTGGAGAGATCCGTATCGTAGTAGACAAGGATTTTCGTCGTCGTGGATTAGGAACTCGGTTGGCAAAAGAAATCTATTATCTTGCCCTGAGTATGAAAATGAATAAGTTGATCGCTCAAGTGGTCGAAGACCAAGACCATGTTATAAAAACATGTGAGTTTCTTGGTTTTCGAAGAGATAAGATCTTAAAAGATGAGGCAATCGACCTTCATGGTGAAAAACATAATCTCGTAATTATGAGCGAAGATGTTGATGCTTTATGGAAAACCATTGAAGACCTTATTGAAGAGGATACTGCGTTCCATTCAAGAGGATAGATTTTAATAGTATTACTTTTTTGGTGATATTATAAAATTCTGGTTTTAAATTTATAAAATATACACCGCATGCAACTTTATTTCCGTTATAATCTAAACCGTCCCATATAATATCGTGATCTCCAGTTTACTGCTGTTTTTGCAGAAGTGCTGCCATTATCTCACCAGTTATTGTATAGACATGAATCGAGAATGATCAAGGCGAGTATTCCAGATGCACATTTTTAGTATACCAAAACGTGAACACGTAACCTTGAAAGTCTATAATATTATCGGTCAGGATGTCGCTACGCTCGTCGACAATGAATTAGAAGCAGGTGAATTTTATCGAACCAAGAGCATTTTTTTGGTCTGTCTAAAATCCTGACTTTTGATAACGAGTAAATAGGCGCCATTTTGTAAGGCCTTTCCATTATCACCCCTACCATCCCATTGTACTGCTATTTGTCCGCTAGTATTATTATGCTTTATGGTTTTCACTACTCGGCCGCTCACATCGTAGATATTAATAGCGCATTGATTCAATGGAAAATCTGTACAAGGGTCCATGCGAATTTCAGTTGATTTTGAAAAAGGATTTGGACTGACCGTGATATCAGGAACAATTATTGATATGTGTTCTTGAATACCGCTTTCAAACCAGCCTTCTTCATTATAACTCAAGGGTCCATTATTCCAGCCGCCGATTACATAAACACAATCACCGGACATCCCGATTGCGATAGACTGTCGAGCATATTGCATAGAGACATCATAGCTCCAGGCATTTGCAGCAGGATCATATACTTCAAGAGTTGTGTGATACGAATAGTAGTTGTATCCACCCAGTGCGTATGCGTGGTCGTCAAATGTCCAACCGCCAAGAGCATATCTTTGTGCCTGCATATTTGCTTTTGACATCCAGGTATCACTTATTGGGTCATAGCATTGATTAATAGTCGTTGCCCCACCACCAATAGAGGTTGATCCACCAAACACATAGATAGTGTCTCTAATTACAGCACATGCTGGTCCCATACGCGCTGTAGGCATGGGTGATTTAGTGGTCCAGGTATCGGTAAGAGGATCGTATTCCTCAATTGTATTGAAAATATTACCGCTCATATTCATCCCACCGATTACGTATATCCTATCAGCAACAGTCGCTATTGCATAGGTATATCGCGCGGTTGGCATGGGGGCTTTTGTTGTCCACGTATCTGTGCTAAAATCATATTCTTCAACGACATTGCTGGCTGTAGAACCTACCCATCCACCGATAACATACATTTTTCCATTTACAATTCCGGCACCGATATGAGCACGCGCCACAGACATATTAGACTTGGTTGACCAATTATCAGTCAGTGGGTCATAAACATAGTTTGTCGTATATCGAGAAGTCTGGTCACGTCCTCCAATAACATATATTGTATCATTGAATGCTGCACAAGCGCTGCCCGACAAGATTTGCGGAAGAGGAGCTTTTGTTGTCCAAACGAGCGGGTTTGCAGTAAGTGAGAATAGTGATATGACGATGAATATTTGCATAAAACCTCCCTTGTATTATTAGCTAATTATACAGTATGGGTGATTATTGTCAATATCCCCGGGCATTTTCGTAACTAACAGGGGATCATCAAGGTCTTTGTAACTCAAACAGCTTGTCAGTTTTTAATTTACCAGTATACAGATAATATAATAAAGAGAAATATCCTTAGTCGAGTTCTTGCTTGCATAATAGAATTTTTCAACTGTTTAATCATGTGACGCTAAAAAAATCCTATTTTTTTCCGTAGAATGAGATCAATGGCTTTATTGCGAGGAGCAGAGCCAATGCTATGAACCAACCAGTGTTGATGCGGAGAATTTGCGGAAAAACTTTGACTATTATTAACCCTAAACATATCGCTGCACCCTGTGCGAGCTTGACATCAAAAATATCGAGTTTTTTAACTCGTTCATTCATGCCTTTAAATAAACTCATTACTACCTCCTCTTATTTATTCTATTACCGTACGATGATGAGTTTTCTTATTGCGCTAAAATGATCGGTCGATATTTTATAGAAATAAACACCATTACTTGCTTCTAATCCTTTTTCATCTTGTCCTTGCCAATATACGTTATAATAGCCAGGCTGTTGGTTCTCATTGATCAGGGTAATGATCTTTTTGCCGGCAATATCATAGATGGTCAGATCGACTGATGCATTTTCAGGTAGAGTATAGTTGATAGCGGTTCGGGCAGCAAATGGATTCGGGAAATTCTGCTCGAGTATATAGGCATCTGGTATATTGATAGATCCACCTTCTTCAATACCGAGCACGACTGGTATATTCTGAGCAAATTCTGAGGTGTTCATGTTCATATCGGTTGTAGTGGCAGTTACATCATCACCGACATTGAGACCGGTGACTGATACACTCCAGTATCCAGCTGCATTTGGTGTAGTCGCACCAAGATATAACCAGCCTTCACCATGACCAGAAGGATCAACATGGGCACGGAAGACTTCAACGCTCGCTTGTGCTGGGTCAGTGTCGATATCAATAGTACCGTCAATTATAGTCTGTGACGGTCCATAATACCGTGCACTAGTCATGACTGGAAAATTAATTTCTTCATTCGGGCCATTATCCGGATCATTGACATCATTGAGCGTTACACCATTATCAAAAAGATCGATACCAAGACCACCGTTATTATACATGGTATTTTGTGTGATCCAGTTATGGTCGCAGTTGACATTATTGTTGCCATGTTCCCACACCGTGACCCCATTATGTACATTGTGCGCGACGATATTACTGTCGATGGTGTTCCCGGTAGCATAACCACCTTGATAAACAGTACCATATTGACCGATACTGACTCCGTCCATTGAATTTGCCAAAGGGTTAAGCGCGATATCAAGACCGATAATATTATTATAGACAGTATTATGGTGCGAATCCCATCCAAGGGGCGGATAGCCGATTATGCAAACTCCTTCAAAATCATTACCCGCGATCAAATTGCCATCGATAATATTATCGTGTGCACCTTCACCAATATATACTCCATCGTGTACATTACCCCGGTCAAGGGTTCCAGTATAGTCAGTGCCGGCATAATTTACAGTTACAATATTCTGGTAGACATCGCCCGGTGGACAACTCGAGATCCCTATTCCTTCTGCATAATTACCCGATGACAGATTACGGTCTATAATGTTGTCAAATGCAAAACCAATAGAATCCCATGCTACTTCAATATAAATACCGCCCCAGAAACGAACTTGATTCCATCCATTCCCCCTGATGATCGTACCGCTGGGGTCTATACCTACCCAATTGAGCGTGATCAAGTTGTTGTGCGTTCCGGTCGGTATGCCCTGGATACGGATGCCGTGTTGTTCAAAACTGTCGATGACCAGACCCTGGATAGCATTATTGGGTGATAAGATCCAGAAACCGTGCGATGCTCCGGCAAAAGCCCCATTGATTTCGATCATCAAAGTACAAGAGGACGGCGGGTTAGATCCTGGTGATGCGCCAGGTTGTGTAAGACCATCGATAAAAACACCAGCAGTATCAGTTAAGAGCGGAAGCTGTGACAAAGGACGAATAGTCTGAACACCACCACCCGGGATATTGAAGTTTATGATATCGAATGTATTTATATTATTCTCTGCTTGGATCATTGCCCAGCGCAGGCTACCTGTACCTGTGTCCCCAGTATTCGTTACTGTGTAGGTTGCTGCATTTATCGCGCTAAATAATACCAAAATAGCAGCGATGTGAATAATCCGTTCCAACATTCTATTAATATTCATTTTTCTCCCTTTATAAATCGGTGAATTATATACCTTGATTTCTTGATTGTCAATGATGCGGTACTGGTAATAATGACGTTTTATTTTGTTCTTGGTATCAGAAATTTTCTGATACCAATCGAGGTTATAAACATGAAAGTGAGGAGTAAGACTATTGTTGCGCCAGACGGCAAGTTAAAAACGTAAGATAACCATAACCCGATGATGGTTAAAACAACCGCTATCAATGTCGATAAAGCTATTAATTTCCTGAGTTTGGTCGTGAATTGTTTTGCGATTGTGGCGGGAATCGTTAAGAGTGCAATAATGAGGATCACCCCAACGACCCGGATAAGAACGATTATGCTGAGCGCGACAAGACACAGTAATATTAGATACAGCGTTTGCGTTGGCACGCCGACGATCATTGAGAATTCTTCATCAAAAGAAAGCGCATGTAATTCTTTGTATAGCAGCGATACGGTTGTGATAATTATGAGGTCTAAAATAAACATGATAATGATGTCGACAAGAGGTACAGTGAGGATTGATCCGAATAGATAACCGAAAAGATCTGGTGCATAACCAGGCGAAAGACTTATAAAAAGAACTCCTAATGCCATACCCACAGACCACAATATGCCGATCGCCGAATCTTCGCTGATGTGGGTTTTCTTGTTTAATATACCGATCGCAAGAGCCGAGAGTAAACTGAAAGGTATCGCAGTAAGCACCGGGTTGATATTGAGTAGATACCCTAAACCGATCCCACCGAAAGCCGCATGAGTTATCCCGCCACTTATAAAAACGATTTTTTTAATAACGATGAAAGCACCGACAATTCCGCATGCAATACTGACCAGGATAGCGGCACATAAGGCATTGCGCATGAATTCGTAATGGAGCAGTTCAATCATTTATCCTTGGCTCCATCTGAATCACGGGATGGCGCATGGGTTATTAGCTGCACCGGGCATTCATACATTTCAGAGACTTTGTGCATTCCTTCCTTTTTTGAACCATGATAATAGAGTTTCTTATTGACGCACGCGATCTTGTCTACGTATGTTGAAACAACGCTTATATCGTGGGTTACAAGCACGATTGTGATTTTTTTATTCAAACCGTGGAGAAGCTCATAAAAAGTCTGCTGCCACTGCGTATCAACGCTTGAAACCGGTTCATCGAGGAGCAGGATTTTTGGTTCGGTTGATAATGCCCGAGCAATAAAAACGCGCTGTCTTTGACCGCCCGAAAGTTTTCCGAAGTCGTTGTTCTTATACGCAAGCATACCGACACTTTCCAGAGCTTCCATGCATATACCCATGTCGCTTTTTGTATATTTCTTTCCGATACTTCGTTTACCCAATCTCCCCATAAGAACGACTTCCTGGACACTGATTGGAAAATCGAAGTCGAATGTTATATGCTGTGGTAAATAACCGAGGCATTTACGGACTTTTTTTGGTGGATTACCGAAGACACGTACCGTACCTTTGTCAGGTTCGAGTAAACCGAGGATGATCTTTAGGAGCGTCGTTTTTCCGCCACCATTAGGACCTATTATACTCATAAAATCTTTTTCCTTAATTACCATATCGACATCCTCAAGGACAAGTACGCCGGCGTATGAAAAGTATATATTTTTTAATTCAATGACAGTGTTATTATCCAAACGCTACTCCATTGTATCAGAAAGTTCTTCAGCAATATTGGTTAAATTTAAGATATAGTTTTTCTCTAAAGGGTCGATCAAAATAACCTTACCATGGATTTCCCTGGCGATAAGTTGAGCGCTCTTAGTACTGAACTGAGGAGAAGCGAAAACAGTATGGATATTTTCTTTCTTGGCTTGTTCAATAATACGTAATATACTTTTGGCAGTTGGTTCTTTGCCTTCAGCTTCAATGGAAATTTGCTCGAGGTTGTACGCTCTGGCAAAATAACCCCATGCAGGATGGTATGTGATGAATTTTCTATGCTTTTTATCACTGAATAAAACTTGAATGCGTTCGTTCAGTTCAGATAGCTTCTCGATATATTTTTGCTTATTATGATAATAGAGATTTTTATTTTGTGCATCAATCTTGATCAGCGCATTATAGATATTTTCCACCATTAGCTGCGCATTCAAAGGGGACAACCAAACATGGGGGTCTAGATCGGGTTCAGGCAAAGTAATATTTCGTGACGCATTACATAAAAGCATATCCTTATTGATTGAAAGGATTTTATCTAACCACGCTGTTTCGAATTCAAGCGGTGTGCCGACTTTAACATAGATATTTGCCTTGCTTAAATCAGCTAACTGCGCTGGTGTTGGTTCGTAACCGTGGGGGGTTGTACCAGCTGGTATCATTACTGATACCTGGACCCGGTTGGCACCTATGCTCTCGGTGAATTCAGCTAACGGTAGGATACTGACTACGATGTGTATTTTTTCAGTCTGCTCGATCTTTTTTGAACACCCCGACAAACTGAGTATCATAAGAAGGCTTATTAAGAAAACATCCTTTGGCAGCAACATCAAATGTCGGTGTATTGAAACGCGCATTTTAATATACTCTATTCGAGACACGCTGTTTGTCAACATAGTTGATATACGATTGAATACAAAACAAGCGAGAATTATCTAATGAAAGTGACTGCGCTGGTCTTAGTTGATCCGCTTCTTGTAAGGACGACAATATAAACACCACCGGGGAGGGTATTCCCTTGTCCGTCATCGCCGTACCAGGAAATCTGGTTTGCCGTCTGATTTACTGGATGGCTGAATTTTTTGACAATTCGACCGGTTACGTCATATATTGTGATTTGGGGCCGATCAATATTCGTCGACCAATGTATATCGGCTTTATGCACAAAAGGATTTGGTTTTATGTTTAGATCGCCCAGTCGTTTCTCACTATACTTTCTTTCCAGAATATTAAGATCAGGTTCAGTTTTTATAAGAAGAACATCATAATCACCAGCACCATATGAAAGTGTACTGCCGACGATAGTGTAGCTGCTGTCATTATTCTGGATAATCGAAAAACCGTAGTCATATGAAGCGGCGCCGTATGTCGTTGTCCACAGGGTATCACCATAAGGATCGATCTTTAACGTATAAATATCGAAACTACCAGCACCGTATGAATTCGTGTAGCCCGCGATTACAAAATTATTGTCGATTGTATGCTGTATTGAATATGCTCCGTCATTTTCAGACCCGCCGAAAGTCCGGGTCCAACTCGTGTCACCCGAGGCATTATATTTTGAAAGGTAGACATTACTGTTCACCGGCGTGCCATAACCAAAGGACCAAGTGGCACCGGCGATCATGTAATCTGAAGCCGGTGTTTCTCTCACCGCATAGCCAAAGTCATCAGCGTCGCCACCGAGTACGCTGGTCCAAACGGTGTCACCATCGGCATCAGTTTTTATGATATAGATATCGTAATCACCACCACCAAATGAATTCGTATAACCTGCGATTATATATCCATGATCATCTGTCGGCTCGATTGAATAACCGTAATCATCTTCAGGGCCACCATAGGTTCTGGTCCATAAAGTATCGCCGGTAGAATCCGTTTTAATTACGTAGACATCCGCGCCGCCAAGACCAGAATAAGTCCAGCCAACGAGGACAAACCCGCTATCGATTGTTTGCTCAAGATCATAACATCCATCGACGGTCATGCTGCCATAGGATTTAGTCCATACCGTATCGCCGATAGAATCGATCTTTACCAAACCGATATCCGCATTGCCGGTTGTCAACCCTCTGGTATATGCAACGATATAATTGGTGCCGCTTGTCTGCAGGGCACTTGCATAAGAATCAGAGAACGGGCTGCCAAAGGCTTTGGTCCAGAGAGTATCACCGAGGGATGTGGTTTTGACCAAGAAAACATCATTCCTGCCAGAACCAAAAGACCATGTCCAGCCGGCGATCAGATAACCCTGGTCTGATGTTTGTATGATGGTACGGCCACCATCACTGCCTGTTCCCCCATAGGTTTTTAACCAACTAGTATCAGGTGGTTGAGCAAGAACCCGAACAGAAATCAATAAAAGGAACAACAAAGACCATTTAACAGAATTACATTTGTTGGTAGATATCATCATGTTAAGTTTAAGTAAAACAAGAATATAATTCTCATCAGCGAATAGCTACATGCCGTTATTTAAGATTGCTTTGCTTTTTGCTTTATTGCATTGAGTAATGAACTAAAAGATTTCTCAAAAGCGACTACGCCATCATCCAGAAGTTTTTTGCAGACAGCATTAATATTGATGCCTTGGTCATCGAGTTTATCCAATACATCCTGATATTGTTTGGTTTCGGTACTTAATGTTGTTTTAACAGATCCGTGATCGAGAAATGCATTTAAAGTTTTCTCCGGTATTGTATTGACAGTATCAGTACCGATCAATTCAGCAACGTATTTTATGTCAAGATAATCAGGGTTCTTAGTGCTCGTTGAGCCCCATAAAAGACGTTGAACACATGCACCCTTTTTTTGGATTTCTTTGAACTCCTGGTTTGAAAATATCTCTTTGTATTTACTGAAAATGATCCCTGCATTTGCCACTGCCGCTTTACCTTTTAACGCATCCAGACCTTTTCTTATATTTTCAGGTGACTGGTTTATTTTCTCATCAAGAAATCTATCGATCTGTGTATCGACCCGGCTGACAAAGACGCTAGCCACCGAAGAAAGCCGGCTGATATCGCCTTTGTTCTGTGCAAACCTTTTCACTCCTTTTATATATGACTGAGCAGTATTTATGTATTGCTGCAAAGAGAATATGAGTGTCACATTGACATTGATGCCCTGGGCCAGAAGTTCTTCCATCGCTAAAAATCCCTGATCAGTAGATGGAACTTTGAACAAAACATTGGGTCTGTTTACTTTATGGAATAAACGCTTGCCTTCTGCAACCGTTTCCCCTACCATATAGGCGAGTTCGGGGTTGATCTCGAGGCTTACATAGCCATCAGTGCCGTGCGATTCTTCATATATCGGTCTGAAAATATCGGCTGCATCCTGGATATCTTTAACAGTGAGGTCATCGTAGATTTCAAAAGTGGATTTCTCTAATCGTTGTAGTTCTTTTATGTTATTGTCATAATCATTACTTGTGCTGATAGCCTTATCAAATATCGAGGGATTAGAAGTCAACCCCCGGACCCCCAGTTCGATCATATGATTGAGTTTACCTGTGTCAATCAACGAACGGCTAATATAATCTAACCAGATACTCTGACCTATTTCAGTGAGTTCCTGAACGGTCGTTTTAACCATTCATACCTCCTAATACATGAAGAACGCAAAGGGCACCGTGCCAAGCATTCTATTTATTTGTTTTGAATACCCCATGATTTTGTGTATATTATACCCGAGAATAACGAAAATAAAGCTGCAGTCCAAAGTAGATATGGTGCGATAAAAATATTCAGAAGCAAAGTACAAACCGCTAATGCTTGAAGAAATGTTTTTGTTTTGCCATAGAAATTTGCTTCGGTAGCGACACCTTGTGGTGCACGCCATCGTCTCATTAATGCAATGAATATCTCACGCAGCCAGATAACACCTACAGCTACCCAGCACCAGAGTGCATTTATCGTATAGGCAATACTGACAAGAACAGCGATCATTAGTATCTTGTCAGCAAGAGGATCAAAAAGTTTTCCAAAGTTTGATACTGTTTTTCTAGTTCGGGCTATATAACCATCGAAGACATCGGTTAGAAAAGCGATGATAAAAATGGCCAGTGCGATGAGACGATTATACGGAATATCCCAAAGTATAAAAAGGATACAACAGGGTGTAAGTATTATCCTTGATGTAGTTAGAATATTTGCCAGATTCATACCGATCTTATAGAAATACACTCCAGCCGGGAGTCTGTCAGTGCGCGGTAGTGCCCAGAACTTGATTTCTTTGTATCAACAGCCGGACAGGTTCTACCGGATGCAGCGTCAACAGCGAGTCGGATATCCCCGGTATGATTCACTAACCGTTCGATCTCAGGCGTTTGTGCTGGGTTAGCTAAGAAGAAGAAATCCTTGAATTTCGCCTCGAAATTTTCATTGCTCCCTTGGGCACATAAGAACAGAACCAATAGCATAATGTCTCCTTTTTAAAAACATATTATACTGACCGAACAACCGATGTCAATCAGTGGAGCTTGATCTTGAACTGGAACTATTCAACTGAAACCTCTTGCCATGTTTCTGCGTATAATAACCATATGGCGGTTAGTTTTATTACATTTTAGAAAATAACGAGGAGGTTGTATGTATATTCTCTTTGTCTTATTGATGCTAGGAGACATTGATAAATCGGTCATGGTTCACTGTATAGAGTATGCACCCCGTATTGATGGGATTCTTGAGGAGACGTGGTTTGAAGGCGACTCAGCGTATGACTTTGTGCAGAAGTGGCCTTATGAAAACGAAAATCCCAGTGAGAATACGGTAGTCTATGTGCTGCAGGATGCTGATAATCTATACTTTGCTTTTAAGTGTTATACAAAGAAAATCAAGCCGGTTGTCCATTTAACCAAGGAAGAAGATTGGGTCGCTGTAGCCATCGACCCATTTGGCAGCAAGACAACCGCCTACTACTTTTTGTTGAATCTAAGCGGGATATATGATGATGGTTGGATCCTTGATGATGGCCGGACTTATGATGGTTCATGGGACGGTGTTTGGTATTATGCGATTGGCTCTTCGGACGATTATTATATCGTGGAGATGAAGATCCCCTTTAAGACTATCCGGTATAAAAAGGGGCTTACCGAATGGGGTATTCAATTTAAGCGGTTTATTGCATGTAATCAGGAAGAAGATTATTGGACAGCGGTTTCTCAGATCGAGGATGACCTCATATCAAAATGGTGTTCATTGATTGGAACAGATCCGCAGGCCACGGGTTATTATTTTGAGCTCTATCCAGAAGGATATGCTCGTTTTGACCGACACTGGTACGGTGACGACGATAGCCTCGATTTTAAGCCAAGAATGAGCCTGAATATAAAATGGGATATAACACCACAAACCACTTTGAATGCAACGGCATTTCCTGATTTTGCTCAGATCGAATCAGATCCATTTTCTTTGAATCTCGATCGATATCCCACATACCTTGATGAGAGAAGGCCATTCTTCCTCGAAGGCAAAGATATTTTTCGTATGTCGGATTTTGGCGAAGGAAGAGGATTTTTCGATCCTCTTGAAATATTCTATTCACGCCGCATCGGTAAATCATTGAATGGCGATGCCGTTCCGATTATCGGCGGAATGAAGTTGACCAATAAGAGTGAGAACTGGAACTTCGGTTTACTCGGTGCCCATACTGATAGCTACGAGAAGAATGATAGTGTTATTGAAACGGAGAGAAGTTTCGGTGTATTCCGTGCTAAACGAAAAATATTTGGCAATTCGAGCCTTGGAATGTTAGCAAGCGGTACGATGGTTGATAAAGATAATTACAACTATGCGCTTGGCATCGACGGTGTATACCGCAAAGGATTCAATCAACTCATTATTCAGAGCGCGTTGAGCAATAATAACGAAAAAATAGGCTGGGCAATGTCATCAGGATTTTTCGGATTATTGGGCAATTTTTTGACTATCAGTACGGTTGAGATCGTCGACGACTCATTTGATGTTGGTAATATTGGATTTGTACCGTGGGCAGGACAGAAACAATTAATGTTCATGAGTGGTCCGTTCAAACAATATCAAAAAGGTTGGCTGAGCAGTATTTTTGTTGCGCCCGGGATCATATTGATACAGGAACCCGGAAATGAAAACTGGTCTTCAATCGGCGTCCTTGAGATCAACCCGCATACCCGCAGCAACTGGGGCTGCGATCTTTCGTTTTACCTGGGTCCATACTTTGAAGCTGACACTAATTATTTTTATCGCAGCTTTAATCTTTCGGCTTGGGGAAGGTTATTCAGTCAGTATATAAACTTTGGCGGTGAGTATGGATACTCATATAATTACTTGCGGGGATATCTGGCATACCGGGGTTCTAACTGGCTTTCATATAATTACGCAATCGAAGAACATGTGAGTATAGGTTTTTCTTCGAACCTTTGGATCGAGTGGGATACCTTAAATACGATTATTGCGATGACCCCACGCTTTCGGCCAAATATCACGATCAGGTTCAATGCCTCTACGAATCTGAATATTTTTACTGAACTCGTCATGTTGACACCGAATAGTGATATCCCTGAAACTGAACTCAATACGATGAGAACAGGGATGCTTTTCTCCTGGAATTTTATGCCAAAATCCTGGTTATACATCGCATTGAACGACTTTCGTGCGCAAGATGGCACCGGCAACTTGCAGCCATCGTATCAAATCGGTGCGATCAAAGCAAAATACTTGCTTTATTTTTGAAAGAGGCGGGGTTGAAGTATATCTTTGCACAAAACTTGTGCGATATTTCTTTATTTGTGCAATCTAATAATACATAGTGCCTTATTTTAATGATATTTATTGGCATGTACTTTGCATAATAACCTTACATGGAATAGAATTTATTTAGTAGCATCCTTCAATGAAACCGCCTACCTCCTTCATTGAAGCCTAGAAGGAAGCCTGCAAACAAGGGTAAGGCTTGAGACCGAGCCTTACCCTCCTTCATTTATTGAGTCTAGTGATCAATCAGATGTTATTTTAATGATTAGCTTGACTTTTGTTTCTAATCAGCTATAGTATTTTTCACGAGTTAATTCACATGAAAACCTTTCTAGTCAATGCAATAATCCTGGTTGAGGATTATGATAAGTTAGTTAACTGGTTTGTACAAAGGAAAAAAAACGATAAATAATAATACACATCCATCTAGAATTAGAAAGATCGAAAATACAGCTCGCTTAATTGAAGGTCCGGTAGGAAAGACACTCATTAGACTAACAATCCCCATGGTGGTCGGTATTGTCGGCATGGTTGCATTCAACTTAGCTGATACCTTTTTTGTTGGCAAGCTCGGTACAAATGAGTTGGCTGCACTGAGTTTCACTTTCCCGGTAGTCCTGGTTATTAATAGTCTGGCTCTGGGTATTGGTATCGGTGCATCAGTAGTTATTTCGCGTGCCATTGGTGAAGGTGATCAACATCGTGTGAAGCGTCTGACAACGGATAGTCTCGTGCTGGCTCTATTTATTGTAACTGTATTTGTTGTGGCTGGTTTGTTTACGATAAATCCGGTATTCCGCATGCTGGGCGCAAAAGGGAAAATTCTCGATCTGGTAAAGCAATATATGGATATATGGTATTTTGGAATGCCTTTTGTTGTTGTCCCGATGGTCGGCAATAATGCAATACGTGCAACCGGAGATACGAAGACCCCGAGTGCCATTATGCTGGTCGCTGTTTGCTGCAACTTCATCATGGATCCTCTGCTAATATTCGGTGTTGGACCATTCCCAAGACTGGGTATTGCGGGTGCGGCGATAGCTACGGTGATTTCACGGTCCCTGACTTTTGTAATATCACTGTCCGTTCTATTTTTCAGGGATAAGATGTTGACTTTTGTATTACCAAAAATTAAAGAGGTTTTTCAATCCTGGAAACGTATTCTCTTTATCGGGTTACCCACGGCGAGTACCCGGATCGTGGTTCCCTTAGGTATCGGTGTTGTTACCCGGATTGTTTCGGCATATGGAAAAGAAGCCGTTGCTGCATATGGTGTTGCATCGCGAATTGAGTTTTTTGCCCTGACCGTCATAGCGGCTTTGTCATCGGTACTTGGTCCATTTATTGGTCAGAACTGGGGAGCGCGTAAGCATGATCGAGTGAAACTGGGTGTCAGATACAGCGAGCGATTTTCAATGTTCTGGGGCGTAGCTGTGTGTATAATTCTAAATCTATTAGCCAGACCGATAGCGTCGATATTCAATAAAAATCCGTTGATCATTTCTACGATCATCCTGTACCTTCGTATCGTCTCGATCGGTTATGGTCTACAGGGCATTATCATGCTGACCGGTGCAGCTATGAATGTTCTGAACAGGCCATTTCATGCCGCTGGCATAAGGATAACACAGATGTTCGTATTGTATATTCCAATGGCTTTGCTGGGTTCATACCTGTTTGGTCTTGCCGGGGTATTTATAGCACTGGTAATTGCGTATTGCTCAGCCGGTTTAGGATCACACTTTGTTCTAGACAGAATTATTATAAATCAGATATCCAGGATTAATGCCGATTAAACAACATTAACCAGGACCTTTTAATATTTCACAGATTTTTCACAAATTCCTTATACCATTATCCGGTGCAAGCCGCACTTAAAACCGTGGGTCTTGATTGAGACAAATGATGCATTTGTCATGATTTGTGATCAGGGCCCACGGATAAAAGCACCCGGTGTTCTTGTGTCTGTGGAAGGAGGAGAAATGAGCAGGTTCCGTTTCTCTTATGTATTTTTTTTCGCGGCATTATCTTTTGTATATGCTTCGGTTGAACTCAATACGGCACGCATCGCATATTATAATGAACGGGATTTTGAAAGAGCCAGGACAGCGTGCTTAAAAGGTATTGAAAAAGGAGAAGTAAATTTTGAGCTGTATGGAATTCTCGGTGGTTGTGAAATCGGTCTCGGTCATTGGAAGGATGCTGCTCTGGCGCTGGCTAAGGCATTCAGTATTGATTCCGTAAAGACCCGTGAGTGGATGCAAAGAAAAGGTGGTGAAAGCTATTATTATCAGGGATTCTTTTTTTCCGCAAGAGAACTCTTTGATGGCCGGCAGTATAATGAGGCGCTGACCGATCTTTGCTATGCAAGAATACTCAAACCAAAAGATACGGCGCCATTGATTCTTGAAGGGGTCATTCTCAATAAAATGGGGGATGTCGTTGGAGCCAATAAGGCATATCATAAAGCCCATGATTTAGATCCGGAAAACCCGGATGTGAATTACCTCATCGGAAAATCCCTGTTTGAAGCGAAAGAATTTGAAGCGAGTATCGTTTATTTCAGTAATGCTGCTAAACACTATCGTAGGATTTTCAATTTGGCTTCATTGGTTCTTTTTAGCAATGTTGCGGACACGACTAACACCCTCAGACAAACTGTTAATAGATTGTGGTTTGAAGAAAAATTTGAAGAACTTGATCTGGTGGTGAAAGAGATCCTGGAATTTGAAGGTGGACTCGATGCACATAAGATAAATATTGAAAAATTTTACCAGGCGACTGATGATCTTGGTCGCAGTCATTACTATATTGGTATGGCTTATTACTACCTAAAAAATGATAGCCTCGCATTGTATCATCTCATGCAAACACTCTTGCTAAGACCGGATGATATAGATGCCCTTTTTTTTGCGGGCGAGATCCTCGTTAACACACAGGCGTATAAAGAAGCAGTTGAATATTTTGAAAGAGTTACTCAGATCAAGGATGACGATCTTTATGCCTGGTTTTATCTTGGGGTTAGCTATATGAAGCTGAAAAAATATAAGAAAGCAATTGAAGCTTTTGAGAACAAAGTTCTTAATATCGAGCCGACACATTTGCATTCTATGCAGAATCTTGCATTCATTTATCGTGAGATCGGTAATAATCAGAAGTCTTTCGAATACCTGAAGCAGGTTGAGCAGATAAGCGAGTAGTGTTCATTTTAGGCCAGCTTGACATTGGTATATATTCTCTGTATAGTTTCCAATGAAACCGAATAACTTAAAACTTATAATTTGTGGTGTACTTATATTTTATGTCAACGCATTCTCAGAACAGATATGGGGAGCCAGATATCCAGCGCCATCACCTGATGGTCAGAAAATATCGTTCTCTTATTACGGCGATATATGGATAGCTGATGTCTCTGGCGGAAAAGCTGAAAGACTTACCGTTAGCTCAGGTTATGATGGCCGCTCATACTGGTCTCCAGACGGTAAATGGATAGCTTTTTCAACCGCAAGATGGGGAAGCAACGATATCTGCATAATGCCTGCAGATGGTAGTGAGCCGGCCAAACGCTTGACATATCATTCAGCTTATGATGTGTTATACGGTTGGACACCAGACAGTAAAAATGTCATTTTTTATAGCTGGAGGAACACACTGCGTCCTTTACTGTACCAAGTTTCAATAGACGGCGGTTTGCCAGAGACGTTGATAAACTTCAGTGCTTATCATGTTAATTTTTTACCCGAGGGCAATAAAATCTACTATGTTAGAGGCGGTTCATCCTGGTGGCGTAGGCATTACAAAGGCGGTGCAAATCAGGATATATGGATGAAAACATTGCCTGATGGTACGTCCAAAAAAATTACGGATTTCATAGGTCGTGATGCCTATCCTATGTATTCAATGGTCGATAACAAGATATATTTTATTAGCAACCGTGATCAGCGTAGTGTTAATAATATATGGCGTATGGACCTTGATGGTAAATCACCCGAGCAGATTACTTTTGAAAAGGAAGATATTTACTTTCCAGCGATTTCGGCAAATGGTAAAATAATCGTTTATGAATGTGACGGAGAATTATATAGCTATCAGGTAAAGACAGGTGAAAAAAGTAAACTCACTTTTTTTGTAACCGAGGACTATAAAGATAATGTTTATGAATTAAGGAATTTTTCTAATAATGCTATTGATTTTGCATTATCGGCCGATGAACAAGAACTCGCCTTTATTGTCCATGGGGATATTTTTGTGATGCAGATTAAAGAAGGTCAATCTGAAAAAGTTGTTCAGGTAACTGACACACCGTTCATTGAGAAATATATTTCCTGGCATCCTAAAGAAGAAAAATTAATATATTCTTCTATGGCAGATGGAGATATGGATATATATACGATCACTCCGGCAACTGAAAATAGATTTTATGAGGATTTCATCTACAAAACGGAAAAGGTCTTTGATAGCAAAGAAACTGAGATCAAAGCAGTTTTTTCACCGGACGGTAAGAAGATCGCTTATTTCAAAAATAATGGTGAACTGTATGTGATGTCTGAAAAAGGTACCGGCAGCATCAAAGTCTGTCCAGAAAATGATGTTCTGTGGATTGACTGGTCACCAGACAGCGAGTGGTTGACCTTTAGCAGGACGACATTGGGTTGGCGCGAAGATATTTTTGTCGTCCGTGCTAATGGGAGTGAAGGGCCGATCAACATATCGAATCACCCAAATGATGATTATAAACCCATGTGGAGTTCTGACGGTAGGCGGATCGCATTTGGCTCTCGGGATGCGATCGGCAATCTCTGGATGAAGTTCGTTTTTCTGTTAAAAGAAGATAAAGATAAAACAGAAGATGAGTTGAAAGAAAGCTCCGATGACTCGACGAATACCGATGTTACTGTTAAAATTGATTTTGATGAGATCGAGTACCGTATCAAGGAAGTAGCGCAGGTTCAGGGTTGGTACAATATTGTCGCCCAGTCACCAGATGGGAAGCAGTTCGCAATATATGCTAATAATCAAGAAAGCAATGATATATGGACTGTAGATTGGCTCGGCAAGGAGCTTAAAAGAGTAACCAAGAACAATGCAGGCCCCAGAAAATTTATCGTGTCGAAAGATAATCAAGACATTTATTATTTATCCCGAACCGGAAATCTTTTCAGCGCAAATATCACATCAGCCCAATCAAAACCGCTCAGTTTCAATGTAGAGATCGGTGTCGATAAACGCCAGGAGCAAGAGCAGGTATTCAGAGAAGCCTGGTGGGCTTTGAAGGATGGGTTTTATGACAGTGATTTTCACGGCGTAGACTGGGATGCCATGTATGATAAGTATAAAGATCTGGCCATGCACATGCGCACAACGCGCGACTTTCATGGTATCATATCGATGATGATAGGCGAATTAAACGCTTCTCATCTCGGTATTTATGAGATTGATGGAGGTGGCGAGACAACTGGTGAAATCGGTATAATCTACGATGATGGTTATAAAGGAGATGGTGTAAAAGTCAAAGCTGTCATTGCTGGATCACCGGCAGATGCAACCGATGTAAATATTAAATCGGGGGACATAATAACTCAGATAAATGGCAAAAATATCGGCGCAAACGATAATTACTATTCTATGCTAACGAACAAAAATAATCAGGAGATTATGTTAACCGTGCTTCATGGCGATAAAGAAAGATATGTAAAAATCAAGCTTGATTCACCTTTTCCACTTCTTCGATTAGTCAGAGACAGCTGGGTTAAAGCAAATATGGATTATGTCCATGAGAACAGCGGTAATACACTCGGCTATCTCTATATTGCTTCGATGGGAGGGTCGGATCTGAGAAAATTTGAAACAGATCTGTATAAGGAAATGGATAAGCAGGGGTTGATCATCGATATTAGATATAATGGCGGCGGGAATATTCATGATGAATTGATCAATATTCTACGAAGGACAGCTTATATGTATTCGATGGAACGAGGTGGAGACAAAAATTATGCTTCGTTGTTTCGCTGGGACAAACCAACCGTGGTGTTGATAAATGAATTCTGTTATAGTGATGCCGAGATCTTCCCGGCGGCGTTTAAAGAACTAAAACTGGGTAAGCTTGTCGGTGTTCCTACTTTTGGCGCGGTTATTGGGACGAATGATATTCGTTTGTTCGACGGTTCAATTTTCCGTGTCCCGGGTACTGGGTGGTTTTTGCTTACCGGTGAGAACCTTGAAAATACACCGGTCCAACCTGATGTTCACGTTGAGAATATGCCGGAAGAAGATGGTTCAAGCAGAGATCAGCAGCTAACCAAAGCTATTGATGTGCTTCTTGAGCAAACAGGAGGTAAGTGAACATGCCGATGATTATCGTTGAAGGACCGTTGATCAAAGAGATTGAACGGAAAAGACAATTAGTAAAAGAGCTGACCGATGTCGCTGCCAGGATATATGGTATCAAGCATATTACAATTATAATCCGGGAGAATTCTCCGGAAAACGTGGGTGCTGATGGTGAGTTGATAATCGATAAACATAAAGCGCAGTAAACAAAATTGAGCCTAATCAAATACTATTTTAAAGGGTAGGAAAACGGATTGAAACGGCAGTACCTTTGTTCAGTTCGCTTTGAATCCTGATCCGCCCGTTATGCGCGGTCACTATTTTCTTGACGATAGAAAGACCCAGGCCAACACCTGCTTGTTTGCCAGTTTTGGATGTAAAGAAGGGCTCGAAAAGCTTATCTAAATCTTCCTGGGGTATACCCACACCATTATCCCATATATCCAGATGCACAAAGCTCTTGCTTTCAGCGGCAAGGGAAATACTCACTCTGCCCTGGTCCTCAACTGCCTGGACCGCGTTGAGTATTAAATTGAGCAATACCTGCTGAAGTTGATTGGGGTCGCCCAGAATATCCGGGATTGTATTACCGTATTTCTTGGTTAAATTCACGTTTTTGATTAGAAACTGATCGTGCAATAACGGTAAGGTTTCTTCGATCAAATGTTTAAGTGATAAAGGCCTGAATTCAGGTTCTGTCTTGCGTGAAAAATTGAGCAGGTTTTTTACCAAACGCCCGATCCTTTTGGTTTCTCTTTCAACAAGCTCTAAATTCTTTTTCCAGGTCTCTGGGTCGACTTTATTTTCATCGAGTTTTTTGAGCAGGAGACGGATATAAGTAATAATACCATTGATTGGATTATTTATTTCATGTGCGACACCTGCAGCCAGCTGGCCCATTACCGCCATTTTCTCTGTTTGAAGAAGCTGTTGTCTTAAGTTTTGTAATTCGGTTGTGTCACGAAAGATCGCTGCCATACCGGTTGTTTTGCCTTTAGAATTTTTCAGACAAAATGCGGTTCGCGATATCGCTATTTGGCTGCCGTACTTCCCTACAATTACCATACTCATTTTCTTGATAGGAATGCCTTTTTTAATGATATTCTCAAAAGGACAACCTTCCTCACATATCTTTGCTTTGAATATTTCATAGCAGGTTTTACCAAGTACTTCTTCACGTGAATAACCAGTTATCCATTCAGCAGCTTTTGAAAAAAATTGTATTTTCATATCCCGATCAACAGCAAATACACCGCCATTCATGTTCTTGAGTAGACCATCAAACAAAGATTTCATCGCCGCTGTATTAAGACCAATGGATTTCCGTTGTTTCATATATTATTATATTTACAGGACTATTCATGTCAAGATAATGATAACCTAATGTGTTAAAAAAATTGACATTATAGGAAAAATTGTTATAATTATATACATAATATGAAATACATATATTTAAAGGAAATAGGTGACATTAAACAAGCATTATTGGGTAATGTGATTAAAATCCTTGATTTTTTGCCATTTAAATTAATTGAAGACGCAAATTATCCTGTATTTGCATTTGAACCTAAACGAAATCAGTACTATGCAAAAAAGATCATTGAAAAAATGGTTATGGAATTGCCCGTTGACTGTGAAAAATTAATAGGCATTACAGATATTGATTTATGCACGCCAGTCCTGACTTTTGTCTATGGCGAAGCGCAACTTGGCGGTAAGGTTGCAGTCGTATCAATGCGAAGATTGAGACAGAGTTTTTACTCTTTACCTGAGGATAATGCATTGCTTACCAAGAGACTTGCCAAAGTGATCATTCATGAACTAGGTCATTGTTATGGTTTGGTACATTGTAATGACACCCGGTGTGCTATGTATTTGTCAAATAATATTGTCAGTATCGATAACAAGAAGGGCAATTTTTGTTTCAGGTGTGAAGAATTCTTCAACAAGAAAATCAGAAAGGAGAATCATGGGCAGAAATAGAATTTTGGTAGTCGATGACGAAGAGATCATGAGAAGCTCACTCACTGATTGGCTTAAAGAAGATGGTTATTATGTCATGGCTGTTGAAGATGGTTTCAAAGCAATTGAAAAAGTCAAACAAGAAGACTGGGACCTTGCTGTGGTCGATTTAAAGATGCCCAATATAGACGGTCTTGAGGTACTTACTGAAATAGGCAAAATAAAGCCTGAGATACCAGTTATTATTGTGACTGCTTATGCAACGATCGATACCGCGGTAATGGCGATAAAAGCAGGTGCTGCTGATTATATTGTAAAGCCCTTTAATCCTGAAGAGATCAGTGTTGTGATCGCAAAGCTCGTGGAACATCAGCGTTTGATAAAAGAAAATATACGTTTACGGAAAGAATTGAACAGGAGATTCAAATTTCAGGATTTGATCGGGAAAAGTTCAAAGATGCTCAAGGTTGTTGAGATGATCAAAACGGTCGCGCCAACAAAATCAACTATTTTAATAATCGGCGAGAGTGGTACTGGCAAAGAACTTGTCGCGCGGGCGATTCATGAACTCAGTTCGAGAAATAAAAATCCTTTTATTAGCGCTGCTTGTGGAGCGATACCTGAAACTTTGCTTGAGGCGGAATTGTTTGGCTATGAAAAAGGCGCTTTTACTGGGGCTGTAGCACAACACAAAGGAAGGATCGAACTCGCTGATAAGAGTACGTTGTTCCTCGATGAGATAGGTGACATAAGTCTCAAGACACAGGTGAACCTCTTACGGTTTATTCAAGAGAGAGAATTCCGGCGCGTGGGCGGTAAGGATCCGATCAAGGTGGATATTCGGATCATCGCCGCAACGAATAAAAATCTTGAGGAGTTGATCGCCAGCGGAGAATTCAGGGAAGATTTATATTATCGCCTAAATGTTATTACTATTGAAGTCCCGCCTCTGCGTGAAAGAAAAGAAGATATCCCGGTTCTTGCCGAGCATTTTTTGGAAAAATTCAGCCTTGATACGGGGAAAAAGATGTATGGGTTTTCAGATCAGGCGATGAGGATGCTAATGGAATACAATTGGCCAGGTAATATCAGGCAATTAGAAAACACAATCGAACATGCAGTAGTGGTTGCGAGTGAACTCGATATAAAGGTCGATGATTTTCCTGAGTATCTTGTCGTATCGAAGATTGAAGGCAGGGCAAAAGCAGCGATCGAAGAAACGAATCAGTCACTTGATGACCTGGAAAAGCAATATATTGAGAGTACTTTAAAGAGCAATAAATGGAATATCAGGAAATCAGCGGGTATTCTCGGCATCAATCGAGTAACATTATATAATAAAATCAAGAAATATAAGCTTAAAACGACGAAAAATAAATGATTGTATAATAAATATACAGCAGATGTAAAAAATATACAATGTAATCTCTCGAAAAATAGGCAAATAATGTAAGTGTTTATTTTTGCAACAATAATTACTTATCCACAGATTATCTACATTACAAACACTCGAAATATCAAGCATTTTCCTATTGGTTTAATGGCACATTTCTTGCATAATAATGGTGTGGAGATGATTATGAACAAAAAATGCCCATTTTTAGAAGAACTAAGTATGGTTTTTTGTAATGCCTGTAAAACAAGGAAGATGCTACCAAAGGATCAACTGGTCCTTGAGAATTCTTGTGAGGGTAATTTTGACAGTTGTTTGATTTATAAAGAATTTCTATCAAGTCGGAAAAAGGAGGAAAACATGGCACCAGAGAATACTCAAGAGGTTGAGGTCTCTCAAGAGGAAAAACCCTGTATATGGATGAAAGCGGGTGTTATCGCTCATCGGATGTGTACGAGAAATTATGATTGCAAGAACTGCGAATTTGACCAGGCCCTTATGGAAAAGGGTGGTTCTGGTTCTGAGTTGCCCATGGTCGTCCAAGCGATAGAGAAATTACGTCAACTGCCGGCCAAAGAGAGAAAATGCAGATATATGCTTACCGGCGATTTTTCTTATAAGATATGTCCGAATAATTATGAATGCTGGCACTGTGCCGTTGATCAATACATTCAGGATACGATCGAGGCAAATCCCTTCTTGCAGAAAAGAAGACAGCGTATGGCGAAAAGACAGAAAAAAGTCAGAGGCTTTGAATTCAGAGATGACATATACTATCTGCCAAATCATATATGGATTGCAGTGGAAGGTGAGATCGTAAAGGTCGGGATCGATGATTTTGCCGCACGATTGATCGGGAACATAGAGAAGGTCGATTTTTCAGAAAATACTACTGTCTCAAAAGATGAAAAATGTTGGCAGATAGGTGAGAACAAACGTTCGATCGCTATGTCGTTACCGTTTGACGGAGAGATCATTGAGAAAAATGAAGCAGCTAAAACCACGCCTTCAATCGTTCAAAAAGATCCATACAATCGCGGGTGGTTATTAAAAATGAGGTTATCACGGGATATTGGTAATATGATGAAAGGCAGTGATGCTGAGAAATGGCTAGAAAAAGAATTCGAGAAGTTGCACCAGGAAATCGAGACTGATGCAAAGATCACGATTAGTGATGGCGGTGAGGTTGTCGATAATATCAGTGAACGTCTTACTGACACAGAGTGGCAGAAGATTATATCAAGATTCATCTGGTAGATATATAATCTAATGGTAGGGGATATTCAGATAATTGTTTTATCTGAATATCCCTTTTTTGAAAAAGGGTGCTCATGAAAAGTAAACTAATGCCGCCAACATATTTTCTTATCGCTATAGTGCTTTCTGTAATACTGCATTTTGTACTGCCTATTAAGAAAATGATTTTTCCGCCGTATACATATTCCGGCATTTTGTTTATCATCTTCGGTGGAGTTTTGAACTTGTGGACTGATGCACTGTTTAAAAAGATGAAAACAAGAGTAAAACCATATGAAGATGCGTCAGAGCTTATTACTCAAGGTCCTTTCAGGATAAGCCGCCATCCGATGTATCTAGGTATGACCGCAATATTGATCGGTATCGCATTGCTTCATGGTACGATCATAACTTTTTTCTTTCCCGTATTTTTCTTCATAATATGCGAAGTGTTTTTCATCGGGGTCGAAGAAAAAAGTATGGAAAGAAATTTTGGCCAGAGATATCTGGATTATAAAAGAAAAGTAAGACGCTGGATTTGACTATTGTAAAATAGCAGTATTTATTCTCTTTTTCTAAACTTAAGTGTAAACATGGTATCTTGACATGTCCATTACTTCAATTAAAATTCAAGAATATAACAAAGGAGGTAGTTGATGAAGATCGTAACGATCATCATAATTATAATCGCATTAGTGCTGGCTGCTATTACCTATTTTTTCTATAATGCTAATAAGCAGATGAAGAATGAATTTACATTTAAGGTAAATAGCCTTGAACAGCAAAAAGCAGCACTTGAGAAGGAACTCGAAATAAAAATAAGTGAGATATCCAAGGAAAAGGAAGAGCAGATCGATCGTTTAAAAAATGCCTATGATAAGCTCGTTTTGGATATGGAAAAGGAGATCGAAGAAGGTCAAATTCAGATCACTCAACTGGCTGATAGACTCTCGGTAAGCATGGTCGATAGGATTTTGTTCCCTTCGGGAAAAGCAGAGATCACGCCCGAGGGCCTTGAGATATTGGAAAGAGTCGGTAATGTATTGAAAAATACCGAAAACAAAATTATCCGCGTCGAAGGACACACTGATAATGTCGCTATACATTCTAAACTGCAAGAACAATTTCCTACGAACTGGGAACTCTCAGCTGCACGTGCGATCAATGTCGTACGTTTTCTCCAGGACAATGTCGCTATTGAACCAGTCCGTCTACAGGCGATCGGTATGTCAGAATATCACCCGGTAGCGAGCAATAAAACAGCTGCCGGACGCAGCCAAAACCGTCGCATAGAGATTATTCTTTTACCGGAAACTGCAATGGAAGTTTATTCGCCTTCAAAGTGAATATCTTTGATATACAAAACCCTTGACAAAATTCTCTTTTTGTATAGAATCTCTGACTTTTATAAGGAGGCATTTATGGCCAAGATAAGTTTTGTAGTTAGCAGGTGGATATGTACGGTATGCGATTACTTATACGACGCTTCTAAAGGTGATCCTGCTAACGGCATAAAACCAGAAACTCCTTTTATATCTCTGCCAGAACACTGGGTTTGTCCTGGCTGCGGTGCCATGAAACATGATTTTGTGCTTTATATTGATGAGAAGGATGATAATTATCGTTATATCTAATAACAGATGATCGGTTCGATCCTTCACGCTGTCGAGGGATATTTGTAAAAGAAAACTGATAATTATAGGTAAGTATGTCTTGTCATATATACCTGGATCTGAGTAGGCATCCAGACATATACACATGTCCGTATACCACAAGGAGGTAAACATGGATAAGTGGCAGTGTAAAAACTGCAGTTATGTGTATGACCCGGAAGAAGGCGATTATGATAATGATATAGAAGCTGGGACACCATTTGAGGATCTGCCGAACAAGTGGGCGTGTCCTGAGTGCGGGGCAAAAAAGAACAAGTTTAAGCCCTACGAAGAAGATGATGAGTTCGGAAACACGGAGGAGGAAGAAGAATAAACAAGACTCAAAGGGCTCTCAAGGGGCTGCTGACAAATGTCAGCAGCCCCTTGAGGATTTCATTGAGAGCGTAAAAAAGGGGTCAAATCTCTACATGCTACATGCATTCATCACCTTCGTTTCAATTTGCTTATATTTCTTACTCACCGCCTCATTCTCAGCCATTTTTTCCCTTAAACGCCGTCGTAATAGATATACCGCACCATAATCAATGCCGCCTAATATATTTCCTATCTGGGATTGCGTTATCTCACAATATTTGTATTATAATTCCGCCGCTATCCCACGAATCACACCATTTTTCCCTCGGACGAGCACCATTACAAATTAATTGTAACGGCGCAGACATTCCGTCGCTCTGTTCAGTTGACAAAACAATGTTTTCTGAGTATAATGATTCCAAAGTTTGGCACACTTGGTGTCTTGAAAAAACATGTGTTCACAAAGTGTTGTGCCGCAATGCCGAGATGGCGGAACTGGGAGACGCGGCGGACTCAAAATCCGCAGTGCTGAAAGGCGCGTGGGGGTTCAACTCCCCCTCTCGGCATAAGGGGGGATTCTCCCCCTTATCTCCATTTGGTTTTTGGGAAAAGCGTCAAAAACCTTCATGGAGACCTCAGAACCCCCCCCCAGGGTCGTCATGTTGCATACGGGTGTTGTTATAGTGATCGCTTTAACCCCAAAAGATTAACTTCTCGGCCTTACACTTGATTAGTACATTAAGGTTGGCTTTGCCCCCCTTATCTCCATTCACTTTTTGAGATCCGCCACACTTCATGGCGGACAAAAACCTTCATGGAGACCTCGGAACCCCCCAGGGTCGTCATTTTGCACACGGG
>CAYQPW010000017.1:0-60185 GCA_964419565.1 uncultured bacterium
ACGCCTAACCTGCGGATCCGTAGTCCGCCGCTCTATCCAATTGAGCCACGGGCGCTTTGCGGCACAATGCTTTGCGGGCACGCACTTTATTATGAACCCATTTGTGCCATATTTGTGCGGTGCGTAGATCCATTATAACCATAAAGAATTGTGTTGTCAATATTACCCTTGTAGAAATAAACTGTGGACTACAGAATGTTATCTTTTAGAATATATAAAACCCTTCATTTTTTGTGAATATTAATTATTATTACATAGGAGGTTCGCCGGTATTAAATTCTACCTTGACAAAATGCAAAAATGCTTTATAGGTATAATATAATCATCCCTAGTAAGCTACGGCTCACTAGCCACCTCCGGGTTACGATCCGGAGGTTTTTCTTGTAATGAATAGAGTATTTTTTTTAATTGACGGGTTCAACATCTATCATTCAATCTTAGACCTAAAACGTCATACTGGATATTCCACAAAATGGTTGAATCTTGCTTCTTTAATGAAATCATATGTTCATCTTTTTGAAAAAGACGCTCAAGTTAAAGCAATCCACTATTTCTCAGCTATCCCCTATTACCTAACTGCTCAAAATCCAGGAAAAATCCAGCGCCACAAAGATTATATAAGTTGTTTAGAATCCGTAGGTATCCGTGTGGAACTTGGGCGTTTCAAGGTTAAGTATGTATATTGTGATAAGTGTAAGAGTATGATTTTAAAACATGAAGAAAAAGAAACAGATGTTACTATCGCTATCAAAGTCGTAGAAATATTTTTGAAAGACGAATGCGATACCACTGTTGTTGTTTCTGGAGATACAGATCTTTCACCTGCAATCAAAAAATGCAAGAATCTGTTTCCTGGCAAAAAAATTATATTTTGTTTTCCTTACGCGAGAAAAAACAAAGAGTTATCCTCTTTAGCACCGGGATCTTTCTCAATCAGTAAAAAACAGTATATTAAACACCAATTTCCAAATTCCGTTCTGCTTAAAGACGGAAAAAAGATATATATACCTAAAACATGGTAGGAAATAAAGGTAATTGAAAGGGGTCATCAAATCGCCCGCAAACAGTTTCGAGTTTCTAGCTTGTCCTGAGTGTATCGAAGGGGTCTGACCCCCACCGGTAGTCCCCATTCTCTACACCATATCCTTGCCATTGACATCTATCTTAATTTATGTACTATTAAATAGGTTAATGGCGGTTAACCACAGGAGGTAAAGTAATCCATCTGAGTTACTGTATAGTAAGATTCGAAAAAGACAAGAGTTGTAAGTACGTACAAAAAGTGGGTTATTGAAGTCCTAGAGCTAATAATTCGCATTAGATCGAGATCGCAACGAGTATTAGATATCCGAAGGAATATAACCTGCCGTATTGTGGCTAGTATGATTTCAACAAAGGAGGCTGATCATGAAAGAACTTAAAGATCTTGTCACATACATTTTTAAAGCATTAGTAGACAACCCGGATAAGGTTGAGGTAACAGAAATCGCTGGCGATAAGAGCATTATATATGAGCTTAGAGTCGGTGAAGGTGATTTGGGTAAGGTAATCGGTAAAGAAGGTAGAACTGCACGAGCTGTTAGAACGATTATTACCGCTGCGGCTATGAAATTGGGAAAACGCACGGTATTAGAGATTCTTGAATAATAAAGAGTCGTATCTCTTGTCTTTTTCGTTCTATTTTGTGCGGACGATCGCGGCTGTTACATAGTCCACAATAACAGCTGTCGACATCAGCTAAGAAAACAATTAAAGCAAATAAGGGGAGTGATTACATCACTCCCCTTATTTGCACTTAACGTACGTGTTTACGCACGCTCTATTTTTGTGGCTTTTTCCCCTTTGGGGGATTGAGTAACGTCGAACTTGACCCGATCACCTTCATTCAGGGTACGATAACCTTCACCGGTAATTTCCTGGAAGTGGGCAAACACATCACCACTACCATCTTCTTTCTCGATGAAGCCAAATCCTTTTCTACTGTCAAACCACTTGACTGTACCGTATGGCATGTTTCTCCTTTCAAGCTTCTATTTGTAATAAGGGATGAGAATATGAGTATCCTACAGTCCTACGACAAATAACTTAGCTTAACTAATATTAATTATATACATATAATAGGTTTTGTCAAGAGAAAAGAACGATATACCGAGATCGCTCAGCTGCAGCTCTTTGAGACAGGCATATCTATGGCTTTGTAGGAATCGATCAATGTTTGCTTACCCGCAATATTATTGAAGAGTATGAACATAAACTGGGCAAAACCCGGATAAGAGATCTCGCTAAGTCTCGCAACACGCCGAGCTATATTACTTAAAGAATAGAATTCCTTTTTTAGAAAAAAATAACCCTCGGCAAGTTCTCGCTCGGTCATGTTTTTTGGACGAAACGTCACGGTAGAGTGGTTATAATGATTCCAATCTTCAGAAATAAGTCTGCCCTCTTGTTTAAGACGACGATATATTCTCGTTCCCGGATATGGTGTTAGAACATTGAATGTCGCAGTCGCTATTTTGTTTCTGTATAAAAACTCCAGGGTTTCATCAAATACTGCTTTGGTATCGTCATCCAAGCCAAAAACAAATGAGGGATGAAATATGATACCAGCATCCTGTATTTTTTTTATTGCTTCTTCATTTTCCTTTAATGATTTCAATGTCTTACGCATTTTTCTAACCGCTGTCGTAGATACTGATTCCAGTCCGATAAAAAGCCCACGGCAACCTGATTTCCAACATAGTTGCAGTAATTCATCATCCCCGGCTATTGTTACAGTACATTGACCGCCCCACTCGATGTTCAAGGGAGCCATTTCCCTGAACAACTCCTTTGCATATTTAGGGTTAGCTACAACATTATCATCGAGCGAAAGATATATTTTTGAATTCGAATTTTCTATGTCTTTTATTACATGTGGTATTGGCACCGTACGTATTTTCTTGCCATAGACATTGCTCACTGAACAAAATTCACAATCATAAGGACATCCTTTGCTTGTGTAAAAACCAGGACACTTAACACCCAATACACTCCGGTCGATCCTGGAATCCCTTTTTGGTAGAGGGGCGGTTGATAGATCCGGTTCTTTGCTCTGGTAATACTTCTTCAAGGTATTCTGTTTGAAATCATCAACAAGATTAGACCATGAGCCTTCAGCCTCACCGATCACCACAGCATCCCCAAATTTGATCGCTTCCTCAGGCATGACTGATGCATGAATCCCGCCAAAAACTACCTTGCTTCCTTTCTCCCTGAATATTTTTGCCAATTGATAACTTCTTTTTGCAGTAGCAGTCATTATCGAGATTCCGACTAGATCATAGTCTTTCGAGAAATCAATATCACTGATATGCTCATCAACCATACTGACTTCAATATTCTCCGGAGTATGGGCAGCGATGATCTGCAAAGCAACCTGCGGTACTTTAAAACCTACAGGCGACCTTTTAGCTGAAGAACGTGGTGAAATTAATAGTAATTTCATAATTCTTATTATTAAATTTTCCCATTAGACACTTGCTGATATTTCCTGAATTATACATATTCTATCAAAGAAGTCAATGGTATTTTCTGTTATGCCAATCGTTGATATAATAATTGAAGAAATGAATACGGTTTTTTAGAATCTTGAAGTCGGCCCCATTTTTAGATATTCTATATAGATAATGCGGGTATTGACTTTTTAAAATAAGTAGATATATTCAGTAATCAAAACCAACATAGTGTTGCAATAGCATATCGTTTCGATATAGCTGTTTGTGGATTTTGTGGTTGTAATATATAAAGGCTACATAGTTATCCAGAAAAGGAGGTATTATGAAAACCAGCAACCTCGTAATATTGTTGTTGATCGTTACATCATTCGTTTTTGCTCACCCTGCTGATGATGCGTCATTCGGTCTGTTCAGGACCATGTCCGCAGACAATGGTTCTGCTGGCCATTTCCATGTTGGGTTATGGCTGAGGGGTTTTGGCGAAAAAAGGGATGTCGCGGTGCTCGGTGAACAAGCCGGACAAGCCAGTCATAAGGGTGGCGATATGTTTTTTGGACTCGGTTATGCAGTAACTGATAATTTCGCTTTCAACGTAGCAAGTTCCTTTCACGGTGACGCTATTGATTACACTGCTACAGATTTCACACGTGCCAGTATGGGCCTGGGTGATACCAAGATCGCCTTCAAATTCGGACTGGGCAGGGATAATATCAAAGTTGGCCTTAGCCCGTTCATTTCTTTGCCAACTGGTCAGGACCGCTCCACGACACTTGAGGACAAGAGCTATGTGTTTTTTGGCGCTGCCTTGGGCAATGATGGTGGTGTCTTCAGATATTTCTCAAGCGGTGGAACCGATATGGGCGTGGTTGGTTTACTGACCTTAAAATCCAAGCTCATGACCATTGATCTGAATATTGGTTATGTCGATAGAAATAAAAACGATTCTGAAATAGGTTTTCGCAACAACTACACGATCTACCGGGCAGCATTTAGTTGGGACCTCGGTACGATCGTTCCCTTTATTGAACTTGGCGGTATTGATTTCTGCGGCAAAGATCAATTCTTTACTTTCATTGATGATGATTCTGTATTCGGACCTAATCCCGTCTTTATAACTCCAGGGATCAGTATCAGGCCCGGTAATTTTAATATCGACCTTGCGGTCGATATCCGTGGCTGGGAAGGTGATAATGAAAGGGCATTCCCGACGGCGATTACTGACAGCACAAATACACCTACTGGTTATGGTGTCACGCCAGCATGGGCCGGGATTATCGGTATATCATACTGCCATGATTTCAAACAAAAAATGCCCGAACAAGGCAGGATCGCTGGTATAATAACCTGCCGTGAATCAGATGAACCACTTAAAGCCAATGTTGGTCTGTATCACCCAGAAGGGCTCGTTGCATCTGATGGCAGTGATATGGACGGCAAATATTCGTTCAAGGATATTGAACCAGGCACTTATAAGCTGACTATTAATGCAACAAATTACGAGCCTTACAGTATCGGTCTATTGGTTAAAGCCGGCGAAACTACACCTCTGGACATCGCTCTTGATCCGATCGCAAAACAAGGCAGACTAGTGGTCCGCGTGATTGATCTAGAAAACCAGGAACCCATGACGGCACACATAAGTATCGGTGATAATATAACGAAAACAGCAACAGAAACTTTTGAACAGATCCTCATGCCGGGATCTTATAATATCATTGCGATCGCTGCGACAGAAGATTACCTGCCTTTTGAAAGACAAATTATCATCGAAGCCGGAAAAACCCTCGAACTCGAAGTCGCACTGGTGAAGAAGGCATTCAAGATCGTCTTGCCTCAGGTTTATTTTGAAACCGCCAAAGCAGAATTGAAATCAGAATCACATAATACATTGGATGAAGCAGTCCTTACCATTCAAAAGGTGCTGGGTGGAAATCTCAATACTACGATCGAGGTTCAAGGGCATACAGATAGCCGCGGCAGCGCAGACTATAATATGAGCCTTTCCGACCAAAGAGCCAATGCAGTAAAGAACTACCTGGTCAGTAAACATGATATTGAGGGTTCAAGATTGGTTGCCAAAGGATATGGTGAATCTCACCCGATCGCTCCGAATAATACTAGTGATGGAATGGCAAAGAATCGTAGAGTCGAATTCGTCATACTCAAATAGGTTTCTGTTCATTATAATATGAAAAATCAAAACCATGTAATATAGCTGTTACTTTCTTGCAGCTTTATGCTTGACATGTTTAGTTCTCTTCTTATAATACATAAAAATCCATGATACTTCTGATCGAACCGAACATGAAAATAAAAAAAAGACTGTGTGATCTTCTCAGTCGAGAGAGAATTCTTGCTATCGGTTCCTATGCAGAAATGCTGGAGATGATCGCAAAATTCAAGAATAGGATCAATATCATAATCGCCAATATTCGACTATTTAAAGATATACTTTTGAGAGGAACGCTCTTTCGACTCTGCCAGAAGCTGTATATAGAAATCCCACCTATTCTCGTTCTCTACCGAAGGGGCGATGAGAAAATAAAGGAAGAGTTTGAAAAAAACAATGTCTCCTGTTCAATCATTAAGTTTGATGGTGACGATACCAGTTTCCCTGAACGCTATATTGATACAATAAAACGACTGTATCCCGATGTCATTGTCAATATGAAACAAGCTCATGAATCATGGCTCAGGGGTGATATTACACAAACAATTGCTGATCCCCATGATTGGCTTGTTAAAGAAGGCTTTCTTAAAGCGATTGAGGGCTCGAAGATAGGAAAGATCGCAAAGGACATGGAAACATTCATGCCTTTGATAAAAAAGATGCTGTCCACAGCAGAGTCTGAAGAAGAAAAGAAGACTAAACAAAATATTCCTATTAAGGATTATGAGAAAAAATACCATGAACTCAAGAAAAAATACGATCTCCTGGTACAATATGTTAAAGAACTAGCACATCACACAAAAACACCTTAAGAGCTATCTGCCTTGATCCTTTTATTGACAACGATCTTTCTATTATTTCTCACCTCTCCGGCGGTTGCCCAGAACACATTCAAGAACGAGCAAGATCATTTTCCACGGGTACGCCAGGCTCGAGAAAACTGTGAACAAAGCATAGATTCGATTTTCCGCGCCAAGGGGCTTGACTATCCACCAGAAGAGATTTTGATAGTTGCTTGTAAAAAAGAACGGCTCGTTGATTTATGGGCACGTCCTGATACCAGTGAAGCCTTTTTCATAATCAAACAATATCCTTTCACTGCATTTTCCGGTACTCTTGGACCGAAACGTAAACAGGGTGATCTTCAGATACCTGAAGGCTTTTATATCATAAATCATTTTAACCCTTATTCCAACTTTCACTTGTCGATGAAGATAAGCTACCCCAACAAATCAGACAGCATTTTAGGAAAAAGGGGGAGTCTGGGCGATGAAATACGTATTCATGGAAGTTTTGTAACGATCGGCTGTATTCCGATCGGCGATGAAGCGATAGAAGAACTTTACATTATATGTGTCGATATGAAATCAAAAGGCCAGCATAGCATACCGGTCTATATCTTTCCAGGTATGATGGACGAACAAAATTGGTCTGGATTAAAGAACATCGCCGGGCAGGACAGCGTCCTTTTCAAATTCTGGGATAACCTGCGTAAAGGCTATGATCTTTTTAGCGCAACACACCGCAAACTCATATTTCAAATAGACTCGCAAGGTGAGTACGTCTTTACGGGCACTCATGCACGGCTCAACACATATCCGTGGATGAATAAAAACGGCATACAGAACTCATTGTGTGACAGAATCGAACCGCCCGATGGTTTCAAGCGGCAGTACTGCGCTGTTAACTCCTATGGGGACTGGCTGAGACACTTGCCCTTGAAACCAGGTAACCCAAAGGTTTGCCTTTATAATGGTGTTGAAAAAACCTATCAGGGCGGTCACTGTGCAGTAGTCGATATTGATGTTGGCCAAGAAGACTTGCAGCAATGCGCTGATGCGATCATGAGATTGCATGCCGAGTATCTTTTCTCAAGAAAAGCATTCAGTGAAATTGATTTTAGCTTGACTAACGGCGATGAAGTGGGTTTTAGAAAGTGGATTTCAGGGTATCGACCCCTGGTCAGTGGCAATAATGTAACCTGGCACAAACGTGCGCTGCCGGATTCTTCATACGAAACTTTCCGCGCCTATTTAAAATTCATCTTCACTTATGCAGGGACTTATTCACTAAATCAGCAAGCTACGCGCATTGAAGATCAAAACGACATGATGATCGGCGATATATTTATCGAGGGTGGATTCCCCGGTCACGCAGTCCTGGTGACTGATATGGCGATAAATTACCGGACCGGTGAGAAAGTATTCTTGCTCAGCCAGAGCTATATGCCAGCTCAGGATATCCATATCTTAAAAAATCTAAATACGCCGGATCTAGACCCCTGGTATAAACTGAATCCCGGTGATGATTTATGTACACCTGAATGGACTTTTGACTTCAAAAACCTGAAACGGTTTTAACCTTTCAATTCCCGCAATCCTATTAGCAGTATTATAATTACGAAACGGGATAAATCGGGGAACGACAAGGGCACCACTCCGTCATCCTGGTAATTACCAGAATGACGGAGTGAATTAGAAGAAGCTCATGGACTAAAAGCCTAGCCCAGTAAATCAGGGCATCAGAATGAAAGATATCAGTAAACCGGTATATCAGACAACATATTGGTTCGAATATCCCAAGATTCTTATGTGCTTTCCACTTGTCTTCTGATCACTTGATATACTTACGTTGCAACTAAATAAACCAGGTTGAATAGCAACCTTTGTTTTCAAGTAGCCGTGATGTTGACTTGATGCATTTTTTCGTTACACTAACCAATGGAGGTAGTATGAAAAAATCATTTATATTGTTCATATCAATATTTATAGCATTCACATTATCATGTCAGAAAAAGAAAACCTCTCAAGCTGGTTTTGAAATACCTGAAGGACAAAAAAGAGATGTCGAAGTGCTTTACGTTACACCAGAAGGCGGGACTGAGGGACTCAGTGAAGTCACTGAAATCCTTGTTTCTTTCAACCAGCCGATGGTGCCGCTCGAAGGCGTCCCCGAATTCGAGAAACGCGGCCCGCTGCGGATCTTGCCGGAAATCAAAGGAAGATTTCGATGGCGCGGAACTTCCACCCTGTTTTTTATCCCGGATGAACCATTAGTCGGCGGAACCAAATATGTCTGCACAGTACCCAGGGGGACAAAATCCCTTACCAATACCAGCCTCAAACAAGACTACTCCTGGCAATTCACTACTGCTCGACCGCGCCTTAATACTTCGAAACCATATCATGATCAACAGTGGATCGAATTGGACCACAAAATATACCTCCTCTTCAATCAACCGATGTCCCCGGATAAAGCAAAACCTTTTATTAAATTACTCGTGCGTGATGATAAAGGTTTTGAAAAACCGGCATCTTTCAAGGCACGCAGCATGAGTAAAGAAGAAGAAGAGGAAGTCGGCTCATACTGGAAACCAGAGAGAACGATAGTCGTCGATCCAAATAATAACTTGCCCATTGAAAGCAAGGTAATGGTTAAATTGCTCGAGGGATTACCAGGAGCACTTGGTGCTCACGGTATGGATACAGAACGCACCGTTGTTTTTTATACTTTTAACTATTTCAGATTTGTTGATCTTGATAATTCCGTACAAAATCCTCAGGAATCAGTGTGCTTTGAATTCAGCAACCCGGTCATTTATCAAGATTTCATCGAGCATATCAAGTTCAGTCCAGATGTAAAAATACCTGATCATTATAAAAATTGGACACACTCTTCAACAAGACTATGTGTCTATCTTGATCTTAAACCCGACACCAAATATAAAGTTACTATCGATAAAGAACTGAGCGATCGCTTTGGTAATAAACTCGGCGAAGAAATCAATGTTTCTTTTAAAACCACAGATTACGACCCGCAAATCAGTCTTGCTACAGGACGCGGAATAGTTGAATCCTATTCAGAAAAACGCCATCCAATAACGATCACCAATGTAAATCGAATACGAAAAAAGATGGCTTTGCTCGAACGAAATGAGGTAATTCCAACGCTATTGAGCAACGGTGTTTTTTATAGCTGGAGTAAATATGATCCTATTTTCGACTATGATATCGATGAAAATTGGACGATCAATGGTGAAAGAAATATCAAAATAACAAAACCGCTCGAACTCAGTGATGTTCTCCAGCTGAATAATACTGGCTATGTTTTCTTTGAGATTGACGCCGGCGAAGTACTCCGCTATGGTCGCCGTTATTACCGTGGTCTATTGCAGATCACGAACATCGGGATATCTGGAAAATTCGCATCCGAGAATAACCTTATCTGGGTTACGACGCTTAAAGATGCAAAACCCGTTGAAAATGCTTATGTTGAGTTGCGTGACGACAAAAATCGGATCCTGTGGCAGGGAAAAACTGACGCCGACGGCATCGTAGAAACACCGGGCTGGAAGCGATTGGGAATGATCGCGGAAAACCGTTGGAGCAAACCTAGAATATGGGTCTTTGCTAAAAAAGGCGGTGATGAAACATTTATTGCCTCAGATGAAGGTACTGGCGTCTACCCCTATGATTTTGGCATTTCATATGATTGGAGCCCTGAACCAGAACAATACCAGGCATATATTTTCACTGAAAGAGGTCTATATAAATCCGGTGAGGATGTGTACATAAAAGGTATCCTCCGCGAAAAATACAAGGGTAAGTGGCGCATATCAAATAGTGTCAAAAGTATTGACCTGACGATCTTCAATTCCCGTAATGAAGAGATCTATAATAAGACACTCGCCACATCTAATTACGGTTCTTTCGATATCCGACTCCCGATCCCTGCGGATGCACCAACTGGTTGGTACGAAATTGTCGCTGATCTTATCGACATGGACAGGAAATTCTATGGCTCATTCAGGGTAGAAGCTTACCGTCCGGCACAATTCGAAGTCAAGGTAAAAAGCGATAAGGACGAATATATTTTTGGTGATGATTTTAATGGAGAGATCAATGGGCAGTACCTTTATGGTGGACCGATGTCCGGAGAAAATGTTGAATGGACTATGACCCTCGATTATTCATACTATACGCCACCCGGTCATAAAGGTTATCGGTTTGGACCATCTTACTGGTATGGTGATGATGAGTGGGAGTTTGAAGGTGTTATCGGATCCGATGCAGGTGAACTAGATCAATACGGAAAGATCAAAGTCCAAAAGAAAATCGTTCAAGACGAGATAAGACGGACGATGATGCTTACTCTCGAAGGATCAGTGACCGCTCAAAATCGCCAGACTCTCTCTGGTCGGAAAACTTGCCTGGTTCATTGCGGTGAATATTATATCGGCATAAAACCACAGAGAACATTCATTGAAATGAAAAAACCGACCGAATTCGAGTTCATTACAGCAAAACCAAGTGGCGAACTGGTCGCCGGTAAAAATATCAGTATTGAAATTATCAGAAGAGAATGGACAAGTGTCCGCAAAGCCGGCGTTGAAGGAAGATATGAATGGGTTACCGAGAAAAAAGACAGTGTCGTCAGTAAGTTCAAGTTAAAGACTGGAGGTTCTTCAGTAGCCAAATCATTCATGCCAGACCGGACCGGGTTCTATATTATCAAAGCACAGAGTACAGACTCACGCAATAACACGATCGTAACCAGCACATATTTCTACGTAACCGGTGCTGGTTATATATCATGGCGGCGGAGTGATGACGATCGCGTGGAGATCATCCCTGATGAAGAAAATTATAGACCTGGTGATGTAGCAAAAATACTCGTCAAGTCACCTTATGAAAAAACTCTCGCTCTTGTTACTGTGGAGCGTGAATTTATTCTCCAGCGGTTCACCCAGGAATTGATCGGTTCCAGCGATGTTATTGAAATACCGATCACTGAAGATCACCTGCCCAATATCTATGTTTCAGTTATCCTCTTACAGGGCAGGAAAGGTTTTGATAAATTCGATGAGGAAGGCGGTGATATCGGCAAACCGTCCTTTAAGATCGGTTACACAAACCTGAATGTGGATCCGGGAACCAAACACCTGGATATCACAGTTACGACGGATAAAGAAGAATACAAACCTCAAGATTCAGTAACTGTAACACTTCAAATCCTTGACCATAAGGGTAATGGGATTGCATCAGAAGTCGTGCTTGCGGTCGTTGATGTCGGTGTCTTGAACCTTATCGGATTCCAGACACCTGATCCTTTCCCTGTATTCTACGGGTCAAGACCACTTTCCGTACAGACGGCGGAAAGCCGGCTCCATATAATCGGTCAACGAAGCTACGATGAAAAAGGCGAAACCAGAGGAGGCGGCGGGGCTGCAGCAGCGCCTTTTGCCTATCGGACCGAGTTTCTGACCACCGCCTATTATAATGCGCGCGTTTACACAAATTCAAAAGGTGAAGCGATCCTGCGTTTCAAACTCCCCGATAATCTTACCACTTTCAGAATCATGGCTACCGGGCATACAAAGAGCTCTTGTTTTGGTGCAAGCGAAGCCAATATAAGGGTCAAAAAACCTCTTTTACTTCTTGAGGCCTTACCCAGGTTCGCACGGCTCGGCGATGAGTTTGAAGCCGGCATAGTTGTTCATAATAATACAAATGTCTCCGGCGAAGTTACGGTCGAAGCCTCGGCAGACAGCATTAGACTGCTCGGTGAAAATAAAAGATCACTGAAAATCCCTGACGGCCAGGAAAAAGAAGTTCGATTCAAGTATCAGGCTTTCAAAGTAGGTAAAGCAACTTTCCGGTTCAAAGTGACGATGGGCAGTGAATCAGATGGCATTGAACTCAAGATACCGGTGATCTCACCACGCCTTACCGAAGCAGTAGCTTTATATAGTCAGACTACCGAAAAAATCGCTGAAGCCGTTACTGTACCAAAAGATATCTATCCGGACGTCGGTTATATCGAATTTACCACCTCATCATCAGCGCTTGTAGGTCTGGAAGGCGGAATCGAATACCTCGTCAAGTATCCGTATGAATGTCTTGAACAAAAGACTTCACGGATCCTGCCATTTATCCTTGCCGAAGACCTGATAAATTCATTCGATCTATCTGAGTTGAAAGGAAAAGATCTCAGAAAGGAAGTCCAGAATACACTAAAAGAATATAAAGACTTCCAGCACTATAATGGCGGCTTTAAATTCTGGCAAGATTCGTGGTATCCATCACCCTGGTTGACCGCATACGTTGTTTACGCATTGGCAAAGGCGAATAACAAAGGTTATGTTGTTGACCGAACAATGGTCAATGACGCAATAGAATACTTGAAGAATGTACTGCGTCGTGACGATGTCGATTGGGAGTATCCTTATAATAAAAATGTTCAGCTGACAACGAAGTGTTTTATCCTTTATGCGCTCGTTTTATGGGATGTCTATGATCACGGCTATATGTCGAGACTCTTTGAAAAACGCGACCAGATATCGTTGTTCGGGAGAACGCTCTTGCTTAAGGCAGCAAATATCTACGGCAATTCATACTATAAAAAAGAGCTGAAACGGATACTTCTCAATAAAATAAAGATGGCGCCTACGACCGCTCACTTTGAAGAACAGGATGCCAGCGGTATGGCCTGGATATGGCATTCCAATGTTCGAACAACCGCGCTCATTTTGCAGGCGCTCATAGAAACTGGTGGCGAGTTCCCGGATGCCGAAAAGATTATCAAATGGTTGGTAACAGAGAAAAAAATCGGCAGGTGGCGTTCTACTCAAGAAAACATTTATGTCTTCGATGCATTCAATACCTATTTCGATATTTACGAAAAGCAAACTCCGAATTTTATGGCAACAGTTTACCTCGAAAATAAAGAAATAGTAAAAGAAATATTCAAAGGACGGGATTTGCAGATAAGAAGGGAAGAAATCCCGCTTGTTGATCTGCCAAAGGATAAACAGCTGCCTGTAAATATCGAAAAGCAAGGGACCGGACGATTGTACTACGGTTTGCGTATGCTCTACGCTCCAACTCGTGAGCTCAAACCAAGGGATGAAGGTATCGCAGTGTTCAAAGTGATCGAACCACTCGTTGACGGGCTCACTGGTGATGCATTGAGTGCCGGTAAGATATACAAAATCACGCTGAGCGTTGTCACCCCTCAAGAACGTAATTTTGTCGTAGTCGATGATCCGTTGCCCGCCGGTGTCGAGGTCATAAACACGTCATTCGATACCGAGAGCAAGCAAACCCTCAAGATGATGAGCGGTGAAGAACAGCCTGATGATTACTGGTATGATGAATACTATGACGACTACTATGATTATTACTATATGCCCTGGGGCACCTTTGATCACTGGGAGATCTATGACGACAAGGTGCTGCTTTTCGCCGATGCGTTGTATGCTGGAGAGCACACATTCTCTTACATGGTACGGGCGATGACCTATGGTGATTTTACAATGCCGCCGACCAAAGCTGAGGAGATGTATACACCTGAGGTTTTTGGGTATAACCGGCAGCGCCGCCTGAGCGTTAAATAGGACTCCGGGGTCAGGTCTTGAAATTTAAGATTGGTAATCCATAAGACGTGTCTAGACAATACCGGGTTTCTTAAATTTCAAGACCTGATCCCGCGAAGTATACGGCGCCGAGTATCCCCGCGTCGTCGCCGAGCTCGCCTGGGATGATTTTGAATTTTCGGTATTGAGCACCCATAATCCGCTGATCTGCAGTCTTTCTGATCGAATCAAATAGAATCTTTCCCGCTCTCGAAATACCTCCTGAGATTATGATCACCTCAGGATCAAATAAAGAAATAATATTCGAAAGACCGATACCGATATAGAATCCGATCTCAGCGAATATCTTGCGGGAAACGGCATCACCCTTTTTGGCTTCCCGTGCTATTATATGTGGGGTAATTTTTTTATATTTTTCCAGACTACTCTTTTGTTTTCTCATCCGGCGCCGGGTGCGTGCAACGATATATCTTGCACCAACATAGCCCTCAAGATGACCGAACTGACCACAGGTGCATTTTTTGCCATCATATTTGATCACCGAATGACCAAATTCACCGGCAAAACCATTCGCACCGAATAACAATTTGCCTTCGCATACCGCAGCTCCGCCAACACCAGTACCAAGGGTGAACAAGAAAATATTATCGTATCCTTTGCCGGCGCCATACTTCCATTCACCCAGACATATCGCATTCACATCATTGAGGATCTTTACTGGCACCTGGAATTCTCTTTTTATGATCCGGGCAAGCTTTACATCAGTCCATCTGGCAAGGTTAGGTGAGTATCTTACGATACCTTTTCGTGAATCGATGATACCAGCGATACCGATACCAATACACGATGCCGGTTCTGCGAAGCCTTTGATAGCGCTCTTGATCTGCGCGATAATAGAAGTAGGTCCCTGACCCGCATGAGTCTGTACTTTTGCTCGTTTGATGATCTTACCATTTCTTACAAGTGCCGATTTAATATTTGTCCCTCCGACATCTACGCCGATATAAAATTTATTTTTCATCATAACGTTATTATCGTGCTATAAGATCATTCGATAGTCTTATTTTGCTTGCGAACACAGTTGCAGAAACCGTGGTAATTCGCACAGATCCCGCCAAATATCGAAATCAGGCCCCAAAACAGAGGTCGTGCAATAATATGCAAAAGGATCGGTCGAGAATATGGCAACAGGTATACCCCCCAGGTTACAAGAAAACAACCAAGTACAATGCAGATATGTCCAAAGACAACAAGCCCAGCTCGACCACCCCGCCAATTGAGATAAACCAGACCGAAACCGATAAGCATCGGTATCAAACCAGCAAAACTGCCAAAGAATATTAAACTCAAAATCCCGATAGCGGTAAGGGCAAAACCTAATATCAATCCTGTCCAGCTATGTACTTTCATCATCACCACCTTTGGAAATTAAAGACAACTATAACAATAAAGAAGACAATTACTCACTCTGTGTTCTTGTTTCGATCTGCAGCGTTTTCTCTTTCTTGCCCGATATATTACAGTATGCAGTTACCGAAAAAGTGTCACCGACCTGAGCTCCTGGAATTATATAGCTTACTTCCTGTTTTGCTTCACTGCTTTGCGTATTGAATTGCTGGGTTATTATTTCTTCACCGTTTAATTCAACGACGATTTTGTTGACATAGTGTTTTGTAATTTTACCGACCATATGTGAAACACTTACTCTAAGGGACATTGTTTCTTCGTCAAATTCCAGTTCTACTTCGGTCGGTGGGTGTCCAAGAGCATAAGGCACCAGGATAAATGCAAGCAAAGCTATACATATGATTTGAATAGCCTTCATGATCATTCTCCTTTAATAGAATATGTGAATTATTTTTTCTGTTCTTTGTTAGCGTCTTTTTCTTTTACTATCCGAATGCTATTTGAACCACATTTAGGGCATTGTCTCTCCATCATAACACCTTTTTCATAAGGGTACTTGTTTATTGCTCCGCAACGGAGACATTTAAAATCACGTTCTTCCACCTATCCTCCTTATTATGAGACTAAGAATGCCGATTTTTTCAGACACATAAACTCGAATGAATCAGGATGAGGCAATTCCTAGTTACCCTCATCGCGATGACAGCATCTAGTTCTTTTTTGCTTTCTCTTGTTCCTCGGTCAGCACTTTGATCGTATGTTCGATCTCCTCTCTCGTCACTTTCTTGCGCAATTCCTCGACATCCTGCATAGCTTTCTGGAACCGCTGACCTTCTGCCGCGCTGATCCATTCAAGCAATAACCTTTCTGGACGAATACCCAACTTTTCAAATTTATCCCAGAGCTTCTCTACCCGCTTTTGGGTCCATCGGTTAGCATCGATATAATGACAGTCAACATAATGACACCCGGATACAACGACTATGGGCGCGCCCTCTCGAAATGCACGGAGAATGAATTCTTCACGAACCCGCCCGCTGCACATCGTGCGGATAAGACGCTGGCTAGATGGATATTGCAGTCTTGCACCACCACATGTATCAGCACCTGCATAGGAACACCAATTACAGGCGAAAACGATCACCTTATCCTGGGGATCCTCATCCAGATGCGCATCGATTTGAGTCGTGATTTGATTGTCTGTGAAATGCTTCATCGAAAGTGCACCAAAACGACACTCAGCTGCACACGTGCCGCAACCTTTGCACAAAGCCTCAACATAGGTAATCGTTTTGTTCTTTGGATCGACCGTAAAAGCATTATAAGGACAGACTTTCGAACACATTGCACAGTACCGGCAGAGATCCTGATTCAAGGTCGACGTTATCGCTTCGAGTTTGACTTTACCTGCAGAGAGCAATGTTTCAGCCCGGGCTGCCGCCGCACTCGCCTGAGTAACTGAGTCTTTGACGTCCTTGGGTGCTTCAGCACAACCGGCAAAGTAAACTCCGGTAGTAGGTGCATCAACAGGTTTTAATTTCGGGTGCGCCTCCATAAAGAACCCATCCGGGGTTTTGGAAAGGGTAAGAAGTTTCTGTACTTCAGGCATATCAAGTCTTGGCGTCACGCCTACGGAAAGCACCATCATATCAAACTCATGCTCTTCAATCTTATTGGCAGTAGTATCCTCAACCATAACCTTTAGATTGTGGGTTTTCGGATCTTCAATTATCTCACCGGGGATACCTCTGATATATGCAACACCTGCTTCCTTGCTGCGTTTGAAGAGATCTTCAAAACCCTTACCAAATGCTCGGATATCGATATAAAAAACCTTTGCCTCGATATCAGGATAGTGATCTTTCAGGAGTAAAGTATCCTTGATCGTGTTCATACAACAGATATTACTGCAATAAGGTTTGCCGATCTTCTCGCACCGGGACCCGACACATTGAATAAAACCAACGGTTTTGGGTCTTTTTCTATCGGTCGGTCTGATAAAATGACCGTCTGAAGGTCCACCTGCTGACATAAGCCGTTCATATTCCATGCTCGTTATGACGTTTTCATATTTTGTGTAACCGTATTCATCCAATTCAGTAGGATCATAGACATCCATTCCTGTAGCGACGATAACCGTACCGACATCGAATGTTATCACTTCGTCTTTCATGTCATAATCAATACATTTCTTATCACATTTTTCAGCACATTTGCCACAGGCGATCGGATTTGTACCGAGGCAGCTCTCCATATCAATGATCGAAGCCGATGGCACTGCTTGAGGGAACGGAATATAAACCGCCTTACGACATGATAGTCCCTGTTGATACTCGTCAGGGACAATGACCGGACAGACTTCAGCACACTCACCACATGCTGTGCATTCTTCTGCATTTACATAACGGGCTTTCTTGAGAACCTGTACATGGAAATTCCCTACATAACCCGAAATAGATTCCACTTTGCTATATGTCAGGAGCGTTATGTTAGGATGTCGACCGACATCCATCATCTTCGGACCGAGTATTCATATCGCACAGTCCATAGTAGGATAGGTCTTTGCCAGCTGAGCCATTATACCACCGAGGGTCGGTTCTTTTTCGACCAGATAGACTTTGTAACCGGCATCAGCAAGATCAAGGGCTGATTGCATCCCGGCTATGCCACCGCCGATAACGAGCGTTGCCCTGGTAACTTGTATTTCGGTCTCATCCTGAGCTTCAAGATAACGAGCTCGGGCAATATAAGCTTTCATAATATCCTTTGCTTTCTTTGTCGCGGCCTCACGATCGCCCATATGAACCCAAGAACATTGTTCACGAATATTCGCCATATCGACAAGATACGGATTAAGACCAACTGAAGAAACACACTCCCGGAATGTCGGCTCATGCATACGTGGTGAACACGCAGCAACAATTACGCGGTTGAGTTTTTGTTCTTTGATCGCCTTTTTTATCTCTGCTTGTCCAGGCTCAGAACACATGTACCGGTTCTTTGCCGTATATGCTACATTACCCATTTCTTTAGCATCCTCGACGAGCTTATCGACATCTACAGAACCGGCTATATTGGTACCACACTCGCACACAAAGACACCAATCCTTAAATCATCCTGCGGCACTTTGATCACCTCCTTTGTTATAGAAGTTATTCGTTAATCGGTAAAAGGTCACGATGCCCGTGTCGCTGTTCGTTGAACGCCCTTTGTCTTTTTGGACCAAATGACTCTCCCCATTGACAAAACGGGTTTCTTTACCTTCTAACGCAAAATGATGAAAAATCATTTCTTCATACCTTAATACTTCCATTTATCTTCTCCAATACTTTGTCTGCCTTTATTCGATGAGTGTGCAGGCCAACCTGCTGAGCAGTCAAGCCCTGTGCAAGACCGAGCAGCTGGAAAAGATAAATAACCGGAATGTTATAGTTTTTCCCTTTTTTACGGGATAACATTATTTGACCTAAATCAAATGAAGAAAAACATGTCGGACAGATCAACCCCATGCAATCGGCACCACTTTTCTCGATCGAGGCAAATATCGCTTCAGTCATTTCCAGGGGCAGTTCATCATCCATACACCCCTTTCCGCAACACAATACTTTTTCATGATGTTCAAGCGGAGTCGCGCCTATGGTAGTTATGAAATCTTCAAGTATATTCGGATAATCAGCATCATCGACATGCATAACCTGACTCGGTTTTAATAGGTGACAACCATAATGGATCGCTACCTTGACCCCCTCAAGGGGCTTTTTTATCGATTTCTTTACTGTTTCCAGACCGAGGTCATCCCTTATCATCTCGACAGCATGTTTTATTATTATCTTGCCTTGATATTCCCGGTTAATTTTCTTCAATCGTTTGTTCACTTCATCTTTCAATGCTGGATCTTCACTAAGAAGAAATTGCGTTTCTTTTAAGGTTGAGATGCATCCTGAGCACATCGTGATAAGCATATGCCCGGTCTCTTCAGCCACCGCTAAATTTCGAGCAGCAGTCACCAACCATTTCATCTTATCACGAGCCTTGAAGTAAATAGGATCAGGGCAGCATGTAAAATTTTCGATATCAACGAGTTCAACACCCAATAACGGCAAAGTGTTTCTCATCGCCAGTTCCATCTGAGGGTATTTAAGGGGCATCATGCAACCCCAGAAAGGAACGACCTTCATGATCGCAGCACAACCTTTTCTGTAGAAAATTCGACTAACACAGCAACTCCTTATTTGTCGACGGGTTCATCAGCTTGTCCTGTTTCATCATCATCGAGGATCTTTTGCAGCTCATCGATCGGGATCACTTTGAGTGCGGGAAGTCCTAATTGCTCTCTTTTTCTATTGACTGCCGAAGATACGGTAACACTCATGCCGGTCTTTGCAATATTATCTGAAAGTTTAGCCAGGTTAGCAGGTGCGGTTCCTTTTTCTACGGCCATGTTCTTGAGCGCGATAATTACCTCAATAGGACGCACATCCTGGGGGCATCTTTCATAACAAGAATAGCAATTCGTGCAGAGCCATATCGGTGAGTCCTTGCCTAAAAGTTCCTCTTCCATACCCAACAATGCCTTTAATAATATTTTGCGCGGATTGAACTTTTTTGAAAACCTTGCCGCCGGGCAGACTGCAACGCAAGCGCTACACTGGTAACAGTAGTTATGATGTTTCCCTCCAGATACCTTGTTCAGTTTTTCGCGGAAACGGTAATTTACTACTATTTTGTCTTTCGCCATCTTAGCCACCATCTAATAGATCTGCGATAAGCGTAACCAATTGGATCGTTTCAATCTTCACGTCCTCACCCACTTTCTCATCTTTCATCGCACAATTGAAGTGAATCTCGCATTTTGGGCAAGCGAGCACCAGAAGATCCGCTCCGGTCTGCTTTGCTTCTTTCAAACGTGCAAGCTGTATACTCTTGGAATATGTCGAGCAGTTCATCCATGCACTGACACCACAACACATTGCATTTTTCCTGCTTTTTGCCATCTCCTGCAATCTCAATTGCGGAACCGAAGTAATGGCTTTCCTTGGTTCATCATAGATCCCAAGATGTCTTCCAAGTCGGCAGGGATCTTGAAAAGAAACGGTTTTATTTAGATTCTTAAGTTTGATCTTACCTTGATCTATCGCTTCAGCGATAAGTTCGGTAATGTGCTGTACTTCAAAATCGCATTCAAAATATTTGGGGTAATCGATCTTGAATGTTCGATATCCCTCAGGACACGAAAAAATAATCTTTTTTACGCCAGCTTTCTTGATCTCGTCAATATTATACCGAGCGAGTCTTTTGAAATTATCCAGTTCACCACCCCACAGGAGGTCATGTCCACAACAGCGCTCATCAGGCAACACTACTGGTGTTATACCTAAATGATTGAGAATTCTTATCGACGCTTTGGCAGCGATCGTTGCATTGATCTTGATATCTTTGAAAAGCACATCAAAATAGGGCAAGCATCCGACAAAATACATGGTCTCACCTGATTCGGCAATATCCAAATCACTGCCAATCCAATCCAAGCGTTTCTGTTGGAGATCTGGTGTCGACATAATACGCATTAATGATTGTGCTGCACCGCCATGCGAACAGATCGCCTCTTCACCGATTTTTTGCGCTTCCTGGCGTATAGCAAGAGTCAGCTCAATATAGTCGATATTTGCCGGACACCGTTCATCACAGAGTTTGCATGTTAAACAGGCCCAGATATTCTTATCCTTTAATAACTCAAGTTGACCGCTGCGGATCGCTTTATTAACGAGTATGCGCGGCGAGTAACCATGATTGAAACGAGAAACCGGACATGAACCAGTACACTTACCGCATTCAAGACATAAATAGGCCCTGGATTCTTTTATCGCCTTTTTAATGCTCATTTTATTTCCTTGGTTAGTTGATCAATGCCATCAGTCATTTGTTTTTGGATCGGTGATGGACCAAGTTTTTTTATCGTTGCAGTAAACTCTTGCGCAACTCTGGCGAATTTAGTGGCTTCAGCAGATGAAATCCAATCAAGCATGAGTCTTTCCTTTTCAATACCGATCATCGCGGTGAGCTGTTCAGTGATCTTATGAACATCAGCTGCCTTTTTTGCGCCAAACATATAATGGCAGTCTTCAAAATGGCACGTCGCAACCAACACGCCATCAGCACCTAATTCAAATGCCCTTAAAACTAATCCCGGGGTCACTCGGCCGCCGCACATAACCCGCACAATACGGATATTTGTAGGGTATTGTAAGCGTGAAACACCCGCGCCATCAGCCGCCGGGTAAGAGCACCAGTTACAGCAAAACGCGACTATCTTCGGTTCAAAACTGTCTTTTGGTAGATTCATTATTCAACCATTTAACCAAATAATGCTTCCAGCTGCGCTTCCAGCTGTTCACTTTGAAAGTGTTTCAAATCAATCGCCCCGGTCGGACAAGCAGGCACACAAGTCCCACATCCCTTGCACAGTGCTTCATTGACCTGAGCTACGAATATCCCCTTATCTTTTTCCACAAGCTCAATAGCATGGAACTCACAGACCTCTGCACATCGGCCACAACCGCGGCAATAGACCTCATCAACTATCGATGTTATCGGTGCCAGACTTATTTTATCACGGCTCAATAGCCCAGACACTTTCGATGCCACTGCCGAGGCCTGAGATATCGAATCCCCGATATCTTGCGGGAACTGACAACAACCACACAAGAATACCCCTTCAACGGTTGTTTCAACCGGACCGAATTTCGAATGACGTTCCAGGAAGAACTTATCCGGACCCCTTGGTACTTTGAATAATTCAGAAAGACGCAGTGAATCTTCGGCCGGAACCATGCCGACGGAAAGCACAATAAGGTCGACGGGTACACTGATCTCAGCATCGAGGTCTGTCGATGAAACCGTTATCTGACTAGCCATATCATTACCGGATATCACCGGCTCACCCTCATACGGCAAAAAGAGCACACCTAATTCACGTGCCTTACGATACATCCGTTCAGCACCTTTTGAATATACCCTGACGCCGCGGTTTAGTATCGCAACATCAATACCTTTTTCTCTCAGGTATATCGCCTCTTTTATTGCGGCCTGACAGCAGTATCGAGAGCATCCTGGATTGCCAGCATCGCCTCTTGATCCAACACACTGTATAAAAGCGACTGATGTGATATTTTTAATGTCCTCAGTTATGATCTTTTGTTCCAACTCCATATTGGTTATGACATTCTGATACTGACTATAGCCATATCTCTGGGCTGGATCGTAAAGATCTGCGCCCGTAGCCAGGACAATAGCACCCACGGTAAATTCGCTTTCTTCCCCTTTGATGCTCAATTTTACCTGGAAATTCCCGACATAGCCGGTAACATCTACCAGTTCTGCAGAAGTCAAAAATTCACCACCTGCATTGGTAAATTCATCGATCATTTTATTGATAATATCTTTACCCGGCTTGAAACTTGGATAGATGCTCGATAAATCGCGGACCAAACCACCGGGAGCTTCATTCTTTTCGATGATCTTAACCTTAAAACCACGCAAGAGCAGATCAAGTCCGCACCTTAATCCGCTTATACCAGCTCCGATTATCGCAACATCCCGGTTAACTGACAGTTCTTTCAAATAAAGCGGTTTGAGTTCTCTGACACGTGCGACTGACATTTTAACCAATTCTTTTGCCTTGGCAGTTGCTTTTTCAGGTTCTTTTTGGTGCACCCAGGAACATTGATTTCTTATGTTCGCAATATCAAAAAGGTAAGGATTAAGACCGACCATGGTCAACGAATCCTGAAAACTCGGCTCATGTGTCTTAGGCGTACATGCCGCGACTACGACTCTATTGAGCTTGTGTTCTGCAATACGTTGCTGCAGCTTATGTTGGTCAGTCTCGGAACAGGCAAAAATGAGGTCTTCTGAAAAAACAACACCCGGTAAAGTCTTGGCATATGCTACTACTGATTTTACGTCGACGACCTTTGAAATATTGGGTCCGCAATGACAAACAAAAACACCGACTCTTGGCGGTCCGGAAATATCGACCTGTTCGATATCTGGTTTTTCAATCTCCAGTTCATGTCCTTTAAGAAAAAGGGACGCTTTGACGGCCGCTCCGCTGGCTTCAGCGATCGAGTCAGTAATATCTTTAGGTCCGGTTGCACATCCGCATACCATAATCCCCTGTTTCGTGGATTCCAGAGGTTTAATTGCTGGCTCTGCATTCTTGAAAAAACCATCTTGATCAGTTTCAACACCAAGCACATCAGCTAGCTCCTGACAGCCCTTGGGCGGGATCAAAGCTGAAGCCAGACAAACAGCATCAAAAACCATCTCCGACGAGTACCCCTGATCGTCCTCATAATGAATGATCAAATCACCATTTTCATCTTCAATGACCTTGGACGGCTTGCCTTTGACATATTTCACGCCTTTTTCTATTGAACGGTTATAGAATTCTTCAAAACCCTTACCAAATGCCCTTATATCAATGTAAAATACAGTAATTTCAATATCTGGATAATTTTCTTTCAATACCAGACTATCTTTTATCGTATTCATACAGCATATGCGACTGCAATAATTGATATCCCGTCGCATATTACGGGAACCAACACATTGAATAAATGCGAATCTAATTGGCCCTTTTCTGTCTTTGTTGAGAAGAAGTTCACCATCAGTTGGTCCATCTTCGCTCATTATTCTTTCCAGCTCAAAAGAGGTATAGATATTTTTAAAACGTTTGTAACCATACTCGCTCGCTTCTTTAGGATCGAGATAATCAATACCGGTTGTCACAACGATCGAGCCGATATCAAGATCGACAAATTCATCTTCCATGTCGTGAACAATCGCTTGAGGCTCGCAGGCTTTTACACACTCTAGACACTCGGCGCACCCTGCACAGTTTAGACAACGATCAGCTTCTTTTTTTGCTTGCTGCGCAGAAAATCCCAGGGCAACCTCATCAAAACTGTTTTTTGACTTTTCCAAATCAAGAACGGGCATTTTTTCACGGGCGCTCGTCTTAATACTGTCAGGGATATCAATATCTTCATCGACAACGCGTTTTGGCTTTTTATTTCTTCCTTGCTTAAGATCGACTCCTCTGATGTATCTGTCGATTGATTCAGCAGCTTCTTTGCCAGCCGCGATCGCTTCAATGACCGTCGCTGGCCCGGTCACCACGTCACCACCAGCAAATATTCCAGATATATTAGTTTGAAGCGTATCCGGGTCAACTTTGAAAGTACCCCACTTTGTCAGTTCGAACTGCTTTTCTTTATTGAGAAATGAAACGTCAGTTGTTTGACCGATCGCCATTATCACCATATCGAGATCAATGGTGAACTGGGAACCTTGGACCGGGATAGGCCTCCTCCTGCCCGAAGCATCTGGTTCACCAAGTTCCATATTAACGCATTCCATGCCCGCGACCTTACCATCTTTCCCAAGGATCTTTGTGGGCGCCGCTAAAAAGTGTATTTTTATCCCTTCTTTATCAGCTTCCTTTACTTCTTCTTCATTAGCCGGCATTTCTCTTCGCGATCGTCGATAGATTATGAAAACCTCCTCGGCACCGAGACGTAATACTGTCCGGGCAGCATCTACTGCAGAATTTCCCCCACCGATCACCGCGATTTTTTTACCCGCGCTGACATTTTTATCGAGGATTGTCTTCCTCAAAAATTCAACACAAAGTTCCACGCCATGGAGGTCTTCACCTTCAATACCCATGGTTTTTTCTTTTGCCGCTCCCAAACCGAGAAAGATCGATTTAAAATCCTGACCGAGAAGATCCTGAAGACTGAAGTCTTTGCCTAAAGCAAGGCCAGTCTTTATCTGTACACCCCAGCTTTTTATGAAATCCAGATCACGCTTGAGAAATTTTTCCGGCAATCGGAATCTCGGTATCGCCCAGTATAGAAGTCCTCCGGCATGATCAGTTGCTTCAAAAACCGTTGGGCAGTATCCTTTCCTAGCAAGGAAATAAGCGGCTGACAGACCCGCAGGACCAGCACCAACAATGGCAACCTTTTCTCTGGTTAATTCTGGCATTTGAATCGGTTCTTTATCAGTTGGTTCCTGATCAGCAATGAAACGTTTTAACTGCGCTATTGCCAAGGGTTCATCAATGTCTTTACGTTTACACTCAGATTCACAGGGGTGAGTACATACTCTTCCGCAAACTGACGGGAAAGGATTATCGCGTCTTTCTAAATCCAATGCTTCCTGTAATTTACCCTGGGAAATAAGAGCGACATAGCCCTGCGCATTAACCCCAGCCGGACAAGCATAACGGCACGGTGGCCATCCCTTCTTATCAATTAAAAATTTATTCGGAACAGCCTGTGCATACTGACGGTATATTGCCTCATGCTTTGACAAATCCAACTGAAACTCGTTGTCGAGTTTCACCGGACAAACAGAAGGGCACTCGCCACAACCAGTACATTTATCCCAATCAACAAAGGTAGATCTACGCTTGACCTTCACCCTGAAATCAGGAGCTGCTCCTTCAACTTGAACAACTTCACTGTTTGTAAGCAGTTCAATGTTCGGATGCCGACCGACATCCATTAGTCGCGGGCCGAGTATTCAACCCGTGCAGTCCATCGAGGTGAAGATTTTATGGATTTGAGATGTCCGACCACCAAGACATGGACCACGCTCAACAAGATATACCTTAAAACCAGCGTGGGCTAAATCCAAGGCCGATTGAATCCCGGCCACCCCTCCACCGACTACTAATGCTCCTTTTTGCATTATTTCTCCAAGTGTTAGTTGCGCTGTAAAATAAATAGATAATCAAAGAATTCACTCCCTGATATCCTGATGCTCTGATTATCTAATGATCTCATTATTGTGGGTCCTTCTGTTTCTTCATAAGTTCAAGACCATAATTATAACCGCGCTCAAAAGCCTTCATGTTAAGGTCTACTGCTTTCTCAGGGACTGAATCAGGAATAGCTTTTTTCATGGCGTCATAGCTCACCACATCGGTCACCGCAGTAAAAAATCCAAGTATCACAACGTTGGCAACGATCTTCTTGCCGAGTTGTTCAGCAAACCGTGTTGCCGGGATAGCGAAATTCCGGATACGGGAACGGGCTGACTTGGGTTTTACGAGATCTTCATCGAATATCAACATCCCAGTATCGCCAAGCTCAGATTCAAATTTATCATAACCTGCCTGCGACATGGCAACAAGGATATCAGCGACTGTGATGTATGGATAAAGCACCTTACTGTCAGACACGACCAGTTGAGAGCTGCATGCACCACCCCTGGCTTCAGGACCAAAAGATTGACTCATCGTACCGTGTTTATTATCAAATATGGAAGCGGCTTTTCCGACAATTATCCCAGACCTGATTATGCCTTGGCCACCATAACCAGCAAATCTAATTTCCGCCATCAGAACCTCCTGATTCCTTCGTATCTGTCTGGGTTTTCCCATGGGGTGTGAATTTCTCGCCGAGTATCTTACCGAGTTGAAGATTATATGAATCGATAAATGTTCGTCTGTCCTTGTTCGTAAACCGGCCAACAATGATCTTATCTTCCGCATTAATGCCAACTTCTCTGGGGTTTATATCATTCTTTAAAACGGAATTATCATAATAAAATTTAAGCAAATTCTCGTCAATATCATCAATATCTGTATAATAATTAGGCCCTGGCGCAATGATCTCGACTAATGCCAGGCCGGGCTTTACGATCGCGTCAGCGATCGAAGTGGCGAGTTCTTCAGTATGCAATGCAGTCCACCGCGCAGTATATACAGCACCACAGGAATTACCAAGATGCGGAAAATTAAACGGTTCTTCGAATGTCGAGTATGGAGAAAACTTGGCTGGTAATGAAGGCACTGGTTTTCCGTCGATTCTTTTGTAGATGAAATTGTTTACACATATCACCAGAAGTTCCATATTCCTCCGTCCTCCATGCACAAAATGATTTCCACCAAGCGTCATAAGGTCGCCAACAACAGAAACTACCCTGAGTCCTGGATTGCCCAATTTCAATCCAGTACCAAAGGCGATCGCCCGTCCTCTAGCAGTCTGGAAATAATCGACACCAAGTTTCTTCACGCTCTCTGGACTGAACGGAATGTCTGAAGGAACGCTGATTTTTCTGCGCTCGATACCTGATTTTTCTATACCTTTGTCAATTGCATTGATGATCGAATTCATTCCTTTAATTTGAAACCTCCTTCAAAAACCGATTTCTCAAGCCTTGTTTTGAAATCAACAACGCCATCGATTTTCTTATCAGCCATCACTGCGTACTCGATCGCATCCGCGATATCAGCCGGGTTATGTACACCTGCACCACCATGAGGCACAAGCACGACATTCGATCTACCGTGAGCACACCTGGCAACATCAAATACAACCTGCCCATAATTTATTTCCGGCACGACAAAAGCTTTTGTGTGTTTGGCAAGCTCAATGATCTTTTCATCCGGGAAAGGCCATACTGTGATGAGTCTGAGCGCACCGACTTTGATGCCTTTTTGCCTTGCTATTTCAATACCCTTCACTGCTACCCGAGAAGATATTCCATAGGAAACCACCACAACATCAGCATCATCAGTGCCTTCCTCTTTCAATTCAATTATTTTGTCTTTGTTCAATCTTATCTTATCAACGAGGCGCCGTCCATACTTTAGAGTAAATTCCTCTGGTTTTACAGGGTAGCCTTTTTCATCGTGAAGACGCCCGGTAATATACAACTTAAGGCCATCGCCTGCCTTTGCCATTTTGGGGACGAGGTCGGGATCGGGCTTATAGGGTAGATAGTCTTCTGGAGGACCTGTATAGAATCTGCGTGGCTCGATATCGATCTTATCGGCTTCCGGGATCACCACTTTTTCGGTCATGTGTCCAACACATTCATCAGACATTATCATGACCGGACAGCGATACTTTTCCGCAATATTAAATGCTTTGATAGTATAATCAAACATCTCCTGGGGTGATTCAGGAGCATAGGCGATTAGTTCGTAATCACCATGTGAACCCCAGCGTGATTGCATCATATCGGCTTGTCCTGTTTTCGTCGGTACACCAGTAGATGGCCCACCGCGTTGGATATTCAACAGAACAAAGGGCGTTTCTAACATCGCGCCAAAGCCGATTGTTTCCATCATGAGTGAATATCCTGGCCCAGACGTAATGGTCATCGACTTGACACCCGACCAGACAGCACCGAGAACCGCAGAGATCGAACCCAGTTCATCCTCCATTTGAATGAACATCGCTCCTACCTGTGGTCCGCGCCGACAGAATGCTTCGAATGCTTCGGTTGATGGAGTAATCGGATAACCTGCAACAAAGTCGCATCCTGCTGCCAAAGCGCCATAACCAGCAGCAACATCACCATCTATATAGTAAACACCAGTAAGTACGGTTTTTGGATTAGCCTTCATCCTCTCAGACCTCCTTTTGAACTGACAGGGTTCACCCCGAGCCGTCTATGACGGAGGGACTTCACCTTTTGCTCCTCTGACATCTGAAAGCCACTGGTTATATCGTTCCATATATGAAGGTCTTTCTCGATCGACGAATTTTCCGCAGATAATTTTCGTTTGATAGCCGATATCGAGATTCTTTGTGTCCTCACCGTTTCTTATCTCGACATTATCATGATAGAATCTCATCATATCAAGCCCATCGCCCAGTCGATTGATCCTCGAATAATACATACCACAAGGTGATATCGCTTCGACCACAGAAAATCCTGTTTTCTGCAATGCTTCGGTCAAAGAATTCGTCAGTCGCCGGACATGCAATGTTGTCCAGCGAGCGACATAAACTGCGCCCGCTGAATCAGCGATATACGGAATATTGAAAGGCGGTTCAACACACCCAAACGGTGAGGTCGTGGCGTATGCGGCGAGTGGTGTTGTTGGTGCAACCTGACCGCCGGTCATCGCATAAATGAAGTTATTTACACAAACAACGAGCATATTAATATTTCTCCTGGCTGCATGTATAAAATGGTTTCCACCTATTGCAATGAGATCACCATCACCCGAGAAAACCACCACCTTTATATCAGGATTGGCAACCCTTATTCCGGTACCAAAGGCGATTGCGCGACCGTGAGTAGTGTGGAATGAATCGAGTTTCACATAACCGGCGACCCTTCCAGTACAACCGATACCAGAGACGATAGCTATCTTATTAGGATCGATCTTCGCTTTTTCGAGTGCCGCGGTAAAGGCAGTGACTGCAAGTCCGATACCGCAGGTCGGACACCATATATGAGGCATCCTCTCCATACGGAGCAGGTCATCCATCGGATGAACCCCGCTCGTCACATACGGGTCGTAGTAAGCCGCCTTCTTTACTGACGGATCAAGACAAGTGTTTGCAGTTAAATCCTTTTTTTCTATCATCCTACCTACTCCCTTGGAGCTCAATAATACTGTCTTTTATTTCGCTCATTTGCGAAGCTTGTTTTATGACGCCCATTATGTCATCGATATTTTCCACGCCTTTTTCACCGTGTGATATAAAAAAAACATTAGCCTTACCAGCACTACATCTTTCAACCTCAAATACGATCTGTCCAAAATTCATCTCTGGCACAATAAAAGCCTTGGTTTTCTTGACGAGTTCGAAGACTCTTTTTTCAGGGAAAGGCCAGACCGTCGCCAATTTCAAACTGCCAACTTTTATCCCCTCACCACGCGCCATCTCCATCGCCCGAAGAGCAGGTCTTGCCGTAGTGCCATAAGAAATAATAATGATCTCAGCATCATCAATATTCTTTTCTTCTACTTCAATAATCTCCTCGGTATAATCGCGGATTTTTTTTATCAAAGGATGTACATTATATTCCTGACATTCTTCGAACATTATAGGGTAACCGCGGTCATCATGAGTTAAACCGGTAACGTGAAATCGGTAACCATCACCTATCTTGACCATGGGCGGCACAAAATCCTTATCCCTCTTAAAGGGCAAATATTTACCCGTGTCTCCCTGGAAATATCTTCGCGCTACAATATCGATATCTTCGGCTTTCGGTATCACCACTTTCTCCTGCATTTGCGCCAGGTAGGCATCCGACATTACTGCGACTGGGATACGAAAGCGTTCAGATAAATTGAATGCCTTGATAGTATAATCGAACATTTCCTGTGGTGAACTCGGTGCCAAGGCGACTATCTCATAATCACCGTGTGAACCCCAGCGTGACTGCATTATGTCGCCTTGCGAGGCATAAACGGGCATACCAAGACCAGGCCCAAACCTCTGGACATCAACGATGACACAAGGCGTTTCCAACATTACACCAAGACCGAGATGCTCCATCATCAGAGATAATCCTGGACCTGAGGTAACCGTCATCGATCGTTTCCCGGTCCACGACGCACCCAAAACTGCAGCCAGTGCAGATATTTCATCTTCCATCTGGATAAAAGTCGCACCAACGAATGGAGCTCGCTGGAGAAACCTCTCGGATACTTCAAGGGCAGGCATAATAGGATAAAGTCCTAAAAATCGACATCCCGCTGCCAGAGCTCCCTCAGCACATGCCTGATTACCGGTCAGATCCCAAGAACCGGTCAATACGCCTTTTGGGTCCGCCTTCATCCTCTCAGACCTCCTTTCAACGACCTTCTCATACGATACTCGCTTATCACAGAAATAGCATGTTTATTCGCTGTGCTCCCGTCTTCATAAGATCTAGCGGGATTCACGCCTCTCCCTTTTTTGCAGGTATACTTGAGGATTCTTCCTCTTCAAAAGGAGTCACAAAAATGGCAAATTCTGGACATAGCATCTCACACAAATGGCATTCCAGACAATCATCAGGATTTTTTACCATAGGAGGATGGTATCCCTTGATATTAAATTCTTCTGACATTTCCAAAACATCCTTTGGACAATATTCAACGCAAAATGAACAACCTTTGCATCGATCTTTGAATATATGAACCTTACCGTGTGGGACTTTAATTTTATCTAGATCTAAAGGTTTTCGCCAAAGTTTCATATTGACTCCTTGATGTATCTTTTATCTTATTGAAAATGCAACTTATGTCAAGCATTCTCAGTTTTTGATTTCTATTAACCCGCTCCAGATTCATTATATCGATAAAACCGTAAATGTCAAGGCCACCTTATTTTTCCTTTTCTTCTTCTGCATGGTGCTTAATAACGCGTGCCTGTGCAATATATATGACATCTTCACAGATATTGGTCGTCAAATCAGCGATACGCTCTAGATTTTTAGCGACCAAAAGAAGTGGTATGGCAGAACCGATCTTATCTGGTTGTTCAATCATGTGTGTGAGCAATATCCTTATCGTCTCATCTCTCATTTCATCGACAATATTATCCCTTTCACAAACCTGTTGAGCCATTTCCGCATCATTATCCATAAAACTCTTAACACTATCCTTTAGCATCTCTTTAACTTCATTGGCCATTGACCATATATTGCTTACCGGTTTGATACGGGGTTGTTCGATCACGAAAGCGACCGAACCTGCGATATTGACCGCGTGATCACCCATTCTCTCCAGATCATTATTCATCTTAATAACACCGACCAGGAATCTTAAATCAGCACCGACCGGTTGATGGCGTGCAATAAGTTCTATGCACTGATCCTCTATTGAAATCTCGTAGCGATCGATCTTGTGATCGATTTCATCGATCTCTGAAGCCAGCTTAAGATTTTTCTTCTTGAGTGCTTCCAGAGCTTTGGTAATAGATGTCTCAACTAGTGAAGCCATGTCCAAGAGATTCTTTTTTACTTTCTGTAACTCATCGTCAAAATGGCGGTCCATAATGACCTCCTTTCTATTAACCGTTAGCTATTAGCCATTGGCCATTAATAGATCTATCCAAATCTCCCTGAAATATAATCAAATGTCCGTTTGTCTGACGGATTTGTAAAAATATTTTTGGCACTGCCGAATTCGATCAGTTCACCGAGTAACATGAAACCAACATCATCTGCAATACGCGCAGCCTGTTGCATATTGTGAGTGACGATAATAATAGTATATTTTTGCTTCAATTCGATCATCAATTCTTCGATCTTACCGGTAGCGATGGGGTCGAGTGCTGAGCACGGTTCATCCATGAGCAGGATCTCTGGTTCTACCGCCAGTAATCTGGCGATGCACAACCTCTGTTGCTTTTCAGCCGAAAGATTGAGTGCCGATTCCTTTAATCGACCTCTGAGTACTTCAAAAAGATCGACCGCAGCTAAGGACCGTTCAACGATGTCGACTAGTGTTTTCTTATCCGTAATACCCCAAACCCTGGGACCATATGCGATATTATCAAAGACCGAGAGCGGAAAAGCATTGGGTCTTTGAAAAACCATACCCACCTTTTTTCGAAGGAGGATCAAATCACATACCGGTGAATGGATGTCTTCCCCATCGATCAAAACTCCGCCGGTTATTCTGACGCCGCGGATCAGTTCATTCATGCGGTTAAAAACCCGAAGTAGAGTTGACTTACCACAACCAGAGGGTCCGATAATCCCGGTAATCTGATTTTCTTTGATCGTCAGATTGACTTTTTTCAATGCCTGAAAATCACCATAGTACAGACTGAGATCCGAAGTCTTTACTATCATCCGAATCTCCCTCTAATATAGTCGTCGGTCCTCTGATCGTCTGGATGGGTGAAGACTTTCTCGGTCTTGTCAAATTCGACGAGCTCGCCTGATAAGAAAAAAGCAGTTCGATCAGCGGTTCGTGCTGCTTGCTTTGTATTATTCGTTACCAGGATAAAGGTGTAGTCAGATTTCAATGCAAACATCGTCGCTTCGATCTTGGCCGTGGAGACCGGGTCCAGACCAGAACACGGCTCATCCATCATGATCACCTCGGGATTCATTGCCAGTGTTCTCGCTATGCATAATCGTTGTTGTTGTCCACCGGACAGGGTCGATGCAGAGTCATCCAGCCGATCTTTCACTTCATCCCAAAGATTAGCAGCTTTCAAGGCCCGGGTAACAATATTATCGAGGTCTTGTTTTTTTATTCTTTGGTGGAGTTTCGGACCATAGCTCATATTCTTATAAATGGTTCCCGGTAAAACCACAGGCGTGGCAAATATTAACCCCACCCTTCTTCTCAATTCATTAATCGGTATATTGAAGATATTTTTTCCATCAAGCATTATCTTGCCTGCGATACGTGCGTAATCGATCTCATACAGCCGATTGAGAGCACGCAATAGAGAACTTTTACCAGAATTCGCAGGTCCGATAATACCCAGAATTTCGTTTTCATGAACATTTAAGCTAATATTCTTCAAGGCCTGAGTTTCTCCATAAAATAGGTTCAGCTTTTCAATCGTGATCTTAGACATATGTTAATAGTACTTAGCCATGAAACGATGCATCAATCGATAAGCAACAAAGTTGACAACAAGGATAATGATTATTAGAACGGTCGCTGTGCCATAAGCCTTAGGCATAGAGATCCCCTCACGAGCGAGGATATAGAAATGAACAGCCAGGGTTCGCGTCGAAGAAAACAATGTTGTTGGTATGCCCAATGACGATCCCGCAGTAAAGATAACTGCCGCTGTTTCACCCACGGCTCGGCCAACACCGAGGATCACACCCGTCAAAATACCGGGTAAGGATGTCGGTAATACGACCTTTAAAATGGTATCGAGTTTTCCTCCGCCCAGTGAATAACTGATCTCACGATAAGAACGCGGTACGGCTTTGATGGCCTCTTCGCTGGTTCTTATGATCGTCGGTATTATCATTACCGCAAGGGTCAAACCGCCCGATAAAATACTCCAGCCAAGATGTAATTTTATCACAAAAAAAATAAAACCAAATAGTCCAAAGATTATCGAAGGAACACCAGCCAGGCAATCCGCACCAAAACTGATGATCTTTCGCAATGCTCCACCCTTAGTATATTCGACAAGATAAACCGCGCTTCCAACACCCAGGGGTGTGGCGATGACTATTGCAAGAATCGTAACAAAGAGTGTTCCTATTATTGAAGGGAAAATACCACCCTCTTTACCCATTTCTCTGGTTTTATCAGTAAGGAATTCAAGACTCACTTGCCCTAATCCATTTTTAAACACATAGCCGATGATAAAAAAGAGGACTATTATCGTTATGATAGTCATCAACAAGAGTATTATATGAGCAATGATCTGAGTAGTACGCGGTCCGATCCTTAGGGTCATGATTTTCGCCCGGTTATCCTGATCGCAATGATATTTAAAATTATAATAATGATAAATAAAAAAGACCCGCAAGCAAACAACGCAGCCCGGTGATCACCAGCTGCGTAGCCAAGTTCCAGAGCTATCGTAGAAGTCAAGGTCCGAACTGAATCCAGTATAGAATGTGGTATTTTAAGTGCATTGCCAGCTATCATTATCACTGCCATGGTTTCACCGATCGCCCGGCCCATGCCGAGGATTATCCCTGCAACGATACCAGAACGGGCTGCCGGGATGAGTAATTTGACTACGGTCTGCCATTTTGTCGCGCCCAGCGCATAAGACCCTTCACGATAAGTACCAGGGACAGCGAGTAATGAGTCGTATGATATGCTGACAATAGTCGGCAATATCATAATGCCCAGAATAACACTTGAGGCCAGTACGGAAAAACCCGGTCCGCCAAAATTTCCACGGATGAACGGAACTAAAATTACTATACCGATAAATCCATAAACGACTGAAGGGATGCCAGCTAAAAGCTCGATGATCGGTTTTAATATCTTCTGCACCATAGTTGAGGAAAATTCAGCGAGATAAATGGCACATGCAAGACCAAAGGGTATCCCGACGACCAAAGCGCCGACCGTAACCATGAGCGAGCCAATGATCATTGAAAGAATACCGAAATGACCTCTGGTTGGTGACCAGTGCGTGGAGAAGAAATTGCCAAGACCGATCTTAAAGATCAGCGGGACCCCTTGTTGAAAAATGAAAAATGTAATGAGGAGTAATGAAGCGATCGCTGAAAAAGCAATGAAAAGAAGGATTTTTTCAGCGAGCTTATCTTTCATAGATCAATCATCGCTGATCTCGGCAGCAGAGATCAGCCCCTCGCCTTTAAGTATTTCCTGGCCTTTATCAGAGATCGCATAATCAATGAATTTTTTGACATTACCCGTCGGTTCCTGATTGACGAGCATTAAAAAAGGCCTTGTAAAACGGTACTTGCAGGTAATAAGATTTGCAAGTGTCGGTTCTATGCCGTTTATGGCCAATGCCTTTTCTCTTTCATCGACGAGACCGACTGAAATATAACCGATACCCTGCAATGTTGTGGCGATAATCTCTCTCACTGCACCATTTGAATCCTGGACTAAACAGGCATCACTGATCACTCTGTCACCCATCACCATATCTTCAAAGGCTCCCCTGGTCCCCGAACCTTCTTCACGGGTCACTGGAATGATCATGCCGTTCATCTCTCCCAGTTCTGACCAGTCTTTGATCGTACCTGAAAATATTCCCTTGATCTGATCAAGAGAGATGTCATCGATTGGATTGTCCTTATGCGCAATAACGGCGATACCATCAACTGCCAGAAGGTATATTTTTAGACCTTTCTCACTGACTTTAAGATCACGAGATGACGTACCGATCTGACACGTTCCATTGAAAGTAGCTTGAATCCCTGCAGTAGAACCGCCCCCCTGGACATTTATCTGGATACCTGGATTTTCCTCCATGAAATTTTCCGCGATCTTTTCGATAAAAGGCTGGACTGATGTCGACCCAGCAATAATGATACCGCCTTTTCTCTGGGAACAGGTTGTGAGCAATAGCATGCATATTGCAGCGATATAACGCACTGTGAGTCTATTATATTCATAATGGCATCAACGTCAACTCTTTTGATAAAGATAAGTTTTTTCTTTGAAGAATCAGCTTTTCCGCTGTAAAATCCTTGTATTGACTTAGCATAGCTCGTGAATATCATATATACCATGATCGATGACATACGGGTGAAAGGCGCACGTGTCCACAATTTAAAGAACATCGACCTTGTGATACCGCGTAACAAATTCGTGGTCATCACCGGTATTTCAGGATCAGGCAAGTCATCCCTTGCCTTTGATACACTTTATGCTGAAGGACAGCGCCGATATGTAGAATCACTCTCCGCTTACGCGCGGCAATTTTTAGGTATGATGGATAAACCTGATGTCGATGAGATAACCGGACTTTCACCGGCGATCGCTATTCAACAACGCAGTGCCTCTAAAAACCCGAGATCCACAGTCGGTACGGTAACAGAAATATACGATTATCTGCGCGTCCTCTTTGCCCGTATCGGTACACCCTTCTGTTACAAGTGCGGTCGCCGAATTCAATCGCAAACCACTGATCAAATAGTCGATGCGATCATGGCCCTGCCGATCGACTCAAACATTGAAATCTTAGCACCGGTTGTGCGGGGGCGCAAGGGTGAATACAAGGAATTTATCGGCCGTCTTAAACGATGTGGATACGTAAGGACCCGGGTCGATGGCAAGGTATATGAGATCGAAAAAATTCCTGATCTTGAACGCTACAAAAAACATGATATAGAAATCATTATCGACCGTGTCGTATTAAAACAAGGGATAAGGAAACGGCTCGCTGATTCTGTGGAGATGGGGCTAAAAGAAGCTGACGGCATGCTCTTCGTTACAGTCAACAGCAAAGAAACGATCACCTTCAGCCAGAAACTCGCATGTATCAACTGCGGCATAAGTTATCCGGAAATCGCACCACGCATGTTCAGTTTCAACTCACCGTACGGCGCTTGTCCGACCTGTGATGGCCTTGGTACAAAAATGGAGATCGATCCGGATAAGCTCGTCCCAAATAAGAAGCTATCGATCAATCAGGGGGCTATAGCGCACTATGGCATGCACAGCAACTGGCGCCGATCAAAACTGCTCGGACTCGCAGAAAAAATGTCCTTTGATCTTGATAATCCATATGATAAGCTTTCTGCAAAAGCCAAAAAAGCCATTCTCTATGGTGATGACATCCCGATAACCGTGAAGTATGTGCGCAGCGATGGTACGGGGCATGGCGAGTTTGAAGAGTATTTTGAAGGCATTGTCCCTGAACTCATGCGCCGGTATCGAGAAACCACATCGCAGGCAATACGTCAGTATATCGAGGACTTCATGACGATATCAAGATGCCCGACATGCCACGGCGCACGATTGAGACCCGAAAGCCTGGCTATTAAACTCGGTCATAAAAATATCGCTCAGATCACCGAATTGTCAATAAGAAATGGACAGGATTATTTTGAAAATCTAAAACTCTCTGTGACCGAACGAAAAGTCGCCGGTGAAATGATCAAAGAGATCAAACGGCGCTTTGATTTTCTCGTTTCCGTAGGTCTTGATTATCTTACTTTAAACCGAACCACAGAAACCCTGGCCGGTGGTGAAGAACAACGGGTACGTCTTGCAACCCAGATCGGTTCAGGGCTCGTCGGTGTACTTTATATCCTTGATGAACCTTCTATCGGACTACATCAAAGAGATAATAAAAGATTACTCGATACCCTGAAGGCACTACGGGATCTTGGCAATACCGTACTCGTAGTCGAACATGATGCAGAAACGATCCTCAACGCGGATCATATTATTGACCTGGGACCAGGCGCCGGCGTACATGGTGGTCACGTAGTCGCAACCGGAACACCTGAACAATTAGCCAGGAAAAGAAGATCAATAACCGGGCAGTATTTATCTAAAAAGAAGAAGATTGATATACCAAAGCAACGCCGACCAAGAGCAAAACGCAGTCTTATAATAAAAGGCGCCCAGGCAAACAATTTAAAATCAATAGATGTTGAAATACCACTGGGCTTATTCGTTGTCGTGACCGGTGTATCTGGCTCGGGTAAATCGACGCTTATTGTCGACACCTTATATCGTGCACTGGCGCAGAAATTTTACTATAGCAAATATCCAGCAGGACAGCACAAAGAGATCATCGGTTTAGAATATGTCGACAAAGTGGTAAATATAGATCAATCGCCGATCGGCCGGACACCCCGCTCAAACCCGGCAACATATACGAGCGCCTGGACGCCAATCCGTGAATTGTTCGCACAATTACCAGAATCAAAAGTGCGCGGATATAGACCCGGTCGGTTCTCTTTTAATGTACCGGGCGGCAGGTGTGAACAATGTGAAGGTGATGGCCTGCTGCGCATTGAAATGCATTTTCTCCCTGATGTATACATTACCTGTGATGCCTGTCATGGTAAACGTTTTAATCGAGAAACCCTGGAAATAAAATATAAAGGCAAGAATATAAGCAATATCCTCAATATGTCGGTAAGTGAGTGCCTGGATTTTTTCCAGAATATCCCCAAGATCAACAGAAAACTAAAACTGCTGCATGATGTTGGCCTCGGGTATATCAAACTCGGACAATCGGCCACAACATTATCAGGTGGTGAAGCACAACGCATAAAATTATCAAAAGAGTTGAGCAAGATCGCTACCGGGAAAACACTGTATCTTCTCGATGAGCCGACTACCGGACTTCACTTTGAGGATGTAAAACTTCTCCTGCACGTATTGAACCGTCTCGTTGAAAAAGGCAATACAGTGATCGTGATAGAACACAATCTCGAGGTTATTAAGTGCGCAGATTGGATAATCGATCTTGGACCTGAAGGTGGTGAGCGTGGTGGTGAGATTGTCTGCCAGGGGATACCAGAACATATCGTAAAAGTAAAACATTCTCACACGGGTAGGTTTTTGAAAGCTGTTTTATAGATCTTCTGCAAAAACCCAGCCGCTCGAGTGAAAATCAAATAAGAACCATCGCCCAGAATAAATCACAATAATCTGTATTAAAGTGCACAATTTTGATGCATGGACAACGATAATAATGCAATAATCAGTATTTTCGCATTAAATTTAGAGGATTTCTCTGGTATGTTTATTGCATAATTATATATTTGTGAATCACCCTATCTTTATAAATACATTTCACGAGTTAGCATGCACCCGCAGTACCTGCAATGAAGTTGCTGCGGGTGCAAAATCATTGTCTTGTGTAAACTGTTTATCCATTAAAAGGAGGATAAGATGCATTGCCTTATAATTTTCTGTTTGCTCAGCCAGCTCACCTTAGCGACTGATTTTGTGAATTCCAGCAATGCCATACAACTTGCACCCAGAGAAAAAGAAGATGAAACTCTGATAAGCGGTAAAATAGACTTTGGCGCTTATGGCGGACCCATAATAAAATTCACCGAAATCAACGATGAATTCGCGGTTCTTGTCGGCGGTCGAGGTGGTCTTTTGATCAATCATAAGTTTCTTTTGGGCGGCGGCGGTTATGGTCTTGTAAATGAAGTACCGGCGAGTAATATTTGGCCCAATGACAATTATCTACTGGAATTCGGTTATGGTGGTTTGGTTCTAGAATATATTTTACGCTCCAGAAAACTCATCCATCTTAGTTTTCATACGCTCATTGGCGGTGGTAGTCTATGCTTTCGCGATAATTGGTATGAGCCATGGGATAGTGATGCATTTTTCGTCGCTGAACCGGGTGTTGATCTGATGCTGAATGTAACAAAACGCTTCCGTATCGGTATGGGTGGCTCTTACAGGTATATCAGTGGTGTAAGTCTAAATGGTCTCCGAGATGAAGAGATAAGTGGTCCAAGCGCTGCGCTTACATTAAAATTCGGTCGATTCTAAAAATCTAAAATCTTGAATCTAGAATCTTAAATGCCTTTTAGATTTTGAATCTCAATAGCGCAGCGATACCATCGAATTGCTTGAGTGTCTGATCACCCTCAGGTACGAATTCCACATAAGCGCCGGTATTTTCCGCGAGGCTAGTGAGTTCTTCTGTAAGATCAGTATCCAATCCCTGGCTGATCAATAGAGTATCGACCTGACCTATTTTCAAAGCTTGAAGGGTACGTTCTTTACCCTCTGCAGCAAGTCCACCCCGGCGTAATTCCCTGATGAATAAAGCGATTAAATTCTTTTCCTGCTCACGCTCTGCCCTTTCAAGGAACGGTCTTATTTTCTTGAGGAATTCGGCATCTGCTTCATCAAGATCCCAACGTATCGTAGCGATGATCTTTTTTTGCCAACCAACAGGGAATTCCCGCTCGAGTGCAGCAATCATGCGGTCGCGGCCAGCGACGATGATTCTCTGCACACCGGCAGCATCGAAGATAGCACTCGCCCGGTCGATTATCTCCCGGGAAAAATGCGTAACTTCTTTAGCACGTCTTCGCTGATAACGCATTTGTGACCATCCTCCAACTTTTGATAGATGATGTATTTTACCGCACAGTGAATCTTTATCATCGATTATCTCACCGGCAGTTATCAGCACCCGCATACACGCTGCATCGATCATGATCACGCCGATCGGTTCGTATTCATCGAGCTGGAGTGCGAGAGGATGAATGATCGCCTCGTCATCGAGCGCAATGAGTGGCTCAGGTGCTACACTGAGTTCAATGCCCCTTGTAAAATCCGCTCCAATATCTGCAAAGAATGCGATACCCGGTTCGGGTAAAGTCTTTGCCTGCTTTTCTTTTAAATAATCTTGCATAAAGGAAAGCGATGTTTCGAAATGGTCTTTTTCGTTTCTATTGAGTACCCGTATTAATTTCGCGGATTCTCTCTCGATAAATCGCTGGATAATCTTCGGGCCTTTTCTCATATCCAGATAAACTGACAATACTGTCCGTTCGGTCTCGGCAAGTCGCGCCAGTTCTTTCAAAATTTTTTCTGACAGTCTCATATTCTCACTCCGGTTCTGCGACATTGATGATGTCTTTTAATATTGCAGCAGCAATATTCGTCCTGCCCGATGACCCGCCGAGTATGGTCAGGTCGCCCATATATTTTGTTCTAAACGTTATACCCTTACCCCTGCTGCGGACAGCAAATAAAGGATCTTTTCGGTCGATTTCCTCAGGCTCTACGTATATATCGACGATCTCCTTTTCGATATGAAGACTACCGACCAGCCGAAGTATTTTATTCTGCCGAACAACACTTCGAATATAGTCGAGCTCAAGATCCAGGATTCCCCGGCATTTGATATCGTCAAGCGCTTTGGTCTTACCGGTTATCAGAAGACCAAGGATAATCATTTTAAAACAGGTATCGCGCCCGCTCAGATCAAACTCATATTCAGGTTCTGTAATACCAAGCTCAATAGCGCTCTGTATCGCCTGGTCAATTGAAAGACCATCGAACATAACGCTGTCCAAAACATGATTGCTGGTGCCGTTGAGCATACCGCGGATATGGTAAATACCACTGCCCACTAATTCATGTAACATCACACCGGAACTCGGCAAACATCCAGCAGTTGCACCGCTAAAACCTATTTTTGTTCGGTGTTGTCTGGCAAGGTCGAGTATTGTTTCTCCGTTAAAGACCAAAGGTGCTTTATTAACACAGATAACGCCGATATTCTTCTTCAATGCCCGAATAAGTAATGGAAGGGTCGGCCCGGCATCGCTCTTTGATGATGGTAAACAATCGATGAGAATATCGATCTTGTTAGCATCGATTATCTCATGAAACCGCTCGAGTATCCCGGTGGTTTTTTCTGGTCCAGACAAACTCTTTTCTTTTTCTTTGATAATATCATTGATATCGGACCGGGTACTGTGATATATTTTTCTGGAGTCACATATATAAGAAAAATCCAGTTCTAATCCATGGCGATCTGATATTTCATTCGCTATATTGAGATAATGCTTGATAAGAGCTGTGCTGACATTACCAAATCCTAAAAGCCCGATTTTCAGAGAATTCAATAGACCTCCATCGTGTACATTGTCGTTGTACTTTTTGAATCGTATTATAATCTACAACCTGTCATTGTCAATGAATATTACTGAAATTACAATGTTTATACTGGCAGATACCAGGGATCTAACATCATGACTGCAATCTTGACTTTCACGTATTTTTTCATAGAATTTAATATGCGCATCGCTACCAACAAAGAGATCAAAGAAATTGACAAGTGGGCTATTAAGACACTGGGTATCCCGGGTTCTGTATTAATGGAAAATGCCGGTCGCGGTTGTGTCAATGTCATCGAAGAATATTTTGATCCGGAGAACCTCGCTGCACTGATCATCTGCGGGAAAGGAAATAATGGCGGCGATGGTTTTGTCATTGCCCGGCATCTGCAAAACCGCGGTGCATTTGTGAAAGTAGTCCTTACGGGTCGCGGTACAGCTCTTAAGGGTGATGCCAAACTGAATTACAAACTCGCCAAAAAAGCACATGTCGAGATCCACGAAACGACTCATATTACCGGGATCAAAGAGATCATGAATTCGTTCAACCCCGATCTTATCATCGATGCGATATTCGGTACTGGATTCAAAGGACCAGTAAAAGGATTTTATGACCGTTTAATAAATGCTATAAATGATACTGAGAGATTTATTTTTTCCGTCGATATCCCGTCCGGTGTAAATGCAGATGATGGACAATTTAAAAAAACAGCTATTATTGCTGATGCCACGGCGACCATGTGTCTGCCTAAGCGCGGTAATTATCTGTATCCGGGACGTGAATTATGTGGTGATCTTTATGTCGTCGACATCGGTATCCCGTATAACTTGATCGATAAAGGATACCCCCGGGTAATTCAATTCGAAGATGTCTATCATCTGATGCCGCCGCGACCACCCGATGGCAATAAAGGAACCTTTGGCAAAGTCCTCATCATCGCCGGAGCCAGAGGCTTTTCAGGGGCCGCGGCAATGGCCGCTATGTCGGCGTTAAAAACCGGTGCTGGCCTTGTCCAGTTAGCGGCGCCAAAAAGCATCATGAATTCTTTGGAGGCAAAACTTTTGGAGATCGTCAAAGTACCCCTTTCCGAAACCGCAGACGAAACGATCAGTCCAGGAGCGATCGACGAACTTGCACCCCATCTAGAGAAAGCTGATGTCGTGGTCATTGGTCCGGGCATCACCACCAATCACGAGACCGCCGATTTCCTGTTCAGTTTCCTGCCCAAAATTACGGTTCCGGTTGTCATCGATGCCGACGCCATCAATATCGTAGCCAAAAAGGTGGGGTCTCTTAAAAAAATACATGCGCCGTTTATCCTGACACCTCATCCCGGAGAGTTATCCCGGATGATCAAACTATCACCCGAGCAGATCAATACAACGCGCATCAACCTGGCTCCAAAATTAGCCAGGGAATTATCCGGTGTATTAGTTCTCAAAGGCGCGCCAACGGTCATCTCTTCACCTGATGGTGAAACGTATATCAACCCTACTGGAAATTCAGGACTCGCCTCGGCTGGTTCAGGCGATGTCCTGGTCGGCATAATCAGTGGTTTTCTTGCGCAGAATCTCTCCTTGATAGAAGCTTCCGCAATCGGAGTCTTCATCCACGGGCTTTGTGCTGATCTATCAATGGAGACAAGCAACGAGTATTCACTGACCGCGGAGGACCTGATCGATTGTTTACCTGATGCTATCAATTACATAATAAGGAGAAAATTCGTAGAAGATAAGAGTGATGATTAGTTCATTGTTTTGCACAATACTCATTACCATAAATACAACACCCCAGAATATATTCTTCGACAATTACACGCTCATACCACCCCTCGGTAATATAAAATCGATTTGCGCGACGCCACTAAATGTTTTTGCCATCAGCGATAACTATCTTCTCATTTTTGACAAAATGGATTTGAACCTTGAGAAAGCCATATACTTTGATCAGGATATCGACCTTGTCGGCTATGACCAGCAGACTAATGACCTCTGGATTACCGGACCGTTGAATATCATCAGATTCGCGATCGCGACTTATAGTATCCGGGCATACCCGATCTCCGACGATATAAAACGCCTCGGCGTCGGCCTTGATCATATTTACCTCGACGGCACAAAAGATTATTCGCTCAATAAAAGAACCGGTGAATTGAAATACATCACCTCATTCCCGGGGAATTTATCTTGGTTCAAAAAAACACAGGACCAGGATATAAAAACTTATAATTTTCTTACACCGTATTATTACTTTGACGAAACCGGAATCACCGAAACACCTTTTGCGCAATTCCCTATTAGCTGTGTTTATGACGACGGCATGGAGCTCTATGTCGGTACTTATCGCTACGGTTTGCTAAAATACAACAAAGTTTCCTGGTTAAAACAACGTATTATTTATGGACCGCTCGATAATCGAATACGAAAAGCAAAGAAAATCGGGGACAAAATAGCCTTTATATCAGATTTCGGCATATCATACCTCGACAAACCAGATAAAAACTGGCAGTACCGGCGTTTTGACCATGAGATCACCGATGTTTTATTCCAGGATAATGACATTATTGTGACTTTTGAAAACCGTATTTCAAACGCTGGCGCTGGTATCCTTATTACGATCAGTAATATCGATAAAAAAGTACTCTGTATCGCCAGTGATGATACCATGACTTATATTGGCACGACTTCAGGTCTATACAGGAAGTACAATGAGATCCCCGGTGCCGAACCTTTTGGCGAGTACAAATATGCAATATATTCAATTTATCCCATGGGCAGGGAGATATTTGCTGGTGGCGAAACCGGATTTTTTAAATATGATAAAAATAATAAAGCATGGTCTAGAGAACTTGGTTTCGGGGTCAAACACATCGTTGAATCACAGAATAAACTCTACTTGCTCACGACAAACAATCAAATAATACAATATAAAAATACAAACCAAAACACCAGTTCTGACACAGGCTGGGTTCTTTTACCATATTTCAATATCTACGACATCGCAGCTGATGATGAAGTTATCTACTGCGCCTCTTATGCTGGCATTTATTATTATGAGCCTGGGACTGATGCATATAAGGTCATCTATAATCTACCGAGGATAAAATTCGACCAGGTATTTGTTCTCGATAAGACAATTATCGCGGTGTCCTCTGATAATATCTATTCCCTACCTGTGAAATTTCGAGACTGAACACCGAAAGTCCTCGAAACATGCCCATAACATATTACCATGTCTGAAAAAAATCTGAATTTCATCGATCACCTCGAGGAATTGAGGAGACGGATACTATATTCTCTTATCTGCGTCGGCGTGTTTTCGATCGCTGGTTTTTTCTTTGCCCAACATGTCCTCGATATGATCATCAACCAGGCACAACTGCAATCAGTCTATTTTTTTGCGCCGCTTGAGGCATTTACTACTCAGATAAAGATCGCGATCTTTATCGGCCTTTTCATCTCATTCCCATTCATTCTGTATCAAAGCTGGGCATTTATCGGTCCGGGTCTGACCAAAACTGAAAAAAAGATCTCCCTCTCTTATATGTTTTTTGGGATACTGCTATTTGTCATCGGTAATCTCTTTGGATATTTCATACTAATACCTTTAGGCTTGAGATTCCTCTTATCGTTCGGCACCGATTACTTACAGCCGCTCATGAATGTCGGTAAATATATCGGTTTTATCTTCTGGTGTCTTTTAGGATCGGGTATCCTCTTTCAATTACCGCTTATGCTGTTTTTCCTCATAAAATTAGGCATTGTCGATGTCAAAACCGTGCGAAAGCACCGTCCTGAAGCGATCGTCGTTATCCTCATATTGTGTGCGGTCATAACGCCGACCGGTGATTTCTTTACGCTTTTATTAATATCGGTTCCCTTATTGCTACTCTTTGAGCTGAGTGTACTTGTCGCCGGGCTAACACAAAAAAAATCCATTAAAAAAACAAAATAGACTTCTTTCATTAAATCCTCGGTTTACGAACAGACATCAGACTATGGTATTGTATCAACTGGGAAACCCGTACTTAGTTCCTGCCGATCACCACTTGATACATCAATTGGTTGTACGATAGATACCTCGACCTTCAGTATTAGTATTTGCTGCAACTAGATTTCATTCGTTCCTCTGGTTATTATAGTTTCCCGTAAAAAAATGTCAGTAGATTGATGATTTATCTTTTCCCCTTGACTTTGGAAATTATTTATTATATAATTCTTGCATTTTGAAAAATCAAAGGGGCCGTAGTTCAGTTGGGAGAACGCTTGACTGGCAGTCAAGAGGTCACGGGTTCGACTCCCGTCGGCTCCATACGATAATAATAAATGGAGGTATCATGAGAGCGATATTCAAGGCAAGATATATGGTTCTTTTACTTATAGGCTTAATTATCATTGGTTGTGTACCCACCCAGACAACGACTACCGGCGGCACAGGCGATCAAAACAATGGTGTTGTGGCAACCGAAGAGAATCCCGAAGCCCTGTATGCTTTTGCTCTGGAATACTATAAGCAAAGCAATTTTGATGAAACGATCAACAATTGTCAGGAAGCTATAAAAATAAAATCTGATTACTATGCAGCCTATGTGCTTCTTGCTAAAGCTTATCGTGCTAAACGTGACATGGTGAATGCCGAAGCGACGTATGCTGCAGCTAAAAAAGTAGACCCTATGGACTCAAGGGCATATGAAGGGCTTGCTGCATTATATACGGAAATGCAACGTTACAGCGAAGCGATCAATGAATATCAGAATGGTTTGATGAAGGATTCTGTGAACGTGAATCTGCTCAATGGTCTCGGCTATATTTATATGAAAACAAGAGAATATGACAAATCACTCGCATATTACAATAAGAGTCTTAAATATGAACCGGATAATCTTTCGACCCAGTTCGCTATCGCCTCGGTCTATCTTGAAAAAGATGAACCTGATAATGCTATCTGGTATCTTGAGGAACTGGTGAAGGTAAAACCGAAAAATCTCGACGTAAGAGCAAAACTTGCTGAAACGCTCGTCGATCTGAAGCGCTATGATGCAGCAGCCGTGCAGTACGAATACTTGGTCGGACAAGAACCGGATAATTATCTGTTTAGACTAAAATTAGGACTCGTCTATCAGCGCCAGAAAAAATATAGCAAGGCAGAAACCGAATATAAAAAGGCGCAGAAACTTGAACCTGATAAAGCCCTACCTTTATTCTATCTGGCCGATCTCAATATCTCTCGGGGCAAATATGGCGCTGCTGAGAGCTTTATCAAAGAGGCCCAGAAGATCGAACCGGATAACCTTTATGCCTATGTCTTGCTCGGTGATATCTTTGAAAGAAGGGGTTGGGCATCAAAACAAACCTGGGACAAGAATAAAGCAAAAAAGAACTGCCCGGCATTGAATGCTGCATTGACTAATTTCCGTAATGCGATCACCCATTATTCAAAAGCCCGGGCAGACAGTGATTTCAGTTCCTATGCTGGTAATGAAATATCACGCTGCAATAGCTGGATAAAGGGCCTTGAAGAAGATAAATGGTTTTATTGTAAATAAGGGGGAGTAATATGAAAAGCAGAGGTATTTCTGGTTTTGGCGTCATCGTTTTAATAATAATTCTATTATTATTCGGCTACGCCGTTTATCAGATCAGCCGGGTTCATCTTACCTATGGTTCGATCAAAGAAAAAGTAGAGCATGCAGCAAGGACTGGTTATGCCATGACTGATCTCGAGATCATAAGTCAATTGGTTAAGGAAGCAAAGGAAGCTCATGTCGCATTGGATCTTGACTCTGTTTTTGTCGATCGAACGACGGATGATTCATTGAGAATCTATGTCGCTTATGACGATTCATCAGATGTTTTCGGTATTTTCACTTACCGTAAGCATTTTGCTATTGATTTTATTGCACCGATTGAGATCAGATTCTAATGCTTCGAACGCCTGTTCTATTATTGAACCAGAATTATGAACCACTGACGATCCTGCGTGTGAAAAGGGCGATTACCCTATTGGTATTAGGAAAAGTCGACCTCATTGAGAATGTAGACGGAATACTGATACACTCGATCAGTATCGCTTATCATGTTCCGTCGGTAGTAAGATTAAAATATTACATTCGCCTCAAACGAAAAGAGATATCGCTGACCAAAAAAAATATTATCAAAAGAGATAATCATCAATGCCAATATTGCGGTAAAAAAACCGGCATTATGACAACCGACCATATCATACCCAAAGCCCTTAATGGAAAAGATTCATGGGAAAATCTTGTTTGTGCTTGCCTGGAGTGTAATAATAAAAAAGGAAACCAGGTACCTAAAGAAGCGGGTATGAGATTGACCAGGAGACCAAAGAAACCCAACTATTTTACATTTGTACTCAATGAATTCGGCCCGCCAAAGACCAAGTGGCGACCTTTCTTATTTCAATCATAGCATTGTGCAATATTGTTAGAAATCTTAAACCTTATATTATTCCTGTCAATGCCAAATATCCAACAAGATCTCATGGTCGATATTACCGGCAACAGGTTTTTTTCTTCGGCTTACTTGCTGCGACACACAACCGCTCTAAATGATGAGAAAAAAGTGGAAAAACTCATTCGGTCTGTTCTTTTCGAATATACAGATGCGGGTTTTGCTTTTTGCCGCATCTATCCAGAGTTCGTGCACGCAGATTCATTCGATAGAACACTGATGCTCACTGTGGATGAAGGCAAAAGGATAGTAATAGATGATTATCTATATGATATTCAGGGTCGCACCAGCCATGGGCCGATAAAAAAAATCGCTAATTTCAAACCGGATAATTACTTTTCGAGCAGTATTATCACGAAGATAAAAAAGAATCTGCTCAGGACCAAGGTATTCACATCGATTGAGGAAAATATTATAGTGCGGGACGGTCGTTATTTTATCTTGTTTGAAATGGCGGAAAACCCGAGTGACAACCTCGTCGCATACGGTGCATTCAGCGAAGACAATTATGATTTCAGCATCATCTATAGCACATTGAACCTGCTCGGCACACTGCGTCAGATGAGCTTTCAGTATGATTACCAAACCCTCTTTGCACTGGATATTACTGAACCAATCCTGTTGTACCCGATATCACTCAATGGTAATTTCTCTTTATGGACTTATGACAGCGTTCGGCTCATGAAATTTGCCGGTAAGGTCACCGCACCTATCAATGATCACTTCAATATTTCACTCGTTTCCGGGATCGAATCCTATTCCTATTTTGGCAATGACAGCCTTGATCAACACCATTCTGATAACTTTGTCGGCATAGGTCTGGGGTCTGAGCTCGGAACATCATCGTGGTCAAGTGTGCAAAAAATAGGTTTTGAATATCTTTTTCGCACCTATGACCGGTGGCAGTTGAAGTATGACGGTGAATTGCAGATCATGAATTTTTATATCCGGCCACACTATTATCAATCGATGACCGATTCATTCGAGTATTTCGATTACTTTCGGATCGGCGGTGCACAGGACTTGCGTGGCTACTTTGAAGAAGAATTTTATGTCAAGGAAGCTGGTTGGGTCAACTTCGAGTTTAAGAAATTCGCCGTTTTTCCTTTATTTGATATCGGCTGGATCGAGGATGAAATAAAGTATTCCTATGGTTTTGGTCTAACCCTGGCATCAAATGTTATGGACGCGGCGATTATCTTTGCATGGCCAAAACAAGGTAAATGGCTCGATGGTAAGATCCATTTGAAATTGGAAAAAGGGTTTTAAAATAATGTTAAAGCACAAACGTCAAATAATCAAAATTAGATCGCAGAAATTCATCATTAATAAATAGGAGGTTTTAGTGTTATTATTTATCTTGTTCACTTATACGATCCCGGTTGATTCGCCGATCATGGATAATATCGAATACCTCCAGATCCGGGGTCTCTTAGATATACCTTCGATACGACCATATGAACTGGAGTGGCTCATCCCGCAAATAGACGAACTCCTCATCAATGATATTAAACTCAATCTGCTTGACCGAAAAACGATATCATTTTTCAATCCGCTTTTAACAAAAAATCAAGATTTCTCCTATCTGATCCACGGCAACGTTCTGTATCAATACGAACCAGAACACTGGCTAGGATTTTTAGACCTGCGATTCGGTGGACAACTTGCAAAGAACTTCAGGTTTTCCCAGGCACTAAGGTTTCAACGTGCTTCGGATATCGATCCAAATGGACCGAGATCATGGCATGATTTTCAGGTTTACTTGACTGAAGGGATGATAAAAGCAGAATCCGGTCTTTTGCATTTTGATATAGGTCGCCGCAATTACCTGCTTGGTTTTGGAGACGAAAACGACTTGCTGCTTTCTCTTGATCCCCAGGGATACGATGGTTTTTTGATGTATATACCGACCCGTTATTTCGAATTTTGTAGTATCTTTTCAATCCTCGATATTTCCCAGAACCGTTATATTTCAATCCATCGTATTGGCGTTGATCTGAAGAAGTTCTTGAGGATCGGCTTCAGTGAAGCATTGCTCTTTGGGCAATCACTCGAACCACTTTATCTAAATCCTTTTTTGCCTTATTATCTATCTCAATGGGGGCTGGACCGCAATGATAATATCATGTGGCGCTTTGATATCCAGTTACGTTTGTTCAAATCGATTATCTACGGTGAATTGTTGATCGACGACTATATGTATGAAGATGATCCATACCCGGATAAACTGGCTTTTAAAACAGGGATGAAAACGATTGTCTTGAGCAAATTATTATTTAAAGTGAACTACACCTTTGTCGACAAATGGGTATACACGCATCGAATAAATGACAATGTTTATGTCCGCGGCACCTACCCGCTCGGTTTCCCTCTGGGCAATGATGTCGACCGATTTTCCTGCAGTGTAAAATACATGAACCAATATGGTCTATACCCGGTCATGGCGTTTGAATATGTAAGAAAAGGACAGGGGAGTATCTTCTTCCCTTACGAACAAGAGGGCGGCACTCCGACGCCGCCTTTTCCTTCTGGTATAGTCGAGAAAAAACTCGAAGTCGACTTCGGGGTCGATCTTATCCTGCGTTATAATTTCTATTGTCGTGCTAAAATCGGCAAACGCTACTGGCGTAATTATTCACATATCCCGGGAAATGATAATAACGAAACAGTACTCGATATCAGTCTCTGGGCGATCTTGTAAGGAAAATAGTTATTGAGTAATTAAATTATTATGTAATTGCCGATATTAACAGATTTCGGTTCACAGAGTATATCAGGATACCAGAAGATCAGGTTTTTTTGGCTTTTTCTCACCTTCTCCGTTTCACCGATTCTCCCACTCGTATCATACTGCATACTGCTTAGTTCCTAGTGCTTACCTGTTCTTTACGGTCTAGTGTCGGAAGTGTCTCATATGGGTAAAGACCATGGCCATATCATGCTCATTGCAGGCATCGATCACTTCCTGATCACGCTTTGACCCACCCGGTTGGATGACCGCTGTTACACCACCCTTTGCCGCAGTATCAACACCATCACGAAATGGAAAGAAGGCATCTGAACCCATGACAATACCGGCGCTCCTATCTATTGACTGCTGTGCTGCGATAGAAACGGCACCGACCCTCGAAGTCTGACCAGCACCGATCCCTACGGTTCTTCCTTTGATCGCAAAGACGACTGAATTTGATTTTGCCCATTTAACGACCTTCCAGGCGAATCTTAAAGCTTCGGCTTCATAGTCACTCGGTTTTCGTTTAGTAACTATGTCCCAGTCCTTGACATCGCCCTGATCCCTTTCCTGGACCAGAATGCCACTGAAAACCGATCTGTAGACAATCGACGACATAAGTTCTGGTCGTAATTCCACGACCCTTAAATTTTTCTTGGTCTTCAACACCTCGAGTGCAGCTTTATCAAAACCCGGCGCTATGACAACTTCAAAAAAGTGTCCTTTTATCATTTCTGCGGTCGCTGCTGTGACCTGCCGGTTAAGTCCGACAATACCGCCGAATGCAGACATTGAATCGGCCATGTAAGCACGTTCAAATGCCTCTTCCTGGTCTGATCCGATAGCTACTCCACAAGGGGTCTGGTGTTTGATAACTGCACATGCTATTTCATCAAGGAATTCATTTGCCGCACCAAACGCCACTTCAGCATCGAGGATATTGTTATATGAGATCTGCTTGCCGCCATGAATGATGAAACCCTCTTGCTGTAATTTGTTGAGGTAAAATGCGGCTTTCTGATGCGGATTTTCGCCGTAACGCATGGGTATGAACTGCTCGGCACCGATCGAAAAATATCTCTGCTGTCCGATATCCTCGCTGAAATACTCGGCAATGACGACATCATACCAGGCGATATAACTGAATGCCTGTTTTGCCAGGTTGAACCGGAATTCCTCGGTAAAAAGTCCACTTTCCAATGCTTTGGTGATCCCGCTATATTGTCCGGGATCATAAACGACACCGACTTTTTTGAAATTTTTCGCAGCAGCCCGGATCAAAGTCACACCACCGATATCGATGAACTCGATCATTTCGTCGAGGGATTTGTCTTTTTGTTCGAAAAAGGGATAAAGATTACAGACGACAAGTGCGATCTCGCCAGTTTCGAGTATTTCTTTGGCTACTTTTTGACTGAGCGTCTTAACCCTCTCACTCTCCTCGCCACCTGTGTAGTCACTGATCCTAATCACTTCAATACCATTATCTTGCAGCAATTTACAAGTGCCGCCTGTTGCTATTATTTGATAACCAAGACCGCTCAGGGCTGTGGCAAAGTCCACGATACCCTCTTTATTAGCGACCGATATCAGGGCTTTTTTATTTATTGTCTGTGTCATTTTCACGCTCCAAATTTCTTTATTTTCAATGAATGAGCTAATAATAAAGGCATCACATCGAGTGATCTTATCCTCCCGAGAGTTCCGCCAAAGCAGTTCCTTTCAGTAAAATTTTTCTTTTCCGGAAAGACATACTCTGAACAGAGCAATAGTGGATTCGGATGCCACGAATGACCATGGAGCAAAGCGGGTGTCGAATGGTCTGCAGTGATACAGAGAACCTCGGGTTTCAATTTGAGAATTTCCGGCAAGCTCTTGTCAAACATTTCAATATACTCTACCTTCATCCCTTGATCACCATCTTCACCGGCCTTATCAGTGCCTTTTATATGTAAGAAGAAAAAATCAAATTTCAGGTAATGTTCTTTCAACGTTTTCATCTGATCGGCAATGCTCTCACCGGTTTTAAGGACAGTCATCCCGACTAGCCTGGCAAGCCCCCGGTACATTGGATAGGTTGCGATCGCAGCCGGGTTAATGCCGAAGCGTTTTGCCATAGGTTCAAGATGTGGATTTCGCGCATACCCTCTGAGTAATACAAAGTTTGCGCTCTGTTCATCCTTGAGTACCTGTGCTGCTTTTTTTATGAAAGAATTGATAATCTCCGCAGATTTTGTCGCATTGTCTGTTTTTGCCCTGGCATATACTGGCGGCTGATTATCCTTTTGTGGATCAGCATCAGTGAGCTCTGCCGAGAGATCGGCATCCACGAACTTTACGACAAATCTATGTTCTTTTGCCGGTTTGATAACGAGCTTGATACCTTCGACCGTTTTGATCGCGGACTGCAGTTTATTGCACAATCTACTGCATTCTTCAGTTGTAATCCGACCAGCCCGGCGATCCGTTATGATGTTATTTTTTATCGTTGCAAAATTCGCCCTCACTGCCAGATCCTTATCCTCAACTTCAAGATCAATGCCAAGAGCTTCAAGTACGCCACGTCCGATCTGGTTTTCAATCGGATCATAACCAAAGATTGCCAGGTGTGAAGGTCCGCTGCCCGGTGTAATGCCGGTCGCAATAGGGATCGTCGATCCAAAACTGCTCTTCTTGGCAAGCTTATCCAGATTAGGTGTCCGGGCTATTTCCAAAGCAGTCTCTTTGGGATTCGGTAGATCACCCAAACCATCAAGGACAATAAGAACGATCTTGTTCTCATTTTGGGTTAAAAGCTCACGTAGAATTTCTAACATACCCACTCCTTCCTGCTGAAGTATTACTATAGCCGAGAAAAACAGAAAGTCAAGGTAAAAAGATGGACAATGGGTTTTGGTTTTGAAGCTGGCTCGATCTTTCTCCATCATCCTAACCCTATTCATCAATCTATGTTTATCCATTGACTAACGATTGAACAGTGAATATAATAAAACCAAAAGAAAAGGAGAAAAAATGAAGAAATTTCTCGGTGTGATCATTATCCCCGCGATATTTTTAGTGAGTATTTATCTCATAGTAAATATAGCAAAGCCAGCAAAATCAGATATCGATCAAAAACAAATATTTGCTGAACTTGAAAATAGTGAAGAATGGCTTGGCATATTTCTCCAGGGACAACGTATCGGCTATTCTTTCACAACCATTGCCAAGACTGATACGGGCGTGATCGTGGAGAACCGCAGCCGTATGAGCTTGATGATGATGAACGCACAGCGCACGGTTGATACCCATCTCTACAGCCATACTGATACGGATTTTGTCTTAAAGGAATTCAAACTGCGTCTTGAGACAATGGGTCATGAATCAAGGGTCGAAGGCATCATACAGGGTAAAAAGCTTTTATTAACCGCTTATTCACAAGACATACCTCATACTCAGACGGTTGAACTAAAAGAAAAACCATATCTGCCAACCGCTATAGAAGAAGTAATAAAGAAGAAAAATATGAAACCCGGGGACGAGATCACGATACCTTATTTTGACCCGACTACCCAATCCTCGACCCAGGCTAATGTAAAAGTGCTCGACAAAGAAAAAGTAACTGTTTTTGGTAAAGAATATACCGGGCTGCGCGTGGAGATTGAAGTCATGGGACTCAGTGAAATAGCATGGTTTGACGATGACTTCAAATTGATAAAAAGAATATCACCAGCTATGGGTATGGAGATGATCCCGATCTCAAAACAAGAAGCCCTCGCTGATATAAAACCAGCCGAGGCTTTTGATCTTCTCTCTTTCTTCTCAATAAAAACTGACCGACCGATCGGCGATGTTGAAAAACTAGCCTATCTAAAACTAGAGCTGAAAGATATCACGGTCGCTGATCTTGACCTTGAAGACGATTATCAAAAACTGATCGATACCGAGCCCATTATCATTGAATTCCACCTGCCTGTGATATCTGCATTGCCTGAGCTCAGTGCACCGATCAACGAGCACGATGAATTTCTCAGATCTTCTTTGTATATACAGTGCGAGAATTCAGACATTATCAATAAGGCAAAAGAAATGGTCGGTGACGAAAAAAATGCCAAAAAAATCGTCGCTAAACTCGTAACTGGTGTATACGATATGCTCGATAAAAATCCAACTGCATCATTGCCTTCAGCGATCGATGTCCTGAAAAGTAAAGAAGGTGATTGCAATGAGCACGCAGTACTTTTTACCGCTTTAGCCCGTGCCCTGGGTATCCCGACCAAAATATATGTTGGTCTGGTCAGTCTTCAGGGTTCCGCCTATTTTTATCATGCCTGGTGTGCAGTATGGCTTGGGAAATGGGTGCCGGTCGACCCGACATTCAATCAATTCCCAGCCGATGTCGGCCATTTGAAAATGAAAGAAGGCGAAGTATCAGAATGGGCTAAAGTCCTGAAAGTAGTCGGTAAGCTGCAAATCAACGTTCTTGATTCAAAACTAAAATAACCACCGTAAAATAGATATGAAAACTCTGATAGTCAGAGAATTGCGCAAACGTTTTGGCAGAGTCTGGGCGCTCAAGGATCTTAATCTGGAATTGAACAAAGGTGAAATTTTTGTTCTTCTCGGACCTAATGGCGCCGGTAAAACAACGACACTAAAGCTTGTTGCTGGTCTTTTTCATCCCACGCATGGTGAAATATTTATCAATGGCATTGACTTGAAGAACGAACCTTTAAAGGCAAAGGCATTGACTGGTTATATCCCGGATGAACCTTTCATCTATAACAAATTGACCGGTCGCGAATTCATCAATTTCATCGCCGGTATTTATAACATAAAAAAGGAACATTACGAAGACCGCATGAATGCGCTTTTTGAAAAACTCGATATCGGTACATGGATCGATGATTTCTCCGAAACCTATTCCCACGGCATGAAACAAAAAGTAATAATGTGCCAGCTTTTTCTCCATGACCCGGATCTCATATTGATCGACGAACCGCTCGTTGGATTGGACCCTAAAAGCAGCAAAACAGTCCGGGAGACCTTTCTTGAACTGAGATCACAAGGCAGGACCCTTTTTGTCTGCACTCATACACTTTCTTTTGCCAAGGAAATAGCGAGCAGGATCGGTATCATCAATAACGGCGAGCTGCAATTCATCGGTAACCTGCAGGAACTGGCTGAGATATCCGGCAAAAAAGACATCGAAGAGATCTATCTCGGGCTTTCCGAAGAATCTGCGGATAGCAATAATCAATGCTTTGATCATGCATGATCTGATTATCATCCTCAGAACACGCCTAAGAATCATCATAAAATCCATTACCTCACTGCACGCGATCGAATTTATATCGTTCATATTTGTTATCAGCTGTTTTCTTGCCGGTTCTTATTTTGTCTTTTTCCGGATTTTCGGCTATCTCATGACGATCGAAGAGATCGGTTTTGCACTCATGAACAGGATAATTGAAATGGCATTTTTTATTTTCTTCACCATGCTTCTGTTCAGTAATGTCATAACCTCATTTTCAACTTTTTACAATAACAAAGAACTCGACTTCTTGTTCTCCCTGCCGGTTCAACCAACATCGATATATTTAGGCAAGCTTTTTGAAAATTGCATATATGCATCCTGGGCAACTATGGTTCTTGCTTTACCGCTCATTACTGCATATGGTGTTCAAAGCCACGCACCGTTCCTTTACTACCCTGTATCACTGGGGAGCAGTTTTATTTATATGATCATCCCAGCGACTCTGGCATCCTTGCTGATCTTTGCGATTTTCCGGCTCTTTCCGAAATTGAGTTCACGCGATGTCATTATCCTCTCCCTCACGCTCATCATCGGATTGACCTATCTGTATATCAGAACCAATAATCCAGAACTCCTTAAGGTCTTCGAAACTGAAAACGAAAAGGAGCTTCTAAAATTCGCCGCCGATCTAACGACTATCGGCGGTATATACGTCCCTTCAACCTGGTTGAGTAATATACTCAAAGGCATGAGCGGCCAAACAAACCAGGGGTTGAGGTATTTTGCACTACTTGTCTCGACAAGTGTGAGCATGGCGATCATTGCTTATTTCGCAGCTAAAGGCCTCTACGCAAAATCTTGGGCGACCCTTGGTGAACATGATACAAAAAGGAAACAAAAAAGATCGGTTCTTTACACACACATCCATAGCCAGACAAAAACCTTTTTGTTCAAGGACCTGCTGGTTTTTGTTCGTGAACCCATTCAGTGGGTGCAATTATCTATCTTCGTTATCCTCTTGGTCGTTTATATGTTTTCTTTAAAAAGAACCCCTTTATACTTCACTTTCCCCATATGGCGCACGATCGTATCGTTCCTCAACTTTGCTTTCGTTACATTTGTACTGGCAACACTCGGTGTAAGATTCATCTTTCCAGCGATGAGTCTTGAACGCGCCGGCATATGGTTCATCTGTTCTTCGCCCCTTTCCCTGAAAAAGATCATGAAAATAAAATATTATACGAATCTGGTAATGGCGATCGTCATCATGGAAGGCCTTTTGATCATCTCCAATATTTTTATCAAAACCGATCCACACATGTATGTATTGATGCCCGTGATCGCTCTCGTGGTCGCGGCCTCCCTGGTCTCAATAAATCTTGGTTTAGGTGCCCGCTTCCCTCAATTCAACGAAACCAACCCATCACGGATAGCCGCAGGTAGTGGTGGGATCATCGCCGCTCTGGCAAGTATTGTCTATGTCGGTCTTTCATTGATAATCCTCGCAACACCAGCTTATCATTACATAAGGAATGAGTATTACGGGCGGTCGGTCAATCAATTTATGATTGCCGGACCGCTCCTGGCTTTTTTCATTGTCAGTTCGATCACCATAACCCTGCCATTGCGTATCGGCCTGAAATCCCTTGAGCAAAGAGATTTTTAACCGGGGAATTCTTTCCTTAAAAAACTTATGACTTTTTCAACCTGATCTTTTGGAGTCGAAGCACCAGCTGTCACACCAACACTTTTTACACCCTTAAACCAATCAGTTACGATCTCATCGACCGATTCGATATGGTATGATGGTTTGGTGTTTTTGCACATTTGATACAGACGTGTCGTATTCGCGCTGTTTTTACCACCGACAATCAGCATCAGGTCGGCCTTCTCGGCGATGCGTTGTGCCTCTCGGGTCCTCAGTATCGTTGCTTTGCATATCGTATTGTATATCTTCATTTCCAGCACACTACCCATGAGATCGGCGATCGCTTCGGTTAAGTGAACGAGATCGAGCGTGGTTTGGGGAACAACCCCGATCTTTTTTCTTTTCAGTTTCAATTTTTTGGAATAGATAACCGCCTTGTTTCCGGCATAGCCGAGCAAACCCTTCACTTCTGGATGGTCTTTCTCACCGATGATCACAACATAGTAGCCTTCTTTAATGAGCCTTTCCACATAACGCTGAGCACGCCGTACTCTCGGGCAGGTCGCATCGATGATCTCGAATCTTTCTCTTTTCAATTGTCTTAACAAGGCCGGAGGTATGCCGTGGGAACGGATGATGACTTTCTGATTTTTAATATCCTTGATCTTATCAACCGTTATAACACCTTTCTTCCTCAGGTCATCGACAACGAATCTATTGTGGATCAATGGTCCGAGAGAATAAACGCTTTTTCCTTTTTTTGTCGCCTTAAGCCCCATCTCAATCGCTCTTTTAACTCCGAAGCAAACCCCTCCGTACCGGGCACGATATATCTTCATCTTAATTTAATTACCTCCTCTTGAAGACGGTCGGCAAACCTGACCATATCAGCGCGGCTGCCACTGTAACCTTCAGGTGAAACCGGCTCGCCAAATGTGATCCTCAAACTGCTCAAACGCAGCATCAAAGCCGCGAATCTTTTATTTGAATTAGCAATAAACGCCGGGATTACCGGAATCCTCAGATTAAGAGCCAGATAGCTGACCCCGGGATTAAAAGGCAGCATATGTCCTTTTCTGGATCTTGTACCTTCAGGAAAGATCACTACTGTTTCACCTTTTTTTAACAACTTTATCGCGGTCCTAACACCCTGAACACCGCTGATCGGTATGGCATTGTATGCCTTGATGAGCCGGGCAAAAGCTTTCGAGGTTTCAAACAAACCTATTTTTGCAAGAAAATGAATCTCTCTTCCCGCGCATATACCGACGATCGGCGGGTCGAGAAAAGATACGTGGTTACAAGCGATTATGTAAGCACCTTTTTTTGGCACCCTGCCCCTTATCTTTATACCGGTCAGCACTTTGAAAATCGGAAATACAAAAACCCAGGAAAGAAACCATCTAATCGACATCCCTTATTATATGAAAAATCATCGATATTGCAATAGTTTTTTCGTTATCAGATCCTTGATCCACAGAGGTCTTGACAAACTACGATGCTTAAGTATAATAGATAATAATTATATGAGAGAAAGCTTTGTTGGGTTTATTTGAGTTGATGTTACTTAGGTATTGACAGGATATTCCATTTGAGTATAATGGTTAATGGTATCCCGAAGTGGATGACCATATAACTTCATAGATTTATCATTTGAAAGGAGGTGATACTTACAACCTTATAAAACTCAGCCAGGTTTTTTCAGGGATAGAACCTGGATCTATTGTGCATATCCCTAAAATCAAATAATTACGTAGAAGGAGGAATAATGAAAAAAATACTTATGCTAGCATTGTGTTTTGTAATTGTACCTATGCTATTTGCTGCAGAGGATACATACGATGCTAACAATATCGAGATGAC
>CAYQPW010000018.1:0-5677 GCA_964419565.1 uncultured bacterium
TTATTCTTTGAGACCGCTCCGGGCAAATGTTTCCATGATCTGTTTCTGAACAAAGAAGTAGAGGATGATCAAAGGGGTTGTCGTGAACGTTGAAGCCGCACAAAGTAATGGGTAATTTGTTGATTCGGCCTGGGCAAAATACGCGAGTCCGGTTTGGATCGTGCGCATCGAGTCAGAATGGGTCACGATCAAAGGCCAGAGAAATGAATTCCAGTTAGCCACGATCTGAAAGATACCGACAGTTATCAATACTGCCTTGGATAGTGGTATTACGATCGTCTTAAGGATTTGAAAATGATTGAGCCCATCGACACGCGCGGCATCAAATAGCTCTTGCGGTATCGTTCTGAAATGCTGCCTCAACAAGAATATGGAAAAAATATTGACTGACCAGGGTATGATGAGCGCTAAAAAAGTATCGATCCAGCCAAATCGACTCAATATCACATATGAAGGAACAAGGTAAACCGGCATCGGGATCATCATCATCGCTAAAAATAATGCAAACAGGGTCTCGCGTCCTGGGAATTTCAAGCGTGCAAATGCATAAGCCGCAAGAGTTGAAGTCATAAAGACCAGGATAGTCGTACCACTCGTCATTATTATCGTATTAATAAAATAACGTGAAAAATCAACCTGCTTGAATGCTTCGATGAAATTGACGAACATCAAATGATTCGGTAACAAAGCAGGCGGAAACTTCAAGGCCTCCAGCTGAGTTTTAAAGGCGGTTGAGATCATCCAGAAAAACGGCAAAAGCATCCAGCAGGCACCGGTGATCAAGAGGATGTGCAGTGAGATTTTTTTTCGTGATCTATTCATAGTACACCCGCTGCTCGATAAATCTCTTTTGAAATTGTGTCAGGAGGAAAATAATAATAAATATTACGAACGCAATGGCATTTGCATAACCGAGATTCCAAAGCTTGAATGACTGTTCATAGAGGTAGAATACGACCAGATTCGTTGTGTTGAGCGGCCCACCTGGCGGTTGGGTCATTACGTAAACCGGTGTAAATGTATTAAAAGCAATTATCGATTGGGTTACGAGCAGATAAAATATGATCGGTGAAATGACCGGCATTGTTATGTGCCTGAATATATGCCACCCATTTGCGCCATCGATCCTCGCGGCTTCATAGTACTGCCTCGGCACATTCTGCAAACCGGCAAGGGCAATTATAATACAGTAACCGATATTATGCCAGACGGCCATCAATATCAATGAAAACAGAGCGATCGATGGACCAGCCATAAACCCGGATACATGAATGCCCAATGGTGCCAAGAAGATTTCAAATATTCCACGCGCATCATTGAACCACTTTACGCTTGCTATTCCGACAAGATTGAGCATGGCATTTAAAATACCGCGGTCTGGATTGAGGATCCATTTCCAAACTACTGAAATAGCCACTATCGATGTAACGACTGGTAAATAGTATAATGTTCGGTATATGCCTCGACCTGATATCTTCTGATTGAGAAGGTTTGCAAAGAAAACTGAGATCAATATGGTCAAGGGAACGACAAACGCAACATACCAAAACGTATTGCCTAAGGACTGGTAAAACTCAGGATCAATAAACAGGCGCGCGAAGTTCTTGAACCAGATGAACTTCAGTGGTCCGGCAAGTCCCCATTTATAGAAACTCATGCGAATAGCCTGCAATATCGGGTATAAACGAAAAACCGCGATGACCAAAAGAGCCGGCAGGAGAAAGAGATAGCCGATGCGGTTGTTTTTTTTACGCATGGTTACGTCCTGAATAATGGAATTTTATTCAGATCAAACAGGACCTCAGGTTTTTTTAATAATGATATTACGTTTCTTGATCTCGGTCTTTATGAACCGGCATAATTTCTTATCCATACCCAAGTATTCAGGGGGGACTACACCAAAATGTCCATGTTTTTTAATACACTGAGCAATAATAGAGCCGGTATATGCAGTCATGCGAGCCATTGATGTTATATCCTTTTTCTTATCGTAATAATCAATGCAGGTATACTTACGCTTCTTGCGACCCTTGGCTATTTCGATTATCATTATGGAGAGATCTTCCCTATCACCGACCCTTAAAACATTTCTGAGATATTGAAGATTAACCTCACGTAAATTGACCAGTCTTTTCCGGTATCGAATCGACTGATTTAAAAACATGCCACAATCGATCAAGGTTTTGAATAACTGTCCATGCCCTGGATATCTGATCGTTTTTTCTTCCATTGTCTTGACATGTTTCATTGTCTTTAACAGAGTACGAAGGCCATCCGTATAAAAACACTCCAGTTTGCCGATATCTGGTATCGCGATTTCTTCTATACCAGAGAGTGCCGGAATTGTCACTATCTCTTTATTTCTAATGATCTTTGCCGGACGTGTGTATTCCTCTATGACATCGGTAAGTGACCAGGTCATATGGTAGTTAAACGGCGGCTTTGGATTCTGAGGGATACCACCAACCAGGATCTTGAGCGTATCTATACCTTTGAATTCTTGATAAGTCTCACCAATGAGAACATTACTCAAACCAGGCGCAAAACCAGCATCCGGAACGATTCGGATACCTTCCTGTACAGCCTTATCGTGTAAGCTAAATGGATCCTCAGGAGAATATGATAGATCAACGAGGTCGACCCCTGCTCTTATTGCGCAATCCATTGTGTAATACCCCATAGCAGCAGGAAGCGCACCAACGACAACATCAAACGGTTTTATGAATCTAATGAATTTGATCTTATTCGTTACATTGATTTCACGTGCATTGACCTTCGTTGTTTTTTTCAATTGGCGGAGGAGATTTATATTGTTGTCGAGAACAGTAACTGAATTTCCTGATCTCACTAGATCCTGAGCTACCACACTACCCTGCATACCAGCACCAACAACACAGATATTCATACTGATATTATAACCATTTTTAGATAGAAATCAACCATTCTGTTCGGAGTACGGGGTTGACAAGAACAAAAACTTACATAGACTTCAAGTATGTCTGGCCATGCTTTTAACATAGACAAATATAGAATTTTAGGGAAAATAGACGAAAGCAACTATGCAATAATATATAAAATCGAGACTTCAGATAAAAAAGTCAGAGCTTTAAAAATCGCGCGAAAAAAAAATGCGGAATACAATGAATTGATCGTCCGCGAATTCAATATTCTATCTGAATTCAAACATCCGAATATTATTGCAGTCCATGATTTTAATACTTCTGACGGGCGGGCTTTTTTCACCCTTGATTATACTGAAGGCAAACCTATCAATAATTATTTCAAATCATTTTCCAATGACTTCATTCGAGCACTCGCTCAGATCATCAATGGCCTGAGTGCTTTTCATAATCGCGGATTTGTCCACGGTGATCTTAAACCCGAGCATCTCTTGTATGACAATCGCAGTCACCAGATAGTGATCATAGATTTTGGTTTTGCCGGCATCCCAAAACAGCTCCTGAAGTTCGCTGGTACTTTTGGTTATATGGCGCCTGAAGTAGTTAATGGTACAATACTTGATCAACGCAGTGACCTGTACTCACTCGGGATCATTCTATTTGAAACACTCGCTGGCAAGAAGTTTAAAAAAAGGTTTAAACCCATCGCCTCGATACCTCAGGAGGTCAACAATATACTGGCTCGGCTTGTTTCTACAGAACCCATGTTACGACCGCCATTACCTGAGCTATATAGGGTCATCGCCAAGTTCATAAAAGACAAAAAGTCAGTTGCGCCTGAATACAAGGTGACCCTGCCAAGCACCGGTTTTGTGGAAATGCCCGAAATAATCAAAAAACTGGATGCTATCGGTCATGGTGCGATCATTATTAACGGCGACTCAGGTGCAGGAAAATCAAGGCTATTGCATGAAATGAAATTAAAATATCTGGCAAAGGGATACAGCCTTCTTTTCCATAATGGTGCCGACCAAACGAATTTTCTCAATACTCTCAGTCATTTTCTCAATATCAAAGAAGATATTTTCAAGGATAAAGAAAATAGACTGCAGGTATACGAAGATATTCACGCCGCCTTGATAGCTTCTGCAAAAAAGAAAAAGACCCTGATCATTATCGATGATCTTGACCGGCTGTCTGATTATGAAATCGGTTTGTTCCGTTATCTCGGCTATGGTATCGAGCAAACCAATATAATAATTATGGCCGCTTCGGTTCCTGGCGGGAGCGTCAATGAAATCGGTTTTCCATCACTCGATCTTCGACCCTTTGATTGTCAGGAGATCGATATTCTGCTGCAAAAAACCTACTTTGAGATCAAGATAAAACCTGGTAGTGGTCTGTCATCGACCATGGAATTGGCCAAGTGGTTGCATAAACAGAGTGGTGGCCTGCCATTATTTGTAGTCGAAATTATGAAAATGCTGAATGAAAATCGACTCTTTTGCTTTGTTGAAAACAGATGGCAGATCGCGCTCAATAAACTCCATACGGCAACAGTACCCAAGAAAATCGACGAGCTTCTACAAAAACGAATAAAACCACTCAAAGAGGCTGAATTGAATACCTTGGAACTCCTGGCTCTTGTCGAACACCCGATCACTCCGACGATCATCACAAGTCTCATGCCGAAAAAGGGCGATACTGCCATAGAACGGCTTAAAAGCATGGGATTGATCATGGAAGATATAAAAGGTAACGAAAGAGTATTATCAATACCACATCAAATACTCGCTAAAACAGTTGTCCGGCAAATTAAAAGGAACAAAGCCGGAAAACTCCGTACTCAGTTGATCCGGATGCTGGAAAATACCTGGATCAAACACGTCGACTACTTACCGATCCTGGCCAGATTGTGCGATGATAACGGTGATGCAGTGAAAACATATAAGTATGCCTGTTTAGCAGGCGAAAGAGCGGAAAAAATCTACGATTATGATTCGGCACTTCAGTTCCATGAAATCGCTCTGAGATATGCTCGAGAGGCTGCAAGACCAGATATCCCGGTGGTATTGATAAAGATCGGTGACCTCAATCAGTTGATCGGCAATAACAAACTCGCTATAAAATATTATCGCCGGGCATTAAAATACAAAAAAGAAGAAGACAAGTATAAGGTCTATGCAGGACTCGGCAGAGTCTACTCTGCTATGGGCGAACACAATAAAGCATCAGAATACTTAAGAAAATCTCTAACCTATATATCAAACAGAGCATCTAATGATTATATACAAACGGCTAATCGTTTGGCATATGCACTGATAATGTCCAATAAAATTTCTGAGGCTAACAAGATCCTTGCCGATTCATTAAGATCTGCGAAGAAAAGCAAAAACCAGGAGATAATAGCGGAAACGCAATATTACGGTATCGTCGCACAGTGGTCAAAAAAGAATACCGACAAGGCGATTCAAAAAGCAAAAGGATTAATAAAATTTTCTCAAAAACATTGTTTGACCAAAAGTACGGCACATGCAGCTAATATACTATCTATGTTATACCAGGAAAAAAATGAACTCGATAGCGTGCAAAAGTACTTGGGGATCGCGATAGATAATTTCAAAGAACGCAAGATCAGCAGTGCATTATTAAACGCCATGGCAAACCAGGCATCGATCAATTACTTCCACGGCAAATTCAATGAAGCAGAGAAAATATGCACTGATATCCTGAATAAGGCCCAGCAAACAAATAACCGCTCTATTGCGGTCAGCGCG
>CAYQPW010000018.1:5777-54924 GCA_964419565.1 uncultured bacterium
TGATATCCTGAATAAGGCCCAGCAAACAAATAACCGCTCTATTGCGGTCAGCGCGTTGACTACCCTCGCTTCGATCAACAAGTATCACGCTGATTTTGATCAAGCTCGGGCATATGCTGATCAAACCCTCAAGATCGATCCTGGCAATGAATTAGCGATCTCAGACATCACCGAGATACTCTGTATTCAAGGCCGTGCTCATGAAGCTGTATCTTTTTTGAATATGAAATATCCAGATAAAAAAACTGGCCGCTATGATTTTGCGCTCGCCCGATGTAATGCTGCACAGGGTAATACTGGTGAAGCTGAAAAACGCTTGGAACAGGGGTTATATGGTATCAAAGATAAAAAAACTGATATCTATGATCAGCGCTATGGTTATGCTACGGCAATGCAGGTGTATTATGATATCAGACAATATGACAGATCTATAGCTGCGGCTAAACAATTATTAAATATCACAAATCCACAAAACAGAAAATATATCCTTGCCCAGGCATATGTAAAACTCAATGATTTTGCACGCGGAAATTCGAGCAGCCCCGATCTATGTGGCGTTTTTGAACGGCTGAAATCTATCCGTTGCATCTATGATTATGCACACATTCGAAGACTCGAAATCGAGGCATTCGATAAAAAGGGAGCCAAACCAGAGGACATGCTACCGCTGCTTGAGAATCTTGAGGAAATTATGGAGATTTTCAGGTCGACCAAAGCCAAAGCAGAAATAGAGCAGCTTGAAAAAACACAGATGAGCATGTTTCCCTTATTCTTGAAAGTGTATTCAGGCAGGGCTATTGTCCATAAATATCTTGTGACATTATCAAGACTCGCTGAGCTCATCTCTGAAAACCTCGGTGATGAAGCTTTTATCGAAGAGATACTCGACCTCATCGTCCAGACTGCCCATGCAGAACGGGGCGCGCTATTCTTGAATACTATTGACGGCATGAGATTTGCAGCGGGCAGGAATATCGACCAGACAACGATCAAAGATGCCGGAGAGCTCTCCAAAACTGTCATAGCAAAGATGAATGAGAACAAGGTCATCCATATCCAGGATGCCCTTTCTGATCCGGACTTTAACATTAAAAAGAGCGTTATGGTCAACAAGATCCGTGCGATATTATGCTTGCCGCTTGCAGTCGCACAAAATGTCGTCGGTGCCTTGTACCTGGATTCACGGGTCAATACACAAACCTTTAATGCACAGGATATCGATTTCTTATCTGCAGTCTCCAAAATATTAGCATCTGTCATCGAGCGATCGATCGTCTTCCGGGAGACCGTCGAAGAAAATATCTTGCTCAAGACGAAAATGATCGAAGAGATCGGTACTGGTTATCTCATCGGTAATTCAAAACCAATGAAAAAAGTATATGAGCTCGTTCACAGCGTCGCCCAGACGAACTCGCCAGTGCTCTTGCTTGGTGAAACCGGCACTGGTAAAGGCATGCTCGCTCAACTCATCCACAGCAAAAGCAAAAGACATGCGATGAAGTTCAGGACTATTAATTGCGGCACGATCCCTGAGACTTTATTGGAATCAGAGCTTTTCGGTTATAAAAAAGGTGCTTTTACAGACGCGACAAGCGACAAGATCGGGCTCTTAGAAGAAGCTCATTACGGTACTGTTTTTCTCGATGAAATAACCAACACCAGTGCGTCGTTCCAGGCTAAGATACTCGAGGCCATCGAGGAAAAAGTGATCCGGCGCGTCGGCGAAACTCAAACAAGGAAAATCGATGTGCGTTTTCTTTTCGCTACTAATAAAGATCTCGAGATCGAGGTCGAAGAGAACAGATTTAGAAAAGACCTTTATTACCGGGTAAATGTTTTTACTATCGGGGTCCCGCCGTTAAGAGAACGGACAGGCGATATCCCGATGCTCGCCCAGTTCTTCTGTGACCGCTACAGCAACGAGTTAGGCAAAAATATCCGCGGTTTTACACCAGATGCTTTGCGTGCTTTGACCGAATACTTCTGGCCGGGTAATGTCCGGGAATTGCAGAACGTGATCGAAAGAACGATCGTCCTGGCCAAAGGCGAATATATCAGAAGACAGGACATTGGCCTTGGAAAGACGAAAAATCCGGCAATCCCGTTGAGCCAGATCAAAAAAGAAGCGATAGTAGAAGCACTCGCGGCGGTCGACGGGAATGTTCAAAAAGCCGCAAGGATCCTCGGGATAAACCGAAAGACCATCCAGCGTTATATCAAGAAGTTCAATCTATCAAAAACGCGCCTGGGTTCTGGGTGATCGTTAATTCAAACCCATGATTCATGCGACATGTATATTCAATATGCGACATTTTGTCGCATATACGATCCAGCAAGAGCACGACTATCAACACCAAGAACCATTAAATAGATAGTGCGACATTTTGCCGCACTATCTAATCATCGCAGACCCTGATACGATTGCGAAGCCTCGATATTTCAAGTAAATAATCCAGGCACAGATATTGCTTAATAATCAATATAAAAGGAGATGTTCATGAAAAAAATCATATCTTATCTTATCATAATCGCGCTTTTAACCGGCGCACTCGGTACGATTCTCGGTAATAATACCAGATGTAAGAAAGAAACCGAAGTCGTTTGTTCGATCCTTGCATTTATCAGCCCTGCGGTTGCTTGTGCAGACACGGTTGGTGACGTGAAACCACCGCCGCCACCACCTTTTGATTAAGGAGGTAATAATATGAAATCTTTGCATCTTTATGAAGTCAAGATGCTCGACGGTACGAGATATCAGGGTGAAATCGCTTACCGGGATGAGAAAATGGTCGTCCTGAGATTGCCGCCCAATCCGGCAAGCTATAAATTACGTCTTTATAACCATGGTATCTTATCGATCCGTGAATTGGGCTGGAAAAAACGCTACACTCTCAGCCCGGCTTATTGATTTAGACGATATTTAATCATTTTTCGAGTATCACCATGTATACTGGCATATTGTCAATTACTGTTGCACTGGCAAGTGTGATAGTTATTTTAAAGTTAATGGCAGTCGCTCGGCATAATCGCCAGCATCTGAGCCGTCTCCAAGATATTGACCGCTCGATATTATCAGGTCTGAGCCATAAAGGCGTGATGCATGCGATCATGGACAGACTGACATCTGCTTTAAGGCCCGATGCAGCTGCGATACTCGTGGTCGATAAACAACACAGTATGAAGACAGTCATCTCTGATAATCTCAGTAACAAATTCAACGATCTTGTCGGAAAGATCAACAATGGATTTTTTTCCTCGGTCCTTGAAAACAGAAAAACGCTCAATATCACCAGGATATCTGAAGATGAGGGTTTTCTCGACACCATACGAAATGAGGGTTTTATCTCGTATCTCAGTGCTCCGATCATTGCCAAAGGAGGCGTGCCAACCGGGGTCTTGACGCTCTATTCAAAGAAACCAAGAGCATACACAAAACAGGAGCTGACTCTAATTGATTCCATCAATAGCAGGATCGGGGTCGCTCTTGACCGTGCTCAGCTCGTCGAACGAATACAAGAAATAAACATCGAATCAGTCAGAGCACTCGCTGAAGCGATCGAATTAAGAGATCCCTACACGATCGGCCATTCGATCCAGGTCGCTAACCTGGCTATGAGTATCGCTCAGGAATTAGAATTTTCTGAACGCGAAAAAAATCTTTTGGAATTCGCAGGATTACTCCACGACATCGGTAAGATCATCGTCCCAGAAGCGATCTTACAGAAAAGTTCGGTCCTTACCGACGAAGAATGGCGAATAATAAAAAAACATGCGGTCCATAGCGCTAAGATCGTTGAACCGATAAAGAATCTGCGCTCAGTCCAAAACTGGATCCGGCATCATCACGAGCAGTGGGATGGCTCAGGCTACCCAGACGGCATCAGTGCCGACAAGATACCCCTGCAATCAAGAATACTTGCAGTATGCGATGCTTATTCTGCGATGACCGGAGACCGACCTTACAGAAAAGCGTTGAGCGACAAAGACGCAAGAAGGGAAATAGCGAATGTTGCGGGTAAGCAACTCGATCCCAAAATAGTAAGTATATTCCTGTCTCTTGATTTACAAATCCATGAAAAGGGCAAGACTCATAAGGAGGGAGAAGAGCACGTAGACATCGAAGCTAAGGCATAACATACCTTCTCATATCAAACCCTAGGAAGCTGGTGTCATAGCCGCCAGCTTCCTGCCTTTTAAAATAGGAGAAACTAAAGTTTTACTATCCTTGAACCTCGAGGTTTGTTTAGATAAATAAGCATGGTATTGATACATCCGGGATGATATATTCTTTCAATACCCTTCTTATATACCTTTAGCTGCCGCTTATCTTTCAGCTCCATCTCGCCAGTCTTGTAATCGATAATGGTAATTTCATCGGGTTCAATTATAAGTCGGTCTATTTGTCCGGATACATCCTTTTCCTTTTCTTCAAAATAGATCGAGACTTCGTTCTTAGAGGATGCATCTCGTCCATCTTTGAAGAACAGAGTCCTTAAATCAGGATCAGTCAATGTGTCGAGCAGAATGGGTGTCAGTTTTTTTTCAATATCTGATGCTTCCCCCTGCGTGCGCGCAAATTTACCATGGATCCTGCACACAGTATCTTTAATAAACGACTCCAGCTCAATACCATCAAGCCACTCTATGTTACTCAATGCGTGATGCACCATCGTACCAAACTCCATACCTCTTCGTCGAGAGATATCAACCAGTTCGAGAGCCCGTTCTGCAGGAGAGTATAAGGAACGCTCTTCCTTTAACATCGTTGGTTCGCTCTTGATCGCACCATACTCCTTTGTAGTTGTTGTTTCGGGCTTAATCACTCTTTTCTTCACTATCTCGCCCTTCGATACAAAAGGATCCCCGACTCTCTGCGTGATCCTGTCAAACCAGAAGCCCGATCCTTTTTTCTTGTGGCGAAAACCCAAAACATGGATACCTGATCTTGCACGCGTCAAGGCCACGTACAACAGATTCAGTTCATCTTTTTCTAAACGACTTTGCTCGGCGGCCTTTAACCCCGGCAGATACCTGCCATACCTGCGCCAGTAAATTTTCTCGGGTTCAACACCATTTGCCTTATACGAAAACAACAATCTTGGGTCCTCACTTATTCTTAAGGACCAGTTTGTTTCCGGTAATAAGACAATATCGAACTCCAGTCCTTTCGCCTTATGAACCGTGAGAATTTGTACGCCTTCTCGCTGCATCTCCTGGATCTGGATGGTTTTGCCGACATCGCTAAGCCAATTCAAAAAAGAGCTTAAATGACCAGCTTCATCAACAGTATAATCTAAAGCGACATCTAATAACGTAGCGAGTGCATAGGTGATCTTCACTTGTAGTTCCTGGTATATGTTGAAGATCAAATCATAGGGATTCGTAAGATGCACCATCCCAAGCAACTTCTCCAGTTTTTTTGTTGCTGACCAACCAGGGTGGGCATCGCGGAGGCAGAGAAAAAGTGTCCTGCCCGGATGTATTAAACGACGCAAGATCTCCTCATCAATATTAAAGAAACAGGAAAGGAGCACATGAAGCAAGGCGAAATCATTCTGTGGATCATCAAGGAACTCAAGAAGTTTATATATTATTCGTACATCTGCATTACTCATAAGATCGCATTTAGAACTACTCATATGCGGAATGCCCGCCGTGGCGAAATTTTCAGAAAGAGCGATACCAAAATTATTGGTGCGCACGAGTACTGCAATATCAGAATACTCATAATTATAGTTATCTACTAATTCTCTAATGATCGCGGCAGTTCTACCGATAACCTCCTGTTGCCCGAGTTCACTGTCATCATAATCTCCGATATTTTCGACTCTGATCCAGCCCCCGATATTGTCCTTGTCAGCTTTGTCGTCCCTGGCAAGAACAGTATTAACAAAATCGATTATTTCCGCTTTGCTGCGATAGTTTGTTGTTAATTCCTTGAATCTTATCTTTTCCGGGTATTGTTCAATGAGAACGTTGAAGAGTTCGGAAGCCCCTCCGCGCCAGCGATATATCGCTTGTTTCGGATCACCAACATAGAAAAGACTCTTCTCGCGCGGGTCAACGGATAATATTTCATTTATTAACGGTGCGATTATTTCGAGCTGGCGATAGCTCGTATCCTGGAATTCATCGATCATAAGGTGGTCTATTTCTGCTCCGAGCTTGAAATACAAATAATCAAGATCCGGACTCGTCTTGAGAGCTCGCAGGGTGAGCATTTCAATATCGTCAAAACTAACGAGATTCCTCATTCGCTTCTCTTCACCGAACAGATCATGGATTTCCAATATCGGTTTAAGATGAGTCGCTATTTGCTGATCAGAAAGCGAGTGCAAATAATCGGACGTACAGGAAGAAAGTGTTCTAAGAAGTTCCTCGAAAGCACCTTTTGCCGCACCAAGATTATCGACGAATTTCGCTATGTATCTTTTATCGACAAGATCAACACGGAGAATTGCTTTGGTATATTCGGATCTTTCAAGTTTATTAAAATCTTTAGATTCGAGGAATGCATCTATCGCCCGGCAGAGCGCAACCATATCTTTATTCATACGGGCACTGCTTTTTGTATAAGCAGCACTTTCATGTTTGTGAATGAACGCGATGAGCCGGCGCATGTTTTCCGAAAATTCAACTTCTCTCGCTTTAACCAGGGCAATAAGATCATTTTCATGACCGATCAGATCGGCGAGAAAATCAAACCATGGTGAAACACTCTGATAGACATTTTTAATGCTCCTTTTGACTCTAACTTCATTCTGGCGTACAAATTCCTTCAAATACTCAAGCTGTTTTTCCCGACGGCGCCCTATTTCAAAATATTTATCCAGGACTGTTTCGTAGAGGATCGATTCGCAGGCATCATCGATTATCCTGTAGCCCGGCAAAATACCGGCGGCAAAAGGAATGCTTGACAGAAAAGTAGCAAACATACTGTGGAATGTGTGAATATTGAACTCAGCAAGATTATTGAGTAGCTGCCTTTTCTTCGTTTTTGCCCGTTCCCTTACATCCAGGCAACAATTTCTGAAGTGATCGATTATATCTGCCTTTGCCCGGTCATTTGATGATCCGGCTATCAGAAGGTCAAGATAATCCAGGACTCTGGTCTTCATTTCAAAAGCTGCTTCATTCGTAAAGGTAATACCATACAGTGATTTAAGTTGATAGTCTGCCTTATCCAAATACAGATAAAGAAATCTTTTAGTAAGAGCGCGTGTTTTACCAGCCCCAGCCGAGGACATCAATGCCGTGTGCTCTATCTTCTCAGCCATTTGCTACTCCACATAGCGCGGTGAAAGGGCAGTACTTGCTTGACGCCTTTGTACAGGTCTGACAAAAAGGAACTTCCGGTGATAGCATTTCCTCGATTGTCGGCTGAAGAATTCTTGATTTAAAATCCGACAGATATTCAGCAACATTATTTCCATCTGCAACATTACAGAGTTTAATATCCCTTGATATTCCATAGTACGCAAGGTTATTCATAAGGGAAAAATCTCCTTTGGATATAATCATACCGTACAGCGGCAACTGGAACTCAATGAATTCATCGGACACTTCATATTTCTTTCTCGATGGTATGGTCATTTTATAATCGAGGATATTATACCGGTCATTTTCGCGCTCGATCCTGTCCGGATATCCATACAGCTTCACCTTCACATTGTTGACTGACAGTGAATAATTTATCTGTTCCTCGATCCTGTCGGTGAGCACGGTGTAACCTGTTTTTGATCTTTCCTTTTCATAATCCAGGAATTTATCCATCCGTTTTTTATAAATTTCAAGGTCTAAGAAACTCGTCATTTTTGGAGATTGTGCCAGTTCTTTACGCATTGCATTATCCAGCCTTTGGTGCAATTTCAATTTAAGTACGTTAAGACTTTTAGTGGTCAAGCCCTCAGGGACATCATATTTATAAAAATCACAAAGCGCTCTGTGGACAATCCTACCCCACTCCATATAATCCGCCTCTTCAACAACAGCCTCGGGTTCTTTTATACCGAGTAAATATCTTAGATAAAAGCGATACGGACATTCGCGATAATTCTTGAGATTGGTTGGACTTAGACCCCGCTTCGTTAGTTTGTGTATAAGCTTTTTAAAAAGATCACTGCTCTTTCTCACTGAGCGTATTTTCATCTTGTGTGCAGAGCTGCTCAGCTTTTTGCCCACCTCATTAACGACCGCGCCTTTATCTACCTGAAAATCGATAAATCGCGAACGGATATCTCTTTTTTCCTCTTCAATATATGAAATAAATACTTCCTTCTTGCCGCTTATCATCTCTGAATAATAATAATGATACAAGCTTTCCCGTTCTTTATCATAAGGAAGACCAAGTTCTTTACGTACTTGCTGATTTACGAACAGATCTTTTTCACTCCGTCTGGGGAAAATTCCTTCATTCATCGAGGGCAGAATAATGCAATCAAAATCGAGGTTCCTTGACTCGAGGATACCTATAACCTGCACACCTTTCATAGGATCACCCATGGTCCTGAAGGTTTCGTCTTTCAAAATATCCAGAACAAACCGCAGCATTCGGATACCGGTTTCAGCGATATCCGGAACCAAACGTAACTTTCCCAGGTCATCAAGCCGATCAAAGAAGTCGCCTATGCTTTCAGCGCTTGCTTTTAAAAATTCACTATTATAAGATATAATTTCATTCAATATTTCGATCAAGGACATGATGTATTGGCGATACGATACCTCTTGGACAACCACATCGCGATATCTCTTTAGTAACTCAATGAGCGGTTGTAATTCAGTTGTCCTATGTTCCTCAAAATGGAAATAATTCAGGCGCTCTTTGACCATCAGCTTAGCGAGCATATAGACCATGGGACGTATCGGTCGTCCCTGAACAACAGCATTTTTGTTTAAAGGGTGTTTTAGAAAAACCGACAATTCAGTGTGATGGAATCCGCTTTCGACGACATCGAGTAGCTGCATGAGAAAAGTATAAAGTGGTGCTTGTGGCAAGGGCAATCCTGCAGACAAGTTGTAATTCAGTCCTGATGACTTGAGAATATCAATAACCGGATATAAACACTTTTCATCGGTCAGAACAACTGCGATACGATGAGGTTCATAACGACTACTTGCTTTGCGCAGGATGTCTTTGATATGGAGCGTTTGCTGAAACATCGATTTGGTGCGTGTAATATTAACAACAGGAACAGGAGAAGTATTCTCTCCTATAGTACCGATATTATCAAATGACTTGACACCTAAATTTCTTAACATCTTGGCATGTAAATAAAAGGGGGTCGTTGGGTCAGCTGCAGGTTTTGGATCACAATAGCCCGAGTGAATGATCAAATCTGCACTAAAATCGTGCAGAATATCGTGGATTATAGAATTCTCCAAAGATGTTGTCGCGACAAGTCCAGATATATAGATATGCTGAAATAATTCAAGCGATGACATCTCAGGACCGCCGAGAACAACTCTGCATTTATCGATGATATCATGATAACCCAGATCCGTAATCGCCTTTCGATACCCGTTATAAATATCCTTTATTATTGAAATTTCCTCCTTAACGAATTTTTCGGGATAATGACCAACACGAATAAGTTCATCCACACGCGCAAAATCAAGCTGCTCTTTTGATAGTTCATCAAAAAAATAAAGTAAGCGTTTACCGACCGCAATAAATTTGAGAAATGGTAGATCATCCCAATGTTCGACCTTTAATGCCTGTACTACTTTCTTCAAAATAAAATTGCGTTCTGTTGTGTTGAGCAGCAGACCCTTTTTACCGCCGGTATTCTCGTACAATATGTCAACCAGCTCGGCTATCGATTTCATGACTGGCGGGATAATACCAGCTGCTCCTGATACATCTAATAAATACCGACGAAAGTATAATTTATTACGTTGAGTTGGAAAGATGACGAGGATATTTGAAAAATCAGGGCTATTGTCCTGATGTTGTTCAAACAAGTATTGTGCTAAGGTGTGGAGAAATGGTTGGTCTATCGAAATGATCTTTATTTTTTTTTCGATACAAGCCATATGCTATTATAGATAATCACGCAGAAAAGTCAAACTATATCATATGCATTGACAATATCGCTATATTTTATACAATAAAAGGGAGGGTCAAAGGTCAATTAAAGAAAGGTCGTGAAATCGATGAACAAAAAGACATTGCTGTTCTTGCGCTTCATTTTGATATTAGTGACGATACTTGTCATGACATATTCAAAAAAGGGATTGAGCGTTTTTGAACCAGGCTACCTCATTGCATTCATTTATTTCATCTCCAATATAATACTGTATCGAATACCCGAGAAGTTATTCACTAAACCGATAGTATCATTCTCTATGTTTTTATTCGATATAATCGCGATATCCCTGGCCGTATATTTTACACAGGGCATGCAGACTGATTTCTATTTGATATATTTTCTTGTGATCTTTGTTGCATCAGTTGGCCAGGATGTCACGGGAAGCTTACCTATAGCGATCGTCGCCAGTTTGATATATGGTTGGCTATTATATCGCGAAAACCCCAGTATCTCCTTCTTTGATTCGAAAATACTCATTCGTGTCCCCTTTTTATTTATTTTAGCGCTCATGAGCAGCTATTGGTCACAAGCCACACGGCGTGAATTAAAGAAAAAAGATGAACTCGAGCGCTTCAATAAAGAATTGCAGAAAGAAGTGACACGGGTGGCAGCAGAAGAAATAGAGCTTCGCAAATACAGTGAGAAGATCATTAACAGCGTAACAAGCGGTGTCATCGCGGTCAGCAGCGACGGGATGATCACCACGATCAATCCCGAAGCCGCAAGATCACTGGGGATCAAAAGCGAGTATAGTATCGGCAAGGATATTAGGGAAATAAGGGGATTGGAATCACTATGGCAAAAAATGGAGCAGTGTATTAAGAACGATACGTCGATCAAGCGTGATGAGATTATCGTGAATACAGATAAGAAAAAAAACATACCGCTTGGTTTTTCAATGTCCTCAATCAGTGGTGCAAAAGACCGGTTCTCGGGGTGTGTTATGATCTTCAAGGATCTTTCAGGCATAAGAGAACTCGAGCATAAACTCAAGCGTGCCGAAAGACTTTCTTACCTCGGTAAAATGGCGAGCTGGGTTGCCCACGAGATTCGAAATCCTTTGACTGCGATAGACGGCTTCGCACAGCTGCTTGAGAATACGGATGAAAAAGAAAAAATAGACCTCTTCACTTCAGAAATCCATAAAGGAACTCAGCGTATCAACTATATAATCGATGATATTCTAGCATTTGCAAGAGCAAAAAGAAAGATAGCGCATGTTCCTATAGATCTGAAAGAGATGATGTCATCAATAACAAAAAGCATTATTGATACAAAAATAGAAATCGATAGTGTCCGTTCACCAATAGTAGAAGGCGATGCCGAGTCGATAAGACGGCTTTTTGTTAATCTTATAAACAACAGTGTCGAAGCGATGAGAGACAACGGCGTATTAAAAATTACGATCGTTGACAGTGAAGAATTCATAACTACAGAGATCATTGATAATGGTGAAGGAATCTCGGTTGACGATGCCAAGAATATTTTTGAACCCTTTTTCACGACTAAACAAAGAGGCACTGGTCTCGGTTTATCGATAGTGAAAAAAATAGTCGACGAGCATAAGGGGAAAATCGAGATAGATAGCAAACAAGGTGTTGGCACAAAAGTAAAAGTAGCTTTGCCGAAAAAACAGGAAGAGGTATAACAGGAGGATGTATGAAAAAAAAGATCCTTATTTGTGATGATGAAGAGCCTATAAGACTATTGCTTAGCGAAGCATTAAAGGATAAATACTATATTGAACAGGCAACCGATGGCCGAGAAGCCCTCAAAAAGATAACAAAGGAAACTTTTGATCTGCTCATCACAGATATAAAAATGCCCGGCACACACGGGCTTGAAGCGATCGAACGCATCAGGGAAAGGAACAAAGAGGTACCGATAATCATCTGTTCAGCTTACCGGCTGATGGAAGATGATATCGTAGTCAAAACATCGAATGTCGCAGCCTTCATCACAAAACCGATCGATATCAAAGCGCTCCAGACAAAAGTATGGGAATTAATCGGTGACTAATGAGACTACGAATCGGTGAACTCCTCATAAAGAACGGGATCATTACTGAAATTCAGCTTAAAGAGGCTCTCGAACTGCAGAAAAAAACGAAGACCAATAAATTAGGTGAAATATTGATAAAATTGGGATATATTAAATCTGAGGATCTTATCTGGATGTTAAGTGAACAAGCCGATATACCTTTTGTAGAAGTTAGACCTGAAATGCTCGACAGGAAACTTATTAATATCTGTCCAGAGAGTCTATTATATGCAAATTGCATGTTGCCGCTTTATGAAACCGAGGATAAGATCTTTGTTGCCCTTGGTGATCCGCTGAACGAAAAGGCAATACAGGATATAAAGCGATATACAGGGAAAAACGTCGTTGCTTCAGGTGCGGATCCAAAGAAAATAGAACAGGTATTGAACCGTTTCTTCCTGTCAGAGCAACTCGATCAGACAGCAGAATCAGATAAAGCAGGCAGAACCGTCACAAAGATCACCGCAGCCAACGCTTTAATAGAGATCACTGATGAATCAGGAAAGAAGACTATAAAAGAAGCATCGATCGAGATAATAGTAAAAACGCCAGATGACAACGGAGACGACAAATGATATCAGAAATGCAAAAACTATTGAAGCATACTGTTGAATCCAGGGCAAGCGATCTTCATATGAGTACTGGTTCTCCAGTAATGATACGGGTAAATGGATCGATGCAGAAAATCGACGAGCAACCTATAACTAAAGAACTTGCACTAAAACTAATTCACCAAATCCTCACACAGGATCAGATCGCAGTTATCGAAAAGAACCACGAGATCGATTTCTCACTTGATATCCCGGATACTGGACGCTTCCGGGTGAATGTTTTTCACCAACGCCAAGGGATAGGCGCTGTCTTTCGAGTTATTTCACAGAACATAATGAGTTTAGAAGAACTCGGTTTACCAAAGGTTATCAAAGATCTTATCGAACTCGACTCCGGCTTGATCCTTGTTACTGGACCAACAGGATCTGGTAAATCAACGACACTCGCGGCTATGATCAATCAAATCAATTGCACTAGACAGGGGCATATAATTACCATTGAAGATCCCATAGAATACCTTCATGTGTCAAAAAAATGCCTTGTTGATCAACGCGAGGTAGGCAGCACAACACATTCATTTGCTAATGCTCTACGGAGTGCTCTGCGTGAAGACCCGGATTATATCCTCGTTGGTGAACTGAGAGATTTAGAAACAATATCACTTGCGCTTACTGCAGCCGAAACCGGACATCTTGTTTTTGGTACATTGCACACAACAAGTGCGCCAAAAACAGTAACCCGAGTGATCGACGTCTTTCCGGCAGGAGAACAAGATAGAATACGGATCCAACTTTCAGAATCAATCCAGGGTGTCATAGCACAACGGCTTTACCCGCGAAAAGATGAAACGGGCCGCATCGCTGCCTATGAGATATTGATCGCCACCCAAGCGGTTCGAAATCTCGTCCGGGAGAAAAAAATATTCCAGATTGAATCGATCATTCAAACGAGTCGGCAGATCGGTATGCAGAATATGGAACAATCCAAAAGACGATTGGTTTCAGAAGGAAAACTCTCACCCGAATATCTTAAAGAACGTACGACACTCTATTAAGTAATTTCAGATTATAACAAAACTTACGTTATATCAGTAAATCTCAGATAGACAGCTAGACAGATTTCGCATTTTGGGTATACAACTCCCCCCAATCTTGACATCCATCAAAAAAAAGGTAATATTAAAGAGTCATGTTTATCAACGAATTAAATCTGATCTTTGCTTCATCGATAACCTTGATCGTTGTAGGATTATTTTATCTGTATTACAAAAACCGTGATCACAAGGACTTCCTTTACGGTGCATTGTTTTTTTTATGCTGCGCCATGGCATTGTATGGTGAATACCATCTTAGATTCAATGCAGGATCCAATCAGGCAATTTTCTGGAGTAAAATACTCTATATCGCGTTATATGGATTTATCTACACTTTTCCTGTATTTCTTTTGATCTTGGTCGGGATAGAAATAAGTAACACGTCGAAAAAAATACTGGGGACCTTAGCGCTTATTAGTTTTGCATTCATTGGCTTAACCACGCTTATTATCACCGATCAAACAGTATTGTATTCTGGCGTTTTACAGGCAAAAAAAGGCATTCTTTACCCAGTGTTCATAGCTCTAATTCTTATAATCCCTGGCGGTTATTATGTTAGGGCTGTCTTGATGGCAACGAGTGCATGGAAAAAGACAAGGTTTGAACCATTGATCATTAGCGTGGCGCTTGCGCTCATTTGTGCCTCGATCGATGTCGCTGGAGTATTGCTAAAAAAACCATTGATACCCTGGTGTAGCAGCACCTACACTATCGGGTTATTTCTCGTTGCTGTTTCCTTTGCTTGGGTCTTTCTGCGTCAATATTCCTGGGTATTTGACAATCTAACAAGAACACGCATGGAGCTCGAAAAATTAACAGCCAAATCAGATCGTGATTTTGTTGAGTTCATACAGCTTATCGCAAAAACACTCGATGCCAAGGACCATTATACAGCGGGTCATTCACTCCGCGTCATGGATTATGCAGTAAGGATCGCCAATACCCTAAATCTCTCAGAGCGGGAAATAGAATTACTCAAGCAAGCATGTCTGCTCCATGATATCGGCAAGATCAGCATCCCCGACGGGATACTCAATAAGAAAAAACCACTCACCAAAGAAGAGCGTGAATATATAATGAAACATCCGGAGATCGGTAAAAAGATATTGAGTACGGTCGGTGAATTTAAGGATATCCTGGATATTATTTACAGTCATCACGAGAGAATAGATGGTAAAGGTTACCCCCAAGGTATTATTAGAGAATACATACCTTTACTGGCAAGGATACTTGCGGTCGCCGACACATACGATGCGATGCGATCAGAAAGACCGTATCGAAAGGCAAAAACAAAGGTAACTGCTATTATTGAATTAAATAAGGTAAAAGGATCTCAACTTGACGAAGAAATCGTAGACAAATTCATTGAATGCATTTTAGAATAGAAAAATATCTATTCAATCCCTAAATGGACTGGTACTCTCCTCTTCTTCTTCCTTTTTCTTCTCTTCAAGGTGTTGCTGGATTATTTCTTCTCTCGTCTTTTTTTCCTTCTTTTGGACAAGCATAGATATCAACCAGATCAAAAATACAACGCCTAATGCAATGAGAAGTATTATCATGACTAAACCTCCATTTATTTAACCGATACCATATAATACTAATTATTTTTTTTTGGCTGTCAAGCATCAAAAGATATCTGCAGATCCATCAGCGTCAATCATTGACTCAAACTGAAATTCTATTATAATACACAAAATAGATGATCGTGAAAAAGTGGTGCCCAGTGCCTACTATATAAGGGGGTATCCCCTATGTATTGAAATATACTTCTGGCTATGCCGTATGAGCAAGGTATCGTACACGGGAAAAACTGAGAGCCATGCGATACTTCTGTGCGGTGGTAGGGGGGTATGCGGTCTCCGAAAAATTCTCAAATCTGTTTAGAGAATTTTATGGAGAACAGGGGGGAGAATCCCCCTGAACAAGGTACCGTATGCGCCGGGATTTGCTGATAGAAGCTGGAACGTAACTGACGTTAGAGGTCGTAATGCGCATAGTTAGTGAGCGAGAAAGGGGGATTACTGATCATTGTATTAAAATATACTTCTGGCTATGCCGTATGAGCAAGGTATCGTACACGGGAAAAACTGAGAGCCATGCGATACTTCTGTGCGGTGGTAGGGGGGTATGCGGTCTCCGAAAAATTCTCAAATCTGTTTAGAGAATTTTATGGAGAACAGGGGGGAGAATCCCCCATGTTGCGCCCGTAGTTCAATTGGACAGAACGGCGGATTCCGGTTCCGCAGGTTGCGCGTTCGAGTCGCGCCGGGCGTGTCTTGATTGTGCACCTATTTGCTGAGATTTGTCGAATTAGGTACGGGGTTACACCAACATCCCTTTAGGGATGAGAGGAGCTAAATCATGGAGTTTTATGATGTAACTAAAAGGAGAAAAAGTGTCCGTAAATATAAACCTGATCCGATACCTGACGAGGTCTTAAATAGAATTCTTGAAGCAGGACGTATCGCTCCTTCAGCTAAGAATATCCAACCCTGGCGGTTTATAATCGTTAAGGATCCGGGAACCAAAAAGAAAATAGCCGAGGCGAGTCGCAGTCAACTGTGGATTGCCGATGCTGATGTCATCCTGGTCGGCTGCATCCTCGATCAGATAGCATGGGGACGAATGGGCGGATATATGAGTTCTGGACCGGTCGATGTCGCTATTGCACTCGATCATATGATCCTGGCCGCGGCCAATGAAGGCCTTGGTACGTGCTGGATCGGTGCTTTTGTAGAAAAAGATATCAAACATATTCTGAATGTACCGGATGACGTTACAGTTTTAGCCTTGACACCTATCGGTTATCCGGCTGAAGAACCAAAAGATCGTGGCAGAAAAGACCAAAAGGAAATATTGTCTTACGACAAGTACTGACTTCGGAAAATAGAGCTTTTCTCCTCGATCGCAGTCGATGAAATACGCCGAAGGATTTCTTCATACATGCCAGTTATATGGAATTTGCTGAATGTTTAGGTATCTGTGGATTAAAAGTTGTAGCGAATAATGGATTTGGCCTGACCATAGCGCACATCAAAATCGACGATCACACAATTTGCTATAATATCTCCTTTAGCAACTGTGAATTTCTGCGGTGTCGAAAGCAAAATATATTTCGTTACTTCATCTTTTCTAAAACCAATCACCGAATTGGAAGAACCGACCATCCCGACGTCAGTAATGTATGCGGTATGCTCATTAAGGATCTGTTCGTCAGCAGTCTGGACATGCGTGTGCGTACCAAGACATGCTGTAACGCATCCGGATAGATAATACCCCAGTGTTTTCTTTTCACTTGTCGCTTCAGCGTGAAAATCCACAACGATATTGCAAGTTTCTTTGTGCATATTCTCGGCGATCTCTCTACCGATCTTGAAAGGGTTTTCTTTTGGCTGCATAAAAACTCGACCCTCGAGATTTATCAAGCCGATTCTGGTTCCTTGTTTCTCATAAACAGCAAACCCTCTACCCGGCACACCGTCCGGATAATTCGCCGGCCGTAAAATCCTGTTCTCGTGGGCGAGGTAATCATAAAATTCTTTATGTTTCCATACATGATTACCGGTTGTAATGCAATCAACACCCGCTTTGAATAATTGTTTGGCGGTATCTTCCGTGACACCGATACCCCCTGCGATATTTTCACCCTGTACTGCTGTAAAAAAAATATTTTCCTTTTCCAGTAATTCTGGAAGAACTGTACAAACCTTATCTCTACCTGGACTACCTATGATATCGCCGATAAACAAAAGCCTGTGGATCTGACCTTTATTCAGATAACTAGCCTTGTCATTAGCTCTTATAATCATGTTCAGAACCTGGAATTCTTATATCAGAGAACCTTGGATAAATAATCTACAAACATATCTATCTCGGCTTTACTTCGCTGTTCGGTCACTGATATTAAAAGTTGATTCTCTAATTTTCTATCAAAAACAGATAACGGCACACCGCCGAATATCTTATATTGCAAAAGTGCGTCTACAACCTGATAAGCCGGTTTTTCCGTACTGACCACGAACTCCTTAAAGAACTCCTGTTTATAGAGCGGCCTAATACCCTTCAATTCCATTATTCTGTTGTACAAATAATGGCTTTTTGAAACACACAGATTACCGACATCCACAATGCCTTGTCTACCTAAACTGCAGAGATATATCAGCCCACTTAATGCACACAATGCTTCATTTGTGCATATATTAGATGTTGCTTTTTCCCGGCGGATATGTTGTTCACGAGTTTGCAAAGTCAAAACATAACCTCTTTTACCATCTACGTCAGTTGTTTCGCCAACGATACGTCCAGGTACCGACCTGACATATTTCTGTCGGGCTGTGAAAATTCCCAGAAGAGGTCCTCCAAATCCCTGAGAAATCCCCAAGGCCTGCCCCTCACCGACTGCGATGTCGGCACTGTACTCGCCGGGCGGCTTGATAATTCCAAGAGAAATAGGATCTACCACTGATATGAAAAGCGCACCATGGTTGTGTACTATGCGTTCAATCTCTGAAACATTCTCAAGCAGACCATAGAAATTGGGGTGTTGAATACAAAAACAACTTGTCCTGTCGTCAAGTAGACCTTTAAGAATTTCAATATCGACGACACCATTTTTTGAAGGACATACCGCGATTTCCACACCACATTCCCTTGTATAAGTATGCGTAATCTTTTGATAGAACGGATGTATGAGATCGGCGAGGATGATCTTTTTCCTTCCCGTAACCGTACATGCCATATGGCAAGCTTCTGCTAATCCTGATCCCCCATCATACATCGAAGCATTGGCTATATCCATACCGGTAAGTTCGCATATCACACTCTGATACTCAAAAATAGTCTGCAAGGTTCCTTGCGACACTTCGGCTTGATAAGGCGTATAGGCGGTGTAAAATTCACTGCGTGATATTAGACTGTCGATGATCGACGGGACATAATGATCATAGACTCCAGCACCCAAAAAGGATATATACTCATCACTGTTTGTGTTCTGATGAGATAAACCGTTCAGTACTTTCCTCACATCATATTCGCTGACCGCATCTGGTAACCCACATTTTCCACTGTACTGAAGATCTTTCGGAATGATCTGATCGAGCAGCTCTGAAAAGGAAGATACACCCAATTTCACGAGCATATCTTTTTCGTCCTGGGGCGTCAGCGGTAAATAATGCATTAATGTTTAGCGATCAATTCTTTATATTGTTCCGGGGCCAACAGAGTTTCAGCCTGTTTCGGGTCATCCAGCTTTATTTTGAAAAGCCATCCTTCACCGTAAGGATCTTTGTTGATAATAGAAGGATCAGCTACGACCTTTTCATTGACTTCCACAACTTCACCGTTAAGACCTGCATAAAGATCGCTCACTGCTTTTACGGCCTCTATTGTCCCTATGGCTTCACCAGCTTTGACTTTTTTCCCCACTTCTGGCGGTTCAACCATGACGATATCGGACAACTCGGATTGCGCATAATCAGTTAGTCCCTCAGTTGCCGTATCGCCTTCTAATTTAATCCACTCATGTTCTTTGGTGTATTTGAGCCCTTCTATTATGTTTGCCATTTTATCTCCTTCTGTCATTTATGACTTCCTTGTTTATAAAACGGACCTTTAATGATCTCAGCCTCGATCGGCACCTTTCCCATTACTTCGATCCTTGTACCTGTTTTGTTATATGGTTTATCAACATAGCCCATACCCATACCTTTTTTCATAGATGGAGAAAAAGTTCCCGAGGTAACATAGCCTATCTTCTTGCCTCCAAGATGTATAGATTGATGCGGTCTTGGGATACCTTTGCCGATAACTTCAAACCCGACGAGTCGCCGCTTTATTCCATTTTCTTTGGCCTGTAACAGACTCTCCCGACCGTTGAAATCACCCTTATCAAATTTGACTACCCACCCCAATCCAGCTTCCAACGGATTAGTTGTCTTATCAATATCATTACCATACAAGCAGTACCTCATTTCAAAACGTAAGGTATCTCTTGCACCCAGACCCACTGGTTTTATGCCGTATTCTGCACCGGCATCAAATATCATCTCCCAGCACTGCGCAGCATACTGCTTATTCATATAGATCTCAAAACCGTCCTCACCAGTATATCCGGTGCGTGAAAGTATCACTGGAATATTTTTTTTCGCGCTCTTCTTCAAAGAAGCAGGATTCATATTCACCTCAGCCGCCCAGTAGTATTTCATTGTAGTAAGGTCAAAGTCAAAGAGCTTCTGCATTACAAGCTCTGCCTTTGGTCCCTGAATTGCAAGTTGCCCCATTGTATCGCTGATATTTTTAATATCGACATCGTATTTCTTATTATCCATGATCCATTGGAAATCTTTATCTGTATTAGCGGCATTAACAACGAGCAGTATTCTTGTTTCAAAATTGTACACCAGAAGATCATCTACAATACCGGCATCAGGGTAGAGCATTGTTGTATATTGAACCTGACCTAATTCCAGCGCGGCGGCATCATTGGTAGTCAAATGATTAACGAATTTCATCCTATCCTGACCATAAATCTCTATCTCACCCATATGCGATACATCAAAAACCCCGACACTACTGCGGACAGCACGGTGTTCGGGGATAATACCATCGAATTGAACGGGCATTAAAAAGCCGGCAAATTCAACGATTTTTCCGCCATTTTTCACATGCATTTCGTAAAACGGAGTCTTTTTTAACATGGGATATTATATCCAGAAAGCGACATAAGTCAATGATTGTACAGAATAATTAAGAAGAAATAGCAAAACGACCATTTCGCCTCATCGTGCCAGAATCGTGGTCTTTTTTGCCTTTGTTACCCTGTTCTGGTATCGATATTCAAGATAAATAACATACAACCCCGTAGGTGATTCCTTATCAGCCGCCTTGCCATCCCAGTACATGGATCCAAGAGCTTGCTGACAATAATCATCACGGCATAGAAAATGTACTAATTTACCGCGACTATCAAAGATCGCCAGGTCTAATGAACCACCAGCATCAGGAAGCCGATAATCTATCTGTAACAAATCTCCGACACCATCATTATTCGGTGTGAAGATATCTGGTGAAAGCGCAAGTTCACCGACTTCGCCCGTGACTCTGAGTTGTTTTAACACGAGGTTATTTGATAAATCGCGATCACCAGGAAAGTCCACGCGGAAGCCGATTATATGCATGCCCTGAGCAGGGTGCTCATAGATGTATGTAAGGCGCGCGCTGTCGGCTGGGCTTATCAGAATCCCGGCCAACTGAGCTATCATCTCATTGATATCCAGTATACTATCTCTGCTCTGATCATCATATATTTCCAGCGTATAATCATCTGTTTCTCTCAGTCCAAAATTCTTGACCTGGATATCAAACCTAACATTATCACCGGTCTTGAGAACTGCGGGTTGAAAGATTATGGACTCGGATGTGATCGCAATATCATATGCGTTTGTTGTACTGTTCTCTCGACCCGGAGTACAACCAGCCGAATCTATACAGACGTGCCAATTAGGGGCAGTATCAGGAAGCGATAATTCAATACGTTCCCAGGAAATACCATCGCCAGGATCAGAAGGGAAATAATCCAGACTGTCAAAAGGCGTACCAAAAGATGTTGTGCATGCACCGGATACTGAAAAAATGATGAGTGGATCCGCAGTCTGGAGTCCGTCTCCGATAGTCGTATCATCAGTAGTCAGGATCAACGTTGAATCCGGGAAATCATATGGCTGAACATTGCCGCCCGTGGTATCATTACTCGTGTATTCGCGATCAAGAATGACCGCATATGAATAAGGGTATATAAACGTTGAATGGATCCTGATACCCGGATGATTCAAGAGAATCGCATCATCATCCCAGGGGTATACTTCATCCGGGTTAACATCGAAATCGTAGATCATGAATTCTGAAAGATCGATTGTATCTGAACTGAGATTATAGATTTCGATATATTCATTTCTATCACCGCACGTTTGTTCTGAACCTTTAACATTGGACATCACTTCAGTAATGATCAATGACGAATCAAAAAAGACTAAAAATAATACAATCACTCGCTACCTCCAGAAAAACTACAGTCAATAAGTTATTAAGTCACTAGCAATTAAGAAATCGGAAACACTAACACTAGGATCGCTTTGATTTTATCTTGCGAAACATGATGTTAACTCTACTCATTACGCCTTACTCATTACTCTCCTCGCTCTCTTCCTAGTTTCTACTATAAACAGAATACTCAATTCCCCAACCAAATCAAAGATCTGGGGAAGATTGGTGGAGGCGGCGGGAATTGAACCCGCGTCCGAAGCACTTCGATGAAGAGGACTACATACTTAGTCTCTTTATGATTCTCCTCAAGCGTCACCAAGAGACAGGTCTGCAAGAGATAGCCTTTGTAAATATCCTATCAATCCATAAGGCGTGAATTGACAGGTTTCAGCCCTTTATGACGCCTGGCCCTGAGCTGGGCTGACCACCCAGGCAGACGTAGCTGCTTATATTATGCAGCTAGAGCATATCCATATTCAGGATGTTTTTTGCTCGGGTCGGATTAACGAGGTGGCCAGAACCCTCGGTATGCCCTTTTTCATTTCAATCGCTCCGTCAAGACCGATCGCCCCCATGAGCATATTATAAACATTAACGCCAATCTGTCAAGGAATACTATTTGTTAGATAAATATGTCTCAATCTCAAATCTTAAATGCCTTTCAGGTGTTCGTATCCTGTCGGTTTTATACGTTTTAGTTTCCCTCTGAATGAAATAAATAAACCATGCCCTTGCAAAATCCTGCCGATGCGAAACACCTTGACCCTGAAATGTTTGGGCAGATGTCGCGCAGTGAATAAGAGCTCAAAATCCTCGCCTGAGGAGAGTATAAAATCCAAGGGTTCAATCCCTTTCATTGCGCAGAATTCACCAACCTCTGAGTGGATCGGTATATGTTCAGCCTCAATAACTACTTTTACCTTGCTTTCAAATGCAAGATGATCGGCATCGGTCGACAATCCGTCGGAAATGTCAATGCATGCCCTGGCATACTTCCTCAACAAACCTGCTTCCTCTATACGCGGCTCAGGGCACAGGTGTTTATCGACTGCGAAGGGATACTGTTTGCGTGACAACTTCTCGCAGAGTACTGCACGACCAACCTCGGCAAGACCAAGAAAATTCGTTACATAGAGACTCTGACCGGGTTTTGCTCCAGACCGTAATATGGGACTTGCATTTTTGCCGATAACCGTGATCGTCACACCAAAACCAGGACTTTGCACAATGTCACCGCCGCTGATATCGAAAGCATATCTTTTACACATTATCTCGAAACCGTGGTAAAGGTCCTGGATGTCTTTAAAGGTATTCTTCTCAGTCAGATTCAATGAAATCAACGCACAAATGGGTTGTGCACCCATAGCTGCTATGTCGGAAAGACTCGCGGCCATTATATGCTGACCAAGCGTCTTCATGGAAAAATATCCAAGATCAAAGTGGATATTTTCAAAAAATGAATCTGTCGTTGCGACAAAGCCATTACGGAAAACCATTGCATCGTCACCGATACCCTTTAATATTTCGTCGTTCCTGCGTGGAAACCGCTGCCTGATATATCGGATTATGGAAAGTTCTCCGCTGTTCTTAGCCATCATTGAATTTGTCTCTACTCAATTCATACCTTTGACCGAAGTTAGACATGGAATTCAAGGACATCTTCATCATTGAGAATATGATTTTTTTCCACCCTCTGGCCTGAATAATCCTTTTCGTTCCATAGACGGGCGAATTTCATGTTCCTCTTGAAATCTTTGTGGATGTGTTCAGCCGCATCCATGACCGTAGCACCTTTACGAAGAACAACCGGGTCGTCTTTGACTATAGCATTACCGATCTTTTTCGTATAGACTCTAATAATGCTTAAATTATCAAACATCTTCTTTTTCAATATATCGATGCCATTCATGTCAGATACTGAAAGACAAATAATGGAAAAACCATCCTGATAACGCTTTATGAATTCCGACCGTGTCTTTTTTTCAGGTACAGCATCTATTTTGTTCAAAACAATAAGGTGTCTCTTTATATCACCGAATTCATGTTCTGAGATGAAAATATTTTTATTATTCAGCGCAGTGCATATTTTTTCGAAATCGGATATCGTATCTTTATTGACATCCAGCAGTATCAACAGCAAATCACCGTTACGGTAAATACCGTAGAGCCATGCCGGTGCTTCTTCGTAAAGTGGTGGTGTATCAACGATCTGAATTTTAATATTCTCATAATCCATCATACCAACTTGCGGTAACTGGGTGGTATATGGATAAAGCCCGACTTCTGAATGTGCATTGGTCAACACATTAAGAAGCGAAGATTTACCGCTGTTAGGCAGACCCACGATGACGATCTGGCCAGCTCCCTGCTTTTCAACCTGATACCACGTCCCGCCCGAGCCCTTTGATTTTTTCTGTTTATCGATCGACGTCTTTAGTTTTGATATTCTTGTCTTTAGCTCTGCCTGCAATTTTTCTGTACCCTTATGTTTGGGGATGATCGATAAAAGTTGTTGGAGGAAAGTCAATTTTTCACGCGGCTCTTTGGCTTCACGGTATTGCCTTTCTACTTCAAAATATTGAGGTGGCAGATTTGCTGGCATACCTAATCGTTAAGTCGGGCAGCTATGCCAGGCCGGTAATCCTGCCGTTTTCATCAACATCAATCCGTTCCGCATTTGGCACCTTTGACAACCCGGGCATGAGCATTATTGTACCGGTGAGAGGAACCAAGAACCCGGCACCAGAAGAGATGTTAATACCTCTGATCGTGATCTTGAAGTTCTCAGGACGACCGTATAACTCGGGATTATCTGACAACGACATATTGGTCTTAGCGATACAGACCGGCAGTTTATCGAACCCGAGACGGTGAATGCGCTTAATGTCCTTTTCTGCTTGTGGCGTATACACGACGCGTGCCGCGCCATATATCTCGGTCGCAACTTTTTCAATCTTATCTTCTATAGTATCCTCAAGATCATATATCGGATGCATGCAGCACTTACTTTTCTGCACTTCCTGACAGACCATTTCAGCAAGCTCGACAGCACCTGATGCCCCCTGGTCAAAGGCACGTACCTGGGCGCATTCAGTAGCTTTGCTGCGGCAATATTCTTTTACGACCTTTATTTCATCCTCGCTGTCGCCCTCAAAGATATTGAGTGCTACTACCGGCGGAATTACCAGTTTGTTCATATTTTCTATGTGTTTACCGAGGTTTGAGAGACCGTTTTTGAGCTGCCCGATATCGCCTGAACTCGGATCTTTCTTCGATGCCCCACCGTGCAATTTTAATGCCCGAATCGTAGCCACAAGGACTGAAGCATCCACATTCAAATCTCCAATTCTCGACACTATATTAATGAATTTTTCAGCACCAAGATCAGAACCAAATCCCGCTTCAACAACTGTGTAGTCAGATAGAAATTGAGCCATCTTGATAGCCAGGATACTACAAGTACCATGTGCGATATTCGCGAATGGTCCGCAATGTATGAACGCAGGAGTATGATCTATCGTCTGAACAAGATTCGGTTTCAGAGCGTCTTTTAAGAGTGCCGTCATGGCTCCGTGTACCTCAAAATTTTTGGCATAGATAGGTTGCCGGTTCATGTCAAAGGCAACCAGGATATTGCCCAATCGCTCTTTTAATTCTGTAAGCGACTGCGACAAGGCTAAAATTGCCATTACCTCGCTCGCCGCAGTAATAATAAAACCATCTTCGCGCGCCGGGCCATTGGGTTTGCCGCCTAACCCGACGACGATATTACGCAGACTGCGATCATTCATATCCATCGCCCGGGTAAAGAAAATATCTCTTTCATCAACGTTCAGTTTATTGCCAAAATGCATATGATTGTCAAGCACCGCAGATAATAAATTATGCGCTGCACCTATTGCATGAAGATCGCCAGTAAAGTGCAGGTTAATATCCTCCATGGGCAATACTTGAACATGGCCACCGCCTGCAGCACCTCCTTTTATCCCGAAAACCGGACCCAGTGAAGGTTCACGTAGGGCAACGATAGATTTTTTGCCGATGCTGTTAAGCGCCATACTGAGACCGATCGATACCGTAGTCTTACCCTCACCGTAAGGTGTCGGTGTCATAGCGGTAACTAAAATAAGTTTACCTTTTGCTCTTGCTTTTAATTTCTCAAAGAATTGCAGCGATATTTTCGCTTTAAATACACCGCACGGAATAACGTATTCCTCATCGATACCTAGACGGTTAGCAAGTTCCATGATCGGTATTAAAGTAGCTTTCTGGGCGATCTCTAAATCACTCTTCATGATAGAGTATAACTTGAAATTTCGATGGTGTCAACAATATCTCTCCTGTATAAAGCTCAAAGCGCCGCGAATTAATTTCGCATAAGATAAATGCTTGCAATATTGCTAAAAGTGAATATTATTCTTATATGTTATATAAAGATGCGGGTGTTAACATCGATGTCCTGAACCTCATAAGAAAGGGCATAGGTAAACAAGTTGCGAAAACTTTTAAAGGCAGAGGAAAATCCAGCTTCGGGCTTTTCGGCGGTGTCTACCCGATAAATAATGATTTTTTGGTTAGCAGTGTTGATAGTGTTGGCACAAAGATCCTTGTTGCTTGTGGCACGGGCAAACACGATACCATCGGACAGGATATTGTAAATCACTGCGTGAATGATATCTTAACGACCGGTGCAATACCCCTCTTCTTTATGGATTATATCGGCTTCTCGGATCTCGGGAAAAAGATCCTCATCGACATTGTAAAGGGTATAGTGAACGCTTGTCGCAAGGAGAAAATGCTTCTGATAGGTGGTGAGACGGCAAAACTTACAAGATTCTATCCAAAAGGGATTTATGACCTGGTCGGTTTTGTTGTCGGTAAAGTCAGCAAAAAAACATACCTCAATACCTCAAAAATAAAACCGGGTGACGTTTTACTGGGTTTGAGATCCTCGGGACTTCACACTAATGGATATTCGCTGGCGCGTAAGGTTTTGCTAAGAAAATACACCTTTTCATCCTATCTCCCTGAATTAAAATGTACCGTAGGCGACGAATTACTAAAAATCCATCGCTCGTACCGAAAGGACTTGGAATCCAAGATGCGCTATATAAAAGGATTGGCACATATTACTGGAGGCGGCTTCTACGACAATTTAAAACGCATCTTACCTCCTACATGTGCAGCAATAATAAACAAAAGGTCATGGCAGCCACAGCCGGTATTTAAGTTGATTGAAACGCTGGGCAATGTCCCGGAGAGGGAAATGTATCGAGTATTTAACATGGGCATCGGCATGGTCATTGTCGTCGACCAAAAAAACCTGCGTTTTTTTAAGAATATCAAACCAAAAGTCATCGGGGAAATAGTAAAGGATAGTTTCGGGGTGAGGATTACGTAATTCGGCGCAGAGAAATCTTATATATTTTATCTGCCCCTGGTCTTGCGTCTATCTACAGCTTCTGTAATCGCGATCATCAACCTTTCATTTAGGACTATTTTTTGCTCTTCGCTCAACTTGAAGAACTTAATGTTCTTGAACCTGCGCGGTGCCTTGTTTAAATAGATGGCAAAATCAACATTCTTCTCAACTACGTCAGCAAAGAACTTGATGAAATCATCGAGGCGCAGACTGCTGCAGACCTTGGGTGCAATAATATTTTCTTCAATGGCACGCTGTGCCGGGTCTGCTTCGCGATCAATCCTAAAAGCAATGCCAAATGCTTCAAGATTGGAATGCACGCTTCTTATCTCAAAGACAATCGGATAGTTGAATGATTCACTGAATCTGAAGTCAAAATCTATCTCCAAAAAACCTCTGGCAATCTGTTTTCCCTTCATTATCTGGATCGTACCAAATAGATCTTGACCGCTTCCAAGCCAGTCTGGTAAGATGACGCCCTTTATCGTATCTGTATGTGACATTTTAGTAATCGGTTAATCCTGATAGTAATTCTTGAGTTTACCGTCAACGATCGTCGCAATCGCTCGACCGGTCATTTCTTTATTAAGCAACGGCGTATTTTTTGATCTTGAAAGTATCGTATTCGTGGTAAGTCGCCACTTCATCTTTGGATCGATAATTACCAGATCCGCTACCGCGCTCTTTTTGATTATGCCGAGCTTTTCTGAAATTATCTGAGCTGGATTGATCGTTAATTTTTCCAAAACCTGGGACCAGCTGAACTGCTGCTTATCGATCAACTCCATAATTATCATGGGCAAAGCCGTTTCAAAACCGATCATCCCGAATGGTGCCCTGGTGAACTCCAGCTCTTTTTCTGCCTGACAATGAGGAGCATGATCAGTTGCTATGGCGTCTATGGTTCCATCACGAAGCCCGTCGATCACTGCGAGTCGATCTTGCTCAGTGCGAAGTGGTGGGTTCACCTTGAAGTTTGTATCAAAACCGATCAGAGATTCTTCGTTGAAAAAGAAATAATGTGGGCACGTTTCGCAGGTTACGCGTATCCCGTTCTCCCGCGCTCTCCTGATAAGTTCAACTGAACCTTTGGTTGAGATATGACAGGCATGCAGTTTAGCGCCAGTAAACTTAGCAACAAGCAAATCGCGTGCGACGATGACTTCCTCGGCCAATGCAGGTGACCCGTCTAACCCCAGGCGGGTCGAAACAACACCCTCATTCATAAACCTGTTCTTTGACAGATCTTTGTCGAGAGGATGTTCAAAGATCGGCACATCAAAGATCCTGGAATACTCGAGCGCGTGTCTGAATACGTTGCAATCAGACACCACATCCCCATCATCTGAAAATCCTTTCGCCCCCGCCTTTATCAATTCGCCAAATTCTGTAAGCTCTTTACCTTTTCTGTCTTTTGTGATAGCCGCTATCGGATATACTCGACATAAACCGACGCGTGCGGCTTCTTTATAGATGTAATTGACCAAGCCTTCGTTATCAATGGCTGGTGAGGTATTTGGCATGCAGCAAACTGTCGTAAAACCACCCGCAATCGCCGCCTGACTGCCACTTTCAATGGTCTCAACGTCGGGTCGTCCCGGGTCCCTGAGATGACAGTGCAGGTCAATCAATCCGGGAGAGACGATCTTGCCTTTGGCGTTTAGATTTTTTGCCCCTTCTTTTTTCAATCCCTTACCGATCTTCTCAATTTTATTACCACGGATTAAAATGTCCGTAACTTCATCAAATTGCGTCTTGGGATCGATGACTCTGCCGCCCTTTATTAAAATATCAGCCAAGTTTACCTCCTGCATGAACGAATAATACAGCCATCCTTATCGCAACACCGTTCTTCACCTGTTTTAGAATAACCGATTTGTTACTGTCGGCAACCTCAGGATCGATCTCCACCCCACGGTTTGTGGGCCCTGGATGCATTATAATACCTTTTTGTTTCATACGCGCAACCCGCTCTCTGGTCAACCCATAAAGCGTTCGATATTCTCTTAAGGATGGGAACAAACCACCCTGCTGCCTTTCCAACTGTATACGCAAAGCCATCGCAACATCATAATTATTGATTACGTCATCCAAATTATAGAAAACATCGACACCGAGTTCTTCGATCCCGAGCGGGATCAAAGTTGGTGGTCCACATACCGCAACATCAGCACCCAGCGTTTTAAGACCAAAGATATTGGAGCGCGCAACCCGGGAGTGTTCTATATCACCGATGATAAGCACTTTCAATCCCTTAAATTTCCCGCACACCTGCCGCATTGTCATAAGGTCAAGAAGAGCCTGGGTCGGATGTTCATGACCACCATCGCCAGCATTTATGACAAATGCATCAAGATTCTCAGAGAGTATCTTAGCTGCGCCCGGCGCCGAATGTCTCACGACGACCCCATCGACTTTCATCGCTTCGATATTTTTTGCGGTATCAATGATTGTCTCACCTTTTTTTACACTCGATGCGGATTGTGAGAAATTAACAACATCTGCCGATAGCCTTTTCGCCGCTATACTGAACGAAATTTGTGTTCTTGTTGAAGGCTCAAAGAAAAGAGTGAGTATCGTCTTACCGCGCAATGATGGTACAAAGGGTATCGGTCTCTCTAGCACGGATGCAAATTTTTCAGCCAGATCAAGGTATTGAATTATCTCACGGCTGGCAAGGTTCTCAAGACCTAAAAGATGCTTTTTCGTCTGCATTAATCCTCTTCGCTTAAGTCCTTTATTGTTAACTGACTTATTTTTTGCTTTGGGGTATCCTTCAATTTGATCCTGGATTTTATTTTTTCATTTTTTGCTGACCTTTTTTTCGTACCGTATAGATGCAATAAAACACAGTCCTCACCATCCATTTCTTCAACATGAACATCAACAATTTCATTCTTGGCCGTCGGTACACGCTTGCCGACAAAATCAGCCTGAATCGGTAATTCACGGTGTCCACGGTCGACCAGTACAGCAAGTTGAATGGCTTTTGGTCGTCCGAAGTTGAAGATTTCCTCCATCGCAGCACGTATCGTTCGCCCCGTGTATAATACATCATCAACCAGGATAATCGTTTTTTTACTTAAATCAAAAGTAATATCCGTGCTTTCGATGATTGGAGTTTCCGAGACAAGCTGCAGGTCATCACGATACAAGGTTATGTCGAGTGCGCCGATCGGGATTTTCTTACCGCCACTCTTCTTGATTCTTTCTGCAAGACGGCGGGCAACAAAATCACCCCGTCTTTTAATACCGATCAGTACCAGATTCTTCGTTCCCTTATTCTTTTCAATGATTTCGTGGACGATCCTAACCAGAGCGCGTCGTATATCCGACTCAGTCATAATCGTCTTCATTGAAATCAATTATAGACAAAATACGAGTCAAGTCAAGACATACCCGGATATTATGAAAACTTAGTCAATGATCTCGATCTGTGCTGGTCCCTTGAGAATGATCTCAGGCTTACCATTGTATTCTTTTATCAATCCTTTCACACGCACATTTCGATTGAGATAGTATTCTTCTGGTCGGGCGGGGAATTTATCATAATCGCTCGAGAATATTACTGCGGTAAAATACTTTTTCCAGTTCTTGTGGAAATTCAGAAAGCATACTTTGCCTGTATTATTCGAGGCAACGACCCTTCCCTCTACTATCTTTGTCTGACCGTAATACTGTGCAGCATCGCGCCATGAAATGGCATCTGAGGTGAGCTCTTTTGTTGCTTCTACAGCGAAACTCGCAGTATCTGGTCGTTGAAAAACGGCAAACGCCCACAAACCACGATTATTCCTGACGGCAATTTTTTCAAGATTTTCCAGTTTCTCTCGATAAAGGGTGTCCGGCGGGAAAAAACGCGTTTCAGCATAACCCATTATGACGAGTTCAGCATTGATAAAAAGGCTGTCGATGAAAACATATCTCAATATTCTGCCATAATCGTCCCGGTCAGTTACGTCCCTTTTTAAACACACATCTTTACCGAGGATCAAAAGGGCAAGACCCGACTTGGCGATATCAGCCCCGGGCTCGGTCAGCTCAGGAGTATTTATGCCTAACAAGCGTACGGTCTCTCCGTCTGTGGTCTTAAAGGTATCGCCGTCTATTACCTCAGAGACCTTATCTGTCGGTGTACAGAAAATAAATAGCAGAAGCATCAGACAAGCTGATACACGTTTGCTCATAGCTTATTATAACAAGAAATATGCCGGTGTCAAACGATTATCATTGACAGTCTATAAAATTTCGTTATACTCCTAACCATGAATAGGACACTTTTAATAATAAAACCAGATTCTGTCAAACGCAATCTGATCGGTAAAATCCTCAAACAAGTAACTGATGCTGATTTCAAGATCTGCGCTATGAAGTTAGTCTGGTTAAACAAGAAACAGGGTGGCGAATTCTACGCAATCCACAAAGGCAAGGATTTCTATACATGGCTCGTTGATTTCATATCTTCCGGACCTGTTGTTGCATGCTGCCTGGAACATCCAGAAGGCCCGGCAAAGCTCCGCGAGGTGGTCGGGGCGACCGACCCAAAAAAAGCTGCTCAAGGTACAGTACGTAATCTCTACGGCACCTCAGTTGGAGAAAATGCTGTGCATGCTTCAGCACCTGATGAAAATCCCGAACGAGAGATCAAATTCTTTTTTACCGACGACGAAGTATATAATTACTAAAAAACACAACAACGATATTTTATTGTTTATACAGCAGGCAATACATTAATGCCGTTCATTTTCACTTGACTAAATTTTTATTATGATTAGAATATTGTTTGTGAAGTGGCTATTACTCGTCATATTTTTTGTGATATCATGCCCACGACCGGGTATTATTAGAATACCTGAACCCAATTATCTAAAAGAGGCAGAATCCTCCTACCAGAAACGACCTTTGTATGCTTATGCCTTGTTAAAAGACTCGGTAACAAGCACCGAACACATACCGGAGCGAGCATTGATCCTCAGTCGTATCTATATCGACCAACGTGAATACGAACGTGCCGCCGCGGTTCTTGACAGTATTTCCTGGACCGTTGATTTAACTCCTTATGAGAATGATATTATCCTGCTGAAGACAAAACGGTGGGCGATGCTTGCCCAAACGACCGAAGACAGCCTGCTCAAAGGTATTTCCTATTATCACCTTGGTGAACAGGAAAAAGCCATTGAATATCTGACCCAACCGATCAAGCCCGATGATTACCGTCTATTATACCTCGCCAAGGCATATCATGAATTGAGCAGCTTTGAAGATGCCTATCGTGTTATCACATCGATCGATTCAGTAAGTCCGTATCTGCACCAGGATTTTCAAGATATTTTACTCGATCTTTTTTTAAACATAGAAGACACGCGGATCGCTCAAAAAGAACTCACCAAGTTAGACAAGCCCAGTCTCCGGGAATTCATATTATTACAAATCTATGAAAAACAAAAAGATAAAAGCAATCAAGACAAGACAGCCTGGAAATTGATAACGCAATATCCCGCATCGGCCGGTGCGTTATATGCAACAGGTTTGGTGAAGCCAAAAACAAGCAGCCAGCATAAATCATTTGGTATTGTCTATTACCAGCATGGTAGCAATGATAAAGCTCTTGAACACTTTGCGAAAACTACTGCCGACAATGCAGTCAATTATTATATGGGCAGAATATACTACAACCGGGAGAGTCATTCCCTATCGCTTAAGTATCTGGCTCAGAGCAATTGGTCAGCTGCATATTATTATCGAGGCAGGATTTATGAGAATACCGGTCAATATCAAAGAGCGATCGCAGTCTACGATTCACTGCAAATAATAAATAAAAAATCGGATTATGCAAAACGTGCCCTACAAAGAAAAGCTTTTTTGTATGAAGATATCGGCGACACACTGCAAGCCGTGCAGACATTCCTGGCAATAAATGATAGAAACACTCGACTCCGGGCTGCTATGCAGCTCTTCAAAATGGGTGAGTTGAGCAAAGCGGATTCCATTTTAAAGATCAGTGCCGAACCCGAATTTGTCTATTGGCGTATCAGAATAAAAGAAAGACTGAATCAATCGACTGAAGATCTTAAAAACTATTTAGCAGTCGAGCATCCGCTCTCATACTATAATCTGGTCCGCAATGGCAATAACCTCATCTTTGATACCTTATCATTGGATGAATGGATGGGAATTTTTAGAGACAGCACGACATCATTCAGCCCCACAGATTCGCAGCATATAGCAAATGCGGTACGATATTTTAAACTTAATGAAATGGCCTTTGGGATGAAAGAATTGGATATGATCGAGGATAAGAGCCCACATGACCTGCTTTATTTGAGCAGACTCTGTGCTCAATATGGTGCAGATAGATATTCTATCCTCTTTAGTTTACGTGTAAAGGAAGCAGCAAAAAAGCAGAACATCATGGTATGGCCATATGAGCTTTATAAGTTGATGTATCCGGTTCGCTACACATTTACAATCATGGACCAGCACATCGATCTTGGTCTGTGTCTGGCTATGATCTGGCAGGAAAGTCTTTTTGACCCGGATGCTATTTCGTCTGCAAATGCAAGAGGGATCATGCAGATCATACCACCGACCGCGAAGGCGATCGCTAAAGACCTGCAGGTTGAAACATATTCCCTGCATGACCCATCGGTATCGATAAGATTTGGCTGCTATTACTTCAATAATCTGCTGAAAGATTTCAATTCGGTACCGCTATCCCTTGCCGGTTATAATGCAGGACCAGTCCGTGTGAAACGCTGGATAAAACAAGATCCCAACTATGAAGTGGATGTATTTATTGACCTAATACCTTATAATGAAACAAGAAATTATATTAAACTTATCCTAAGCCGGAAAAAAATATACAGTAAATTAATGGAAGGTTAATCCGCCTTGTCGCCGCCGGGCGTTTCTGTTTTTTCATGTTTTTTAAAGAATAACTCACGAACCAACAGAAAAATCGCTCCAACAGTTATAAAGGCATCGGCAAGATTATAGGTGAACCAACGGAGGGAACCTATCCCCATATCAATAAAATCTATTACATAATCCAGTCTTATCCGGTCGATAATATTACCGATCGCTCCGCCCACGATAAAACTAAAGATAATGACACCTATTTTATCTTTAAAGGCAAGCGCGATATATGTCAAAATGAAAAGGCCAATTATAGAAAAAATGTAGTACAAAATATTTGGACCAAAGGAAATACTGAAAACACCATAAGGATTATAGGTCAGCTTGAACCGCAGTAATGATCCAACGATATTGAGCGGCGGTTCAAATGGGGTGAGATAGCTGACGATTAGAAGCTTGGAAACCTGGTCGATCAACAGCGCAATAACAACCAGAATTAGAAATATACTGATGTTCTTTTTCTGGATCATGAAAGATATTATTTTGGAGTTACGGTTAATGACTTTGGGAACACTTGATGCATTTTCTTGCTTGAGGTAAGAATTTCAAACGCCGTTTACCTATTGCCTTGCCGCAACTTTCGCAAAATCCGTATTTGCCTTGATTGACCTTTTTCAACGCTAAATCGATTTCCGAGAGCGCTTCCCGGCGTGTTGAGAGGATTTGTGATGTTATTTCGCGGCGTTCCGTCTCAGTACCTTGATCAGCCATATGATTTGAATAAGCCGAGAGATCACCTGAGGACTCAAGCTGAGTTTTTGAAATCTGACCACCTTCGTATTCTAATTCTCGCAGTAGTTTGTTCCTTTCTTCAATTAATTTTTTCTCGAATACTTTTAGTTCTGATTTTTTGAAAACTCTGGTTTTGGTCATCTCAATTTCTCCTTTAACATATTGAGATAGGATCTCGCTTTAATATTCGTTGAATCTCGATCGAGCACTTCCTGCCACTCTCGTTGTGCATCGCCATATCTTCTTTGTTGATAATAACAGAGACCCAATGTCGTCTTTGCCTCCAGGTAATCCTGGTTATCCAGAAGGATTTCCTGCAGTAGCTTTTCCGCATCCTTGTGTTCGCCGAGCTGCAGGTAAGTTTTGGCTAGTTTTAATCTTATATCAAGGAATGTTGCACTGACTTCAACAGCTCTTTTGTATTCATCTTTAGCCTTCTGGTACTCTTGGAGTTCATAATAGGTATCACCCAATTGGCAGTACGTATTGGCCAATTTTGCTTTCAATTGTGGGGAAAGCCCTTTTTCCTTGGTTTCCAGCTGGGCTGCCTTTTCAAAGGTCTGCTTTGCCTGCTCAAAACGGCACAGTTCATTCTGGATGATCGCCATATGCACATACGCCTCAATATAATCCGGATTCAACTCGGTCGCCTTATTAAAGCTGTTTATCGCTCTCTCATTATCGCCTGATAAGGAATAGGCTAGACCAAGAGCATTGTGGACATCTGGATAATCAGGATAGGTTTTGACTACGAGCTCCAATTTTTCAATAGCCTTTTTTATATCCCCTTTCTCGTACAGCTCCATCGCTTCAGTATACATTTTCCTGGTCTCTTGATCCATGGGTAATTATAATGAAACTTAATTATTTGTCAATGCCATGATTTCAGCACACCCCGTCAGAAATACACATTAATAGATACATGATATCCGATATTGAGATCTTTCATTTTTCACTGAACAGACTTATAAAAACTGTGCCCAGGTATTTCTAACGGGGTTACCTCTTGACAAAATCATTTTTTTCATTATAATTAATCAAACGATTGATTAAAACAATCGTTTGATTAATAAGGAGGTATCCATGACAAAAGGTGCCAAAATTGCAGCAAAAGAAAGAATATTCAATGCCGCTGTTTCTCTCTTCGCACGGAAAGGTTTTGCTGCAGTCGGTATACGGGAAATCGCAAAAAAGGCGGATGTGAACATCTCAATGATAAACTATTATTTTGATGGAAAAGCAGGCATCTTGAAAGAAATCATCAATGAATGTTATGATAAATATTACAGCACGATACTCGATACGGGAGATGAAAAAAAGCCATTAGAAGAACGCGTGAAGTATTTAACGTATAATATGGTGAAGTTTTTTCGAAATAATACGGAATTAGCGATCGTTGCTTTCAGCACCATCCCGGTCGATATACCTGAGATAATCGATCTTAAGATCAAATGGATCGAAAGCAAACGCGAAACTACAAACAAGTGGTTCATGACACTCGGGATGGATGTAAATAATGCGCCTTTGATGTGCGTGATAAGAAGTCTTTTAACTTCTATTATATTTGGCTTTGTCGAAGCGCAATACTGTTCTGATCATATTGCTCAGGCACCTGCCATGCCGATCCATTTACAGGCACACTATAAGAAAAACGACCACCCGTTTAAAATGAATGACTCATTCTATGATAAATATGCCGAAATACTTGGTCGCGTCTATCTGTATGGCGTGATGAGCATGAGTAAAAAACAGTACAAGAAAAAGAAGAGGTGATCATCACGACCACAAATATGGACATTGGAAGAGATAATGTCTTTGGTTATACATAGTACTTATTTAAGGGATTTCACATTTTTTTCACGATCTCCGCTTATGATTGAACATAAGGGGACAATTACACACCTATCTCCTATGAGCTTTGCTGTCATCAGCAAAACAAGGCGACAAAAACTTAATTAAGGAGGAAATAATGAGTTTTATATTGATCATCGCTTTAATGGGACAAAATACAAAGGTTGTCGATGTTCATTTTACTGGAGTCTCTCCTAAGATAGATGGTTTTATTGAAGATATCTGGGAGACGGCAGATTCTGCTTATGATTTTATACAATACGAACCCTATGAGAATGAAGAACCTGAACAGAAAACATCGGTATACGTCCTGCAAGACGAGGAGAATCTCTATTTTGCGTTCCGCTGTTATTCGGATAAATACAGACCTTTTGGCTGTTTTACAAAGGATGAAGATTATGTCAGAGTTAGTATCGATCCGTTTGGGAATAATACAACAGGATACTATTTTCTGGTTTTTGCCAGTGGCCTGTTATGGGATGGCTGGGTTCTCGATGATGGGCGAAATTGGGACGACACCTGGGAAGGCATCTGGTATCGGGGAGTGCAATTATATGAAGACCGACTTGAGGTTGAAATAAAGATACCATTCAAATCCATTCGCTACAAAAAAGGATTAAACGAATGGGGTTTACAATTTTTCCGCTATACCGTTACAAACCACGAAACCGATTATTGGACTGAGGTCGATCATTCAGAAGGGGAACTTGTATCAAAATGGGGCACTTTAAGAGGGGTTGACCCACAGGCAGCTGGCTATTATTTTGAGCTCTATCCTGAAGCATATGTGAGATATGACCAAGACTGGTTTTATGACGCGGCGAATGATCTGGACAGCACAACCAAAGAAATAAAACCAAGCGCATCGTTAAATTTGAAATGGGATATCACACCACAAACCACACTCAATGCCACGGCCTATCCGGATTTTGCACAGATCGAATCAGACCCTTTCACCCTGAACTTGAGTAGATATCCGACTTATCTGAGCGAGCGAAGACCATTTTTTATCGAAGGTCGGGATATCTTTCATATGTCGGATTTTGGCGATTGGGGTTTTTTTCAGGGGCTGGAATTATACTACTCGCGCAAGATCGGGAAATCGGTAAATGGAAATGCGATACCGATCATCGGAGGGATGAAATTCACCCATAAGACTCAGGATTGGAATATCGGATTGTTGAGCGCCTATACTGATGAATACGAGATCGATGAAACATACACTGAGCCCTATAGAGGGTTCGGCATATTCCGGTTAAAACGCAATATCATGCAGACCGCCGACCTTGGCTTTTTATTTAGTGGCACCATGGAAAACAAAGACAATTATAATTATGCTGTAGGCATTGATGGAGTCTACCGGAAAGGTGCCGATCAGATCATAGTCCAGGGCGCGCTCAGTGAAAAGAATAACAAACAGGGATTCGGGTTCACCACCGGCTTTCACAAATTGTTTGAGAGTTTCCGGGTATTCGGTTCGGCAATGGTTGTCCAGGACTCTTTTGATGTAAGTGATATCGGGTTTGTACCATGGGCTGGATTGCAGCGCTATCGTTTCTTTGCCGGTCCATATACATCATTTTCGCATGGCTTTTTAAGGGAGATCGGTGCCAATGCAGGCATTCGAGTAAATAAAGAACCTGGCGAAACAGAATTATCTTATGACGGTTTATTGGAGATCATCCCCGAATACAGAAATCGATGGGGTAACTATCTGAGTTTGAGCTGTGGTAAACACTATGATGCTGATACACAATTCACCTTCCGTGAGGCAAATCTGAATATCTGGGGACAATTATTTTCCCAGCACTTTGAACTTGGTGGATATTATGTTTACGAATATAACTATGCAAGAGGTTTTCCAGCCTACCGAGGTTCAAACTGGTTTTCTCTCAGCTACTCTATTATCCCAAATTTAAGCACTGGAGTTCGCACTGATCTTTGGATAGAATGGGATACGACCAATACGGTAATTTCCATGGTAGACCGGATCAGACCGAATTTCTTTGTCCGCTTTACTGCAGATATGAGTCTGAGTGTTTTTAGCGAATTCGTAATGCTCGCACCGGGTTCTGATTTTAACGATTTTGAATTATACTCAGTGCGTCCTGGTATGCTTTTCACATGGAACTTCCGGCCAAAATCTTGGTTATATATTGCGCTCAATGATTATCATGCTCAGGATAATACCGGAGCATTACAGCATCAGTACATGATCGGTGCTGTTAAAGCAAAGTATCTGCTCTACTTTTAAGGAGGTGATTTATGCAAAGAAATCCTGTTGTTTACTGGGAAATCGCATCAAATGATGCGGAAAAGTCAGTCAAATTCATGAAAGATGTTTTCGGATGGAATTTTGAATATGATGAAAAAACTACGATCCATGAATTCCTGGCCGACGAGGCAGAAAAGGCGTTTGCTGGTGGTGGTATTTTCACCCTGCATCAAGCTAAATTGCCTTTTTTGACGATCTATATCAGAGTCGATGATATCGAAGCAAAGGCAAAAAAGATCGAAGAGCTGGGTGGTTTCATAGTAATTTCGCCTCGGCAGGTCATTCCCGGCGGACCGACAATATGTCTTTTCAATGAACCGTCTGGTGTCACCTTAGCGATGATCCAGCGTGCGCCTAAATAAAACGCTCTGAATACGATCACCCAGAATAGCAATTAACTGCTGACAAATTAGATATTCGCTGTATAATATCTAACCATGTCTGAAGCAAAACCAAAAAAGAACATCTTGATACTCGGTCTGGTCTCGCTCTTTACAGACCTGTCGAGCCAGATGGTCTATCCTCTTATCCCCGAATTTCTCACGAGCATAGGTGCAAATAAAGCAATGATCGGGCTTATCGAAGGTGTCGCAGAAAGCACCGCTTCACTTTTCCGTACTATTTTCGGTCGGCTTTCCGATAAATTCAGGAAAAGAAAACTGTTTATTTACCTCGGCTATACTCTGTCGGCACTTTCAAAACCCTTTCTCTATTTAGCCAATTTCTGGACAGTTGTTCTGGGCGTAAGATTCTCTGACCGCATGGGTAAAGCCATAAGAACCCCGGCTCGGGATGCTCTGATCTCCACTTCGGTCGAGCCAACTGAAAAAGGCAAAGCATTTGGTCTTCATCGAGCAATGGACCGTATCGGTGCTATCGGTGGGCCGATCCTTGCGATGCTCGTGCTTTCTCTTTTCAACAATAATGTCAGGCTGGTATTCCTCTTATCAGTCATCCCCGGCATATTAGCACTTTTTTTTGTCAGGTTCGCCAGGGAAACTTCGATCGAGCAGCATGATGATATCACCGATAAAAAACACAGTCTGCGTAACGTTTCTTTCATTATCTTCTTGATTTCAAATATCGTATTTACTCTGGGAAATTCAACGAATGCATTTTTGATTCTGAGAGCAAGTGAAGCGGGCTTAGAAATATTGATGATACCTGTAATATGGGTGGTTTATAATATTTTCTGCACGATCTCCTCGCCGATATTCGGGTCATTATCTGATAAGATCGGAAAGAGACCGATAATCATAATATCCTTTCTCTATTATTCGATCGTCTATCTCCTTTTCGGTATGGCAAAAAGCCTATTATTGATCTGGATATTATTCGCTGCATATGGCATTTACTATGGTCTGTCGGCCGGTGTATTTCGTGCCTACATCGCTGATCTGGTGGAACCAAAGGATCGCGCGACTGCATACGGATTATTCAATACAGGGATAGGACTCGCCCTATTGCCGGCCTCATTGATCATGGGCGCTTTATGGGACAGATTTGGCAGCAAATGGGCATTTGTAGTTTCTGCAGGTTTTAGCCTACTCGGTTTTATGATCTTTATGGTCAGCTTATTCTTGCGCTCCAGAAAGCGCAACATGAAACATCAGTTCGGGCGATAATATCAGGATGTTTTCAGTTTTACTATTTCATAATGATTATTTTTTCTGTATCAGACCACTCCATTGTAGCTAATTTTAAAAAATATAAACCCTGTGGCAGATTTGACACGTCCAGCCTATGTTCGTATGATCCAGGGTTCATGTTTTCATCAATTGTCTGCCAGACTACCCTGCCACACGCCGTAAAAAGTGACACCCTCACTGTTGTCTTCTCGTGTAGTCTGTACCTGACAGCACATAATCTTGTGACGGGGTTCGGATGGATCGTAATGTGTCGCGGTCCATGAATATTGGTGTTTTTCTCTTCGATCGAGGCCTCGCCCACTGCATAAACATTTATCGAATCCATCAGTGTTGGTTCGGCAACCGACTGGATATGCAGATTAAGTGTTTCAATTGCATAGCCGGGTGTAGGCCAAACACTTATTTTGACGAAAGAATCAATCGCACCCACCTCTAAATAGTCGTACAAAATAATGCCGGGTTCAGCACATGATCCACCTGCACAGAAGACCTCAAACCACCCTGGAACACTATCGATAACGCGACAGTCCACCGCATAAGAATCAGGCAGTGAACCCGTGTTTTCCAGGCGAAAATGAAACTCGATCAAATCACTTCCTGATTGAATTGTATCATCCATACACATGAAATCAAAGCCATACTGAGCAAACCCCGCACCCGCCATAACACAAAGGAGTGCAATACAACGTGCTAATATACGCATATTTCCTTCCTTTTAGTTTCTATTTTCGGGGCGATGCATGGGGGAAAGCAAATGAGCTTCACCCCATACCATTGAATACCCCTCATTTTATTTTGTCAAGATAACTTTTTCGATGATCGAGTTTTTATCGACACTAAGAGCGATGAAATAGATGCCTGCTGATACCTTCTTGCCGTATTTATCAGTACCATCCCATAAAACCTCGGTTGGCACTAAAGCATAGACACTGGGCAGTGAAAAATCTTTGACCAGTCTGCCGCACGCATCGTAGATGTTCAACTCAATGCTCTCTGTTTTTCCTGTTCCGTGGGATGCGTGTGGTATTCTATCGGTAGACCCTAGACTAAATCTTATTTCGGTCTTATTTGAGAAAGGATTTGGATGCACTGAGATATCTAAGACAGCATTGATTGGATCGGCAACATGTTCATTAATGCCGACATATGTCGGCACAAGAATATCATCGACATACCACCCTTCTTGATGAACACTACCGTCACTGACAAACCTAAAGCGTATTCTGATTGTCTGACCGTTGTAACTACTCAACGGATAAGAAGCCTGCAACCAGGATGATTGTGTGCCGTTTATTCGCACTAACGTTTGCCATAATCCAGAGCCATTATCGATTTCTACATAGCCGTAATCCCAGCCACTTTCAAGACTATATTGCTGATAGAAATAAAAATAGCTGTCGGGCGTTGCAGTAAAATATTGTGAAACTAAAGATGCATCGTTTTCATCTGAATACTGCCAAGAACCCTCGACTCCAGGATACCATGAATGAGTGGGTGAGTTGCTTTTATGATCAGTAATATGCCAGTTATCACGGATCCCGGAATGTGTCCAGGTACCCTGACCTGATTCAATATCATCAGCAATACCCGGTTCTGTGGTGATGACGAAAGGGATATCATCAATTGACGTTCCAAAATCTATCTGGAAAGACGATTCATGTGGATCAGGGCATGTCGCACTGATATCAAATGTGAAAGCAATTACTGTATCCATATCACCCGCGCCCATGGACACACTTGCCGGTGTCGAGCCGGTTATTGTGATGTATGGATCTGTGCATTGGATATTAGCCGATCCAGTATATGTACCGTTGCCACTGTTTCGAGCAAGGACAATAACATCCATTGTCTCACCGGGTTCGGCAAAACCATTACCGTTTCCGCTGATTTCTGAGGGTATGATCCCGTAATATTCCATCTCGGGTACCTGAATCAGCGCGATCTCTGCTCCCTGGTAAATAAGCCTTGAACTAGCTTGTACAAAAACGATGATCTTGCAGTTATGCTCACCCCAAGTCGAACCAATACTGAATGTCCGTGATCTAATGATCGTGTCACTCGCTGTTATCGATACTGCTTCTCCAGTTGCATTAGGCAACATATCTCGCATGAGAAAATCAAGCTTGCTCATACCTTGCCAATTATACGGGATGTCATTCTCAACAATGACAAAGTGGAGATTTCCACTGACCGTACTGGCCGATGTATTGAGAATGTTCGCAGTTACTGAACCAGAATTCGCTACGGAATCATAATCACACACCAGGGTGATCTCCAAAGGGCTGTCTACACCAAGCCTTGACGTAACATCCTGACGAAAGAAAGGATACATCGTACCATAATGAAGTCCACCAACCTCAGAAACTACCCCATCGAACCAGGATGTAGGATAACCCGTAAGGCTATAATAGCTTGCCCTTGAGGCCGCCTCGCTTGTATAGAACGGATCACTCCCAGATGAATGGTAGGTAATGACCGCCAGAGAATCATATCCTCTATAATATATCTCATCTAATCCACGCGCGGCACCTGGACAGTAAGTACACCAGGTAGCAGTAAACTCCTCGGCGACGACGACTCTCTGACTGGCATAAACGCCAGCAAATATTACAAACATAAAAAGTACCATTTTTTTCATATTACTCCTCCTGTATCCATAAACCAATATCTAAACTAAATATATTCAAATCCTTTACCCATCACCCCCTCTTCTTATTATTAAATGGTCATACGAACACAAACTGCACAGCGAATTTAAGAACTGTGCAAAGTCGTGTTGTTGATACTGGAAACCAGAATTGTAAGGGTTTAAACGCGGGTTCGTCTTGAGGCAGGTACTGCAGAATCGACCGAGTCCACGAATCGACGCCGTCATTTCCGGCCGCCTTGAATTATCCTTCTTGAGAATTTCATTCTCTTATTATGTATATGTAAACAGGATTGTCAAGAGGATTTTTGTCTTGTTCTTTCACCCCCCTGAAAATTCAAGAGAAATTATTACACTATTTTGCAGATAAGTATACTCAAAGGAGGATTTATGAATCGCTTTATGGTGATCTGTTATAAATTATTTTAACATCGCCTCGTAATCATCAATAGCTTTTTGTAGTGTATCAGTTGCCAATAATGCACAGTGTTTATCCTCTTCGGGCAGACCTCCACAGAATTCCAGCATTTTGCTTTGAGTAATACTTCGTGCTTTTTCGATCGCCATGCCGATAACCATTTCCGTTATGATGCTCGCGCAGGCGATGCTCGAGCCGCAGCCGTCAGTATCAAATGTGCATTTTACTATCTTGTTCTTTTCCACTTTTATCGAGATCTCCATGGTATCGCCGCATGGACCGGTGACCTTTCCATAACCACTGGCGTCGTTCATTATCCCCCAGTTCTGGGGATACTGCCAATGGCGAAGAACCTTTGGCGAATAGATCTTTCTAAGTTCGATCATGATCTTATTTTGAAGGTCCTTCACAAAATCTTCTTTCATGCGAGCCTCGACCATATATCCCTGATCGCCCCGGTCACCGCATTATCCGCGTATTCAACGACCGGGATGCCACGCGCTATTGATTCGGGTACTGAACTATCATACATGATCTTACCGAATACCGATACTTTATTAGCTTTGCACCAGTCAAAGATATTTTGTGTATTAACTGGATTTATATCGAATTTATTCACGACGCAGGCAGCTTTCACATTGAAATGCCTGGCCAGACCTATTACCCTTTCCATGTCATGAATACCAGACAGAGTTGGCTCCGTGACGACCAATGCCAGGTCAACACCTGACAGCGAGGCGATCACCGGACAACCGATACCTGGTGGACCATCGATTATCACATAGTCGCAGTGTTTTTCCTGAGCGATTTTTGTTGCCTTCTGACGAACCACGCTTACGAGCTTCCCTGAATTTTCTTCTGCTATACCTAACTTTGCGTGAATCATTGAACCGTACTTTGTTTCAGAAATATACCACTCGCCTGCGGCATTATCATATATGTTGATCGCATCGACCGGGCAGATATGTGTACATACCTGACAACCTTCGCAAGAGATCGGATCGATTTTTACTTTTGAGTTATCCTCACTGTCTCTTGCAATCGCCTCGTATTCGCAGATACCTATACAATCTCCACAACCCGTGCACCTGGTTTGGTCGACGGTCACTTTTGGCATCCCCTTGAAAATGAATTTTTCCTTTATGCTTGGCTGTAGCAGCAAATGTAGATCAGCAGCATCCACATCGCAGTCTGCCATGACTTTGTTTTTCGCCAAAACTGCGATCGATGCAGCCAACACGGTCTTACCAGTACCGCCTTTACCGCTTATTATTAAAATCTGTTTCATGTTCCACGTAAACGTTCAGTTATTTTCTGATGTAATTCGATGAACTTCTGTTTGTAACTCACGTTCAAATTAGTGAACGGCTCGCCTTTGGAATATGCCACGGCGATCTCTCTTGCCAGGGGTATTTGCATTAATACCGGGACATCAGCATTTTTACAGTATTCAGTTATGATCGTATCATCTCCAGAACTGCGGTTTATTATAATACCCGTCGGTATACCCAATATCTTTAGCGTTTCCACGGCCAAAATGAGATCGTTTAAGCCGAATGGTGTAGGCTCAGTGACCAGAACAGTAAAATCGCTCTCCTTGACTGCCTCAACTACAGGGCATGAAGTACCAGGGGGAACATCGATCAAGACTAAATGTTCACCGCCTCGATCGATCGACTTTTTCATCTTCCTGATCAAAGGTGTTGCCATGGGTTCGCCGATATTTAGCTTACCCTGCATGAATTCAATGGTGCCGCTTTTGCCTTTTTCAATTACGCCCACCTCTCTGTCACGTTCAGATATAGCGTTCTCCGGGCAAAAAAGTTTGCACCCGCCGCAACCGTGACAGAGCTCGGGGAAAATCAGGACGTCTTTTTTTGCCTTTGTGCGCAGACCGCTGCTCGAAACTTCATTAGAAATATTTCCTTTTTGCTTTGCTGAATACCCGGTCGGATTCAAGACCGCTATTGCGTTGTAAGCACATATTTCAGCGCACGTACCGCAGGCATTGCATTTTTCAAAATCGACGACTGGCACAGGTATCCCGACGGTTATGGTTTCTTCTATTTCAGGTTTCAAAAATATGCCGGCATTAGGCTCTTCCACATCACAATCAAGGAATTGAATCTTCTGATCGTACTCTGCGGCAATGACAAGAGCATAGCTAGTCGCCATTAAAGTCTTACCGGTCCCGCCTTTGCCGCTGGCAAATGATACGATCATTCCATCTCCAGGATTTTTCCGACGCCGATATCAATATAATCATCTTTGTATTCTTCTTTGAATATCAGCCGGCAGCGATCACCACTGCAATGACACGGTCCGATTTTTTCCACACCCAATTCTTTCAGCTGTATTGTAATTCTCAGCAGGTCGGTATCAATGTAATTCATTAAATGGAACCCTCCGAAAACCATGTATATTTTTTTATTAAAATGCTCTTTGACATGTTCGATTATGTTAATAATACCGGGATGAGCACAACCTGTAATGATTACCAATCCTTTGTTAGTTTCAATGACCAAAGATTGTTCTTTTATCGTTGTGCCGAGGGTACCGGTCGTGTGGATCCCGGGCAAAAGCATTTTAAAATCGCTGTTCTCGATCAAATGCGCACCGCTCTGGGTAACTGTCTTTTTTGTCTCATCTGAAAAAGACGGCAGAACATAAACTTCAAGGTCTGCATTTTCATTGAGCAAAGACTTCAAACCCCCGGTATGATCCCAGTGGTCGTGAGATATCAAGAGTTTGCGGATTTTTTTAGGGTCGAGCTTGAGATTTTTCATATTATCGAGGAGGATTTGACCATTACTGCCTGTATCAAAAAGCAATATTTCGTCGGGGCCGGCTACTAAACATGCAAATCCCCATTTGGCCTGAAGATCTGGGTTAAATTCATAGTTATCAAATACAATATTCACAGTTAGCACACTTGCTCCCTTACACTAGTAGCGATTATCCCATCCATTCAATATTTTCTATAACTAATCTCGTATGCAGGATCCATCACTTGAACACGGCGGCGTAGAGCAGCGTTCGTCTGAACCGCAGCAAGTAGCACCCTTTGAACGGGAAGCCCCCATTCTTACTGAACTCGGTGCTGACGGTTGTTTGTCCAGATGTTTACTTCCGCAATTAGTACACGCTGGTTGTTCTTTCTTTTTTAAGATCAAAACCTCAAAAACCGTACCGCAGTCTCTGCACTTATAGATATATATCGGCATATGACCTCCGTTATCATCCTCTCATCATCTTTGCACCGCATTTAGGACAGGCCTTTTGGAAACAGGGAACGCCCCTTTGATGCGGTATCGTTGCTCCGCATGCTGGGCACTTACACCGACCACCAGCACCCGCTCCCTGGCCGCGACCTCGACCAGCGCCGCCTTGTCCTGAACCCTGTCCACCACCTCGTGGTCCAGTTCCATCACCTCTTGGCATATTAATCACCCATTCCTTTCTTTACCAGGCAAACCGAATTTAGAACTGACACTCGGTGTTTGCACTGGTTTCAGTTCACCCTTATTATATTTCTCAATTGAATCTTTGATACTGCCTGAAACTCCGGTAATCACATCTATCCCTGCGGCCTGCAGCGTTTGAAAAGCATTTGGACCTACATTTCCGGTCAGGACTGCCTTTACTTGTTTATTGGCAATGAGTTGTCCGGATTGAATACCAGCACCGCCCATCGCTTCAACATTAGGATTCTGAATCGCCTCAAATGCCTGGGTATCTGTTTCAACGATCACAAAATACTTACATCTACCGAATCTCGGATCGATCGCTGCATCCAAATTATTACCTTGTGAAGTAAAGCATATCTTCATGTTAGCAACCTCCATTTCTAATGATCATGTTCCTCTTGCTCAGAATGATCGCACTCGCTCTTTTCCAAACCATATCCTTTTCCAGCACCTGGTTTACACAGACTTTCGCCGCCTTCAAGCGTCCCGTTGGCAAGTTTTTCCAAAACCCCATCGATCTTGCCGGTCACACCGATTACGGCCTGTATATTAAGCTCGTTGAAAAAATCTATCGCTCGCCTACCCATGCCTCCGCACACAATGCACTCAACACCTTGCTGGTGCAGGAATTGCGGTATGAAACCGGGTTGATGACCAGGGTTTTCTACCACTTCTTTTTTCGCGATCTTACCCTCCTCAATATCCACGATGGTAAACAGCGGGCATCGCCCAAAATGCGCCGATACAAAATCACCATCAGTCGAAATCGCTATGCGCATAAATATCCTCCTTTACTGTACTTTGTTATGCCCGGTCGGGGTCAGAAATTCACTTGCTCTGACCCCGACTTAACATCTGGCAATCACTTATCTTTTGTTTTCTCTAAAGTTCCAATGCGGTTTTGTATTTCTTGAAGCTCATTTTTTAAGAATTCAGCTTGATCCTTCAGCATTTTGACTTCTTCTTTTGGGGCTAATTCCTGTGCATAAGGATATGCACCAGCGGTCGGCCCGGCATAACCCGGGTAACCCGCGCCATAGAATTGGTTTTGCCAACCACGCCCAAAACCTCGACCAAACCCGCCGCGTCCGCGTCCGAAACCACGACCAAACCAACCTCTACCAGGGATTGGGTTGGCATAACCCGGCATAGAATAACCAGCACAAAAACCAGCAGCACGTCCTGTCATCGGTCCAAAACCGCGCGGACCTGTCCTATCTCCACCTGGCATCTCAATCACCTCCTTCTATTTGTTAATGAAATCCATTTTCATCTAAATCAAAAAAAATAACTGTCATCTTTCATCCTGACACTTTTCGCAAAGACCATAGAACTGAATCAGATGGTTAACGATCTTGAAATTAAATTTTTCGCAAAGTCCCTTTTCAGTTCGAGCGAGCAATTCGATCTCATCGTCGATAAAATCTGTATAATCTATGACCCTGCCGCATCTTGTACAAACCAGATGATGGTGGTGCCGGGTTCCTTTGGGCCCTTCAGACAACTCGTATCTCGCCCGACCATCGCCAAAATCGAATTTAAACACAAGTCCCATATGAACAAGCAATTCCAGGGTACGGTAGATAGTCGTCAAGCCGATATTGGGATGTGTCTTATGAACCGCCATGTAAATATCCTCAGCACTGAGGTGCTCAGATGTCTTGCTCAAGACATCGAGTATCGCTTCTCTAGGCACGGTAATACGGTAACCACAACCCCTGAATTTTCCGTGCCACCAAGGCGGTCCCATCATATTTCTTGTTCTCATTCGATCATTTCCTTTTATTATTGAAAATGGTTTCTATTATCATTATACTCAAAAATCGCGAATTGTCAAGGGGTCTCATGGGGTCAAATCTAAACACTTTACATGTCCTTTTTCATACCAAAAGGTATTGCACAAAAACATTCTGCACTGCTCAATTTATAATCTTATAATTATTATCGATTTAAGT
>CAYQPW010000018.1:55024-58633 GCA_964419565.1 uncultured bacterium
GAGAAAATACTGGCGGTATGGCCGAGACCGCCATGTTTATTGATCTGGCGGCAGAGCTCGATCGCCTGTTCAAAATCATCTGCGGTATAAAACGCCAGGATCGGTGCCAGGATTTCAAGCGAGAGCGGAGATTGCAGCCCGACTTCTTCAAGAGGTGCCATGAGAATACTCGTGTCAGACGGCACCGTTATACCCGCCATCTCTGCAATAACCCAAGCAGATTGACCTATTACTTCAACCCTCATAACCCTATCGTTCACATTGAATGCTATCGGTTCAAGACGCCTGATCTCATCTTTGGACAAAAAATAGGCTTTATGCTTTTTAAATTCCCTTATCACCTCAGCAACATTATACTTGTTGGTTACGATCGCTTGCTCACTGGCACAGACTGTGCCATGATCAAATGTTTTGGAAAGAACTATTTGCTCGACTGCGAATGGAATATCAGCTGACCTTCCGATATAAACCGGTACATTGCCAGGGCCGATACCGATCGCTGGATTACCCGACCGATAAGCCGCCCGCACCAACTCCACTGAACCAGTAGCCAGAATAAGAGCTATCTTCTTGTGTGCCATCAACGCCTTGACTTCATCGCGTGACGAGGTTTTGATCCACTGTATGCAATTCTCTGGCGCGCCAGCAGCAAGCGCTGCCTCGTAAGCGATGCGCGCCGCTTCTATTGAACACCTTCGCGCTGAACCGTGGGGTCGGATAATGATCGGGTTTCTCGATTTCATCGCGATCAATATCTTGAACAGCACCGTGGAACTCGGATTGGTTATCGGTGTCACCGCAAAAATAGGTCCGACTGGTTCGGCGACCTCGACCACTTCCTGCTCCTTATCCTGGGCGATGACCCCGACTGTCTTTACATCCTTAATATCCATATAAACATAAAGAGTAGCCACGACATTCTTAAAGACTTTATCTTCCCACTTGCCCAATTTGGTTTCTTTATAGGTGAGCTTGGCAAGATACACACGTGCGTTAAAACCCGCCTTATAAACAGCTTCAGTTATCTTGTCAGTCTGTTCTTGATCATAACGCCGGAAAGCTTTCGAAGCTTCGCTTGCGTTTTCAATGATCTTCTCTATATCAAGGCCTGGTGTATGATATTCCTTTGTCATGCTTTGTATAAATATAGGGAAATCACAAGAGGATGTCAAGAAGCGTCTAATCTTGACTACTGACAATTACGATAAAAGATAATGGCTACCCTGTCAGTAAATAAACATACCCCTCTCGGTGTATACACACCGCTAAACCTTACATCTGCTCTGCTTTCATCAATTCTGCGGCCGAGCCATCAGTGCAGTAATAGCCCCATTTAAGACCCATTTTCTTGGTGACCGGACATTCCGGACAAATACAGCCTTTTTTCTCCTTGATACATTTGCTCTTGCCGACCAGGCAAAAACCCGCCTTTTCATCGCATTCGACATAGCTGGGACATTTCTTGCAGATACAGGTTGCGAAAACATATTCTTTCTTTTCTTCCTCGGTCATTTCAGGGGTTTCTGGTTGTACAGCTGGTTCTTCTTTCTTTTTCCCGCACCCTAAAAAAGTCAATACGACAAAGGATATACCAGCCAGTGCAGAGGATAGAAACCCGCGGCGCGACATCTTTTCTTTTAACATACTACCTCCTTGCCTAGAATATGACGATTACTTCTTATGCTTTGGTTTAAAAAAATTCATCTTTACCCAACCCCGATTAAGATAAAGATGGACTATCAATACAATAATGAGCAATATGCCGTTTGGATAATGGATTCTCCGAAAGAGCACGAAAATATCCTGGCCAGCATACCTTTGACCAAGACCAGTTATCGCTTGTATAAGCATGAGTAAGAATAAAACAGGGTTTAGAACCTTCAAAAACTTGCTTTGCATAGTAAAATACTATACAATATTTTCTGACATGTCAAGGATATATCTGGAACTTAAGTATAATCAAGATGTTTCATTATCTCAGAATGACAACTTTCTGCTCTGTTTTGTCCCCTATCGTAAGAAAATATACACCATTTGGCAGGAGCTTTTTCTTTTGATCATCACCAAACCATTTTATCTTACCATATTGCCCATTAATATTAAGTCTCTTCACTTCACGACCGGAAATATCAAAAACTGATATGAAATCGCTGTACTGGTCAGGTAAATGCCAATTGATTGTAATAAAATCACAAAATGGATTTGGAGACAAGGTAAGTATTTCGCTTTCTTTCAAGTCTTTTGGCGTAAATTCTTCAACGTAATTCATATCAATAAAGCGCCCGTATATATCCCAATCTCCATCTCTGCTGGTTTGCCAGTAAGCCCATAAATGGAAACCAGATTGAGTTAATACTGGATTACGATCATCTGACCATTGAATACCAAGGTCTATTGGGGCTGACCATGACTGACCTCTTGCCGACTGCAATGGCAAAAAAAGTAATACAGCACAATATACGGTACTATTACAAAGTCTTTTATGAAAAAGCATAATGCTCCCCTGCGCCTTTATCTTATCTTCACTATCTTTTGCGTAATTACATCGTCGATCTCTATGAAATATATTCCGGGTTTGATATGTTATGGTTCTATAACTCTTCCGGTGATGTCGAAGACTCTACACTTTTTACCTTCTGGCAAAAACAATGGTCCGCTGAAAATGGTTGGACCAAAGATTTTTTGTCCTTTACCGCCCCTGATAATTTTTTCTTCTTCAATACCAGTTTCAGGAGCTATCTTGATCAAATATACATCACCAGAACCTGCGCCGTAAGACCGTGTTTCACCTGCTATTATATAACCTCCATCAGTGATCTGGGCAACAGATGCGCCATAATCCCAAGCAGTACCTCCATACACCTTTGTCCATAATGTATCAGGTGCCTGGGCGACTAAAAGCAGAGGGCAAAGTGCAAGGAGCGAAGTGTACAAGATTGTATTCTTCATATGACCTCCCTTTTACATACTTTTAATCTTTAATAATAATGCAGAATTTTAATAGTAATGTCAAGGTGCGGACAACAGAGGGTAAGTCCCATAGACTATCGAATAACAAAATATCCAGCATCCAAACAAAAATAGTGAATCTATCGAGATCTAGGATACAGAAAAGTATTTAGTTGATCTAACCTAATTCTATTTAAAATTTGAGCGTCCACAATAGTACTTGACGTACATTTAGCAGTATCGCTGACAACCGTATTCGGCGTGCCGTCTTCATCCTCCCATGTTGCCTGAAACCAGAAATAACCTACGAGGATATATCCAGCAGGAGCCTGTACGCCAGTGGGAAGCTCCTCTGCTACCTGACTCCGAAACGTCCAGGTATCTTGCCAGTAGAGCTGATGATTCTGGTGATTAAGATCTTCCCAGAGCCACTGGACAGTTACCTGGATCGGTGTATCACCGTCCACAAGACGGCCAACAATAACGCAATCTACCAGTGTCATATCCTCGCCACCTTCAGGTTGTTTCCCGAAGACAAAGGTCAGGCGTGTATAGGTTTTGCTACATGTATTTATAAATAGAAAACACGTGATAATGACGAACATAATATACTTTTTCATTATTCCCCCTATTCTATATTTATTATACTAAAATGAATCT
>CAYQPW010000019.1:0-50438 GCA_964419565.1 uncultured bacterium
GTATACACCAGGTGACTCAACTTGTAAACTGTCCAGTTTTTGGGGGTAGGGTCAAAGCCTATGAGTGTCTACTAAATTTTACCCGATTTTTCCCAAATGTGCCGGAACAGAACACCTTTTGCTTCACGATCTTTCCCACTTTACAATCTTGACTTATTCTTCGATTCAACTATACTACATATAGGTGTAGATAATGACCAAGAAGGAATTCATTAACTCGGTAAGTAATAGTGGAAAAGATGTTTTACAGCAATTTCTCGATATTCTGATATTGAACAAGATCGATTACTGCATTATTGGTGGTTTAGCGGTAAATGCATATGTTGAACCGGTCGTCAGTCTGGATCTCGATGTAGTTGTGATAACCGAAATGATCGATCAATTACGAAATGCTGCGAAGGGTATTTTTGCTATAGAAGAGTTTCCGCATAGCCTTAATTTCTCATCACAATATTCTGATCTTCGTATTCAGATACAGAAAGATTCACGCTATCAATCATTCATAGTACGTGCACAAGCCAAAAAGGTTATGGGTTACACGATGAAAATAGCAGCTTTGGAGGATGTTCTCCAGGGTAAGATCTGGGCATATTTGGATGAAGGACGACGCGCGAGCAAACGGCAAAAAGACTTGGCAGATATATTCCGTTTGATCGAAGATTATCCAAAACTTAAGAACTCCTTACCAGGATCATTGAAAGATATGTTTGAATAAAATCATTTTATCAGCAAATATCCATACGAAGAATCAAACAATCTCACAGATGTCTAATGTCAAGACCTGCCACCCTATGCCAAAAGGAGAGGAATATGATCTTCAGATTAAATAAAGTATCAGTCATAATAATACTTTTATATATCACCTTTGGTCATACGGATAGTTTATTTGTCACACTTAGAACTTTACAGGGCCTGCTAAATGAACCGCCCGTTGTGGTGGGGAATCAAAAGGATAAATATTTTGCAATTTGGAAAGAATCCTCGTTTGCCGATGAATATCCACATTATAAAGAAACAAAATATTTCTATCAAGCGTTTTATGCAACTGGAAAGATGATTATTCCAAAACATGAAATAGTTAACTGGCGGAATTTCTTCACTCCCTATACCTTCACGGAAAATTCGGTGATGTTCCTTGATTCTAATCGTTTATTAGTCATCGCACGCAAAATGGTTGAACCGTTAAGTGATCCACCCGGCTATCGACTAGAGAAATTAATCATTGATTTTACGCATGGTACGATTTTAGAAGATAGCAATAACGTAAGTTTTCAAAACTGTTCTTTGGTTCGTGATAGTGAAGGAAATGTATATGTGATTGAATACGACGTGTGGAGTGGAATAAGAGTAATGCAGGTTTATCCAGAATTCACACAGATAAAGCATACATCCAAGCCTTATTTAGATAGGTTTCGCAAGAATTCCACAAAATATACTGAATTTAAACTTCAAGATGCTATAATGACCGCAACATCAAATGATAGATTATTAATTTGTAATCGTATGGGATGGGGTTATGAAAAGAATGCGAAGAAAGATTCGTGGGATAAATTCAAACCCGATAAGGTATTTTATACCCTTGCGGATTTTGACGGCAATTTCATAATAGACCCAATTCAATTGGATTTAAAGGACTATGCATTCCAGAAAATTCCAGGTATTCATCTGGGCGGGATTTACTATGCTTCAGAGAAGATAAAGAGTATAGATGATGCAACAGCAGCGATACATGATATGGATTTAACTAAACTGCCAGATGGTGATATTATTCTATCGGTTACTGGTAAGAATGATAATGGTGGACTTTGTGTCTATCAAATAAAATTCAATTCAGAAGGTAAGGTTATAAAGCCTTTGACGCTAGGAACTACTCATGCAAAACCAATACCAGCGGGATTTCAACTAACTACTGCAAAAGTGGCTCATGCTCATAGTGTAAGAAAATATTTAGTTATGTTTGGATTTGATGACAACGGTAGCTTTTATTCACATCGTGAATTATGGGATGAAGTCGAACGATAATACATATCTTAGCTTTAATGGCGGTAATTTGACAGGGGTTGTTATTTTTGATTTCAGGAGTATAATTTGACAGTAGAGTATGATCGTAATAATAGTAAATATCTTATTATCGCAAGCATTCACGGTCGATTGCTATCGTTTCCAGAATGATTATGCAGAAGTGTGGTATCAATTATCTATTAACGATATCTTAACACAGGAAGAACAGGCATTAGTACAGGAGAAGACATTTCTCAAAGAATTCTCCTTTGAACTTGGTATTTATGATGATGCAAAAAAAGATTCAGCATTTATCGAAGGCAAAAAAGGAGCGTATATTACCAGGGAACAGGGGTCGGGTTATTTTATCGATCATATTCCGGTCTACCTTTATCCCGGCGAATTCAGATACTATTTAGCGATAGAATCGAACGGATTTAGCCAGAGAAAACAAGGGAAAATAGAAATACCCTCTGATTCCATTATCTTTCAGTGCAGTGATGTCATACTCGGAACGAAGAATATTAACGATGATTTTACCTGCTGTGGTTTTGCTTTTACGCCAAACCTCGCTTGCGAATTTGCTGATATAGATAGCCTTTTTTCCTATATCGAGATCTATGGTTTGGATCCAGATAGCCTGTATTATAGAATTGCATATCAAATTATCGATGTTTCAGACAGTGTTGTCTTTAAAAGAGATAAAAAACTATTGAAGTATGAAGATATTCACATCGATACTCTGACCGTGGTTTTGCACAATTTTTTAGAGGGACAATACACCTTTCTCATTGAAACATTCGATTCTGTATGGAATACGACGATCAAAGTCCAAAAGACATTTACCATCACATCGCTCCTTGATGAAACCGCGTCAATGGAATTCTATGACGACATAAAGTATCTTGTAAGCGCAGATGAGTATAAGAAATTCTGTAAGCTTGATGAATATAAAAAGAAGGCTTATCTTAAAGAATTTTGGTCCAAAGTAGATTACCAGGCATTTGAGAAGAGGCTATTAGAAGTGGATAAGAAATTTTCGACAAGCACATTAAAAGGACGGGATTCTGAACGAGGTAGGTTCTGTATAAGCAACGGACTGCCGGATTTGATCGAAGATATCGCATTTACGGATTGGGGACGTCAATTCGAAGTCTGGCACTACTACTCAGCAGGTTTTGATGCCGTATTTTGCGATACGAAATTTACCGGAAACCCCCGGCTGATCAAGATATTAAGGATTGGCGAGCTGACATCGATTTTAGAACAAGGCTATCGCCGCGGCGATGAAGAAGACTGGTTATACGAGATCGCGCCTGGCTCAAAACATCTGCTCAATCAGCCAGAAGAATAGACTGATTTTGTTTTAAATCTTTAGAAAAACTTATTCTTTGAATTGCGAAGTGCAGTTGGGACAACGGGTCGCTTTGATCGGTATCGCAGTCATGCAAAAGGGGCAGTCTTTGGTTGTCGGTTCTGTAGCCGGTTCTTCTTTTTTTCGTTTCATCTTATTCATGCTTTTTATCACTAAAAATACTGCGATAGCTATGATCAAGAAGCTTATTATCGTGTTAATGAATATCCCGTAATTAAAAGTCACTGCACCGGCTGCCTGGGCTTCAGCAAGCGATGCATAGGGTGCAGCTGCTGTTCCTTGCTTGAGCACCACGAAGAGGTTGGCAAAGTCGACATTGCCAAGTAATAAGCCGATCGGCGGCATGATAATATCAGCGACAAATGATTTCACGATCGTACCGAACGCCGCACCGATAATGATCCCGATCGCCATATCGATGACATTACCACGCATTGCAAATTCTTTGAATTCCTTTAACATATTATTACCTCCTTTTGATATTGTAATGAGTACAGTGTTTGGTGTCAAGTCTGCACCAGATATTTTTCTACTTATTTAATCGATTTCTTTAGCGCATAGTGGACAGAGTTTATGAACCACGGCTAAAACAACAGATCCAGGCTGACACATAGTGACCGGTCTATTTTTCGCATGAGATCTTTATCAAGAGACCCGAGTTTTTTCTCGAGTCGATTTTTATCGATCGTCAATATTTGCGCGAGATTGACCATCGAGTCTTTTTTCAAACCAGCTGTATGTGATTTGATCAGAACTGTTACCGGGTAAACTCTGATCGTTGTAGTTATCGCCGCTACGATCGTTGTTGCAGCATATTCGTTGCCAGTATCGTTCTGCAGTATTAAAGCAGGCCGTATTCCTTTTTGTTCACTCCCGCGTCCAGGATTGAAATTAACCAGCCATATTTCACCCCGTTTTGGAAAACCGCTATTCACTCAATATCTCCTGGGCGATCTTGATATATTCTTCGGAGGCTTTACTGTCTTGTTTTGCCATAATCTGGTAGCCATGTTTCAATGCGTTTTTTATTTGCTCTTTTTCCCAGAATTTTATTGCTTCTTCGATGAGGGCACTGCGATTCGCGCGCTTTATGCGTGATATGCGATCGAGGTCAGATACGTATCTTTCATCGATCGTTATAGTTATTTTGGTCTTTGCCATATTTGCTCCTTATCTTATATTTTATACTACTAAATTATCATACTGATTGTATGGCATATTTTGGAATTGTCAAGTGGGTTTTGCGCCCACAAATTGGATTATCTATTCTGTTTCAATGGGCGCTGCTTCGAAATCTTCAGGATTGACCACGGCCAGAGGCATCGGTTCTTCAAGGTCTTTGCCTGGTTTGTATTCAAGCGTTTCCTGCATATGTTCGCCGACTGTGGTGAAGATGCTCGCTATCGGGATGTCTGTCGGGCAGACATCAGAGCACATGCCACAACCCACGCACATTACACCGACATGGAGTAATCTTACGAGGTGATACATTATCGTATCATCAGGGATACGCAACGAGCCATTCTTATTCAATCGTTTTTGCCATGATAAGGGAAGTTTGTCCTTCTCTTCAGATCTTATATAACATAATACGCAGTAGCACACAGGACAGACGCTGGTACAAGCATAGCAGTTAATACATCGGCCAAAGACATTGATCATTCCGTCCCAGCCGAGGTCTTTTAGTTTTAAATTGCTAAAAACTGTCTTTTTTTGTTCTGTACGTTTTTTTCTGACTGCCTCAATTTCATCTGATTCGATATTTTCTTCGCTCTGCTCGCTGCTCATCCCGGACAGATATTTCTCTCCTTTTTCTGTATTCATGATGAAACTGGTTTCCTGTGAAAGACTTTGACCAATAAGAGGGATTATGATGTCGGCATTATAAGGGATAAATTCAGTGCACATGGTGCAGGTTTCGCGCAGACCTTTGATCAATTCACCGGTTCCTATATTGTTCCAGTATGCCTGTATTTTCTGATCGAGTTCGTCTTTTTTTAATTTCAGAGAAAGAACACCGCTGCAGGTAAAACTAATGAACAAAAGGTTATCGAGTTTTGCCTGCTCAACCTTGACAAGTTCGTAAAGCGCGCGTAATTCACATGGCCTTAAGACCACGGCGATCGGTTTCTTAACCGCCTCAAGAACGGTAAGCTGAGAAACCATCTTTCCTGCATTTGCCGGCATGAGCGGAAATGTCGGGATAATTTCACTTAGAAGTTCTTTTTTTGTAATGAGTGAATATACGTGGCTCCCATTACCTTTTTTTATCAAACTGAAAACACCGTCTATTTTATCGTTCTCGAAAAGGTATCTGAGCACATCCTGTATAGCGCGGTCTGGGGATTTTTGAATCTTGATTGTCTTCATGGTTTTTCCTTGGCATCTTCATATTCATGGAGTTCATCTTCGGTGTATGTCAAAACAGGTATTTTCTCTTCGATGTTTCTACCCGGGAGATATTCAAACATTTTTTGGAGCTGGTCAGCCATGAAATTGAAGATCTGTGCCACTGGTACGTCCCTGGCACAGGCATCTTCACAAGCTCCGCAGCCGATGCAGGAAAGGTTCATATGCGACATCCTGCCGAGATGGAAAAGCAGAGTATCGGTCGGAAATGCGATACCGCCTTTTTTACGAGCACGGCTTACATAATTGTCGGTTTCAACGCGCTTTGTGTCGGATGAATCGAAAAAGCATTGGCGGCAGTAACATATCGGGCATACCCGCATACAATTATGGCAATTTATGCAGTCGGCAAAATAGCTATCGAGGTTATCCATGCCCTTTACCTGAGGTCTTATTTCTGAAAACAGTTTTTCACGGTTTGCTTCTCGTTTTTTTCGTACGGTATTTATTTTCTCTTGCCGGTTTGATGTTTCTTGATCAAGACTAAGGTCGAGCGCGCCCAAACATTCTTCACCTTTTTTACTCAATGCCTGGACCAGGAGTTTGTCACCGTTTATGCCAAGGTTCGCGATATGGATATCAGTCATTATACCATCATCACTAAAATGAATACAGGTCGTGCAGCTTACGCGGAAATTTTCTCCTTCAAACGTTTTTAGAATTTCATCGTAAGACGTGTCGTATTTCTTTGGTTCAAGGATATAATCTTTGGTCGGAAAAACACCCGGGCAGTCAAAACTCATAAAAGTGATATTATTGAGGTTGACCTGGCGCAGCTTGGCTAATTCCACGGCTGCGCGTATTTCACACGGATGCATGATACACAGTATTTTAAAATCAGGTTCGCCTTTACGGGTCAGGTCTCTCAAAACCCGGGCACCGGGGATAGGCATGATCGGTGGTAAAGGTTCACACTGTTCAATTTTTGTTCTATCATTCATGAGCTCATAGGCAAATGACTCACCGCTGGGTATACGTACCGGAGCCAGTACTGCCTGAAAACATTTCTTTTCCATGAATGCATGGATAAGTTTCCTGACCGTCATGTTGATGTTGTTTTCCTGCAAGGTTACGAGCGTACTCTTCATATTATTTAAGAATCTGTATCATCTCCTGTGCTATCTGCCGGGTCGTGAAATGCCTGTGGCCGGCAGCACCTGACGGGCAAACTGATGCGCAATTCCCGCAACCACGGCAGAGAACTTCGTTGACGACCGAAATATTCTTGTTTTGATCGAGTTTAACCGCGCCGTATGCACATATATCGACACATGCACCACAACCCATGCACATCGTTTCTGAAACGGTTGAGGTTTTTGCTTCCAATTCCAAAAGCTTGCCAGGTACCAATGATGAGAGGATCTTGCCTGCGACTGCTCCTGCCTGGGCAAGTGAATCAGTGATATCACCCGGTCCATACATACCGCCGCAAATAAACACTCCTTCAGTAATTGTAGAGACGGGTTCGAGGATGGTGTGTTCTTGTTTTAAAAAGCCGTATTCATCGATAGGAACATTGAACATCCGGGCAAATTCTGCTGCTCTTGATGGCGGCGTTATTCCGGTGGAGAGGATTATCATATCGACAGTGATCTTTATTCCTTCATCGCCCGGTGAATTCACTTTAACTGCTACATGTCCGTCTTTCTGCTCTATTTCAATTTCATTATAGCGAATGAATTGAATGCCTTTTGATTGAGTTTCTTCGTAAAATCTATCATAAGATTTGTCAGGCAGGCATAGATCTTTATAGAATTGTATCACTTTTGTTCCGGATGAACGGCTTACAATATCGCGTGCGATCTTCATCGAATTTGCACAGCATATTTTCGAGCAATAACCGAGTTGTTTACGTCCCACGCAGTGGATTATGGCGACCGAATCAGCCGGCTTGCCTGATTTGGTCACCACTTTATCAGATGATAACGCCTCAAATTCCGCTGCCGTAAAGACATTTTCTATTTGGCCATATCCAAAGCTGCTCAGACCAGTCGGTGTAAATTGCTGTGCATCCAGAGCGAGTACTACGGCACCTGCTTTGAGTTCATGTTCCTTTTTATCCTGGGCATGAACATGAGCAACAAAATTACCGAAGAAACCGAGGATATCGTCGATCGTGCAGTTTTCTAAGATTTCGATATGTTTGTTGTTCCTTACTGCATCGATCTTGGCCTGTAGTATTTCTCTGGCCGATGCCATCAATGGCAAGAGCACCCGCATGTTTTTGATCCTTCCACCCAATGTAGTTTCTTCGACAAGGTAGACTTTGCGATCGTGCTGAGCAGTGCGTAGAGCAGTTTCTAAACCCGTGATACTGCCGCCGATTATAATGACTCCAGGGTCACACTCGATCTCTTTTTTCTCGAGCAGGGCATGGTATTTTACGCGATTAATAGCCGCACGGATACAAGTCAGCGCCTTGGCGGTCGCAGCATTTTTATCCGGGGTTACCCATGCACACTGTTCCCGGATATTAACGAGCTGCATCATGTAGGGATTTAGACCGGCTGATGAGAGTACCTGCATAAAGGTCGCTTCATGCTGTTTTGGTGAGCATGCCGCGATGACGATACGCTCAAATTCATTCTTTTTAATGCTTTCAGCAAGGAATTTTTTGCCGTCCTCAGAGCACAACAGGTTGTGAATTTGGACCCCCGCGACCGTTTTATCCTGGCTTATTGATTGAACAATGCTGTCTAAATCGATCACCTCGGCGATATTGGGGCCGCATTTGCACAGATATAATCCGATCTTCGACATCTTTCTATCCTTCGGTAGAGGCGAGAGCTTGCCCCGCCGCGATATGAGCCTGGATAGTCGTATCACTCATCGACATCGGGCTCTGGATACAGCCGATGGCAAAAATGCCCGGACGGCTTGTGGCAACCGAATCATAAGGAGCGGTTTTAATGAAACCGAAATCATCGAGTTCTATTTGCAAAAGTCGGGCGAGCCTGTCAGTATCTGGATAAGGCTCGATAAATGGCGCGAGGATGACCATATCGAGGTCGATCGCCTTTTTTTCGCTTTTTTCATTTTGGTATTCTATTTTTACTGGCGGATCTGAGCCGTTTGGTGAAATAACAAGACTTTTTATTCTGAGCATTTCAACGCCCTTGGCTTTGACCTCATGGGAAAATTTTTGACTGCCTTTCCCGGGGATCGTGAGTTCACGGTAGAATTGGTATACCTTGATGTTTTCTAATTGCTCAAATGCATAGTGTGCAAATTTTGTCAGATACATGCAGCATACTTGAGAACAGTATTTTTTCTCATCGCGACCGACACAGTGGACCAGACCTATTGATTTGGGTTTTTGACCGTCCCTCATCTGAATCGTTCCAGAAGTGGGACCATTTGATGCTCTGAGTCGTTCAAATTCAAAGGCACTGTAGATATTTGATTTTTTATCATATCCGTATTGGGGAAACTGACCGATGTCCCCGAGTTTATAGCCAGTAGCGATAATGACCGCCCCTACATTGACCGTCATCTCTTCGTCTTTATCCTCATAAGATATCGCATCGAACATGCATGCTTCCTTGCAGAGCTTGCAATCCTCGCCCTTGCTGCGCAGGCAGTTTTCCATATCGATGACCGGTGCATTAGGTAAAGCTCCGGCACAAGCTACATAAATAGCTTTCCTTTTTGATAATTCTTCTTCAAATTCATTGGGCGTGCTTACCGGGCACGGTTCAAAACATGCCCCGCAGCCAATACAGTTCTCAATGCTGACATAGCGTGCCCGTTTTTTGATTCTCACCGTAAAATCACCTGCTTCACCATTGACATCGATCACTTCACTCAGGGTAAGGAGTTTGATATTTTTATTTTCGAGAATATCTGATTGTTTAGGCGCGAGCATGCACGTCGCACATTCCATATTGGGTGTTACCTCTTCGGATTTTATTGCCGCTCCGCCAAAATAGGATTCTTTTTCGACGAGGTATACTTGTCTGCCTGCTTTCGCAAGCAAAAGACTCGCTTCGATACCGGCAAGTCCGGCACCGATTACTAAAATTTTTTTATTTTTTTCTGTTGTCATTCAGTGAATGGTTTCTTGTTGACCGAATTGGGCCCCAGTTTTTTGATGTGTTCGGCGAAATCTTTGGTTACCTGGGAGAAACGCTGTCCTTCAGATGCAGATATCCAGGATAATCTAAATCGTTGCGGGTCAAGATCAAAGGTTTCAAGGATTTTATGCAATAGTGCAAAACGTCGCCGTGTATAATAATTGCCGGTTTGGTAATGACAGTCACCTGGATGACATCCGGCGATCAAGATGCCGTCGGCGCCGTGCAGATATGCACTGAGTAGGAAGACCGGGTCAACACGGCTTGAGCACATGACCCGTATCGTCTGCAATGTTGCTGGTACATCAAATTTATTATTCCCGGCAAGATCGGCTGCTGCATAAGAACACCAGTTGCATAAAAATCCGATGATCGTGGGTTCGAAGGTATCGGTCATTATTTACCTAGAACTGAACCTGGGCATTGTATTTGCCGCCTTCATCACGACAGAACAGTAGGGTTCTGCCTGTTTTTTTGCACCATGCTTCGATATCGCGTGGAAATGATTCGCAGTCGGCAAGCACCTCGAGGATATCACCGGCCTGCAGTTTTGGCGCCTCAACCGCGATCTTCAAGATTGGTTGAGGGCATTTTAGTCCTAATAGTTCAAGCTTATGAACCGCCATTTTTGCTCCTTTTTCTTAAATAGAATATTAAAGACTTAGAATGCAAAGGTTGTTTGCGCTCCCTCTATTTCAGAAATAAAGGTTGTTGCGCCGACGAGCTCAATATCATCGCGGAAGTCTTCTTTTTTCATATCTTTCACATCGAGGACAAGCTCACAAAGATAGAACTTGCCGCCGAGACTCTTTATGCCATTCCACAATTCAATGGCTTCAGGATATCCTTTTGGTTTTAAGGTTTCTATTTTTCCAGGTTTTAGGAGTTCTGCTGCACCTGGCGTGAAGAAAATGAATACTTCATCACCGGATGCCGCGGATGAAGAACCGAGAACGAGTGCAGGGATGATATTCTTGTTTTCCGCACCGTTGACCACATAAGCAGCTTTTGCCATATTTGCCCCCTTTTCGTAGTGTTGTATGGTATATTATACGGAAAAGATCATAGGTGTCAAGTGCTATGTTGGTGCTGTAATTAACCTAATTCCTGCTCGACATGCAATAAAAGCCATCTTAAAACAATTGAATTTTACTTGACTACGACCTTTTTCCGTAATATAATTAATAACAAAATCACTTTTGCTGTACTAAGAATAGTATTATTATCGTAATTATAGAAACTGGGGGTAAGTGTGGGTTTAAATATCGAAGTTAAGCTCGTTGAAGAAAACAAGAAAAAGAAAAGAGAGTATAAAGAATCGGAATTGGGGTTTGGTAAATACCAATCAGACCATATGTTCATCATGGAATACGAAAAGGACAAAGGCTGGAAAAATCCTCGGATCGTGCCATATCAGCCATTGGTTTTAGATCCGGCTTCCTTGAATTTCCATTATGGACAGACAATTTTTGAGGGTTTGAAGGCTTATCGCGGTAAAGATAATGGCATATATTTATTTCGTCCAAAGGATAATATAAAAAGGATGAATAATTCGGCGAGGCGCATGTGTATGGCTACAGTCGACGAGGATCTGGTCTATGAAGCCTTGAGAAAACTGGTTTTGATCGATAAAGATTGGATACCGAGCAGTCACGGTACTTCGTTATACATTCGTCCGGTGATGATCGGAACCGAAACGGCATTGGGAGTTCGTCCTTCCAAGCAGTATATTTTCTATATTATTGTCGGTCCGGTTGGCTCTTATTATGCCGAAGGCATGAATCCCATCAAGATATATGTCTCCGATAAATATGTCCGGGCGGTAAGAGGCGGTATCGGAGAAGCCAAAGCCGGCGGTAATTATGCGGCCAGCCTTTATGCGGCAGCAGAGGCGAGTAAAGCAGGGTACAGCCAGGTTCTATGGCTCGACGCGATCGAGCGTAAATATATCGAAGAAGTGGGCGCAATGAATATTTTCTTCTATTTCAAAGATAAATTGGTAACCCCATCCTTATCCGGGTCGATCCTACCCGGCATAACCAGAGATTCGGTCATTAAAATAGCCAAGAATTGGGGTATCAAAGTTGAGGAAGGGATGCTTGCCATTGATGAGGTCATCGCTGGCATAAAGGACGGCTCGCTGAAAGAGGTTTTCGGTTCTGGTACTGCTGCTGTTATATCTCCTGTCGGGATATTATTTTATAGGGGAGATGATCATACAGTTGGAGATGGCGGGATCGGCGAGCTGACTCAAAAACTCTACGACGAAATTATGGGCTATCAATATGGTGAGAAAGACGAACCATATGGCTGGGTTGAGAGAATCGATACATGATATAACCCCGAAAGGTTTTGCCCAGATGAACGACTCAGCAACGAAGCAGCACTTCCTGCGATGACCACTTTTAGAAATTCTCGCCGTTCCATATTTCCTCCTTAAATATATAATTATAGTAAAATACATTTCTTTGTCAAGGATAGCACTTTACATAGGAGTACTATTTGCAAAAAAGCTTTAAGGATTTGATGTCTGGTAGTTTGACGACCCTTTTTTATATTGTTCTATTGCTTGTTTCAATTGCTGGGTTACTTTGCTGTCCTTAAAAAATTGAAAAACATCACCTGATTTTCGGTCCGGTATGAAAATTATTTTTTGACCGAACTCAGTATCAGAACGCAATCTTATCACTACATAATGTGGATTGAACCACTTGTTTTCCTTGATGGATACGATCGAATAAAAGGGTATCGTGATCTTATGCGAGAAACTCTTCACTATTATGTTATCATTAGCTAGCCAGACGTCCTTAAGCGGAAACGAATATTTTAAAGAAAAAAATAGCGCAATGATCATCATCGCGATAACGACATAACCTATTTCAAGTTCATTGAGCAGGATAATGAAAACAAAAGTAGCAGTGACAATCAGTTGAATTATCGGTAATACAAGCTTATAGAAAAATGTATACGATGAACTGAGCCGGTTTTGTGCCGTTAGTTCCTCTTTCACATTATATTATATCATATAGAAATTCACTGTCAATATAAGGTGGCGTAGGGTAGTAGCGAATTACGCCTTGACATAAAGACTTAATTCTCTGCAATATTATGTAATCTATATATGTTTGTAATAGATATGTAACATATCGCGCTATATAGATAAAAGGAGGTTCTATGAATCGATTTATCATGGTAGTCTGCAGTGTATTCGTTGGCTTGGGTTTGGTAAACACAGCCTTTGCTGCAGAACGCGTAGTCGTTTGCGAGGAATGGTATCAGGAGAGCTGAGGTTCCTGCAGATATGCCAGTGGGGCACTGGCACAAACAGCAGTGACTTATGAATCGCAAGTTGCATTGATCGAAATGCATCTCAGTTCAAGTTATCCCTTATATTGTGCTGAAGCACTTTCGCGTGTTTATTATTATCCAAGTCCCTATTATACACTGATGCTCAAGTATGATGGTCTCAATGGCGGCAGCGGGTACAGTGGCTGGCAGAGTATGGTCACTGGTCGCTTCAGTATACCTTCGCAGGTAACCGTTACGATGTATGGGGATTACTCAGATGGTAGTGGTACGATCAACCTTCAATTCCGTAACGATACGACCGCTGCGATCGCAGCAAGGGCATACATCATTTCAGTTCGATCTGTCGATCAATACTAAGTTCAGGATCGATATTTATGATGTTTCAGGACGTCATATCAAGACATTGGAGGGTCTCGCTTCAGGTAATGCAGAATCGGTCCGATGGGATCTGAAAGACAACACAGGATCCGCAAGTATTTCATTTTGAAAAAGATTCTTATCTTTTTTTGAATTGAAGGACAATCGTCTTACTCGTTTACCAAAAGGTGTGTATTTTCTTTCGGTATCAAACGGGTGCAGCATTTATGCTTGTGTGAAGATTATTAAATATCTATGAGTGGGTAGTTACCCCTTTATTCCAATCTGATCGTTATCTCATTGACGTAAAGACGTTCACGGTCCCGGTTTTTCAGATAATCATTGAGGAGATACCCGGGGTCTGGAGAGATCTTATCATCGAAGACAGTTACTCCATTTGCGATGACAATCACATTTTGATCTAACTGCACCATGTCAGGATTTATTTTTATGGTCAACATACCGACCTGTGATGTTTTTAAAGAAAAAGTATTTCCTGAAAAATATCCTTCGATCCTTCCTGAAGGTTCACCACGTGTGAAGAGATCATATTTAGTGGGTTCGGGAAATCGGCCTTTAAAGACCAGCACTTCACCCTTTCTTAATACCAGAACCTCGGTGGAATCACCACATTGCTTGCCTTCTTTGTAGACATAAAGATCCTCGATGGTATTGATCGGCGTATTACCCAGCTTTAAAATGACATCACCATCTTTCATGCCGATGATCGCGCACAGCGTACTATCACCGATCACCTTGTCGACTCTGACCCCAGGTCCTTGATAATCACCTTTGGCAAAGAATTGCTGGAGTAGCTTCTTATCAACCCGATCAAGATCAATGCCGTCATATTCGTCATCTGGATAGAAGCCAAACATTACGCGGTCATCGACGAGTTCCATATTGTGGTCCTTATACCATCTGGCATGTCCTTGTGCAGTAATTACATCTATGCGCAGCCACATACATTCCAGGTCTGGATACGCAGTCTCCCATTTAATCGCTGGATTTAATCTTCGCGGATTATTTTCCATAAATTTTGCAATAAGCGGCATTTCCCTGTCTGCGTAGTCAAAGTCATGACCGATACCCGTATAAATACGGTAAAATATATCAGCACCTGATTCATGAGCCAGAGCCATCATTTCTTTTATTTCATATGCTGGATAGAGATCATCTTCATCGGTGTTTACCACGTAAAGAGGTCGGTTGAAAAGATTGACGAAATAGGTCTGGATCTCACCGGCTTCAGAACCAACGCCCGGGTGACCATTGAGCGGTAAGAAACCCGCAAAATATGACGGATAGGTCATTGCGAATAAAAACGAACCTGAAGCGCCATCAGAAAAACCGGTCATGAAGACTCTATCGTCATCGATATTATATTCTTCCTTTGTCTTACGAATCTGCTGCAAAACATTAGCGATGCCGACGGAATCCCACCATGTCGCACCACTCTGCCCGAGCGGGAATAATAAAATATAGCCTTGTTGCTCAGCGACCTTTACGAACGGATTTTCTTTAATATACTCCCCGAAATCGGTTATTAGATCCTTTCTGCTTACACCACCATGCAGATAAACAAGAAGGGGTGTTTTTTTGCGGTGGTCGTAGTTCTTAGGGATGTATAGGTAATAAGATCGTTCAATACCGTCAATGCACGTATTTTTTGCCTGGCGCACACCGCGTGCAGTGCCTTTCTTGAATTCCATATTTTTAATTTCTTTGATCAATTCATCGATCGTAACATCACGCTTCACAATATCGGCGATGAGTGCTTCCTGTCTTGCTTGATCATTAGGTTTAAACAGTTCGTTTAGATCAGCAGCCAGGTCGGCTGCTGATATCTTTGCGTTTGTAACCAAAAGCAATATCAGTACAGAAAAAATAACCCTCTTAAACATAGAACCTCCTTTTGTATCAAAACGTCGTAAAATACTAATCATTTTTTTGGTCATTTCAAGACTGTTTCGTTTTAGCGCTGGTTCTTTTACCCTGAATGCCCGGGTTTTTGAGATATTACTTGACACTGGCTTTTAACAAGCTACAATAACTCCACCAGGAGATATAATTGAACACTGATATTAAAATAGTCGACTCGAAAAGTGACTGGATGGATTTTCTCAAGTTACCATGGTCTATTTATAAGAATAATGAGTACTGGGTGCCGCCTCTTTTAACTGAGGTGCGAGAAATTTTGGATACCGAACGAAATCCGTTTTGGCAACATGCAAAACGTGAGATCTTCTTAGCTATGCACGGGACTACACCTGTTGGAAGGATCGTTTCGGTAGTTGATAAGAACCATAATGATTTTCATGATGACAAGGTCGGCTTTTTTGGTTTCTTCGAGTGTATCGATGATCATGAAGTCGCTTCAAGTCTTTGGGACGAAGCGAAAAAATGGCTGAAAGCAGACGGTATGAATATCATGCGTGGTCCAGTCAATCCAAGCATGAATGATGAAAATGCTTTTCTTCTCGAGGGTTTTGACAAACCACCAACCGTAATGATGCCCTATACTCCTCCTTACTATCTAAAACTCGCCGAGAATTACGGTTTCAAGAAGGCGAAAGATCTCTTGTCATTTATCAAATATGCCAAAGATGGTATCCCGCCGCGCATCGAGAAAATGATAAACCGTATTAGAGTTCGTACGAATGTAAAAGTAAGACCCTTTAGCATGAAAAACTTTGAGCGTGATGTTCAATATTTAAAAGACATATACAATGCTGCCTGGGAGAAGAACTGGGGTTTTGTACCGATGACTGATGCTGAAATAGATGTTACCGGGCAGAAGTTGAAACAATTTGTCGAACCTGAACTGGTATTGTTTGCTGAAGTAGAGGGTCGGCCAGTAGCTGTATCAGTCACGGTTCCCGATATAAACCAGGTATTGAAGAAGCTGAATGGTCGCTTGGGACCCATTGAAATGCTGAAATTCCTGTTTTACAAAAGGAAGATAACCGGCGTTAGATCACTTATCGGCGGCGTCATGAAACAGTACCGTGAGACCGGTATTATTGCCGTTCTCTATTATGAAACTGAAAAAGCCAATCTCCGACTGGGGTATGAGTGGTGTGAACTCGGTTGGAATTTAGAGGATAACGAACTTATTAATCGTTTTGATGAGGCGATTGGCGGAAAACTCTATAAGAAATACCGTATCTACGAAACAGAAATATAACCCAAAATACAAAAATGCTTAAAGCCATACTCATTGATGTAGGCGGAGTCATATTGAATGAAGATGAATTATATGAAGCCTATTTTAAATACGTCAAAGAAACATTAAGGCAGGCAGGTGTCGGTTTCACAGATAAGGAGTTCAGTAAAGCGGTTAAACAATGTATTTTGAATTTTGAACCACACTTTACAAGAGCACTGGTTTGTAGTTTTATTGACGCTGGTGAAAAGAGGTGTGATGATATTATTAGTACTGCTAACCAGTATGTGAAAGACTGGGTGATAAGACACCGTCAGAAATTGAATCCCGGAATAGAGGAAGTCCTGAAAACGCTTTCGAAAACCTACATGATCGCATTAGCTGGAAACCAGCCGACAGCAGTAAAATATATACTGCAAGAACATGGATTATTAGATTATTTCACGACCACTGATGTTTCCGAGGATATCGGCAGATCAAAGCCAGATCCGGATTTTTTCAGGTACATACTTCAGAAACTTGGTGTAAAGACCTATGAGGCGATAATGATCGGTGATCGTCTTGATAATGATATCATTCCAGCGAAAAAATTGGGGATGATGACCATTCTTGTTAAGGTGGGTGCATATGCGATATTAGAGCCGCGTAATCCCGATGAAATAGCCGATGGCGTGGTAAGGGCCGTCAGTGAATTGCCAGGTGCGGTTGCAGATGTAGTCCGACTCAATAAATAACAAATCACGATAGCTTCTTAATTCAATCTTGCTCATTTACTTTAATAGAGAACATCGTAAGGAATTAAAAGTCAAGCTTGCCCGTGACAGCCATGAATCGCATATCCGGACCCTCAAAGCCCGGCATTGCGTAATTTATGAAAACAGCGATATATGCATTTCCTGCATAGTGGTAAACATACACATCCTGAATACGATAGGAAAGGACATTGTTTCGTCTCTTGGGTAAGTTTGTATCTCTTTGCAGGACAGTGATATCGTTTGTGCCCGGTGTGCTGATGATTAATTCCAGCATTTTGGGCGGACCATAACCATAAACGTCATTATTAGATATCACTTCGATTTCATTCAAGGTCAACGCATATTCGCGAAAACCTGATAATCCTGGAACACCACCGGATCGTTCATAAAATCGTACATGCCTTGGTTCTGCATCAATATCACTAGTCGGGTGGCAGATGACATGGTCACCGGTATTGCCGGTTACGATACCCAGTGCATCGAATTTCGACAGCGCACTCATCATGGTGTAATCACGTGCTGATTCCATGGTCATATTTTCATCTTCAGTATGACTGGTGATAGTTGAATAAGCAAAAGAGTTATTAGGGACATCGACCATGATGATCTCCGAGTATGCAAAACCCGAGCCATCTTCGAAACCGTATTGCTCAAAAGCAAGATAATTGCCGTCTTCAGAAAAACCGATGAAGTTCAATTCTGCAGCATCACCAGCATATAACGCACTATTCACAAGAGAAAGCGCAAATGCAAATGAGATGATAGAATGAATAATCTTATCCTTCCATAGATTTTGCTCACGCATTTGTGTGATTGCTTTTTTATATTCCATGAGTAAGTATATGAATAAAGCCACTGCAAGTCAATATTCACGGATAGTCATTGTTCATAGACACATCAGACCGTGGCTTTTTCTTTGAACAGGGTCTATTGACACAAATATCTCAGTGAATAAGATAGAATTGTTGTTATAGAAAGGAGTCTTATGAAATTTAAATGGACATACATCACGCTTATGATATTCTTGTCTTACAGCTTCTCAGCAAAACTTTATGCTCAGGTGGGAGATGCCTATGCTGATCGTTACAGAATATACTCTGGAAATCATGGAAAAGTGATTGACGTTGACCAAATTGTAAAGGATTTTGCCGATTATGATGTGCTCGTTTTTGGTGAAGAACATAATGATGCGGTTGCACACTACCTTGAATCGCTGCTCTTTCAGAAACTGTATGATCGATATGGCAGTGAGATAGCTCTTTCTCTTGAAATGTTTGACCGCGATGTTCAGTTCATATTGGATGAGTATCTCAACGGTCAAATAACAGAAAAGCATTTTAAAAAAGACGCCCGGACATGGGTTAATTATGAAGATTACCGACCATTGGTCGAGTTCGCGAAAACATCAAAGATCAATATCATTGCCGCCAATGCACCGATGCGTTACACTAATATCGCAAGGACAAAAGGACAAGACGCATTGCTTATGCTATCTGAAACGGCAAAGTCATTTCTTGCTCCTTTGCCTTATGATACGGCAACCGGTGATTACCGTGAAAAACTGATGAGGGTCCAAGAAGTCTTAGAACCTCTGCTTGTAAGAAAAGATACGCTCATGTCCGGTGATAAGATGCAAAAGAAAGTGCCGCCGGCTATGATGATTTTCAAGATAAACCAGGGGCAATCTCTTTGGGATGCAACGATGGCGTACGCAATTTACCAGTACCGCAAGAAGAACAAAAATAAAAAGACCCTACACATCAACGGGAAATTCCATAGTGATGAGTATTTCGGGGTCGTACAGCAGTTGAAAAGATATGAACCAGAAGTGAAAATTCTCGTTATATCCTCGTTCCCGGATGAGCAGTTTCCAGATATTAAGTTCAGCGAGTATACATATCTGGCTGATTATTTGATCATAACCGATCCAGCCGTTGCCAAATCCTTTGAGCCGTAGATCGAGATAGCCGGGGTTTGGCTCATTGACTTTATCTTGAGAATTATTACAATCTAAAGATAGACTACAGCTAATCCCGTAACTAAAAAAGGAGGTTTTAATGAGATGCAACTCGCAGCAAGTAAAATATGGAATTGTTTTATTCATCGTTATCGCGCTATGCAGTTTGTCGGTATCGCAAGCCGGTTCTTTGTCTGATGCAATAAGAACGGTCAAGCAAATGAAGGCACAGGGGAAAACAAGATCAGAGATCGCAAAATATGTGAATCAGACAGTCGACAGCCGCATAGTGTCTCTTAACCGAGACTCCAATGACGAGAGCGGTCAGCTGGGCAATCAGCGATACAGTATGATCAAGGAGACCTTTGATGCCTGGAGCCATGAGGGTATCGATGTTGATGACCCTTATGCAGCAGCTCATTGGGCATGGCAGAACGAGGCAGGACATTGTCAGGAAAATGCCCACACCGCCTACCATATCTTGATGATGGCAACAGAATCAGGTGATGAAATCGGTGAGTTCGCTTGCGGTGATCACATCTATGTGATATGGGGTGTACCCAAGGATTTTTCGGGGGAGATTACCATCGACGCGATGAATAACTGGCCGGATGCGTATATTATTGATCCCTGGCTTGGTGTGTGCAAGCCAACGAGTGAGGTAGGACGGCTAGATCTTACATTGACCAAAGCGGGGTTCTATAGTATTAACCGAGTGGCTACCTGGTCCTACTCCAATTATAAGAGAAAATATGATATGTGGTTAAAAAACTGTGATGATTTCAGCGGAAATTACGGCGCAACCTCTGATAAACTGATCGTGACTGATGTGACCGGCAGCTCAAACATTCAGATCGGACAGACCATGAACATGATGCCGGCAGGAGTTTTTCAGGTAAAACAAAAGAAAAACGAGGTGACCGTTGTTTTTCGAGGGAGCGAACTTTCCGGTACTGCGATCGGCAGATTGGCGATCCTCAACGATGTCGCCAAGGGTAATACGATATATGTAAACCTTACTAAGGTAAAGATCAGTGGTAAGGTCAAACTGAGGGTCGTCATGAAGATCAAAAACCCCAATACCGGCGCTATTGTCACGCGCGAGGGGATACTGACCAGAGTATAATTACCGCAAAAAGCGGTTTTTTGGTTTTTTAAACCGGATGCTATATTACCATACCGATACGTATGGAGCGAATCGCTTTCCACTTCCAGAATCTTAACAATTCGACTAGATTCTGAGCCGGCTCGCCTGGGTCAAGAGAAAAAAATACAAAAAGGGGTTTACCGAGAAGATACTTTTCATGTAGAGGTCCCCAGAAGCGCGAGTCAAAGGAATTGTCGCGGTTATCACCCATGGCAAAAAGATGATCTTTGGGGACTACAACAGGACCGAAATTATCTCGACAATTGACACCCATAACGTCATAAAGCTCACCCTTTTGCCAGACCTTCTGATAGAGCTGCTGATCAAAGTTAATACGCTCGAATACGTTGGAGTCACTGAAAACAGCATAGGGTTCATCTATTTTTGTGCCGTTCACATAAAGCATTTTTTCGATGATCTCGACAGTGTCACCGGCGATTGCAATGCACCTTTTGACTATGTTTTTATTCTCAAGGGGAGACAAGAAAGCAATTATGTGTCCGCGTTTTGGGGATGAACCGCGGATAATGGGTATCTGCCGGTTCGTCAATGGCACCGGTATTTTTACGCCATACAGAAAACGATTGACAAGGAGCGCATCGCCAATGAGCAGTGTTTTTTCCATAGATGGGGTCGGGATGACCATCGCCTCAACAAATGTCGCCCTGAGCACCATGACGACCAGGATAACTATGATCCATGAATATATCTCTCGTTTTAATTTTTTACTCATGTTTGATTATATTTTAAATGAGTGATAAGTCAACGCCGTGGTCACCGGATGAGGTTATAGATGCCCTGCTGATCCATCCCGGATTTGATGAAATGTTCTTTTGCTTTGTTGATATTACCGATTTCAAGGTATGATAGACCGATATTAAGATGCGTATTGCTGATATACCTGGGGTGTGGATGAAAACGCAGGGAAAGCTCAAGGTACTGTATCGCTTGATGCGGTTTTTTATCGATGGCATAGGACATGCCTGCATAATAATATATCATTGGATCGGTCGAGTCGAGCGCTACTGCACCTGAGAAGTATAGCTGCGCGCTATCTAGAATATTCTGCTCAAAGTTGATGAGACCGAGTTTGAATCGCGCATCAGCATTGTCCTGCATGCGCAGAGATTTTGAAAAAATCTGTCGTGCATCATTGTATTGACCGAGTTTAAAATACGTATCGCCCAGGGCATTTATAGTTTTGATACTCCCGGGATCATGGGCGAGTGCCTGATGATATTCAACTAAAGCCTTATCGTATTTTCCCTGGTCAAAATAGTAATTGGCATAAGTCGCATGGATAATACTTTTGTCAATGGTATCGCTATGTTGAGCGAGCAGATCAGTATGCACAAATACCAGGCCCAATATGACCAATCCGCTGACAAAAGCGACTCTTTTGAATTGCCCGGTTTTTACCTCGTCAATAAACCAGAAAACTCCGTGAGCTGCAAAAATCAAAAGCATCGGGATGAGCGGCATGCGGTAACGTGCTGGTACAAAAAAGAACACGATGGTCAGCGCATAAAAGATCAAGAATAACTGGATAATTCTCACTGGCTTAGTGCCGGGTGCGGTGAACAAACCCACTGCCGCCAGGACGAGCACTAAGCCGAAACTCAATACCGGTATGCGCAAAAAAAACGAAAAACTCCGGTAGGTTTTTATGCTTTGATTATTCGGTAATTCATAAGAGGATACCAGTAAATAGATTTTTTTTAGCATCAATACTGACCATTCGATCGGTCTTGACAAAATAGACCGCAAACCTCTCTGAAACCAGTAAGCAGAGATTTCAGATGGTCGAAGCTTCTTATTCATATCCTTCTCAGCGAAGATAATTGCATCGTTATAACCACCCAGCCAGGTCCTTTTTATTTCCGGTGATGTTGCTGACCAGCCGTTTGCTGCTGGATTGTTTCCAAGGTAGAAGTTTATGCCGCCATTCCAGGCGAGTGGAACATTGTCTTTGCCGATCGCAAGATTGATGATCATGACACTTGCGATAACCGGGATACTGCCAGCGATCAATAGAACAGGATGTTTGAGCTGCTCTTTGAGTTCTTCTTTATGTGTGATAATAAAAAGATACACTGCAAAAACCAGGATACATACCAAGAAAGTCGGTCTGGTGATCGATGCCAGCCCACAAAAAAAGCCAGCCAGGACAAGAAGAACATTGACCCGGATTTTTATCCATTTGACGAGAAAGAGGAGCGCAAGTACACAGAAGAATATTTCCAGATGGACTGAGAGTAGAAGCGAATCAAAGTATATGAACATGCTGTAGACGCAGGCGAGCAGGCCAGCTAGGATACCTACTCTGCGTGAGAACAGCTCGTCACCGATAAGGTAGATAAGGACACAAGAAAGCGCACCGATAATTATGCCTAATAGCCTTGGAATATAATAGTCATGGCCGAATACCGCATACACAAGACCTAAGAAATATGGGTAGGCGGGCGCTCGGTAGTATGGCACACGATTGAAGACCTCTCCACGGGCTATTTCCTGGGCCCACTCGTCATGATATTTCTCATCCATTATCGGGTATTTGAAGAACGGGTTATCTTTAATTATTTCAAGATTTATGACGCGGATGCCAAATGCCAGGATAAAGATAAAGAGACAGGTCAATAGAACGAGTTTCTTTTTTTCCACGGTGAGCTATTATAGATACCGACTTTTGTCTGTCAAGTGAATCAGAATTGCACGCAGTTTCTTGACTTATATGTTCTGCAGCGTATAATACTGCCTGATTCCATGACCGTTTCTCAAATATCAACCAAGGAGGTATCATGAATGACCGATTGAAGTGCCCTTTTAAGAGTGATAATGAGCCCAAAGAATGTGATCGGGAAAAATGTGTTATTTGGCATGAAGGGGGTTGTGCTTTTGTTCACCTGATCAGAGAACTGAGTATTCTCAACGAAACATTGAGAAGCATACAAGCAAAGTACTGATCATTTAAGAATTAGTACCGTTGACATGGGTAGAAAATAATGTAGAATAGTCGATGGCTATGTTGATACACAATGCTTCAGAGATACTGAGCATGAAAAGAGGGCTTGGTGTATTGAAAAATACATCGGTTCTTATTGATAAGGGTGAGATCAAAAACATAGGTAAGATCAGGGCGAGAAAGACAGATCGCGTGATCGATGCAAAAGGTTGTGTAGTGTGTCCAGGGTTCGTTGATTCTCATACTCATTTGGTTTTCGCTGGTACGCGCGAAGACGAATTTGCGATGCGGGTCAGCGGTATCGATTATGAGAAAATCGCTAGAGCAGGAGGCGGCATTGCGCAGACGGTTAGAATGACGCGTCGAGCATCAGAAGATGTTTTGTACAGATCAGCGATAAAGCGCTTGAAAAATCTCGCAAAACACGGTACCACGACCGTTGAAATAAAGAGCGGCTATGGTTTATCGACGGCAGAGGAAATGAAGACTTTGAGGGTAATAAAACGGTTGAAGCAAGATTCAGAACTTGACATCGTGGCAACCTACCTTGTCCATACGATCCCCGCACAGCTCCGACGGCAAGATTATATTGAAATGGTAATCAACAAAATCATCCCGATTATCGCTGAAAAAAAATTAGCCCAATTCTGTGATATTTTCTGTGACAAAATCGCTTTCACAAATCAGGAGAGTGAAAGAATATTGAAAACAGCCAAGAAATACGGTTTCAGGTTGAAAATCCATGCCGATCAATTCGCCGATATTCGCGGTGCATATCTTTCGGCGAGACTGAAATGCGTCTCAGCTGATCACCTTGAATTTTCCACAGGCGGTGCAATAAAAGCGATGAAAAAAGCCGGTGTTGTCCCTGTTTTACTGCCGGGTGTAACATTCTTTCTGCAATTCGCTAAGAAACCTGATATAAAGATCTACCGGAAACTGCACTGCCACCCGGCGATCGCTTCGGATTTCAATCCTGGTTCATGCATGATCTATTCGATGCCCAGGATCATATCTCTTGCCTGTATTGTCTATCGGATGCCTGTCGAAGACGCGCTGCTTGGAGCAACCAAATACGGTGCCCGGGCCCTGAACCTATTCGACCGGATAGGGAGTATTGAACCTGGCAAGCAAGCTGATTTTGTAATATTCAATATTGAAAACTATAAAAAGATACCGTACTATTTTGGTGAGGATATTGTTAAGTACACGATAAAAAAAGGAAGGATAATATATGGAAAAAATAGTTGAGTGCATTCCAAATTTCAGTGAAGGTCGGGATCAGGATAAACTCGACCAGATATTGGCTGAAATAAAGAGTGCAGGTGTGGAGCTTCTTGACCAGGAAAAGGACGCCGACCACAACCGCGCAGTGGTAACTTTTGTCGGTGAACCCGAGGCGGTTCTTGAGGCAGCTTTTAGAGGGATTAAAAAAGCTTCAGAAGTGATCGATCTAACCAAACATCGAGGTGAGCATCCAAGAATGGGTGCCACCGATGTCGTTCCGTTTGTTCCGATCAGTAATATGACAACCCGGGAATGTGTTGAAATGGCAAAGCGATTGGCTAAGCGCGTTGCGGATGAGTTGAAGATACCCGTTTACCTTTACGAAGCGGCAGCGACTCGGCCTGACCGTGCAAACCTGGCCGCGATACGAAAAGGTGAGTTCGAAGGTCTGCGCGACGAGATCGCTACAAATCCTGAGCGCCGACCTGATTTTGGTGAACCAAAAATTCACCCCACAGCCGGAGCGACAGTGATCGGAGCTCGGTTTCCACTCATCGCTTTTAATATGAACCTCAACACCTCAGATGTATCAATAGCCCAGAAAATAGCCAAAGCGATCAGGTTTGGCAGCGGTGGGTATCGATATACCAAGTCACTCGGCTTTATGCTCAAAGAAGAGAACCTGGCTCAAATATCGTGTAATATGACCAATTATACAAAGACACCTTTACATCGGGTTTTTGAAACAGCAAGGCGTGAAGCTGAAAGATATGGAGTTACTATAAAAGAATCAGAGATTGTCGGTCTGGTCCCTGAAATGGCATTGATCGATACAGCTATATATTATTTACAGCTTGACCGTTTCAATGAAGATCAGATCCTTGAGTTTAAACTCCACGGAAAAGGATCTAAACAATCGATAATGGATTTCCTCCATGTTTTAGCTCTGTCAAAACCTACTCCTGGCGGCGGTAGCGTTGCTGCTCTCGAGGCTGCTCTGGGCACAGCTTTACTGTCAATGGTGACCGGTATAACGGTAAAGAAGACAAAAGACGAGGAACTTCTGGATTTTCATGGGTTTCTTAAACTGTCCACTTATGAGTTCCATAAATTTATAGATAAAGATAAATCAGCCTTTGATGAAGTTCTAAAGGCATTCAAGCTCGGTGATAGTACGGAAAAGGAAAAGAAAGATAAAGAAATCGCAGTACAACGTGCTTATAAACATGCGGCTTCAGTTCCTTTTGAGGTGTGTAAGAAGATTCTCTTTATCTACCCTTATGCCAAAACACTGGCTCAAAAGGGTTTAAAGAATGCTATTTCTGATGTGGGAGTAGCCCTTTACTCGCTCCACAGTGGGTTTATGGCGGCCCGGATAAATGTTCTGATCAACCTTAATTCGATAAAGGATGTTGAATTCAACGAATCTATTAAGACAGAGCTTGGTTCGTTAAGAAAACAAGAAGAAGGTTTATATAGAGAAATTGAAAATATCTTCTTGACAAAGTTATGAAAAAGGTTATAATTTTCAATGGAAGTAGATTTTCTTGACAAAAGCCGAGAATATATAGAGGAAGGGAGCTTTGAGAAAGCGCAAATAATACTGCGCCGCGTGTTGAGCAGTAACCCAAAAGATGCGAGGGCTCTGGAACTTCATGGTGATCTGGTTCTAAAATTAGGCAGAAATGACGAGGCTATTCAACGCTATGAGAGTGCCTGTGATAATTACACCAATTCAAATAAATATGCCGAGGCAATACTGTGTCTGGAGAAAATCATAAGGCTGGATACCTCCAACGAAGAAATTTTTACACGCCTGGCAGATCTCTACAGATTCTATGGTTTACCCGACCGGGCGATTAAAACGATACTTGATCTTTGTACGTGGGCGATGAATAATAAAGAGGATGCGGTATTCATGTCGGGTTTGCGTAAGATAGTGGAGTTGCAGCCAAGAAATTTGGCTTTGCGTTTATCTTTCATAAAAGTTCTTTATTCGATCAATAGACTCCAGGATGCCGAGGATGAATTGAAGAAGCTGAAAACTCTTGCTGAGGAAGCAGGTAATGAGGCGATACTTCAAGAAATCAACAAATTGCTGCCGCAAACTGACGGTGGTGATGAACTCGATCCAAAAAGCCGTATTGAACTCGGGAATTTGCTTTATGAGATCGGTTCAAAAGATGAAGCGATCGTAGAATTCGAAAAAGCAGTAAATGACCTTGTTGCAAATAATGAGATTGAAGAAGCACTAAATGTGTTGAATCGAATTGTCGAGATCGACCCGAATAACAAAGAGGCGATACAGCGAATTGATGAATTGAAGATCGGTGGTGCTCCGGTTGAAGCGGACAAGACTGATATTGAAGGGCTAGAAACTGATGCGGCTGAAGAGGCGGTGCCGGTTGCCCAGACAGCCGATGAAATCATAGAAGAAACTGAACCTGACATAAGCGAGGAAGTAATAGCTGATGAAAGTGATGTCATCGTCGAGGAATCAGGTGTGTCGAACGCATCGGCGGGTGAAGAATTATCAAGTGTTGATGAAATTATAAGACGGACCGTGAGCGAAGCAAAAGAAACAGAAGAAGATATTCAAGCCGAAACCTTAGGACAAGAACCTGAGGGTGATGATCGAGCTCTGGAGATGTTTGAGGATCTCGGTAAGGAGATCGAGGGTTTTGTTGCGGCAACCGATTCCTCAGCACAAGAACCGTCGTCTGACACCGACTTAAATGCAGAAACAGGACAGGATCTTCATCATTTAGAAGGGCAAATAGCTGATATAGAATTTCTGCTGAATGAGGCAGAAGCGCCGACAATACCGAGTTTTGAAGTCGCTCATGAATTCGATGATTTTAGAAAGGCGATAAACTGGCAGGAAGTCGATGTTAAGAAAAAGTTGACTTTAGCAACGATGGCCTTTCGCGCGGGGTTATACCAAACTGCTCTTAGCTATGTCGTTGATATTAAAGAGTTAAAGGAGACATGGCCCTTGTCGCTTGAAATAAACGGCGGATCACTCGTCAAATTAGGTCGCTATAGTGAAGCCCGCAAAGTAATCGCTCCTGCATTATTATATGAGGAAATTTCTGAAATTCAAAAAGTTGAATTGCGTTATCTTTTGGCATCTGCTTATGAGGGTCTAGGGGATTTTGACAATGCATTGAGAGAAACCGAACGCATAATAAGTATCGATCCAAATTATAAAGACGCTAAGGAAATGTATACGCTGATGGGCGGCAAGGACATTGTGTTTGAAAAGCGAGCAGTTACATCTGAACAGCCAGAACTTCCGACCCAGGAATTGCCCGTAACGCCGCCATTACAACAAACAGAACCTCCCCTGCAGCCGATAGGAACGGAACCGGGCGCCATACCACAAGAACCCTTTGTTGATGAATCCTATCCGACCATAGTTGAAGAAGAACCTTCGATTCAACCTGAAAAACCATCGGAAACGCTTTCCAAGCAAGAACCTGAAATTGAAGAAAGAAAAGGCGAGAATATCGCTTTTCTCTAAAATAGGAGGATAAGTGGGATATCAGGAATTCTACGGTTTCAAATTCGAACCATTCACAAACCATCCTGATCCAAAATTTTATTTTAATTCACCTCAACATGCCCTCGCCCGTGAATATTTAATACACGCAGCGCGCGGTACGCGGGGGTTGGCAGTGCTTCTGGGAGAAATAGGGACTGGTAAGACGACCCTGGTACGAAAGATCCTCAGTGAGCTCTATGCGCAGGGCGGTTATCAGATTGGTTTGATTGTCTTAACCCACTCTGAATTTGCACCGGGCTGGCTTTTTACCAGGATCGCCAACCTTATTGGCATTAGAGATTTCGGTACGTCGACAACGGAGATAATTAACCGTATCTCCCGAAGGCTCAATGAAATATATCACCGTAACGAAAAAACGGTTATTATTATCGATGAAGCAAATAAAATCAAAAGTCCGGAGATCTTAGAAGAAATTAGAGGACTTTTGAACCTTGAGATCGCTGATACAAGATTGATATCATTCGTACTCAGCGGCTTACCTGAATTGGAATCATACCTGACAAGCAATCGTGCCCTTCATCAACGTATCGCCGTCAAAGTCAAATTGCGATCAATGGGCAGTGATACAATAAGATCGTATATCGCACATCGTCTGGGAGTTGCTGGAGTGAATCGTGAAGTTTTTACACCAAGGGCAGTTGATTTGATATGCCGCTACTCAGATGGTCGACCAAGACTTGTCAACATAACCTGTGACAATGCCCTTCTTGAGGGTTATGTTCAGAAGAAACAAAATATCGATGATGCAATTGTAGAGAGAGTCGTTTCAAACTTAGGGCTTAAATTTGAATAATGTCTGAACTTGGTGAGGTAAAAAGGAAAGTTGCCGAGTTTGTTGCCAAAGGTGACACCGAAAAAGCCATAACCGAGTTAGAACAAGCAGTAAAAGAATTCCCCAAAGAAGGATCGTTATTCAATAAGCTGGGTGACCTTTTAATAAAAGTAAACCGTAAGGACGATGCGCTTAGAATATATGAGCAAGGCGCCCGGGTATTCAAAGAAGAAACCTACTTCCCGAATGCTATAGCATTATGTAAAAAAATACTCCGGCTAGAAAAGAATAGAGCTGCGATCTATGAATTGCTCGGTGAGTTGCACAAACAACTAGACCAGCGTGGTGAAGCGGCAAATTATTTTCTTGAATATGCCGAACGCAAGATGAAAGACAATGATCTCGATGCAGCACTTAAGGCTTATCATACAATCAAAGAACTCGTACCCAATAATCCAAAGATCCTTGCGACGATTTCTGCGATATATGAAAAAGTCGGGAAAAAGGAAGAGGGGGAAGAACTCCGCAAAGAAGCACACGAACTGGAAGACAAACAGGAAAAGCTGAGGAAAAAGATCATCACGGATGAGGTAGAAGCACCATCCGAAGAAAAAACAGAAGAGCAACCAACCCAGGAGCCTGAAGAAGCGATATCAGAGAAAGAAGAAGAAGCCGTTGAAGAAAAAGAAGATATCCCCCTCGAGGATTTCGTATCACCTGAGGTCGCTGAGCTGCTCAAAGATGAGGCGATTTCAGTCGAGGAAGACGAGGTTGCTGCCGGCGAAGTACCGGTTGAGTTGTCTGAGATTGACAAGACTATAGAATTAGGGGAACTCTATCTTAATCTTGGTTCTGAAGAAGAAGCTATTGATTGTTTCCGCAGTGCGGCAAATGAATCTTGGGGAAATAAAGACTATGATAAGGCCTATACGCTCAACCGGAAGATTGCGGATTTAAGACCTTTTGATCTGAGATCACGCCAGCACCTTGTCGAGATCGGCAAGATCAAAAAAGATTTGGACATGCAAATTGAGGCGATGGTTGATCTGGCTGAATCCCTGAGCCGGCGCGATGCGAAGAGTGAAGCGCGGGATCTCTGTAAGAAAATACTCGAGCTCGATCCAGACAATGCAAAAGCGCAGGAGATGTCTGCCGCATTCGAACAGCCCAAGGACTTTATCGACCTTGGTGAAGTTCTCAGGACCGAGCTTGAAGATGAAGAGAAATCAGACAGCATCCAGAGTATTGAAGGTCTGGTTTCACAATTCCGGCGTGAGGTGTTTGAATCGATCGGCGAAGGTGATTTCCGGTCGCGTTACGATCTTGGCGTTGCTTATAAGGGCATGGGTCTTTTTCAGGAGGCAATAGAAGAATTCGAGATCGCAGCCAAGGATCCTGAGCTCAGACTTAAAGCGTACGAAATGATCGGTTCATGTTTTCTCGACCGAGGCAAAGCAGAGGATGCCATAAAAATATTAACTGCCGGTCTGAAAATTACTAACCGGCCTCCCCATGAATATTTCGGCATTCATTTCCTCCTCGGTAACTGTTTTGAAAATATGAAAAGAATGAAAAACGCGCTGCAATCCTACATGAACGCATATAAGATCGACAAAACAGTGCCTGAGCTAACACGTAAAATAAATGAATTGAAAGAACAATATTTAGCCGCGACAAAGAAAACGAGTAAAAAACCAGTGACAAGTCCACCATCCCAAGAAAAGTCTGAGGTAATAAAAAAAGATAAGGTTCGCGCCAAAAAATCAAAGATAACATATCTATAAAGGACTAACATGGGTTATGAGAAATTTTATAAATTAAAAGAACATCCCTTCAGTTTTGCGACTGATGATAAATTTTATTACGATTCACCGCAGCATTCAAAGGCTTTGGTGAAATTAGCTCACGCGGTTGAAACAGAGAAGGGGCTTGCTCTGTTGATCGGCGATATCGGAACTGGTAAAACGACATTGTCGCGGCGTCTTCTCGATCAATTGATCGATGATGGCATTGAGGCGACTCTTTTGGTGATCATTCATTCGGAAATCACATCGCTCTGGTTTTTGAAAAAAATCGCCTTGATGCTCGAGACACCGATTGAATCAGAAAACAAAATTGAAATAATCACTGCGATATACCACCGTCTTTTGGATTTGACGAGTAAAGGCAGAAAGGTTGTTATTTTCATCGACGAAGCCAATATGCTGCAGACCAAAGAAATCATGGAAGAAATACGGGGTTTGCTGAATCTTGAATCTGATCACGGCAAGCTCTTAAATTTTATTCTTTTTGGTTTGCCGGAAATGGAAGACTACCTGAAGCTTGACCCGCCCTTGTATCAGCGCATAGCAGTTCGTTGCGTTCTGGAGGCTTTGGATGCAAAAGCAACCGGCAGTTATATAGTCCACCGCCTTCGAGTCGCGGGTTGCGCCAAACCGCTCATGACCAGAGAGGCACTGGAGAAAATATATGGATTTTCAAAAGGCATTCCGCGTACCATTAATGCGATATGTGATAATGCCTTATTAGAGGGCTTTCTTTTAAAAAGAGAAATAATTGAAGCAAAGATCATCGATGATGTGAGCACCGATCTCGGACTCAAGGCCAAATAGAATTGAACGTAGGTTCTGGCGACCACCCATCATCTACAACAGAGAGTAAATTCTTCGCCGACCTCCATATTCATTCAATATATTCTGACGGTTCATTCAGTCCTTATGAAATAGCGCAGATCTGTAAGAGATCCAAGCTGAAAGCGATCGCATTGACCGATCACGATACCGTGTCAGGAGTTGACGAGGCATTATCATATGCAACACCTGATTTTGAGGTCATCCCGGCAGTGGAGATGAGTTCAAATATCGGCGACATGGATATCCATATTCTCGGCTACTATCTTGATCATAGAAACCCTGAGCTGTTAGAGTATTTGGATGATTTCAAGCGGCATCGTGCTGAGCGTGTTAAGAAGATAATACATAAATTACATAAAGACGGGATCAAACTGGAATTCGAACAGATCAAGATAATCGCAAAAGATTGCTCGCTGGGAAGACCCCATGTCGCTGAAGTTCTCCTGGAGAACGGGTATGTCAAGTCGATCAATGAAGCTTTTCACCGCTACCTTGGTTATGGGCTGCCCTACTACGTTCCTAAAAAGAATATTGAGCCGAAAGACGTCATTGCAATAATAAAGGAATCCAAGGGTATCCCGGTGATCGCGCATCCAGGAACGATAAACAGTGAATCTATGATCTATCAATTGATCATGGATGGAGCTTTAGGCATAGAAGTCTGGCACCCAGAACACACACCGCGCTGGCGTCAAGGTCTGTACGAGATCGCGCTGAAGAATGGTTTATTGATGACCGGCGGTTCTGATTGTCACGGCAGGCGTTTTGATTCGGTAAGAGTTGGTTTGACCGGCTGCGGCGAAGAAGAGGTCAATATGCTTAAAAAGTGCAGAGACAGGATGTACAATGAATCGGAGGATAGATGAAGTTATCTGAAATCGAAGAAATCTTACCACATCGGCCACCCTTTTTATTTGTTGATGATGTCGTGGAGATCAGCGATACAAAGATCATTGCGAAGCGACGTGTCCGCGGTGATGAATATTTTTTTAAAGGTCATTTCCCAAATGAACCGATCATGCCCGGCGTTCTGATCGTTGAAGCACTGGCTCAGACCGGCGGTATTATGATACTGCAAAAGAGAAAGGGCGTTATTCCTCTTTTTCTCGGCATAGATAAAGTGCGTTTTAAAAAAATCGTTCGACCTGGCGATACACTTGTTATGGAAGTAAAATTACTCCGTGACCGGGGTGATGTTGTTAAGATATCAGGTGTTGCCCGAGTTGGCGATGAGATTGCCTGTCAGGCAGAGATAATGGCGGGTATCAAGAAATAGAAATATATCCACTTTCAAAAAATATACCGGCATGAAGCAATTCAAGATAAGCGACAATGCAAGAATACATAAATCGGTCGTCATTGGTCCGTATACGACCATCGAGGGTGATGTGGAGATCGGTGCGGGTAACACTATTGGTAGTCATGTCATCGTTCGACGAGGATCACTCCTGGGGAATGGTAATAAGATTTGTACTGGTGTTCAGATCGGGATAGACCCGCAAGATTATCATTTTAAAGGCGAGTCATCAAAATGCCTAATCGGCAATAACAATATTATCCGTGAATACTCGACAATTTCTAAGGCAACCGGCGAGAATAACACGACATTAATAGGTGACAATAATTTTATCATGACCTATGTTCATATCGCTCATAATATAAAGATCGGCAATAATAATGTCATCGCGAGCGGCAGTCAGCTTGGTGGCTATGTTGAGTTAGATGATTTCGTGAATATTGGAGGACTCGTTGGTGTACACCAGTTCTGCAAGATCGGTAAATATGCAATGCTCGGTGCGATGTCATATTTGAACAAAGATATTCCGCCGTATCTTCTGGCTCGCGGTAATCCAGCGAGAGTGTATGGCGTCAATATACGGGGACTGCAAAGATACGGATTTACAGCTCAGGATATCGAGGTCATTAAAGACCTGTATCGTATATTTTATGGATCATCCCGACTCATGACTGAAAGTCTTGAGCTATTGAAAGAAAAAGAAAACTCCAATGTCTTTGCTCGGGATATTCTGACGTTTGTAAATACGTCAAAGCGTGGCATATTAATGAGGACGCAATGAAGAATTCACTGAAAGAACACGTACTACCTTAATTTCTTCTTATGACGATCGCGCTTGCGTCTTTTCTTTAATTTATGCTTCTTTATTTTTTTCAACTTCCTTTTCTTTCCGCAGGGCATGCTTCAAGACCTCCTTTCTGCAACAGAATTATATGTATATAAATCATTAAGTCAAGATTTGCTTTCTGACAACAGGGTGGTTGATATTGAATACTGGTGCTGATGCGACAGCACAGGATTGTCCCATTGACAGAACTATGTTTCAGAATAGAATAAAGCATGATTATTTTATTCATGCTCGGTCAAGCATTATGCGGTTTCGAAGAGAACGCTTATAAGGCGATGAGTGAAACCTGGCACCCGATACCAGTTACGTGTTTGATGGAAGGTGTATCTTTCGTATCCAAACCAGAATTCAATGCTGTAATTCCCTCACTCGCCTATTTTCTTGACCGTAATGAATTCGCAAAGCAAGATCTTGCCGGCGTGTTTAGTAATGTGGTCACGGTTTTTTCCCTTAAATACCTGGTGAATCGACAGCGACCAGATGGCCCTTGTCCGCGCTGGAATTCTTCCTTTCCGTCCGGTCATACAACATTCAGCTTCACCCAGGCATTTATTGCAGCACATCACTATCCCAGGTTCAAGGTACCATTATTCACCTATGCGGCAGTCGCTGGTCTTTCACGTATCTATCTAAAGAAACACTATCCAAGTGATGTTATCGCCGGTGCGCTATTGGGGATCCTGACCGGCTATTTAACCGTAGAATTGATCGATTAACACCTCAAGGGACTAGTTTTCCGGGTTTTTATATTCAATCCACTGACGTTTTTTGATTTCTGGTTGTCCTTCTAACCAGAATCGGGGATTAACGGCGACTCGGTTAACAACAAAGCCCCAATGTAGATTCGGGCCTGTACATAAACCGGTCTTACCGAGTCTACCGATGACTTGGCCCTTTTTGACTTTGTCCCCTTTTTTGACGTATAATGAATCTAGATGCAAATATATAGTGTGGATCTTCTGTCCATGAGCAATAACAATACTCTTGCCGTGCACTTCAAGATTTCTGGCCATCACAACGACCCCGTTGTTTGGCGCATGAACCTTTGTACCCACAGCATTGGCGATATCTATAGCTTTGTGTGACCACTCATCCATATCTTTATTGTATTTTCTTGGTGTGCCGTACAATGCGCTAATACCACCTGAGCATGGCCATATGAAATCACCTTCGTACAATACCGAGTCCGGATTTATACCGTATGCCCGGGCAAAGTAATTACTTTCGTATTTTAACATCTCAAGTGTTTCCTCAGTGAGAATACTGATATCGAGCTCGGCTGTATCGTCTTGTGAAAACCTGCCGGGGATCACAGTAAAAGGCATTTCTAGTGTCTTTGGCTCACTTTTTTCTTGATAACGTAAGGTCATTTCATAATTGCCCGGTTCAGTATTCATAGGTACTGCAAGGATCGTATTGTAGATGTTCGGTGCAACCAGATAAAGATGATAATCCCGATAGAGAAAGTTGATCCTGGGGTTTTCCAGAGGTAAAACCACCATGATATCAAGGCTGGCAATCTCCCCTTGCTCGTACGTATCTTTGTTCATAGTTATTCTTTGTATCAAACCGTTAACGAGTGACACGGCCGAGGTTTTGGTTGCATCAAAGGATCGAACCTCATGGTCGAGGCGAAGCAAGACAGGCTGAAGAGGCTCGGTCGGTATATTGCGTTTGAACTCTATTATCTTGGGTGCACGGTCCAGTCTTCTTTCCAGAGAAATGCTCGGTTCGTTGTCAATGGTCGGTTGATCTTCCTGTTCTTCGTTAACCGGATCGGCCGCCCATAGACAAACCTCTAGACTACAGCTTGTTCGATTACTGAGACATGCGGCGATAAGCAGTAATAAAGATAGACTAAGGAGTTTTTGCACAACGGAAACCATAGTACCGGTCTTGTACAAAGGGTTTTAGTTCCATTCGCGCTGAGCACTTTAGGTATTTCGGATTGATGCTCAACCAGGAGCCGCCCCGAAGAACACGCGTATAACCAGAGTCAGGCCCTGCCGGGTTTTTCCCTGGGCTTATCTTATAATAATCCGGGTCATAGAAATCCTGACACCATTCCCAGACATTACCCGCCATGTCGTATAATCCGTAATTATTCGGTGCATATTTGCCTACCGGGGCACTAAAATCATAACCGTCCATTTCCCTGAAAGGTTTGGGAGCATAATTACATCTTTTCGCTACCTCCTCATCGCCCCAGGGGAACTGCTTGTCTTCCAAGCCACCGCGCGCTGCGTATTCCCATTCTGCCTCGGTTGGTAAACGTTTGCCAGCCCACTTGGCATAAGTGACAGCATCATAATAGCTTATTCCGACTACGGGCTGGTCAGGTTTATTCAGGTCACGATCTCTAAAATAGGGGGGTTTGGGATGACCGGTTGCATCGATGAATTCAAGATACTGGCGATTCGTCACTTCGTATTTATCTATGAAAAAAGCATCTATCCATACCTTATGTTTTGGGCTTGCCTTGCCTGAATCACTCTCACTGCCCATGGTAAAATATCCAGCCGGGACAAGAACCATGCCTTCCGGGGCGATCGTCGTCACTTCCTCAGTGACCTCTGGTACTGTTTCTTCTGGTTTGCCGCAGTCGAGAGATAATAATACTACAATAACAGCGAATAATATGGTAAATTTCATAGCCACCACCTTTTTTTTGATAATAACCAGAATGTATTAAATGTCAAGATATCATATAATAAAAAAGGGTTAGATCGACCTTATATTATCTAACCCTTGGTATTTTGGATATAAAATCTATAATTGTGACCGATAACGGTCTTCCAACTCGGCTTTTTTGCCTTTATTCCAGCTCGAAATCTTTGTGAAATAGCCAGTAACACGGGTGATGTGGTCGACCGCCTCGCTGCCACAATTAGGGCAGGTTTGATTCAATCCCCGAGATGTTTTAAAGCAGCTGTTGCAGGTTGTGAACTCGGGGGAAAAGGCGATCTGTGCGTTACGTGTATTACGGAAGGTCTTAACGACGAAATTGGCGATTGATTCTTTGGCCGGTTGTGATTCTCCAAGCCAGACATGGGTTAGTGCGCCTGCCTCAATAAGATCGTGGAATTTACCTTCAATCTTTACCCGATCGATAGGATTAAGATTTATCGATACATTAAGGTATGTTGAGTTAGTATAGTATATGGAATCTGTACCGGTATTGCCTTTGACCGTAGCCGAGGCCATTTCAGAGAAATGCTCGATATCGAGTCGAGCCAGGCGGTGAGCAGTCGACTCCGCCGGTGTTTGTTCCATTACCAGGCGAAGTCCATGGGTATTAGATAATGCCTTGATGCGCAAATACAAGTATGCTAATACCCGAAGACCGAAGCGTAAAGCTGTTTCGTCTTCGTGCATTTGTCTTCCGATATGATGCTGGACAAGTTCGTTCAAGCCCAGCAGACCGATCAAATATGTCGCCCGATAAAGCCTCAGGTATTGTTCGCCATCTCTTTCCATGGTAAGCAAGGCAAGCGGTCCTTCACCCTTGAGTGATATGATCTGTTCGATAAAGCGCTTTTTCTGAAGATGTGCTTTAACCGCATAGTCGAGAAATTCATCGAGTTTTTTATAAAGAAGTGTATCATCGTGTTTTGCCAGATATGCAGCTCTGGGAAGATTCAGGGTGACATTTTGCAGTGCAGTATAACGCATTTTCCATGGGGTATTAGCATCTTCAAGGTCGGATTCCTCGAGTTTGAATGACAACCTGCAGCACTCAGAAATTTTTGCAGTTTCACCGCGGTCGAATACATAATAGGTATTACCACGCCTTGAAGATACATCAGCGATGTGGTTGAGAAAATCTTCCCAACCCGGTGTCTTGAAGAAATTTTCTGTGATGTGAACGAGTGGTTTTGGGAAAAAGAATGGACGTCCCGTGCCATCGCCATCCATATAAATATCGAACAAAGCCCATGCAAATCGCTGGGCATCTTTTGCATAATCACCATATTTCTTACCGGTATATTCGCCCGCAGGACCGATCGCGTCGACATTTTTAAAATGCTTTGGTATTTCCCAATAAATGTTGAGGTCAGAGAATATTGCCTGACCGCCGCGTGCTACTGATTGTTGCGAATACTCGAAAATAAGCATTTGCGCAAGTTGATGGATCTGGCGGTCGTTCATTTCAGTTAAAAACGGCGCGAAAAAGATATTTACCGCATCCCAGCCAATAGCACCAGCAAAATGACCTTGCAGAGCGGCTGAAAACTTGACCATATGGGCGAGCAATGTATCAGCATGTTTTGCTGGCCGTGCGATAGATAGCGCATTCGGTAGGTTTAACCCGAATTTCTTGACATATTCCAAAGACTGACCTGAACAATAAGGACGGTCGCCAAAACCCAGGTCATGTAAATGGATATCACCCCTTATGTGCGCATCTGCGACATCGCGGCTGAATACCTCAGAAAGCATGTATTGTTTTTTGACTGTTTCTGCTATCGTCATATTCGTTGCTTCAGGGTTGTGCGGGATATTGGCATTCTCGCGATTCGCATAGAGGATGATCTTTTCTGCATCATAAAGAGGAACACCCAATCTGGTGTGGCGCAAACGAGAATTTTCCAGGCCGTGTTCGATCAACTTCACATTGACGATTTCGCGGATCAATGAAGAAGAAATAAGATGCACATTGGAATTCAATATCGTTTCCTCGGTCTCCTCGGCTACTTTTTGTGCTACTACAAGATCCACTCCGGTTTCATTTTGCAGGGCCTTGATGATCCTTGTCCTATCCCAGGAAACAAAATCATCGTCTGAAGTACGGACAAATAAGGCATAATCTGTTGTATCCCGTTCGACCGGTAATTTTGTTAGAAGCTGCTTTTTTCTCAGGATCTCACGTTGTTTACGGTAAAGTATATATGCTTTTGCAGTTCGAGCATGACCGCTTTCAATGAGTATCTTCTCGACCGCATCCTGGACTTCTTCGATCTCCGGAGTCTTATCCCCTTTTAGAGTATAGAGAAAAAGAACGACTTCATTGGCAAGCTTTTCGGCGAGTTTCGGATCATCACCACCGATCGCCTTGGCCGCCATGTATATAGCATTTGTAATTTTACTTTTATCAAAAGGGACGATCGTTCCGTCTCTTTTCTTGATACTTTGAAAAATAGCACCCTTAGGGATCTCCTCAGAGATACCGATCCTCACCGTTGTTTTTTCTGGCATCTTTTCTCCTCTTTTATTTTTCTTAATTCTGCAGCAAATTTGTCGATATTGGTGAATTTACGATATACCGATGCAAACCGCACATAACTTACTTCATCGATTTCCAATAAACGATCTAAGACCATACGTCCGATCTCAGATGATTTTATCTCACTTTGGTGTCGGTCTGATAAGACATCTTCTATTCCATTGACGACAGATTCCATTTTTTCCGCTGACACCGGCCGTTTACGGCAAGCGGTTGCGATGCCATTAAGGAGTTTTGTCCGATCGTACGGCTCTCTTGTTTTGTCTCGTTTGATAACGACCAATGGCATACGCTCTATTGTTTCATAGGTCGTGAATCGGAAAAGACAGTTACTGCATTCCCTTCTCCGACGCACTACTGACCCGGACTGGGGCATCCTTGTTTCCAACACCCGGTCACCGTCCTGATTACATCTCGGACATTTCATATTACGACCCCTCCACGAAAGTTTCTGTAAAGCAATGACTGATGCAGTTGTTCAGGAAAATTTCCACAAAATACACTATATATAGAGTCATTGTTCAATTATAACCACAATTTGATATTTGTCAAGGGGTAAAATTAACAAAGCGATAGTACCAGGGTGGCAGAGCCTTAGAGTATGTGCGTGTTAGGGGCTGGGCTTATCAGAGTTAAGTGGGCGGTATCAGGGGGTAGAGAGCTGGACAGATAGCTCTGCTCTGCACTGCGGTACTGGCACTTCGTGCGGTTCTGGTTCACAATGTGAACGGTTTTGGCAGCGAAGCTGCGGAAATGATTTGATAAACGAAGAACCGGGGGATAATGAGTAGGGAGTAAAGACCAAAAAGACCAAATGTTCATGTAACTCAATAACTTTATGAGCTAATGACAATATATGTTTTATTCTTTTTCTGCTTAGTGCCTAGTTCTTACTTCTTTATATGCTTTCTTCGGGCATAGATATAACTGAGCTCAGCTCCAAAAAGGAAAATATATGCCGAGTAATATATCCACAGGAAAATAACAACTAAGGTCGATAAAGAACCAAAAACTCTGGAATAATCGACTATGCGAGTAATGTAAAAGGTAAAAACGAACTTGGCTATCTCCCAGGCAAGCGCAGTGAATACTGCTCCAAATAGCGCGTCCCGGAAGACCACCTTGCGATTCGGGAACTGCCAGTAGATCAAGCCGAATAAAATAACACTCAGAATAATACTGAACTGGGGTGGCAGGGTCAGCAACCCTTCAGCGCCCAGTGTTTTGGCCACGACCGTGGCGAGGATCGACCCTAAAAGCAGCATGATTACGATGAATGCCCAGCCGATAGTCAGTAGATTCTTGCGGAAAAAAGGCCGGTCCTTTTTGACCTTCCAGATGACATTCAGAGTTGATTCGAGAGCCCGGAAAATGCTCGCCGCGCCCCAGAGAAAACCGAGCAAACCTGCTACGGCGATGACAATGGAATTTTGTTTTATCAAAGAAATATTGCTGATAATTTCATTAATATCTACTGGAAATGCCTGCTTTAAATACGGCATGATCTTGTCGATAATCCCCTCTGAAGAACCGAGAATGAATATGGATAGAGAAATAAGGCCGAGAAGTAACGGGAACAAACTGAAAGTAGTCGCATGAACGAGTGCGGAAGCAAGGAGAGGACACCGATCAGTGTTGAATTTTCTATAGGCTTTTTTAAAATACCAGGAAAGCTTCATGGCGCTTGTTTTTTATAAAGAAATTCACCATTTACCATTGTCATTAAAACCTTTATACGGTTTGTATTATTTTCAGAAAGCGGATTTTTATCTAAAACTACAAGATCTGCAAGAAAACCATTATCTATTCTTCCTTTTCGCCTTTCATCAAATGTGGCAAAAGCGCCTCCTTCAGTATAACATCTAAAGGCATCGATCGGTTTCAGTCGACCACATGCAAAGGGGTGGCAGGTCGCGCCCTGAAGACCGTAGAGCGGACCGAGTGGCATGCAATCAGAACCGAACGTTAATCTACTCCCGGCTTTTAATACATCTTTAAAGCAGTTCATTGTTTTATAGCGATCCCCAAGATACTGCTCATATAGACTCCCTGGATTCTGCCATTTCCATGCAAAGTTCGGCTGCATAGAGCAGATCAATCTCAAACGCGCGATCTTTTTTATCAAAACCGGATTTAATACTTCGAGATGCTCAAGACGGTGACGCAGCAGGTTGCGATTTTTTTCGCTGCCTGCGGTTCTTGTCAAACCAGTGATAGCCTTTAGAGCCATTTCCGTTGACCGATCACCGATCGAATGGATCATAAGCTGGATCTTATTTTTCTCAGCCAGACTGAATATTTCTTCGAGTTTCTCTCGGGTCAACAGGACCTTGCCTGAAGTTCTATCTCCTGAGTAAGGCTTTTTTAATGCCGCGGTTTTCGCACCTATTGAACCATCAAGAAAGATCTTAACTCCAGAGAACTTTAGATAATCATCACCAAGACCACTGGTAAATCCGGCGTTGAAGATATCCTTGAATGATTGGAGAAGGATATAAACAGAAAATCTAAGTTTCAGTCCATTTTTCCTTTTAATGTCTTGCAAAAGACGAAAGCGCCGGGGATTTGTTATTTCGTGGACCGTGGTAATACCATTGCGCAATGCCTCAGCCGTGCCCAGTTTTATGGCTCGCTGCAGCATCGTTCGATCAGGTTGGAAAATATCGTTGAGATACAGTGCGGCATCTTCATAGAGGTGACCTTTTTCCCGGTCGACGATACGCCAGTTGCCCGGTATTGAATGCAGACCGCAGGTATTGATAACCGCAAAGTGCCCGCAGACTCGGCGCATGACTACTGGCATCTTCCTGGATATTTTATCGAGTATATGTCGATTGATATCTTCTTTTTTGAAAGCACGCCAGTTACTTTCATCCCAGTTCGAAGCGAAGACTATTTTATCGGCAGTCGTCAATCCGGCGCGTATTTTCTCTAGGCAGTCATTCAGCGATTTGCACTTGTCAAGATCTATACGCTGGAGTTCAATACCGCGGGATATTAGATGTGTATGGCTATCGATGAAACCCGGTATTACGTGACTGTCGCTAAGATCATATCTTTGAACAGCCCAAGCCGGTCGAGGTTTTTTTTTATATATTTTTTGTATGATCCCGTCTTTTATCAAAACCGCCTGTATTTGCCTGCGGGGTTTGCGAAGATCATGAAAATGTGCATTGTAGAGCAGTAGCGGTTTGCTCACGTCATTACCCGATTACGATCGGTTCTTCCGGATATTTGAAATCCATGAGGTGTGGCCTCAATAAGGCGCTACCAATAGTGATAGTCCCTACCCGGCCAGTAATCATGGTCAGTATTATTACGAGCTTACCAAGCCATGAAAGATCATAGGAGAAACTGCAAAATCGGTTCACCGCCGAACCCATTGACAGGCCGACCGTCCCGAGAGCTGAAAAAACCTCAAACAGGGCTTTTAAAGGTCGTGGATTGTCGAAAATCATGAGCAGGGCAAATGAAATCGTTACAGCAAATACAGCCAGGCCAAAAATGACAAACGACCTGAAAGCTTGCTCAATAGGGATTCTTTTCTTATGTGTGGAAATGTCATCACCATAACGACCAAGGAGCAGTTCTTTTATCCATTTGAGAAGCAAAACAAAGGTCGTTGTCTTGATCCCACCACCAGTTCCGCCCGGAGAGGCGCCGATGAACATGAAGAACATGAACATAAGAAGCGTTATCGGTGAGAACATCGAGATAGTGAATGTATTAAAGCCCGCGGTGCGCGGCGTGACTGCCTGGAAAAACGAAAACAGCAATTTTTCCATAAAACTGTATCCCCGGAGTGCGTGGTGACCTTCGCGTACGAAGATGAATATCGTGCCGAAGACAATAAAGGCGAGGGTTGTCCTGAGTACGATCACCGCGTGCAAGGACAAATGCTTTTTGGTCTTTTTGATAACGGTCGTAAATACATCGGAGATGACGATGAAGCCGAGTCCACCAATGATAAATAATGCAGCAGCGATAATGGGGACGCCGATTGAATTTGAAAAAAGACTCAAATTCTCAGAAAAACTTGAAAAACCCGCATTGCAAAATGCCGATACCGAATGAAAGAATGCATGACCCAGCGCAGTCAGCGGGTCGAATTTCCTGACAAAAAAAAGATACAATAATATCGTACCGGTTAACTCCAGGGCGATCGTGATTCTGAACACGCGCCAGGCAAAGCGTTTGAGGTTTTCAAAAGAAAGGATGTTGATCGATTCCCTGAAAAGTACTCGGTCACGCAAAGATATCTTTCGACCCAAAAAAAAGAAAAATGTTGTTGAGAGTGTCATATAACCGAGACCTCCAATTTGAATGAGGGTCAGCATGACACATTTTCCAAAAAGCGTAAAATCGAGAGCGGTATTTTTGACTATCAAACCGGTGACACATAACCCTGACGAAGCCGTGAAAAGCGCATCAATTACCGAAATGCCATTGTTCGTAGCAAATGGTAGGAGCAATAGTAACGTCCCAATACTGATGATGCCGATGTAGCCAAATATTAAAAGGCGCGGTGCGTTTATTTCTTTTATTATTTTCATTTATGATAGTGTATTCCTTTTCTTAATATTGTCAAGATACCCGATAAAAAAGCAGTAGATATTTCTCAAAGTCTAACTAAGAAAACAGCCAGTTAATCTATTGCCGGAAATTCTCTACGGGGCTGATTTTTTCGATGCTTTTTGAGCGAGCCGATCGGCGTTTTTGTTTTCGTCACGCGGTATCAGGACAAAGGTAATCTTGCCGAGCTTCTCGCACAGACGCCGGACCCTTTTTATCTGACGAGCGATGTGGGGTTTTCTGACGCGATACTGGCCGATCACCTGCCTGTAGACGAGCTCTGAATCGAGTTTGATCGTGCCGGATTTTTTTTCCGACCCCAGTAGCCATCTGAGCGCCTGGATCAAGGCTTCATATTCAGCAACATTGTTGGTGGTTATACCTATATAGCGAGATATTTCTTCGATAGGTTTTGATGTATCTTCGCCATCAAAGACCGCGATACCGATACCTGCTGGTCCTGGATTACCGCGTGATGAACCATCTGCATATATTATCGGGGGGTCATTGATCGGCACCGACATCAACGTTTGGCTTCGTTAAACATCTTGTTCGTTAGCAACGTATACTAGTATCCTGCCACAGCTATCACACAGAAGCAGGTTGTCTCTTTTTTTAAGTTCATTTAAAAATTGTGGTGTGAGATTTGCGTAACACCCTGTGCAAGTTTCATCGCGGATCAAACAAACTGCATTCCCCCGGAATTTTTTTATTTTATTGTACTGTTTTTTTATCTCATCTGGTAATTTCCCGAAATTCGTCTCAAAGTCGGCGTTTAGTCGCGCCAGTCGTTCGGTCAATTGTTTGTGGTGTTTTTTGATGTTTTCAATCTCAATACTTTTCTTTTCTGTGAAATCCTCTGTTTCAGCTTCATACTGCGCTATCGATCCTTTAAGTTTTTCTTCTTCTTCTAAAAGGATGATCATTTCATCCTCGATCTTTCCGTTCTCTTTTTTCAAGAAATCGACTTCATTCAAGATCGCGCGGTATTCTTCATTAGTTTTGACGGCAAAAGTCTGGCTATTAAGCTTGGTGATCTTAGTTTCGGTTTCGGCGATGTCGCCTTCTTTCATTTTATAGATCTTGCGTATTTCTTCAATCCGGTTTGTTTTTTCATGGAGCAGCCCGTTCGCTTCTTCGATCTCTTTTTCTAATTTTTCTATCTTATCGGGGATTACTTCTATTTCGGATTTTGTGTCCTTTAGTGTATCATCGAGTTTCTGAATAGTTATGAGGATATCGAGAATGTCTTCCATTGATTTCTTCCTTCGCCTGAAATCTCCTGATTTAGATAGCCTCGATGGCAGAACATGGGCGGTACCCGACTTGAACGGGTGGCCTCCTGCATGTCAAGCAGACGCTCTAACCAAGGCTGAGCTAACCGCCCATTAAATTGCATCTGTTATTTTATATATATTAATCGCCAAGTCAAGAAATAAATCGTCGCAATATATTGTCAGTTAATCATTGACTTCATTTTAAAACATGTTATAATGGTGCATGAACGAAAAGATAAAACGAGAGATCTTAACCTGGATCATCGTCATCGCCGTAGTCTTGGTACTCAGGGCATTCTTTGTTCAGGCATATGTCATTCCCACGCCTTCTATGGAAAAAACCCTTTTAGTCGGCGACGCGCTGCTCGTTAATCGGTTTATCTACGGTATAAAGATCCCGGTTCCTTTTACAATCCATCAGATCCCGCTCATCCCTGGACGATTACCCAAGCGCGGTGAAATCGTTGTTTTCCAGTATCCTTTTGAGAAAAGGGATTTTGTAAAACGCTGTGTTGCTATTGAAGGCGATACTGTGCAGTTGATCGAGAAAATCTTATATATTAATGGCGTCCAAATACCGGAAATATATACCCGTCATACTGATCACAATGTGTACAAAGCAGTCAATTTTGATCCCCGTCTCTATCAAGAGAAATGGGAGCAGGCAGAACTCTATGATATCCTAGACCTTCATGTACGCGATAATTTTGGTCCGGTTATCGTACCTGTAAACCATGTCTTTGTCATGGGCGATAACCGTGATAATTCGATGGATTCGCGGTTCTGGGGTCCATTGCACAAGAAAAACCTCAAGGGCAAACCGCTATTTATTTATTTTTCATTTGATCTCGGTCGTGAAGCACAGTCTTTGTGGGATATTATAAAGTTCTGGCAATGGAAGTCGATAAGGCTGATGCGCATCGGTCGGGTAGCCTAACAAGGCTCAAATTCTCCAGGCTTGACATTTTATTTATTTACATTATAATTGCGATAATAATAAGGAAGAAAAAACAGGATATTTTTAAATATATATATAGATATAGGGTTATTCATGTTTGGCTGAAGTGGAATACGGTACCATGCACGGGTAATCAAAGGAGACAAAATGAGAAAAATTACAGTTGTTTTTCTGGTGTTCATTAGCTTTGCGGTCGCCCAGGATATGATCGTTCGGGTCTATGCACCGAACTGGCAGGAACTTGAGAAGATCTCGCCAAAATATGATCTTGATATTGCTGAAGCACGTGCTGGTCAGTATTATGATATTGTTGCTGATATGGACGTTCTAACACAGATACGTGGATCTGGATTACCTTATGAAATCAAGGTTTTCAGTATTGCTCATGCCCGGGAACAGGTACGGGCTAATTACCTTTCCTATACCGAGGTCAATGACAGTCTGCAGGCTTTAGCCGCGGCTTATCCAGCTATCTGCAAACTCGATTCATTGCCTATTCCGACATACCAGGGCAGATGGTTGTACGGAGTAAAGATATCGGACAATGTTCACATTGAAGAAGATGATGAACCGAATTTTCTCGTTGATGGTCTGCATCATTCACGCGAATGGGCATGCATTCCGGTCGTGCTCTTTTTTGCCGACTCCTTGCTCGATGCTTATGGACAGGCTCAGCCGATTACGGATATCGTTGATAATACGGAAATCTATTGCTTTCCGATCATCAATGCGGATGGTTATGTCTATGATTACCCGGGTGGTAATTGGTGGCGTAAGGACCGTGAACCGTTTGGCGGAAGTACAGGGACCGATCCAAACCGGAATTACGGAGGAGGCACAGGTGATCTTGAGGGCGATTGGGGTGCTGTTGATAATGGCAAAGCAACGCACCAGCCCTCGTCAGAAACTTTCTGCGGTGCTTATGTAAATTCAGGTGATGAAACACGTGCCCTGACCCTTTATGCAGAGGCGCATGAGTTTAATGCCTATATGTCCTACCATAGCAGCGGTGAGATGATCATGTGGCCCTGGGGTTGGAAAAATCAACAATCACCAGATTCAACACTGTACAACCACTTTGGTAATAATGCCGCAGATCTGGTCCAGTGCCTTTATGGTGGTACTTATGATCGCGGTCCGATCGGCATAACGATCTATCCGGTCAGCGGTTCGAGTGTTGACTGGTTGTATTCCTGGTCCCGGCATGTCCATGGTGTATCGAACCTTTCATTTACGACCGAACTAGGCACGTCGTTTTATCAGGCTGAAAGCCAGCTCGACCATATCAATCATCAGAATTTTAAAGCACTTGAATACCTTGCCGGGATATGCGATTCTATAGTCCTTCTGGTCAGGACATTAGTTCCACCGCCAGCGATATATCCACTAGGTACAGTAGGTGAGGATTTCACGATCTACTGGCATGCAAAGAATCCGGCTTATAATGAACCGCTTCAATGGGAACTCGTTGAATTATCCAATCCGTCGTTTGTTGAAGATGATTTCGAATCGGGCACGAGCCGCTGGGTTCTTGATGGATTCACGGTAAGCACAGCCCAGGCACATTCTGGTACACACAGCTTGTTTTCCGGGAATATCGATGATATGAATCACGGTGCCCAGACGATCCATCCATATCTTGTACAGACCGGTGATTCGCTCACCTTCTGGTGCCGGTATAATCTTGAAACCAATTATGATGTAGCGGTCGCTGAAATATCTGAAAATACCAAGAGCTGGTTCAACCTCGACACGACGCGGTTCAATGGCAGCCAGAGCTCCTGGGTGAGAAAATCCTATGCGCTTAATAATTGGGTGGGTAAATCAGTCTATTTCAGATTCCGGTCGATGACTGACGGCAATACCTTGTCTGGCGGCTTTTATGTTGACGATGTTTCCCCGGCATGTCTTTTTGCCGATGTTAACACGGTTTCATCGACAATTGCCGATACCTCGTACCAATTCATTAGTCATCCCGAAGGCGAATTTTATTATTATGTTAAGGGTTATAATAATTCCTGGGGCTGGGGTGATTATTCCTGTTTGGCAAGGGCTGATATCGTCGTAGGCATTGCCGAAACACCAAAATCACAAGAGCTAATAAATTCAAGCCTGCATTTATTATCGAACCCGGGTAAAGGTTCTATGACCATTGATTATGCACTTAGCTGCAGTGTACAAGATGCCGATATAAATATCTACGATGCTGCGGGTAAGCTGATCAGATCGTATGATCTATCTGCAGTACCAAAGTCAGTGCATCATCGAGTTGTCTGGAATGCTACTGACGAGACAGGGAAAAATGTTCCGGCAGGCGTTTACTTTGTTCATTTAAAAGCCGGTGATTACAGACAAATAGAAAAAGCTGTTCTTCTGAAATAAGTTAGGGCTAAGGTATGAATTGCGATGCCCGTTTGTTCTTTATTCGGGCCTCGTGACCCCTTACCGATCTTTCAAAGGAGGTATTATGAAAAAAATGTGTCTGATATTGATACTGCTGGGCATTATGCCGGTTTTTGCCCTTATAAGCCCGGATTTAATACGGGTAAAGGATATGAAAGCCGCTGAAGAGCTTATCCCAGTTGATATTGTTTTGAAAGAGCAGATGAATGCCAATGAACTAAAGCGTGCGGTTCAGGGTTTGCCGCGGAATTTGAAGAGGGTACAGGTTGCTGAGTTATTAAAGGCATTCTCTGCACAAAAGCAGAAAGAAATACTTTCATATTTGAGAGAAATGGAGCAAAAGGGTAAGGTTACAGATATTAAATCATTCTGGATCAATAATGCGATTTATTGCCGTGCGAACCTGGAAGTCATCGAGATGATCGACCGGCATGATGATATTTTTTATGTGGATTATGATCTTAAACCGATCAAATTGGATGATCCGCTGCATTCATTTGCTCCGCCGGATATAACGCGGGAAATTGCGTGGGGGGTATTAAAGGTAAGAGCAGATCAGGTTTGGCCTTTATATACAGGCCAGGGTATTATCGTTGGTCTGATTGATACGGGTTGCAATTACAATCACGTTGATCTTGCCAGTCATATGTGGACAGATCCTAATTATCCGAACCACGGTTGGAATTTTGAAAGTAACAATGATGACCCGATGGATATAAGTGGTCATGGCACCCATTGTGCTGGTTCGATCGCTTCTGATGGCACAGCTGGTTCACAATGTGGCGTAGCCCCTGAAGCCCAGGTCATGGCCTGCCGTGTAAGAACCGTGGCTGATACGATCGCAGAGAATCAGGTTTGGGATGCCATGCAATTTGTTGTCTCTCCACCTTTATCACCGGGTAATGGTGGTGATTTGATCTCCATGTCTTTGGGATGGATATATGCCTGGACCCCAAGACGTGCAACCTGGCGTACAAATTGCGACAATGTCGGTGCCACGGGTATTGTGATGATCGTTGCAGCTGGCAATGAAGGTGGCGGTTCACCTCCGTCTAATTTACGTTGCCCTGGTGATGTACCATCGCCCTGGCGACATCCTGGGAATGGTGCCACTGGTGCATTGTCAGACGTGGTCTCAATCGGTGCAACCGATATCAACGATGCGATTGCAGATTTTTCCAGTCGTGGTCCTGTGACCTGGCAGAGTGTCGCACCATTTAATGATTACATATATCCACCAGGACTAACTGCACCCGATGTTTCCGCACCCGGTGTAAACATCAAGTCTTGTGCATATAACAATAATACAGGGTATCTCGATGGTTGGAATGGAACCTCAATGGCAACACCTCATACTGCGGGGGTTGTCGCCCTGATGCTTGAGAAAAATTATCTCCTAACACCGATCGAGATCGACAGCATATTACAAACAACTTCCATAGATTTGGGGCCGGCTGGTAAAGATAATGATTTTGGTGCCGGCAGGATAGATGCATTGAACGCGATAAACGCCACGCCGCCGCCATTTAACTTACGCCCTCTTGCACATTGGATTGACGATCCTGCACCCGGCGGCAATGGTAATGGCTTGTGGGAGAGTGGTGAGGAGGTGAGTCTTATTGTCCCGGTCTTTAACCAGGCAAGTGATACAGCTGAGAGTTCGGTAGCGACATTATCTACTTCGGATGCATATGTAACAGTCGTGAGTGGTACGGCCAACTTGGGTGACATGGCCCCGGGCGATACAATCGATGCAGTGTTTACTGTAGCAGCGTCTGCTTCTGCACCATTGATGCATCTTGTTGACTTCAATCTCAACCTGGCATATCTCGCGGGAGATTGGGATTACTCATTATACCAATACATAAATCCTCTACCTACGCTGTTATATGAGCACTGTACTGTTATGGATGGCAATAATGGGATACTTGATCCTGGGGAGAGCGCCGACCTCGTGATCACTATAAAGAACGAAGGAGCTGCTGACGCGATGGATGTTAGTTCAACACTCATGACCGCTTCGCCATATATAACGATAAATGACAATTCCGGTGATTTTGGTACTGTCACAGTAGGTGATACTGCGAACAATGCAGCTGACCCGTATAATGTTACGGCGAGCGGGACAACACCGACCGGCACGATCTGCAAT